>JBNMQM010000008.1:0-91712 GCA_051278195.1 Candidatus Azotimanducaceae bacterium
ATCAGCGTTTTGTTGGCCATCTATGTGTTGGCTTGGACGCTGTCGCATATGGTTTCCGACACCAATCTTGATTCCTACGGGGATATGTTGGAAAACTTCGCGTGGGGACAGAATTTTGATTGGGGCCAGGATAAACATCCACCACTGGTTGGATGGGTTACCGGTTTCTGGTTTTCAGTATTCCCGACCAGCCAAGTTTCCTACCACCTGCTTGCCTACAGCAATGCTGCGTTGGGGCTTGCGGGTATCTATGTCCTAGGGGCACGTCTCGGCTTGGCTCGAGTCAGTCTCGTAGCAACCCTTGTGATGTGTCTCGCGCTGCCCTACAGCACGCTTGCTGTGAAGTTCAACGCCAATACGATCTTGCTGCCAGTTTGGCCCTGGTTGGTGGTTGCCTGGCTCGCGAGTCAGTCGAGCAAAGGTATTCGAGGCATTGGTTTTGCAGCTTTACTGGGTGTTTTGGCTGCTTTGTCCGTGCTCGGAAAATATTACTCTGGGGTCTTACTACTCAGCCTTGGGATTTTGACATTGGTTACAGCGGTCGGTCGGCGCTGGTTGTTGACGCCGTATCCTTGGCTTGCGCTGTTGACCTGTGGTGTTGTGCTTGCGCCTCACTTGGTTTGGTTATCAACGAACGATTTTGCGACGTTTCAATATGTACAAGATCAAGGCGTTGGTGCTATCGACGTTAAACAACTGGGGAAGTTTTTGCTGGTGCCTTTGGCTTATTGGTTGCTGGCCTGGATAGCGGCCTTGATCTGCATGCCGGCTCGCTGGCCAGCCAGTATCTGGCAGAGCTGGTTGCCGAACGGCAAGGGTGACATACTTTTTTGGTTGGCTTGGCTACCCTACCTGCTGACACTGCTATTTGGGATTTCGAGCTTTGTTAGCTTATCTTTACCCTGGGCCATTCCGCTCGGGTTTGCGTTCTCCTTGCTTTGGTTTCGTAATCTCAGCCGTGGAGCATCCGACCAGACATTGGTGGTCATGGAACAGCGGGGTCGCAAGATCTTCTTGGGGTGGCTTTGTCTGGTTCTGCTCCTCAGTCCTTTATATGCTTGGCAACAGGGGGCGTCCGGTAATCGTAACTATTACCTGCCGCGACAAGAAGCCGCGCTGATGCTGATGGCGCTTTGGGGTGAGAGTCAGAAGGATACAATGGACTGGGTTGCTGGTGATTACCCAGAATCGGGGTTGGTCGCCTTTTACGGTGATGCACGTATCCGCATCCTAGAGCAGATCCCCGTTCGGCCGGAGGCTAGCGGCGTGATCTTCTGCCCGCTGGGTCTAGCGGCAAAGCCAGCACTGTTGACACCTTGCACCGTAGCGGCAGATCGCTGGGCATCGCGCCGTGAAGAACAGGTCCTAAAAATTGACTATACGGTCGCGAAAACCGGTGCTCGTTTCTTTCAGGACATTGGCTTTCGGTATAGGGTCTATCTCTATGGACATTAACTCTACGGACATACCTTTTATGGAAGTTAAGCCGCTCAATGCGTGTTTTGGCGCTACTGTCACAAACGTCAACCTGGAGGGTCTGGATGAGCACGCGTTTGCGGAACTCTATGCCCTCTGGCTGCGATATGCGCTGCTTATCTTCCCAGGTCAGTTCCTATCGCACGATGTCCAGGTTGAGTTTGCGAAACGGTTCGGTGATCTAGAATTCGAATATGCCGCTATCAGCAACTTAAACCGTGAGGGCACCGTTCGAGGGGATGATGACGTCGTCAAAATTCTCAAAGGAAATATGGAATGGCACTGTGACAGCACTTATATGCCGGTCATGGCTAAAGGCGCTGTTTTTTCAGCCCATGTCGTGCCCGAAAAAGGCGGTGAAACGGGCTGGGCCGATATGCGCGCGGCCTATGCAGTACTCGACCCGAAAACGCGAGACCAGGTTGATTCGCTGTCGGCCAGACATTCATTACAGCACAGTCAGGCAAAAGTGGGTCACTCACATTCAGAGCAAAGTCAGTACAGTGGCTACGGTTTTCATGACGGCGACATACCCGTGCGGCCCTTGGTTAAACAGCACCCTGAGACGGGCATCAAATCACTGCTGATTGGCCGACACGCTTATGGCCTTTCGGGAATGGCATCCGTGGACTCAGAGCAGCTCTTGGCGCGTCTAGTGGCTGAGGCATGCGGTGATGATCGCACCTATTTTCATCGATGGTCGAAGGGGGATGTGGTGGTTTGGGACAATCGATGTCTGCTGCATCGTGTTAACGATTGGGATATGAAATTGCCCCGCGTCATGTACCACTCACGGATTGCCGGCGACCCGCAATCAGAGGGTTATTGAACACCCATTAAATTGCTGTCTTTATCTACAGCGGCTACATGCGACAGTAAAGTAACAACACTTAATGGTCGCGCTCACTATAGCTGGCAACCAATAAGACCTGGCAATCAATAAAAGCAGGGGCAACGCTTTTGATTTTGAACAATAGCGAAATACGCAAATGGCGCGTCTTCGTGCAGGGGTGTCGATTATTTGTCGAGTGCTTCGGCATCATTTGGCCTGTGCTTGTGCTCTCGTCTGGTCTAGGTATAGCAGCCGCGTGGTCGCAATTGAGTGCGCCAGTGGATGCCAATACTTCTCTCGCTACGATACTTGTTGTGACCGTTGTGAGCACCTACCTTAATGTGATCGTGACGCTGGTCTGTTTCAATCACCTGAGGCAAAAACACGTGACGGTTGGCGCTGTTGCTTCGCTTGCGCTGGCGAAGTTACCGGTGTTGATGGTCGTGCTGTTCATCACGAATGGCGTACTGGCACTCATCATGATTGTTGTGGGGGTGCTAGGCCAGCTGCTGTTTGTGGTCCCAGAGTTGGTTCTATTCGGGATGGTGCTCGGCCTCCTGCTGCTTGCGATTCCTGGTTTGATTTTGATGGCGACATTGTTGCCTGCTGCCACGCTTTTCATTATTCGGCCGATGGGTTTAATTGAAGCAATCCGTAAAAGTCACAGGCTGGTCCGGGGTTATTGGCTGAGAACGGCCAACATTTACGCTCTGTACATCATTTTGTGGGTCGTACTATTACTGCCACTGATTGCGCCGATTTTTCTCGTCGACATTGATGGGCTTACCTTGATGAGCCAGGTAAGTTTGTTGTTGACGCTGGTGACACCCTGGTTGTTAGCTGGTTTTGCAGCGCTGAATCTGGTGCTTTGTCATGATCTGCTGATTCGGCAAGAGCGCCGGTCGCTGGTTGAGTTTGCGAGCTCTAGCTGAGAATTTTGTCGCTGAGTTTTTCCGCCATCATCACCACAGGTGCGTTCAGGTTGCCGTTGGTGATTTCCGGCATGATTGACGCGTCGATGACCCGCAGATTCTCTATGCCATAGACCCGTGCTTCTTCGTCCACGACACTGCCCATGGCACAGGTACAACTAGGATGGTAAGCACTTTCTGAGAACTGGCGGACAAACTCAGCCAGGTTCATGTCGTCGGGTCGCACTTCGTTACCGGCTAACTGACTGAACGCAGGTTGTCCGACAATATTGCGAACGATCTCTATACCTTTTGCCATCACCTGTTGATCTTCTTCAGTCTCGTTATAGTTGAAACGTATTCTAGGTTCAGATCTCGGGTCTGCGTCACGTAGCGTTACGCTGCCGCGGCTGGTCGGCTTCATTGGACCCACGTGTACCTGAAAACCATGCCCGGCGAATTTCGATTTACCATCGTAGTCCATGGCAATCGGCAAGAAGTGGCACTGTAAATCTGGATACGCCTGGGTCGAATCGCTTCGCAGGAAGCCGCCCGCATCAAAGTGGTTGGTTGCGCCAGCGCCCGTTTGGTTCAAATACCACTGCAGTCCAATGAACGGTTTTCGATACCACTTAAGCGCTGGATAAAGAGAAACCGGCTGCAGGCAGGCATATTGAACATAGATCTCCAAATGGTCCTGCAGATTCTGTCCGACTGCAGGAAGGTGCGCAGCGACTTCTATACCGAGGTCCTGCAATTCTTCACCATTGCCAATACCCGATAGCATCAACAGTTGTGGTGAGTTGATGGCGCCGGCGCAAATGATGACTTCTTTTGCGGCGCGATAAACGGTCGTTTCACCGTGTTCTTGAGTTTCGATACCGACCGCTTTCTTGCCTTCAAGCACGATTCGAGAAACCTGAGTGCCGGTCACAACGCGTAAGTTCTTACGTTGCATCACCGGGTGTAGATATGCCCTAGCGACGCTGCCACGTTTACCCTTGTGGATGGTGCTATCGAACAACCCTACGCCTTCTTGTTCAAACCCATTGAGATCGTCTTGCAATGGGTACCCTGCCTCTTGGCCTGCTTTCAACCAAGCCTGGTAAAGAGGCGAATCTCCGGCTCCCCGACGAATATTCAACGGTCCTTGTGTACCGCGAATGTCGGGATCGCCAAGATCAGAACATTCAGCTTTTTTGAAATAGGGCAGGCAATGTTCGTAGTCCCATGCAGTTGACCCCAGGATCGACGCCCACCGATCAAAGTCTCCAGGGTTACCGCGTACATAGATCATGCCGTTAATGGAAGAGGAGCCACCCAACACTTTGCCGCGCGGGCAATATAGCGATCTGCCGTTTAAACCGGGCTCCGCTTCTGTGTGGTAGAACCAGTTGTAACGATCGGTCGCGAGTACCTCAGACAACGCCGCAGGCATGTGCAGTCGAAAATCCCAAGCGTGGTCGACGGGACCTGCTTCAAGTAGCGTGACCGTGTGATTAACCGAGAGGCGGTTGGCGAGAACAGATCCAGCGGATCCGGCTCCAACTATAATGTAGTCAGATTCAAACATGACGGCAGACTAGTGACTCGAGGTCCAGAGCACAACTTTTTTATCGTTGCAACGAAAGGAAATGTGATGTTTTGCAATATTTTCTAAGCGACGTTGTGTTGGCAGATCGCCATTCGTCGCCATGATCTTTCGATCTAACCCACGCTCTACATTTTCATCGTGTAGAACCTGCAGTTCAACGAGTCCACTTAAACCTTCCCGCTAAAATATGCGTCAATAGTATTGAGTCATTGAGCTCACGGGCCATTTTTTTCGTTTTATGTTTTAGTTCTAGGAGAGTCGTTATGAAGTTAATTTCAAAGAGTACTGTTGCTGCGATCGTTGTTGGTTTGATGACGATACCTGTTATGTCTCAGGCATCCATTAAATCCACCGCGGTCTCATCTGATCGTGTTGTGATTACTTATCAGGCAGAGGATCTTAAATCAGCAGAAGGCCGTGCCAGATTGGAACGCGAAATTCGCGTTGCAGCGAGTGAAGTTTGCGGAAATGTCAGCTACAAAAAAACCCGATCACTGGCCGGTGTTTCGAAGCAACGTAGTTGTTATCACAAGGCAGTTGCTGGTGCATTAACGGATCTGAGTTTTGGTCAGATGCAAGTAACAGCCAGATAAGCGAGCGAGTTTAGGCGCGGCCGATTGGCCGCGTGCTTTTCGCCAAGTTTTTTAATGATAGGTACAGGGCGATAGATTGCGACTTTGCATTCTTAAGCTATCTCTTCAAATGATGTTTTCTAGCGACGTTAAGGGTAGGCGCTGTTCTGCCGCGAATTGTCGTGAGATAGAGACGTCTGCTTGATTGACGCCATCACTCCAGTCGCGCCACATGTTCACTTGAGGCGGGTCTGCACGGCAGCTATCGAGATCTGTTTTGCAGAAATCATATAATACAGCCTGTCGAATTGTGGGCTCTGATGCATAGTTGTACCCTGCCATGTGGCCCATCCGATGGTGCCAAAAAATCACATCTCCCGCTTCGCCGTAGCAATCTACTGGCTCTATCTCAGATTCGACCCGATTGATCTCAGCAAGATATTCCGGTGGATGCAAAATGCCCCTATGGGATGGCAAGTGATCGTAGTAAGGAATTCTTGCCTGGTCATACTGCATTGGAAACAGTGGATAAAACCTTTTGTGGCTACCAGGCCAAACTTTGAAATTGCCTCCGTCGGGCGGGTTGTCCTCAAGCAGCACGACGACGCCAAGATGGAATGGATGTCCATCTGTGTGCAGCGCATCAGTTTTCCGCGTCTCTGTTTGCTCGGGTAAGGTTGCGTAAATGCCTCGCACGCCTTCGCCATTTTGTGGGTCGACAGGACCACCGGGCCACGCGGAGCCCCAACTGCCCATGGGCTTGCCACCGGCAACAGGTGGGCGAAGAGTTCCTTCACCTAACAAGTCCTCAGCCCAACGGCGCATTTGCCCGTCAAAGACGAAGTCAATCAGCCTGGGATCTGTTGCCGCGGCGCGATATTGCCAACGGCAACCTTGCTTAATGAGCAGTGGGTCTTGGCTCTCTTCGTCGTGCGGAATGGGTCCCCACGAGCTTGGTTTGTCTCGAATAATGCTTGCCGGTGCGCTGGTCCACATGAGGTCGAGGATGTCCGCGCACTGAGCGCGGGGGACGGCATTGCGTCGAATCAAATAGCCGTACTGTTTGAAGAAACAGAGTTCTTCGTCATTCAGGGCATTGTTTTCCAGAGTATTGTTTTCCAGAGTATCGTTTTCCATCCAGTCATACTAAATGCCTGTAAACAGGCTGTCGAGTATTGATCCACTGTGGCATATTCAGTTCTTTACTTGACTCGTAAAAGCCATGCTCCCATTACAAGCAATGCGGCGCAGTCTCTTTTGGGTATCGGCGCCGCTTTTCTTTATCAATTTTGCCCTGCCCGTTAAATCTAAAGCTTTAGGCGCAACAGCCTTTGAGATCGGCGGCTTGTTTAGCCTCTTCACGTTGTCTTTATTGTTTTTTAGGCCTTTGATTGGCGTCGCGCTCGATCGGTTCGGTCGACGTTTGTTGCTCTTGCTTGCACTGGTTTTGTACAGCGTCGCTTATGCCGGTTATGGGTTCGCAGGTAATATTGAGTGGATGTATGTCGCCCGTTTATTGCAAGGTCTGGGTTGGAAATTTAGTTTTCTAATCTTTAGGTTATTGGCGGGATACGCTGCATTTGTCGCAGCTCGCTCTGTGCCTGAGTCGGCCCCCGTCACCACGTCGCAAGCAGACCCTGAACCGATCAGCGCATCATTCATTCAGTTGTTAATCCTGTTTGTACCGCTGGGTTTCGCCAGTGCCCTGATGATGCCGATCTATCTTGTTTATCTGCAGGATATGTTCACACCTGATGTTCGTTTATTGAGTTGGGCTTTCTTACCGACCGGTTTGGTGTTTGCTATTTTGCCGTCTCGGCTAGGTGCATCGGTAGATCGATATGGCGCGACGTGGCCCTGCGTGGTTGCGTTGCTGGCGGTTGCGGTTTTGTATCTAGTATTGCCAGGCTTTGGTGTCGCAGAAATGTGTTTCGGTTTCGGCGCTGTGGCTGGCCCTTTGGTCGGCGGTTATCTTTACGATCCAGCCTTACCTTTCTATCTAAATGGTGTTGTGATGCTGAGCGTTGCCGCAATTCTGTTGTCAATAGTACGGCCTCATTTGGCGCAAAGTCGATGACTACAACGTTATTATTGGATGCTGACGGCGTTCTTCAAGAGACTGCGGCGTCTTTTTATACTGACATTAAGGCGCTTGTAAACGCCGAGGATGCTGACCGGTTTCTTGAACAGATATTTGCAGCTGAGCGACCAGCGCTTACCGGCCAAGCGGACTTCAGGGAGGATTTACAAACCCTGCTCAAACAGTGGCAGGTTCTCCATGCTGTGGACGATGTGTTGGCAATATGGTATCGAATAGATCTCGTACCTGGCATCTTGTCGCTGCTAAAAAACTTGCGCGATAGGGGGTGCACGGTGTGTCTTGCGACAAATCAGCAGGCGAGTCGAATGCAGTACATGCGCCATGATATGAGGCTGGACCAGCATTTTGATCGTGCCTACTATTCGTGTGAGTTGGGCGTTGCGAAGCCTTCTAGTGAATACTTTGTGGCTATACAACATGATCTTGGGGTTGCTGCAGATCAGATTCTGTTTATTGATGACAGTCTGCCCAATATTGAGGGCGCCGCTCGCTCTGGACTTCTAACGGAACACTTTAGTCTCGTCGGGCGAGATGATGCGGCGCTGGATCTGGCCAAGTTGATCCGCTCGCGAGGCATTGACTGCTAGATCAGCTGATCAATTACGCTGCACTTTTTCAACGACCGACTCCGTAAGAAATGACGCGTTTAAAAAGAGTAGTTCAGACCAGCTGCGATACCAAAGGTTCGGGCATCTTTGAAGCCGAAATCGTCGGAGACTAGACGTAGAAATCCATACTTGCCTTCGTAGCCAAGAGTGATGGCTTCACCGCCGATGTCGTAACCGAGGAATAACATTTGATCTAGGTTGACGCCGATTCGTGGGAAATCTTTAGTGTCGGTTTTGTAGTAACCCGCAGATACACCAATCGACGGCGTCCAGCCGAACAGTTCAAGCTCTCTGTTTAGGTCATAGTTGACCTCCAGGTCGTAGCGAGATGCCAACTTTTGATCGTAGTCTTCGTTGAAAATCTGGACGTTGATGTTGTTAGCGATTAAGTCGTTAGGACTCGCAATATCGCCGTCTACTAATGACTGAGCGATGTTCACAGCGTCAATCAAGAACGCGTTTAAATCGAAAGTAGTGATGGTTCTAGGTGCATTGTCCCAGCTGAACTCGTTGGCGATATCAATTAGCTCCAGATTGATGTTCAGCTGGTCGTTTACTTGCCAATTAAAGCCAATGTCCACCGAATATCCTGTGCCGCCAGGTTCGGCGAAATTGACGCCGGTTAAAGGCTGGTTTTGCGCCCCAACGATAACGGGTTCACGATAGTCGGGTTCACCAAATTTGGGTTCGTTGTATGCGTAGTCAATGGCGAGATTTGCTTGCACGCTTTGAACTAGGGTTAATAACGGCGTGAGGTCTCGGTTTGCGAGGCTGATATTGTCGATGATGGCATTTGCGTCAGCCTCGAACTGATCGGTAAAGGGCGTTAGATCGCCCAGCACCGCGGCAGAGCCAGATTGTAATTCAGAGAGGTCGGTGTAGTACGAGTAGGACACATCGACGGTCATACCCTTATAGAAATTCCATTCGTAACCGACCTCAAAACCTTTTGCTTCAACCCGTTCGACATCAAGCAGTAGATCATAAGAGCGGTTTTGTGGCAGCGGGATGTTGTTCTTTTCGGAGTGGTGGTAGAACGCAGTGTCGTCCGTAAATTCAGTGACATAGTCAAATCGGTGCACATAGCCTAAGCGGAAGCCTTGCCACTTACCGCCAATTTCTAAGCGGTTGTGAGTAAAAGCTGTTTCGCCGTCCTCGAGGTTGTCGTCGAAGTCAGAGGCGAACTGATCAATGGAGACGGGTTCACTGAAGGCGAAGAAATCTACATTGGAGTAAAGCGTCCAGGGTTTGTCATCAGCAACCACGGCTTGGCTACAAAGTGCTAACGCAAATAAAGCTAGGTAAATCTTCGGCATAAGTTGCTCTTTGACGACTTGTTTCATCTGGGTGAAGACCAGATGAGGATCGGGCTTCGGAGAAAAAGCATACTACCGATTAATGATCGGGGGTAAAAGCCCCTTTAAAGCGGCTGGATTCTGCCTAGGCCGGGGGGGCAGTTGTTGAATATTCGACATGGTTATTGAAAAATTCTAATGTTATCATGGCCATACGATTAAGCGCCAAGTTCTAGACAGCGTGGCGTTTCATCAAGTTCTTTATTAAGAGTTCCATCAAATGTTCCAATAGGGGCATGCGTGAGACGGTATCGGCGTATAGCCTCTGCATAAAAAAAGAGAGGGCAACATGGATATAGCGTTATTTACTAGTGGTGGGTTGGACTATCTGTTCCGTTGGGGTCATTACCTGGCGGGTATTACATGGATTGGTCTGTTGTATTACTTCAATTTCGTTCAAACAGAATATTTTAAAGAAGCAGACGGCGCGCATCGCTCAGGCGCTATCCAGAAGTTGGTACCACGGGCACTTTGGTGGTTTCGCTGGGGTGCAATGCTCACGTTCCTGACGGGCGTCGTGTTGTTGGGTTACCGCCATCAATTCTTGACCGTTGATATCGTCGTTGGCGCGACCCTCGGGACGCTAATGTTTCTTAATGTTTGGTTGATTATATGGCCGAACCAAAAGGTCGTGATTGCGTCTGCGAAACAGGTTGCTGAAGGTGGTGAACCATTGCCGAATGCTGCCACCTCGGCGCCGAAGGCTGGACTGGCTTCAAGAACCAACACGATGTTTTCTTTGCCAATGTTGTTTTTCATGGGTTCTTCGGCACATATGCCGAGTGGCGCAGCAATGGATGAAACCAACAACATGGCGTTGATCGTGGCACTGATCATTATTGTCATTCTGCAAGGTAACGGAATGTTCGGCAAGCAGGGTCCCATGACCTCTGTCGGCGGCGTTATTACCTCCGGTTTTGCACTAACTGCCGTTTTGTATGGCATTGTTGCTGTTTTATAAGGACTCTGCAGGATAAAATTCGAAGGGCTCTGCGGAGCCCTTTTTTAATCCCGGAAAGAAAACCATGAGCGATCAGCATAACGGCAGCAGTAGAGACTTGGATGAGATTCCAGTCATCGCGGCAGAAAAACACGAATTAGACTCTCGGCGGCGAACACTTGCAGCGCCTCGGCAAAGCAATTTCCGGGGTTTGTTGGTCTTTTCTCTGGTACTGATGGGCGTCATGCTAGGAATTGGTGGGTACACGCTCTACGAGGTGCAACAACGCCTCGATCAATCTAATGAACTGCTGGATTTGGCCAATAAGGGTGTGCGGGACCTGGAAGCACGCCTAGCGGCTACTGGCACTGATGTTTCCAAAGAGCTTCAGACGCTTAAAGAACAACAAACCACCAACTTCTCGGAAATTGATAAGCTTTGGCGCATCGCCTACCGAGAAAATCGACCGGCGATTTCTAAGATCGAACAATCTGTAAAAGATATGGCAGGTGCCAGTGGTCGATTGGACCTAGAGCTTGCAGGGCTGAAAACCAAACTGAGCAGCACCGCAGATACTATTGCCGTTTTGACCCGTTCAGTGACGACGGATAGTGATGAACTTAAAACTACCGTCAGCCTGGTGAGAGGACAAGTGCAGGACCAGGCGGATCAATCTGAGGCACAAAAACGATCTATTACGACCATCAACAGGCAGTTAAAAGATGTTGAAGAGGCCATCGATGCGATTGATCGCTATCGGCAGCAGGTCAATCAGCAATTGATTGAATTGCAGAATGCGCAAAGCTTTAGCGTTCCCGCAGGCTAGTTAAAACTCCAATCCCTAAGCACACTCACTTCGAACACGTAATGTAGATAACCCAGAACGACGCCTCCTTCAGTGATCTCAAGTAGCTCGAGATCATTGGCGACCATGTCGCCTTCACGAATCATTTTGTTATTGATATTGACCATACGAAATCCAGCATCATCGGAATACAGATGACTGGAAAACACCAAGTTGGGAATTTGGCGCTGCACATTGATCGGCAGTTCAGTGATCCGGACGGGTGCTTGCAGCCCAAGGTTGGGTACTGAGTTTGGCGTGATCACGTCAGTGTCAGGCGCTTTAGGTGTTGATTCAGCAAGTGCTGTAAGCGCGGGCTTGGGTTGTCCTGCCGCACTGATTTCCGCTGCGGTGCTAACGGGGGTGTCAGCGGCTATCTGGGCACCGGATTCGGCCGGCGGGCTAGACATAAACCAATAGGTCAAAGCGATGCCATTTAGCAGCCCAAACACCACGACGATTGCGAGCCACGGCGTTGACCGAACGGTTTGTCCTGGCGGTGGCCGGTGCACCGTATTCAGGTCCGGTGTCTGACCGCCGCGTCGTTCCTGCTCGGACTTATTAAGGGCTTCAAGAATATAGGACATTAGCCGTTAGCCTCGTTACTGACCGGTTGTGTATCGAGGATTCGGGGGGTACTGGTGCTATCTGTGCTGTCTGTACTATTTAGATGGATCCAGGTTTGAGCGCCAACGACGCCGTCGGGTACCAGTCCAACCGAAATCTGAAATCGCTTCACCCGTGATTCTGTATTGGCATCATAGACTGGGTTTTTCGTAATCGTGGGTACGCTATCGCCGTCAACAATGGCGAGTTGCGTGAGTAGCCAGTCTACAGTGGCGCCTTGAGCACCTCGTCTAATGGATTCTTGGTACGCTGGTGGCGGGCGCCAGAGCAAGGTGTAAAAACCACTCCAGTAGTTGAGTATTTCGTCTGAATCGAGCCGAAACTCTTCGCCATTCGTGATGACTGTGATGGTTTCGTTATCGATGCGTTTTACGACGAACCACTGGCTGCTGGATTGAGTGCTGAGATTAATAATGACGGGTCTGTTCAAATGAGCAACGTCGCGCAGACTGCCGAGTTTGGAAAGACACTGTAGGCCAGACACTCGTGCGACCTCACACGGGTCAGTGTTTTTGGCCAACACCACGTCGTTCCCCCAGAGTTTCATCAGTGCGCCAAAGGCATCAAACTGTTCGTCGTAACCTGGCGCGCTCTCAACTGAGGTGATTGTTGTGGGGATCAATATGGCCAACTCACTGTTGGCCGGTTCTTTTGCACCGGCTTCCTCTATTGCTTCCTCAGTCGTGGCTTCTGAGGGAGTCTCGACGTCAATATCGGCATCGGTTACAACTTCGGCGATCTGTAGCTCTGCTGTTGGGTCGGCTGTTGGGTCAGGAGTGGTGACGCGTGGTTCTGTCGATTCTGCGACAACCGTTGTAGTCGTTATTGGTTTAAACAGCAATATGCTGGTGGTGAGTAAAGCCACCAGAAGCACCGCCGCAATGGCGGCCCAGGGTAATGGTTTGCTTTTCGTCTCACCGAGAATTTCTTTGGCGGCGTGATTGATCGTCGCAACATCTACCTGTAACCGGTTTTGGACATAGGTGCCAAGCAATGCGCGATCGCAAACAAGGTTGATGAGTCGCGGAATACCCTTCGAAATTGCATAGATACGTTTGACCGTGGCAGGTGGAAACAGGCTACCTTTTGCGCCAGCGGTATCCAGCCGATGTTGGATATAGTCAGCTACCTCATCCTTGTTCAGAGCATCGAGATGGAAACGTGCGGTGACGCGTTGCGATAACTGTCTCAATTCTTGCTTGGCCAGTATGGTTAGTAATTCTGGCTGCCCGAGCAGAATGATCTGCAATAGCTTACGTTTATTGGTCTCAAGGTTAGTGAGCAGCCTCAGTTGTTCGAGTACATCTACTGACAGGTTTTGAGCTTCATCGATGATTAGAACCGTTCGCCGGCTGCTCTGATGAGAAGCCAATAAGAAGTCGTTGATACCATCGACCAGAACTTTGATGCTGGCGTTTTCCGGATAGTCGATATGGAGCTCATCGCAGGCGGTGGCGAGCAGTTCTTGAGCGGTTTGTTTTGGGTTGAGAATATAAGCGGTATCGACGTCCTCGGGAATTTGCTCCAGGAGGCAGCGACAAACAGTTGTCTTGCCTGTGCCAACTTCCCCTGTCAGTAAGATAAACCCGCCGTCACTCTGAATACCGTACAATAAATGCGCGAGCGCCTCGCGATGGCGAGGACTCATAAATAGGTATTGGGGGTTTGGCGCAATCGAGAATGGCGCTTCTCTTAAGCCAAAATAGTCGTTGTACATGCTGAAGATAAGCCAGTGTTGGCAAGTCGGCAGAGAATAGCAGGAGCTCACTGGCTGATGCAAAGAAGAACAAGGTCCCGATTGCTGGCTTTGATGCTGTTTGCCAGCCTGGGATTGGTGAGCGGCTGTTCGAGTCTTGCTTATTACCATCAGGCAGTCGCGGGTCAAATTGCGCTGCTAACCGCTAGGACGCCGGTGGACCAACTGCTGGCCGATGGCCAAACCGACCAGGCTTTACGCCGCCAGCTAATAAAAGCCCAGGCAATACTCGCTTTCGCTAAGCTTCATGGTTTGCCGGTCGGGGATAGCTATGATGGTTATGTTGATCTCAAACGTTCATTTGTTGTTTGGAATGTTTTTGCGGCAGAACCCTATGGGGTGCCATTGTTGCGGCATTGTTTTCCCATTGCCGGTTGTGTCGGCTATAAGGGCTTCTTTGCTGAAGTCGAAGCCCTAGCGTTCGCAGAACAACTCAAAGCATCTGGTTATGACGTCTATGTCGGTGGTGTATCGGCATACTCAACCCTGGGTTGGTTTGATGATCCGTTGCTGAATACGTTTCTATATCGAGATGATGCACGGCTTGCTGGTGTGCTCTTTCACGAATTGGCGCACAAGGTTTTGTATATTGAAGGCGACACTGTCTTTAATGAGAGTTTTGCGACCGCAGTCGAGCGGCACTTATTGAGGCTCTGGTTGGAGAGCGACGGCAAGGCGGAGGAATTTGTCACTTATCTTGCGTCAGCGTCGAGGCGGGCAGATGTGATCACATTGATTCTGGAGACCAGAGAGGCGTTGGCCCAACTTTATGATAGCGACCTGACAGAGTTGGATAAGAAACAACGAAAAAACCAGTTGATCGCCGAGTTGAAAAGCCACTATCAGCAGATGCAAAAACAATGGGACTCAGGAAGTGAGTTTTCCCTGTGGATGGAACAGGATTTGAATAATGCGCATCTGGCCGCAATAGGTGCCTATCAGAGTCAGGTTGCGGGGTTTAGTGCAATGCTGGCAAAGATCGGAGACCTTGAATCGTTCTTTACCGAGGTCGAAAAACTGGCCGCTAAACCGAAACCCCTAAGAGACGCAACGCTGTCCGTTAACCCAACATCTGATTAGCCCAGCATCGTGACGCAAACCAGGGTTATCACGCATGCCCCAATGATATTGAGTACGAACCCTTCCTGAACCATGGTCTTGATCGGAAATCGGCCGGTACTGAACATAATGGTATTGGGCGCAGTTGCGACTGGCAACATAAATGCACAGCTGGCACTCATCGCAGCGGGCACCATTAACAATGCTGGTTCGATCCCTGTTGCGAGTGCGGCGGTTGCCAAAATAGGCATCATAAGCGTCGTCGTGGCCGTGTTGCTGGTCATTTCTGTTAGGAACGTAATCGTTAAACAAATAACCAGCACCATGACGATGATATGCCAGGCGGCAATGCCCGTCAGCATGTCACCGAGGTAAGCACTAAGACCTGACGCAACGAACGCTTTTGCGATCGCGATGCCGCCACCAAATAGGATGAGCATGCCCCAGGGGATTTTGTTCGCGGTTTCCCAGTCAAGCAATCGGCTGCCTTTGCCGTTCGGTACAAGGAACATCACCACAACTGCGATCAATGCCACACTCGCATCGTTGGCGCCTGGTAAATCCAGCCATGATTTCCAGCCGCCGAACGGTTGAGTTCGAGTAATCCAGGCAAGCGCCGTCAACGAAAATACGATAAACACGCGTTTCTCTTCAGCGCTCCAGGCTTGAACCGCCGGCATCTCGACGGTGCCCTGGTAGGTCAAGCGCCTTGTTAACCAAAGCGCGATCAAAGGCACGAATATCAACACGACGGGAATGCCCCAGGACATCCAGGTCAGAAAGCCAATTTCAATACCAGTTTCTTGCTCGTATATCGTTCTGAAAAAAAGATTAGGCGGCGTGCCGATGGGGGTGCCTATACCGCCCACACTGGCTGCATAGGCAATGCCCAGCAGAAGCGGTATCGCGAGGTCTTTGTCTTCGGACTTTTCGAGTACTGCCATTGCTACCGGGAGGAGCATTAACGTTGTCGCGGTGTTGGATATCCACATACTCAACAGGGCTGATGCGGCCATAAAACCAAACACCAGTCGTTTGCTACTCGATCCGCCGAATAGATTGACCATCGTCAATGCAACACGGCGATGAGCGCCACTTCGTTCCATCGCCGTGGAGAGTATAAAGCCACCCATCAACAACAGAACCAGCGGATGACCATATGACGCGCCGACTTCGCTCGGAGACAGAACGCCAAAAAAAGGCAGAAGGGCAATCGGTATTAATGAAGTGGCGGGAATTGGAATCGGTTCGGTGATCCACCAGGTCGCAACCAGAAGGGCGATAGCACCGGTCCAACAGGCAGAGGCTTCCCATCCCTGACTGGCCAGCGAAAAGTACGCAATAGCGGCGAGAACGGGGCCCAACAAAAGGAAAAACCACCGATTACTACTTTCTTCCATGTGTCGATTCTGCCGATTTTTGGTCAGTATACATGACTGGTAATGGTATTTAAGAAGCATCGCGAAGCCGTTATGCTGCCTCTTTCGCAACTACCGGGTTATTCGATGACTATCACGCTTTATGGTACCCCTCTGTCGCTATACACAGGTAAGCCTCGCAGCTACTTGATTAAAGCTGGTCTAGCCTACCGGGAAACAGCACCGACCTCGGCGCATTACAATGAGGTGGTGTTGCCAAAGGCAGGGCAGCGGCGCGGCATACCCGTTATTGAAACCGAAAATGGCGTTGTACTTCGCGATAGCACGGCAATTATTGACCATTATGAATCTGAGACCGGGCATAATTTTTCTCCAACCACAATGAAACAGCGCTTCGTCAGTCGTCTGTTAGACGTGATTGGTATGGAAGGTCTATTGCGACCAGCCATGCATTATCGTTGGGACTTTCCTGAGCAGAATGACGTCATGCTCAAGTTTCATTTTGCGATGATGGTGCCAGAATCCATGGATCGCGAAGCATTGTCAGTCAAGACTATGGGTCGTATGCGTGCCGCCGGGCATGGCTTTGGTGCTTTGCCGGAAGCCTTTCCGCTTATCGAGCGGCTCTATGAACAATTGCTCGATAAGATGACTGCTCACTTTTCCGCTTACCCTTATTTTCTGGGATACAAACCCAGTATTGGCGATTTTGGAATGATCGCGCCCCTCTATGCGCATTTGGGCCGCGACCCTGCACCGCTCAATTTAATGCAAACCCGAGCGGTGCAAGTATTGCGTTGGGTAGAACGCATGAACCGACCAGAATTGGATCAGGGTGAGTTCACCATTCAGGGTGATGATTACCTTGCCGAAGATGAGATACCGGTAACGCTAATCGCAGTGTTACAGCAAATCGCAATAGATTTTATGCCGGAGACCCGCGCGGCTGCTGCCTATACCAATCAGTGGCTGGACGCTCAGACCGAGCTGGCAGCAGGCAGTGTCGCAGACCGTGCAATTGGAATGTCGGAGTTTGAGGTGCAAGGCCAAACACTTAAGGCGATCGTGCAACCTTACCGATTCTTTTTATTGCAGCGGGTGTTTGCGGAATACGATGCACAGGATAACGCCGGGCGTGCTGAGCTTGATGCGCTCTTGCAGCAATGCGATATGGCAGATCTGATGAGTTTACGGATCAATCGAACCATTGGTCGTGCAGATAATCTGGAAGTCTGGCAGTCTTCATGAGTGAATCAC
The DNA here is from genome assembly GCA_051278195.1 of Candidatus Azotimanducaceae bacterium. Classification (GTDB taxonomy): domain Bacteria; phylum Pseudomonadota; class Gammaproteobacteria; order Pseudomonadales; family Azotimanducaceae; genus JAHRVQ01. The sequence continues at coordinate 17,312 of JBNMQM010000008.1, forward strand.
TGCTCTGGTACGATTTCGAAACGAGCGGTACCAATCCAGGGTTCGATCGGGTTCTGCAGTTTGCTGCGGTGCGCACCGATCTAAATTTGAAGCCGATCGAAGACCCCCTCAACTTCTTCTGCTACCCCGGCGAGGATGTGGTGCCGGACCCCGACGCCATGCGAGTGACCGGGCTCAAGATGAGCGATATCCGTCAAGGCGGGCTTCGAGAGGCTGACTTTGCCAAGCGCATTCATGAGGCGTTTTCCCGCCCGCAGACCTGTGTAGTTGGTTTCAACAGTATTCGCTTTGATGACGAATTTACCCGTTACTTACTGTATCGAAATTTCTATGACCCTTACGCCCGCGAGTGGCAAGGGGGTAATAGTCGTTGGGACGTCATTGATCTATTTCGTATGGCCGGCGCCTTGCGTCCGGAAGGGTTTAACTGGCCAATAGGCGATAGTGGAGCACCCAGCTTTAGGCTCGAGCATCTCACCTCTGCTAACGACATCAGTCATGAGGGTGCCCACGATGCGGTTGCAGATGTGATGGCAACCATCGGTGTAGCAGCGCGCTTGCGCGACGCGCAACCCAAGCTATACGAATATTTGTTTAACCTGCGGCGTAAAAAAGCAGTATTGGATCAACTGTATCCTCTAGGTAAACAGCCGCTCGTGCATGTGTCTTCTATGTACTCGGCAACGCAGAACTGTATTGCGGTTGTGCTGCCGCTAGCGCAACATCCGACGAACCCAAATGGTGTGATTTGCTACGACCTGATGAAAGATCCGACTCCGTTGATCAGTCTCGGCCCTGATGAATTACATAAAAGGATATTTTCTCGCAACGATGAGCTGGGCGAAAACGAGCCCAGAATCCCTCTCAAAACGATCCACGTAAATCGTGCGCCGGCCATTGCACCGCTCAGTACTCTGGTTGGAAGATGTGAGGCGCTCGATATTGATCTGGCGACATGCGAGTTGCACAAGGGCATGTTACAAAAAAGTGCGGGGGTTGTTGAAAAGATTACCGAGGCGTTCTCAAGATCTGAATATCCGCCAACCCACGACCCTGACCAAATGCTCTATCAAGGAGATTTTTTCTCCGCAGAAGATCGTGAAGTGATGCAAGCTATTCACGATAGCGAACCAGCTTCACTGGCGGCTTACAGCGGACATTTTCGAGATCCACGACTGCCAGAGATGCTATTTCGTTATCGGGCTAGAAATTACCCAGATCAACTCAGTAACGCTGAGCAGATTCGCTGGAAGTCTTTTTGTCGTGCTCGTTTAACGGGTACTGAGGCCTCGGATCGGCAGGCACGAATGCAGAAGGGGCTTGCTGAGTTGCCTCAAGATGGCATCTTGTTGGATTTACAGAAATATTTTTCAGATCTGTCCAATTGACTGGCAATTTCTGAGGTCTTTGCCATATTTAAGGGGTGATGGAAAATCAGACCGCCGTAGGGAATGGATCAATAAGTTCGAATGACGAGACGTCGCCGGAGCTGAATAGCCTGCGACTGCGATTTGGCGATACCATGCAGCTGCAGTTTGTGGGAGAAGATCCGCGTTTCTCCGTCCGGCTTGTGGGTTATCTTGAGAACCGATCGATCATTATCACCACGCCGATCTATAACCGTCGCCTGGTGCCAGTTCGGGTAGGGCAATCAGTCACCGTTAGAATGATGGTGAATGATCGAGCTTGTGCCTTCGTTACCGAAGTGATGCAGGCCTATCGTGTGCCGTACCCGCATATTCATCTCAGCTACCCAAAAGAACTCGTGACCAACCAGCTTCGAAAGGCTGTGAGAGTCGAGACCAGAGTCGATGGCTCGGTCATTAATCGATCCATTGGAGAGCGAGGTAAAGACATCGATTGCCACCTACTGGATATTAGCGAGACTGGTGCTCATTTGGTCACGCCCATTCGTATCGGTAAGTCTGGGGATGAAATCACCCTCTCGCTGAAACTTGATATTGGTGGTATCCATCGAAGCCTCTGCATTCAGGCCATTCTGCGAGGGCGCATGAAGATCAAAGAAGTAGAAGAAGTGCGTAGGGTTCATTATGGCGTCGAATTTCTGCTACTTTCAGAAGATGAGCGGATCGAGCTTATCGCCTTCGTCTACTCCAAACTTTCAACGAGTTTATAACTTGCCTATACTGCCGCATCGCCCGCGTTAAAAGAGCCTTTTTATTACCAGCGTAGAGCTACGCCAAATTCGCAAGTCCTACGGTGATCATGCGGTCATTCCAGATCTGCAACTCACAATTCAAGCCGATCTCACCACTGCCATTGTCGGCGAAAGTGGCAGTGGCAAATCCACTCTGCTGCAACTTATTAACGGTTTGGTGATACCCGACACTGGTAACGTGTTGATCGATGGGGTCCTCCTCGATTACGCAAACCTGATCAATGTGCGCCGGCAAATGGGTTATGCCGTGCAGGGTGCTGGTCTCTTTCCTCACATGACCATTTACGACAACGTCACCCTTATGGCCCGCCTCGAAAGTTGGCCAAGCGACAAAATCGAGCAACGTTATCAATATCTGTTTGACTTGATGGACCTGGATCAAGCCTTCGCCGATCGATTTCCAAATAGCCTTTCCGGAGGGCAACAACAGCGAGTCAGTCTATGCCGAGCAATGATGCTGAACCCGCCGCTATTGCTCCTAGATGAACCGTTCTCGGCACTGGATCCCATTACCCGGCGGGGTATCCATGAAGAATTCACGAGGCTGCAGGCTGCGGAAAGCCGCACGATAATCCTGGTGACTCACGATATCGGTGAAGCCGCGAAACTTGCCCAACAGTTGGTCATCCTCAAAGAAGGCAAAATCGTTCAGCAAGGCACGCTGCAGGCAGTCTCAGAGCACCCTGTGGATCAGTACGTCGCTAATCTGATGGGATTGCAGGGTGTTAGCTCATGAAGATCATTGGTGTTCTACGGCGACTCTTGCTGGGGACCTTGGTAATCCCTTTTTTGCTTACCAATGTCGCGCAAGCAGAATCGAAGCCTATTGTGGTTGCGAGTAAGAACTTTAGTGAGAGTTATCTTCTGGCTGAAATGCTGTCACAGCTTTTGGAGGCTAGTGGGCAGGCGGTCGAGCGCCGCTTTGGTCTTGGCGGCACGCTGGTCTGTTATGAAGCGCTGACCAATAGCGAGATTGACGTCTACGTGGAATATAGCGGCACCGTTAGCCAGGCGATTTTGAAGCAGTCGGGCTCTCTATCGATGAGTGCACTTAACGAGCAGTTACAGCCTATTGAATTAGAGCTGCTAGATTCTATCGGGTTCAATAATACCTACGCGGTGGCGATTAAGCAGAAGCTGGCGTTAGAACGTGATTTGAAAACTGTAAGTGATCTCGCCGATAATTCTGATTTGAGAATTGCCTTTAGCCTCGAATTTTTAAATCGTGAAGACGGTTGGCCGGGGCTGAAGCGTGCTTATGGCTTTACAGGGCAGCCAACGGGTATTGAGCATGGTCTAGCCTATCAAGCGATTGAGCAGGGCAGTATCGATATTACCGACGCCTACTCAACCGACGGTGATCTAGAAAGGTATCAACTTGTGACCTTGAAAGACGATAAGGGTTACTTTCCTGAATACGTCGCAGCACCACTGATTCGTCAAGGCTTGGATACCGTGACCCGCCAAACTTTGAACCAATTGAGTGGCATGATTGACGAGGACACCATGCGTCGACTGAATGGTGAGGTGGTTGTTCAGAATCGAACTTTTGCAGAAGTGGCCAGCAGCTATTTGTTTGAAGCGGGTTTGCTCGAAGAAGAAACCGATCAGTCATCGGCAATCTGGGATCGTTTGATTAAGAATACGATCACGCACTTGCAGCTGACGTCGATCGCCTTATTGATGGGGTGCGTCTTCGGGCTATCGATTGGCGTGATGGTGTATCGTTCACCCACCGTCTCTCGAGTGATGGTTTACCTTGCGGGACTCATGCAGACGATCCCCAGCATCGCGTTGCTGGCACTGATGATTCCAATGTTTGGGATTGGTTTTGTACCTGCCATCATTGCTCTTTTTCTGTATTCAATATTGCCGATCTTACGTAACACGATTACGGCACTATTAACGATCGACCCACTGTTAAAACGCGTTGCGGACGCGATTGGTTTGACGCCGCGTCAACAGTTGCGCTACGTACTACTACCACTGGCGTTACCCAATATTTTGGCAGGCATCAAAACGGCGGCGGTTATTAGCATTGGTACCGCTACACTAGCGGCTTTTATTGGCGCTGGCGGTCTTGGTGAGCCGATCGTGACTGGCCTCGCTTTAAACGACAGCAACCTCATTTTGCAGGGCGCTTTGCCTGCTGCTGGTCTGGCGATTATTGTTGAATTGCTTTTTGAACTGCTTGAGCGGGTGTTAGTGAAACCCCATATGTTAAAGGGTGTTCTGCCGGACTAGTGAGAACGGACAGATTTTCAAAATTGGAAGGTACGGCAGGTGGTGAGAAAGTTCTCCGCGCCGCTAGAGAGCTGCTTCCCCTTGCGGTGATAGACGCCGAACGTGAGCGGAATTGAAGCGAAGTCCATGTGTGTTGTTAACGGAATCATCGAGGCGCAGCGCGGGTCTGTTGTCATCAGTTGTTGGTCCAGGTAACTCATGCCCAGGCCTTTAGCAGTGAGTGCAACCCTGAGATCCGTATCATCTATCTCCCAAATAGTGCCAAACGCATCACGTAGTCTATCCATCGTAGGGCGCAGGTCTTGATCATCCAAATGTGAGACCAATAGCGGTACGCCCTTTAGAATGACTTCCGGTGCTGCATATGCCAGTGGGTGGTCTTGGCTAATCACAAGGGTGCGCTTGTCAGAAAATAGCGGTACAGTATCGAAGTAATCCGGCATGTTCTGCTGAAACGGACCAAATCCTAGTTCCCATAAATCAGAGGCGACCGCAGAGATGATTTTTCTGCTTGGCATAACGTTAACCTTTAGTCGGGTTAGTGGGTTCTCAGTGCAATAAGCACTGAGTAGTGACTCGCCGAAAAGGCGATTTACTGTCCCGCTCATGGCAAGCAGCAAAGTCCCGAGAATACCGTGTTTGATATTCTTGACGTCGGTCAATACGGCCTCTTCCTCGCCTAGCACAAGTTCTGCGTAGTTTAAGAAGCGAATACCGGCTTCAGTCAATTTGATGGGGTTTCTCTCCATCAAAACACAGTCGAGCTTCTTCTCCAGGTTTTGAATGGTTTGGCTAACAGCAGACTGAGTGACAAACAGTTTGTCAGCCGCGCGTTTGAAACCCAGTTCGTCATAGACTGCTTTGAAGGCGCGTATTTCCTGAATCTCAATATGGACTGGCATGGGTGACTGCTTGAGTTGTGGTTGTTCGGTTGAACTCCAGGGCCTGTTTGATGCCTAGGATATCAAGATTAATTAGATGGATCTGATCGTTATAGAGCTCCATTAATATGTCAGTACTTAGCTCAAGTTCTTGGTACACCAAAATATACTTAACTTTTAGTTCGGCGTCGACTAACTGGAGTTCAGCGCTGCTGGCACTGCTCTGAACAGGTCTGCTCTGAATAGGTCTGCTCTGAATAGGTCCGCTCGCAAAAGAACTGACGCTAAGAGAGAAGTGGTTCGCTATATAGAGCGCGAATCTTGCCTGAGATTCAAGGATAGTAATGCCAGCTGACACGCCGGTGATCTGCGTGACTAACAGTGCCGCATCGTCTAGTTGTCCGGTACTGCGATTGGCACTGCTTTACCCTCAGAATTGTCGGCCTTCAGTTCTACCAGAATATCTTTCATCAGGTTTCGAGACGCTTTGTCACTTTTGTACAGTTCTAATGGTGAGCTGTGAATGCCGGGTGGAAACTGATTGTTTGAATAATCTGTGTCTGCGATCTGATGCTGGTCATCGATGCTAATGTTGCGAACTATTTTGGGTTCGATAAACATCTGAGTCACCCTATCTGCATCCTTGCGCCAAATCTCAGCTGGAATCAGTATTGATCGAAAGCTGTTATCTGCATAGGTAACGGTAATCGGTAGGGGCGTAACGAGGCCGCCAAGGTTAGTAAACTCGACAAAATAGAAATGCTTATCGTCTCTCAACGCTCTTTGCATAGCGGTGAGTTCCCAGTCATCAAGGTCGTCGAGATATTCCTGATACTCATTTCGATCATTGTTGGTGGCTGCGAAACGATCATTTTCGTTATAGAAATCTTTCAGTCTTGGAACTCGCTCGACTCGCGGCTTACCACTTGTGTTATTTCTAGCCTGTGCAATTGGTGCGGGGCAGTCTTGTTCCCAGATGCGCTGTAGCTCTGGATTGTCGACATCAGGATTTCGGCTAACTATTTTATAGTGGCGTACGTCCGTTATCGCAACATCGACGTGATCCGTGGTATAGGACCAGCCGCGCCGGAACCAGTCGAGGTCAACTGCGGAAGCATCTTCCATGGTACGGAAAAAATCTGCGGGTACCGGAAGCTCAAACATCCATCGCGGCGGTTGGTTTGGTATACGCGTTTGGACCAAACTGCAGAATGGAATCTGATTGGGTCATCACAGGAACTTGTCCCTCACTGGTCATGTAAGTCGGGATGTAGTCCAACACATTGCTGAAATTATCGTGCGTTGGAAAGCTTTCTTCCCATTCGAGTTCGGCGATGTATTCAAGAAACGAGTTCAAGCCTTCATCCATCCAGGTCCAGCGACGTTCATCTGAATTGACGACCATTGGAAACTACACATGGCCTGCTTCATGAATAATCACGCCAATCAAACCGTACTTCACTTTTCGGGAGTAGCTGGGTTCAGCGTTGGCCGCCGGAAGTTTCTTTAGATCAAACCCATCCTCCGGTGCCAGGTTGGACTCATCCTCAGCTTGGCTCGGCCAATGTTATAGCCATATTCTGTGTCGTCGTAAGTCTGTGCTTCACGAAGGTGTTTGAAGGTGATTCGATCTTTGCTTCGAGCGTTCGTTAGGTGGAACATGGATTCATCCGCAAACCGGTTTTGATCGAGTTGTAGCCAGAGATAACGGAGTGTATCGGGTGAGTTGTTTTTATACTGGATGGTTTCGCTAGCGATAATTCGGCGCTGAGATTCGTCCAGCTTAACCTTGATGTCGTAGTTTACTTGTTGTTGCCGGTAGCGGCTACCCGGCGACCCAGAAGCCGTTCGGTAGACGTTCGGCGTCGGGAGCAAGGATTCTAATTGTTCAAACTTTTTTGCTGCCGCTGCCTGGGGCCGCGGCGCGAGCTGATCGATAAGCTGGCGAAAAATAATACGACGATAATGATACAGCCGGAGTGGTTCATTCTCGGATCGATCATCCTAGACAAACAGCTTAAAGATACAGGAATCTCAGTTTAGTCTACAAAACAAGGGGATATCAGTTTTGCTAATTATTTTTTAGCTGTGCTGATATCGGCTCAGCTTATGAGTTGATAAAATCGTTTAATTTCTCTTTCACTGAAAAGGTTTCGATAATACCTCCTTTCTAACGGTATTTCTAAGGTGAAGTTATGAGTTATTCAAAAGGACTGGAAGGCGTTATTGCCGGCGAGACTACGATTAGTCACGTCGAAGGGGAGGCGGGCAGATTAAGCTATCGGGGTATTGATATCCGAGAATTGGTTAAGCAGGATTATGTCGACGTCGCTGCACTTGTTTTGTTCGGTGATCAGTCGCGCGCTCAGCAGCTGAGTGAGCAATTCTCTGGTGGTGCGCTGAGTCAGCGAGAACGAAACTGTCTCGCTGCAATCGGTACAGAAAAGCACCCCATGCGCATGTTGCAAGCGATGGTGCCCCTGCTAGATGAGCCGGGCGCAGGGACTGTTCTTGATACCGCTCTAGATAAAGAGGTTGAGCATGGTCTTCATATCATTGGCAAATTACCCACGCTGATCGCAACCTATCGCCAGCAGCAATTGGGTCACGCAGATCCGGTTTTTGATGCTTCGGCGGCTGTTCTCGACAACTATCTAACCATGTTTACTGGGATAAAACCGACAGCAAAGGCTCTCTCAGTCTTTCGTACTGTTCAGATATTGCAGCTCGAACACAGTTATAACGCGGGTACTTTCACAGGTCTGGTTGCGGCCAGCACCCTGGCGCCGGTGGATTCAGTTATTTCTGCGGCCATTGGCGCGTTGTTTGGCAAGCTGCACGGTGGTGCCGACGAAGCGGCATTGAATGATGCAAAGTCGGTTGGTTCACCTGCCGCTGCAGCGGCGTTCATTGATGCGCTATTGGCTAAAAAAGGCAAACTGATGGGTATGGGTCACAGAGAGTATCGACTGCTTGATCCCCGCGCAGCGATACTAAAACCGCTGGCAAGGGACCTCTGTAGCGGGACTGCTGAGGAAAAAATCTATCTGACGCTCGAAGCACTGGAAGTGGCTTTTAACCATCGTATGCAAGAAAAAGGTAAGGAGGTCTGGGCGAATCTTGAGTTTTACAAAGGGCCGGTTTACGAAACGCTGGGCGTTCCGGCGCACTTTTTCACAGCGACCTTTGCCCTATCTCGTGCGGTGGGTTGGCTCGCGCATTTTATTGAATCGAGAAAAGATAACCGAATCATTCGCCCGAAAGCTCGGTATGTCGGCATTTTACCGAGCCAGGGTTAGCTGTTTACTCGCTCAGGGCTGTTTTTAGCTCAGGGCTGTTTACTCGCTCAGGGCTGTCTTTAGCTCAGGGCTGTTTACTCGCTCAGGGCTGTTTACTGCAGTATTTTGGGGTCCTGGTAGAAGGCGGACAGGACGGTGTAGAGATGAAACGCATCGTTTCGGCCCGCCAACTCACGAATTGAATGCATGCCAAAAGTGGGTACGCCGACGTCTAGAGTTTTGACGCCGAGTTCCTTGGCGGTGATCGGGCCGATCGTGCTGCCACAGCCCATATCGGTTCGCACGACAAAGGACTGGCAGGGTACATCGTGCTTGGCACATAAATAACTGAAGTAGCTACTGGTCTCACTGTTGGTGGCGTAGCGTTGATTGGCGTTTATTTTGATGACGGGGCCCTCATTCAACAAGGGTCCGTGGTTGGGATCATGCAGATCACTGTAGTTAGGGTGAATGCCGTGGGCGTTGTCCGCAGAAATCATCAATGAACGCGCGATTGCGCGATGTCGCTTCTCGCCAGCGCCTATCAGGCGATCAATGATCGAGGCGAGGAACGGGCCTTCAGCACCTTCCGCTGAAGCGCTACCGACTTCCTCGTGGTCGTTGCACACAAGGATACTGGTGAGGGTTTCGTCTGCGTTGAAGAGTGCCTTTAATCCCGTAAAACAACTTAAGAGGTTGTCGAGACGTGCACCGGCGATAAACTCGTTATTCAAGCCATTGGTTGCGGCGGCTTGGGTATCATAGAAACAGAGTTCCCAACCGTGAATTGCTTTGGCCGCAAGGTCAGGGTGCTCGACGCCAATTTGTGCCATAACAATGTCTGAAAAAGTTTCATCACCTTTGCCTTTCATGATGAGCGGTGGAATATCTTTTTGAGGATTGATGGTCCGATTCGTGTTGGCTTCACGGTCAAGATGTATGGCGAGACTTGGCACTGTCGCGACCGCGCGTTTGAAGTTAATTAAACAACTCTTGAGTTGTCCTTCTGATGTCTCGATTGTGACGCGACCTGCAATGGAAAGGTCGCGGTCGAACCATGGGTTAAGCAGCACGCCGCCATAAACCTCAACGCCTAGATTTAGGTAGCCACTCATGCGTTTTTCTGGTTTTGGCTTCACCTTCAGGCATGGGCTGTCGGTATGTGCGCCTACCATGCGAATGCCAGTCTGTTCTATGTCCTGGCTGCCGTTGATGAAAGCCACGATAGATGAACCGTTACGCGTGGCAAAGTATTTGCCAGCCGAGAGGGACCAACTATCTTCCTCGTTGAGCTGCTCAAAGCCGTTGTCGCGCAGTAGCGTGGCCATGCTCTCAACCGCGTGGAAGGGTGTCGGTGATGCTGCAAGGAAGGCGAGAAGCTCGTCGTTGAAAGAATCGATTTGGCTCATAGGATAGCTGGATGTAAACACTGAAAGTTGAGTATACCAGAGCCGTCGGCCTGGCGGTCCTACCAGGGAATTCGAGAACCATCCCAGGACCAGAATTGGCCAGAGTTCTCCGCTGAAAGCTGCTCAATGACGTGAAGTAAGTAATTGGCGCTCTGCTCAGGCGAAAACAGTTTTTCTTTGGGTACATTTTTTTGAAATGGCTTCGACAGGGTCGTATCTGTCGTGCCCGGGTGTAAGGCCGCGACGTTACAATTTGGCACTGCGCGCTGCCATTCAAGCGCTAGGCCTTTGAGAAACATATTCAGTGCCGCCTTACTGCTGCGATAGCTAAACCAACCTCCCAGTTGGTTATCGCTGATTGAGCCAACTTTTGCTGATATTGCAGCGAATACGCTCTGGTGACCGTTTCGCAATGGACGTTGAAAATGCCGTGCCAGAAGCATCGACGGGAGGGTGTTGCGGGTGATGTTTTCGAGAAAGAACTCGGTTTCAAAGTGGCGTACGGATTTTTCAGGGCCCTTTTCCTCATTGTGTAAAAAGCCCGCGCAATTAATCAACCAATCGACACGCTCAAAGTTTTTTGCATAGGCTGAAACCGCAGAATCAATGCTGGCGTCGAGCTGGCTAAAAGTCGCGCCATCAAAACTAGGCTTGTTCAGCAGGTAGGTACCAAAAAGATTAGATTCTGGATATTGTGTGGCTATGGCTTGCGTCAGTGCCTGACCAATGCCACCTGAGGCTCCGATTATGACGATATTCATTTGAGTGTTCGCTGTCTCTATTGAGTACACAAGAATACGAAAGGGAATGAGTAGCGGATGATGCTAGTTGATTTAACGATTTAGCGGGACTAGACTGCGGGCGTTTTAGCGCGGTTTCAGGCAATGGGAATCAGCACCAAAACAGCGCCGATTTGAATTCAGCTTGCGGGCGCTTTAATAAATTCCGCTAAAGAGGGCCAAGGCCTACTTTAGCAGTAGGTTTTTTTTCGCCTATAGTTTGTCGGAATGGGCAAAGAGGAGGAAACATGGCAGGGTTCAGTTCAAAGATTCTTCATGCAGATCGACGTGGTGGGGTAGAGCACGGCTCAATTCATAAGCCTGTGCACACGGCAGTGACCTTTGCTTATGATGATGCGCGTGATTTGGCTGCAGTTTTTCAAGGCAAAGCGCCCGGTTATACCTACGGTCGGCAGGTGAACCCAACGGTTACTGCCTTGCAGGACAAGATCACGCTGATGGAAGACGGCATTGCGAGTGCGGCGTTTGCGACCGGGATGGGCGCGATTGGCAGCACTTTGTTTAGTCTCCTGCGCCAGGGTGATCATGTGGTGTCTTCCTCATTTCTATTTGGTAATACCAATAGCCTTTTTAATACCTTTGCTACTCAGGGAATTGATGTGACCTTTGTTGACGCTACTGACGTTAACAATGTGGCAGCTGCCATTCAGGACAATACCCGCCTGGTCTTCGTTGAAACCATTGCGAACCCTCGTACACAGGTAGCCGACCTTGAGAAGATCGGTGAACTGTGCAGAGCGCGCAATCTGATCTACTTCGTTGATAACACGATGACGTCGCCCTATTTATTTCAACCCAAAACTGTCGGCGCCAGCCTTGTGATCAATTCTTTAACTAAGTACATCGGTGGCCACGGCAATGCACTGGGTGGTGCGGTCACGGAAGTCGGTAACTTCGACTGGACAACGTTTCCAAACATCTATGACAACTACAAGACCGGCGATCCAAAAACCTGGGCTATTACTCAAATTAAGAAGAAGGGTATTCGAGATTTTGGTGCAACGCTTGGACCCGAAGCCGCTCACCGTCTCTCTATTGGGTCTGATACTTTGGCGTTACGAATGGAAAAAGCCAGTGACAATGCTGAGGCTGTCACGACCTATTTGAGCGAGCATCCCAGAGTGAAAACGGTCTACTACCCAGGGCTGGCGGAGCACGGACAGCACGATCTCGCCAGTAAACTGTTCAAAAAACCCGGCGCCCTGTTCAGTATTGAATTAGCGGATGGTCTGGATTGTTTCGACTTTATTAACAAACTTGACCTGGTCATTTGTACGAGTAATCTGGGCGATACGAGGTCTTTGTGTATACCGGTGGCGCATTCGATCTTCTATGAAATGGGACCAGCCCGCCGCGCAGAGATGGGCATAGATGATTCGCTGGTGAGATTCTCGATTGGCATCGAAGACACCGACGACCTGCTCGCGGATTTTGAAACAGCCTTGAGCGAGTAAACAGCCTTGAGCGAGTAAACAGCCTTGAGCGAGTAAACAAAAGCGCCTAGTGGTTGTCTCGATGGATTGATTCCGTAAACTACGCGTTTAGTTTTACAGTATCTACCATGCCAACAGTTCCCGTCTTAGAAGCCGTTGTTACAACAGATCTTCCTCTGGCCAACAAACGTCAGGGCAAGGTACGTGACCTTTATGATATGACCTTGCCAGATGGCAGCGAGGGAATTTTGATTGTCGCGACGGACCGCGTGAGTGTGTTTGATGTGGTTCTGGCTAACGGCATTCCTGGTAAAGGCAAGATGCTGACGGGGTTTGCTAATTTCTGGTTCGATTTTTTTACGGATAAGGTCAATCACCATCTAGTATCCTCGGATGTCCGACTGATCGATGGTCTGTCCGAAGCTCAATACGGCATGCTAGACGGTCGCGTTATGATTTGCCGCAAGTCTGAAGTGGTGCCGATTGAATCTATTGTGCGGGGCTATTTGACCGGCAGTGGCTGGAAAGACTACCAGCAGACGGGTCGGGTATGTGGCATTGAGTTGCCAGCCGGAATGCTAAACAGCAGCAAGATTGATTCACCTATCTTCACCCCCTCCACAAAAGCTGCCGAAGGTCACGATGAGAACATCAGCTTCGAGCGTGCTTGTGAAATTGCCGGTCCAGATTTGATGGCACAGATTCGTGATACATCACTGATGATCTACGAAACAGCGCGAGATTTTGCAGCGCAGCGCGGCATTATTATCGCCGATACAAAACTTGAATTTGGTATCAGCAATGGCAAGCTGACATTGATCGATGAGGTTTTGACGCCAGATAGTTCGCGATTTTGGCCGGCGGACCAGTGGCAGGCGGGGCGTGAGCAAAACAGTTTTGATAAGCAGTATGTGCGTAACTATACGGAGGAGTTGGTGGCCGCCGGTCAGTGGAACAAGGAGTATCCCGGTCCCACTCTGCCAGACGACGTTATTAACAATACGCTCGAACGCTACCGAGAAGCCATTGATAAGCTAATGGCCTAATCACCAAAAAAAAATCGTTAGCTGGTGTAGCAGACGCCTGTGCCACCTAGGCCGCAATAACCGCCGGGCACTTTTGCCAGATACTGTTGGTGATAGTGCTCGGCATAGTAGAACCCTGGTGCATGTAGGACCTCAGTGGTGATTTCGCCGAACCCTTCAGACTTTAGATTGTCCTGAAAGATTTTTTCGCTCGCTTTAGCTGCTTCGAATTGTTCTTCGGTTGAGGTGTAAATTCCAGAGCGATACTGAGTCCCGATGTCATTACCCTGGCGCATGCCCTGCGTGGGGTTATGGCTTTCCCAGAATAAACTGAGCAGTTGCGAAAAGCTGACAACCTTCGGGTCAAACACGACTAGTACGACCTCGTTGTGACCTGTTTGACCGGAACAGACTTCTTCATAGGTCGGGTTCGGTGTAACCCCACCGGCATAGCCTGCGGCGGTTGTGAACACGCCGTCGCGCTCCCAAAACCGGCGCTCGGCACCCCAGAAACAACCCATGCCAAAGATCGCAGTTTGCATTTGCGCAGGAAACGGACTCTGGAGTGGATTTCCATTCACAAAATGTTCGGCAGGCACAGGCACAGCTTCCGCGCGTCCTGCTAGTGCAGTTTCTGCTGTAGGTATTTCAAGTTTTTTCTGAAACAGGCCCATGAGCGGTCTCCGTTGGAAAATTGATAGGATGATTATAACGCTTTATTAGCAGTCGTGAACCCTATGGACAATCCTGAACGAAATTAACAGTCCTGAACGAAATTAACAGTCGCTGGACATATTGAGCGTCTTTAGCCATATCCATGGCTTTGAACCGGGGGGATGTGAAGCTGATAGACTTTGGAGTACTGTGAAATCAAATAATGACAACGATTAGGAGGAACTATGAGTGAATTTTGTAGCGTTGAAAAAGACGGCCGATTGACCATTATCACCATCCAGCGACCTGAAGTGATGAACGCGTGTCATCCGCCGGCCAATGCTGAATTGGCTGCCGCATTCGACGACTTTTGCAGCGACAAAGATCAATGGGTCGCGATTATTACCGGTGCAGGCGATCGGGCTTTTTGTGCGGGAAACGATTTGAAATATCAGGCATCGGGTGGCGAGATGTTTGCTGTGCCCTCCGGTTTTGGCGGTTTAACGTCACGTTTTGATAATCCCAAACCGGTTATTGCCGCGGTTAACGGCATTGCAATGGGCGGTGGATTTGAAATCGCGCTGGCTTGTGATTTGATCATAGCGTCAGAAAATGCGGTATTTGCATTACCCGAGCCCAGAGTGGGTCTCGCCGCCTTGGCTGGCGGCGTTCACCGCCTGCCGAGAGAAATCGGCATGAAGCGAGCAATGGGTATGCTCTTAACCGGTCGTCGGGTATCGCCCCAAGAAGGCAAAGAACTGGGTTTCGTCAACGATGTTGTGCCAGCGGGAGACGCGCTCAACGCGGCTAAACGTTGGGCCGCCGAAATTCTGGAGTGCGCCCCTATTTCTGTGCGTGCGAGTAAACAAGCTGCTTATGACGGCATGGGTCAGAGTTTAGAATCTGCGATGGCTGGCAAGTATGACCAGATTCATACGCTTAGGCATTCAGCCGATTTTGTCGAAGGTCCCCTGGCCTTTGCAGAGAAACGAGCACCGGACTGGAAAGGAGAGTAGTCAGAATGAGCGTCTATACTTGAATAAATGTATAGATTCTTGTGCGGGGGAATTGCGTGCTGACGAAATTACTGGCAAGGCTGTTGGGTGTTGTCGGGCTCATAGCCCTGCCAAAGTTAGTGTTCGCAAGTTCAGCTGCTGCAGGTACTAGTAGCTCGATGGGTCAGACAGGTTCTGGTTGGGGCATGCTGGCCCTGCCCATATTCGTTGGCGCATACCTATTCGTTATGCTCGAAGAGTTTATTCATCTTCGAAAATCTAAACCGGTCATTCTTGCGGCCGGCATCATCAGTGAAGCGTGGCGCGTTTACAATCTGCATTCTATTCGCACTATATCAAAATGACGGTTTCCGGAGACGAGGCGGAATTTGGCTCGTTCAATATCTTTAACAAGGTCGCTCAAGCTGAGTGGGACACATTGTTGTTCTTTTTCGGTGTGATTTTGTGTGTCGGCGGTCATTGATAATATCCCTGTGATGTTTGCCATCCTCACGATGAACCCTGACATGGATCTGTAGCAATGGTTGTTGATCACGCTAACGGCGGGTGTGGGTGGCAGTTTGTTGTCCATCGGTTCTGCGGCAGGTGTGGCTCTGATGGGCACTGCGCGCGGCTATTACACGTTCTTTGGCCACTTGAAGTGGTCCTGGGCGGTTGGTCTGGGCTACTGCGCAAGCATCTATGCTCATTATCTGGTGAACGGCTAACAAGGCTAAAGGGAATAGCTGAATTGTAGCCAATATTTTCTAACGTCTCCGCTGGGGCGGGCACCATTGAAGCGCGCCCATTTCAACAGCAACTGGCCGCGCTCGCCGATTCGGTACCAGGCACCGACGGAGTGTTCTTTGCCGATGCGCCGGCGGTCGCCATCTGACTCAAACTGGTGTGCTGTGAATTCGACGCGACCGGGACCGACGTTGACGCGAACCGTTGCATACTGATCCCTTAAGCCATCCACGGGGGTTGTCAAAAACTGATCTGTAAAACCTTGGAATTTATGCAAGGTCGCAAGCGGCGTTTGAAATGCAATGTTTTGTTCTGACATGAACATTTCGCTGCCCAATAGCAGTGAGAAACGACCTCTTTTTAACATCAACTCGATGCGCTGATAGTGTATATGGTCCAGATCGACATTAGGTACTTGCGACAAGTTGGGAAATTGCCGAGCATATTCTAGGGTTAGACTCGGCGTAACTTCTGCCATCGGCCATTGCCCAGAGAAACGAATACCGCTGGTATTATGGTTGCCGGTGAGAACATCATCGTTGTTCAAACGGTAGTGATAGGCAGCAATACTCAGTCGCTCATTAAACTGATATTGGAGGTTGAATACGTGACTATCATGGTGCTGACGGCCATCCGCTGCTTTACGACCGAATATTGTGTTCACCGCGTTTAGGTGTGCATAGAAGATCGACAATTCAGCGGTGGGTTTAGATACAACACTAATACCATCGAACGTCTGTTGGTTCTGACGAAAATCTACAGCGCCAATGTGTCGCTCGTCATCAAGTTTGATGACCTGTCTACCCAACAGCAGAATAGAGCGTGGAACGCCGTTAAAACGAACATAGGCTTGGTTGATCTCTGTGATATCCGGGTCTGCAATGACAGCCGTACCTTCATCTCTGATGCCATCAGAGAAGTTCTCTTGAGTCAGGTTTGTGATGTTCTCTAACTCTAAGGTGAATTGGGCGAACCTATATTCGCCAGTTTCAAAACGAATACGACTGCGCAGTGACGCGCTGCTGGCATTGTCCAGTTGCTCGCTGTTGACATCTTCATAGTTGAGGCGAAATGTGAATTTGGTGCTGGTCGCGCGGAGGCTAGCCACGAATCCATCGCGGTCATGCGAATCATAGGCGTTCTGCAGGGCATCGCTGCGAGACCAAGGACTGTTGATCAGCAATACGAACAGAGTTGCGTAACGGGCGCATTGATTTAACATGGGGCTCGTCTTAAAGAGCGAATGAATCAAGATGGATGGTGCCTTACATATTGCCGTATTAACAGTGTCTGATAGCCGGACACGTGAAACTGATACTTCTGGCCAGTTTCTTTGCGATGCCCTTGTTGAAGCAGGGCACACACTAAGCGACAGACATATCGAGATCGATGATATGTACCGGCTGCGCGCAAAAGTTTCAGTTTGGATTGCAGACCCAAAAATTGAAGTGGTGCTGCTGACGGGTGGCACTGGTTTTACCAGCCGTGACTCCACGCCTGAAGCAATTGCACCGCTACTAGACCAGAAAATTGATGGTTTTGGCGAGTTGTTTAGGCAACTCTCGTACGCAGAAATTGGCACTTCGACGCTGCAATCCCGGGCGCTAGGTGGCATTGCAAATAACACCCTGATTTTTTGCATTCCCGGGTCTACTGGTGCCTGCAAAACAGGTTGGAATGGCATTCTTCAAACCCAGCTCGACATCAATCACCGACCCTGCAATTTTGCCGAACTACTCAAGAAAGGCAGTCACTAAATGCCCGGGAGCCTGATTCCTGTTGATGATGCTATTCAGCAACTGAATGCGCGTGCCAGAGTGCTTGTGGCGACCGAAACAGTATCGCTGCTAGGTGCTATAGGTCGGGTGCTAGCGAAGGATATGATAGCGCCAAATTCTGTTCCTAGCGCAGACAACAGTGCGATGGACGGCTATGCCGTTCGAGCAGCAGATGTCTCTATTGGTGCGCTGTTGACCATTAGTGATCGAATTCCAGCCGGTACTGTTGGCAAGCCTCTGGCGGCGGGTACTGCGGCCCGTATATTTACCGGCGCGCCAATTCCACCGGATGCAGATGCTATTGTCATTCAAGAAGACACAGAGCTTAAGGGCGATCGGGTGGTGCTCAACACCGCACCCCAAAAAGGTGATCATGTTCGTGAAGCCGGCCAGGACATTCGTGCCGGTGCGACCATACTAACGAAGGGCAGGCGTTTGCGCGCTCAGGACATCGGTCTCCTCGCTTCAGTCGGTTGCGACGAAATTTCCGTCTATGAAAAGCTGAAGGTTGGCGTCATGTCCACTGGCGATGAACTCGTTGACCCGCCCGCAGCGCTAGGACCAGGACAGATTTATAATTCTAATCACTACACGCTGCAAGCGTTGTTGCTGCAATTGAACATGCAGCCAGTAGACCTGGGCATGGTCGCCGATACGCCAAGTGCAACAGTTGCGGCGCTGCAAAAAGGCCACCAAACCGCAGACTGCATATTGAGTAGTGGCGGCGTGTCTGTGGGTGAAGAAGATCACGTGAAGTCCGCCGTTGAATCCTTAGGTCAGCTGGAGCTCTGGCGTCTGGCCATCAAACCCGGCAAACCATTGGCGTTTGGCCACGTTGCTGAAACGCCCTTTTTTGGGTTGCCTGGCAATCCGGTTTCCAGTTTTGTTACCTTCATGTTAATCGCTAGAAATTACTTGCTGCGCTGCCAGGGTTGTACAGAAACGCAATTGACGACGGTTTACGGCGAAGCGGACTTTGAATTTAGAGGCGGTGGCCGGCGTGAGTATCTACGTGTTCAGCTTCACTTTGATGCAACGGGTCGCGGCACAGTCACTGACTTTCGCAATCAAGGTTCCGGCGTTATGTCATCCGTAAGTTGGGCCAACGGTTTGGCTGAAATTGAAATTGGCCAGAACGTCAGCAAGGGAGATCGTGTCAAGGTGCTACTACTGAGTTAAGCGAACCCTGCCCAATGTCGGTAGGGTCTACTAGAGCGGGTGGCTAGCGCTTGGCGGTTTCGAGCAACTTAAGCTGCTGCAAGGGACCTGTGACGACCAGATAGCCGTTGTCTCGTTGCATTGTGTATTGAGCTTCTTTGCGCTGAGTCAGAGGAACATGGCTAATCAGGATGTTCTCGAGTTGGGTGCTATCGTCAGAAAGTACGTAGCGTGTGGTGTTGGCGAAGTTGCCGGTTTCGTCAAATACCATCAGCATGATTCGGTCGGCTTGCTCGACAGAACCGGCGCGAAGATAGATGTCTTCTTTGGCAATGAATTCTTTATTGCTTAGCCACATGCACAAAGAGGTCTCGAGCAGCTTTATATTGTGCTTGGTCGACACCAGGTAATGCCAGAGATCAAAACTCTCGCGCTCGATAAGTCGATAGCTGGTTTGTTGTGCTGGATTCTGCACGAGGCATTTCACCAGTTGGGAAGATTCGGCGGTCATAGCGTTGTTTTTTTGTTCCGATACTTCAAGTCTATTGGGTGTTAAGATTTACGCCAGTTTTTACCTCGAAATAATCGGAAAAGTTATGGGAATAATGATGTTAAGCATTGTCGCGTCGATGATTTTGGGATGCGTTGTGTGGCTAATCATCGGTGACAAATTTCCAATAAAGGAAGACGTTAAGTTTCCGCCATTAAACAATATCGTGATTTATACACTGTGTCTGCTGGTGCCAGTGTATCTGCTTATATTCTTTATCTTTAATTAGTCTTTTATTGGTTTCTGATTCCTTTCTGATTCGTTTTTGATTAAGAAAACTTTTGTCCTCAACTAGTGATTCCTTATGCAACTTCCCATCGACATTGATTCCGTAAAGGGCTTTCTTAGTCCTGAAGAAGGTGAGGCGCTTTATGAGCACTGTCTTGAAGCTTGCGCAATAGGTCCAGCACTGGAAATTGGCAGCTACTGTGGCAAATCAAGCGTGTATCTCGGTCAAGCGTGTAAAGAGGCGAAGTCGACTTTGTTTGCTCTGGATCACCACCGAGGCTCAGAAGAGCACCAGCTAGGCGAGGAATATCACGACCCTGAATTGTATGACGTGGATGTCGGCAAAATGGACACCTTCAAATTGTTCAGGGACACGGTATCTCGAGCAAAATTGGATGATTATGTCGTGCCTTTGGTCGCACCCTCTGGCGTTGTTGCGCGTAACTGGCAAACGCCTCTTGGTATGGTGTTTATCGATGGTGGGCATAGCCTAGAAGCGGCGCAAAACGATTACGAGTGTTGGTCAGTCCATGTTGCAGCTGGTGGGATTTTGGCGATTCATGATTTGTTTCCCGACCCGACTACGGGTGGCCAAGCGCCGATCACCATTTGGCGTGCAGCTCTAGCATCTGCTCTATTCGAGGATGTTGGAGTCGTTGGCACGCTTGGCGTGCTGCGCCGTCGGCACAGTTGATTCTTCAGTAAAGAGTTTTGCTGCACCTGTCTTTTCCGCCAAAGCATCGGCAGCCAGCAGAATCGCGCCTGCTGTCCAGGTCGGTTTCTCTAGAGGCCACAGCGCCTCGTCACTATGCACATAGCCTGTCCAGTACGAACCATCCTCGTCTTTAAATTGATGTAACCAGCTGAAAAGCTGAGCGGCCTTGTGCCGTTCACCGACCGCAAGCAGTGACATCACGAGTTCACAGGATTCCGCGACGGTGACCCAGGGTTCATCGCTGACGCAATGGCAACCGAATTGATCTACTACAAAGGTATCCCAGCGGGAGTTTAGGTGCTGGCGACCGCGTGCGCCGCGAATAACACCGGTTAATACGGGGTAGAACCAGTCCATCGCAAAACGACTTTTGCTGTCCCAGGTGCGGTCAAAAACCTCTGGGTGATTGCGCAGCGCATTGCCGAGTTTTGTGCGAGCCAGATGCCAGTCGGGGACGCGGCGTTCTAGTATTGTCGCGATGTTTAAGGCGCATTCCAGGCTCTTGTAAATGCTGCTGCAACCGGTAATCAAGGAATCTTCTTGGATACCAAGCGTGGTGTCTTCACACCAGTAGATCTGACCGTGGCCGCCTTGCAGGCTTAGGACGAAGCCCATCGCGTTTTCAACTACGGGCCACATATCTTCGAGGAAACCACGGTCGGCCGTCACAAGGTAGTAATGCCAGACGCCGGTCGCCACATAGGCAACAAAATTTGATTCAGCGCGTGTGCCATCTTGGATCTCGCCATCTTTATATGATGCAAGCCAACTGCCGTTCTCTAGCTGGTTGTGCTTTAGCCAGTGATAGGCGCGAGTTGCTTCATCAAAACGACCACCAATTGTCAGGCCCATTGCAGATTCGACATGATCCCAGGGATCAAGGATGCCGCCCGGGAACCAGGGAATGCCGCCGTCACTATCTTGCACAAGGGCAATATAGTCGACAGTGTCTCGCAGGTAGTCCTCTGGATAGAGTCCCCGGGTGACGTAGAGGCGTGTCATGGAGTTGTCTCCGCCATGTCCTGTTCAGGCAGTACGTTTTTACTTAGACTTTCGTCAGCCAATTGGGGTACTGGGGCGGTCTTTACAAAATACATCACCACGCTTTTGCCCATGATCGGATTGAGAACCCAGTCCAGAAAACGGGTCAATGGTGGCTTTTTCATTAAGTCCCAAACCAGAAACCGATGGTAAGCTTTTACGATACTGGCTTCTGCCTCGCCCGGTTCCTTCCAAAACAGACACTTGAGCCACCAATAAGGGACGTGCAGCGCATGGGCGTGATGCTTTTCGAAAAACACCATGCCGGTTTCGCTGATGTCATCTCGCAGGTGGCTAGCATTAAAAATCCTGACATGTCCGCCTTCCATTGCATGGTACGCATCGCTGAGTTGCCAACAAACCCACTCGGGAAAATAACGAGGTACGCTGGCGGCAAATATCCCCCCTACCTTTAGGACTCGATTGATCTCGCTGAGTACTGGTCGATAGTCCGGGATGTGCTCGAGCACTTCCGAGCAAATCACTTTATCGAACTGCCCGTCTTCAAATGGCAGGTGAGCGCCATTCGCGACGGAAATATCGAGTGTCTTTTCTGTCAGCGTGGAGTCTTCGAACTCTTTAAACCGTTCGCGGGTTGTTTTTAAATCCTTGAGGCTTAAATCAATGCCGATTGCATGCACATTTTCCAGCATGTAAGCGGTAATCGCATGGCGACCTTCGCCACAGCCTAGATCGAGCATGGTTTCACCGGCTCTTAGGTCCAGGTGATCGAAGTTAATGGTTTGCATGGACATCGGTGGCTTCCGTCATAATTGCCTGGTAGTGCTGCACCAACTGTTTGGCGGCAACTTTCCAGCTGAAATGTTTCAAAATCCGCGCGCGGCCGGCTTCGCCCAGTGTTTCGCGTTTCTGATCGTTATTGAGCAAATCTATGATCGCCTCGGCAATGGCGACAGAATCGCGTACCGGAACGAGAATGCCTGCATCTCCCACGACTTCTGGCAGAGCGCCGCCTGTGGTTGATATGACCGGTACAGCGCATGACATGGCCTCCCCGGCAGGCAGCCCGAACCCCTCGTAAATTGATGGCACGACAACGATACTTGCCTCTGCGTAAAGTTTGACCAGAGCCTCGGTTTCGATGCCGCTAACAAAGGTAAGGTGGGACGAAAGCTCGAGCGATTCAACCAGTTTGGCCGTTTCGCCGTCGGGGTTTAGTTTGCCGAGCACCGTTAAGTGAATGTCTGGAATCGATGCGCTGAGCTGTTTGATCGCTCGGAGCAGGTACTGCAAGCCTTTCAGTGGCTGGTCGGCACTGGCGGTCGCCATGATTCGGTTTGGAATCCTTTTGACATCGGGCAGAGGGCGAAATACCTCGGTTGCAATGCCGTTATGAACAACATTGATGGCGTTTTCGTCTAGTTCAAAGGCGCTTGATACGTCTCGTTTTGATATGGCAGAAACCGTCACGACGTGCTTCAGTTGTTTGACCACCTTTTGCTGCATGTTGAGAAAGGAATGCCAGCGGCGAATCAGTAACCTTTGTTGCCAGGTAGTGGTATTTGCAAGGGCAATATCACGATCGCTGGTGACCGGGTGATGAATCGTAGTTAAAAGCGGATAACCCTGTTCCTGAAGCCACAAGGTGCCGTAACAGAGCGATTGATTATCATGAATGATGTCGTACTGGGGTTTGTGTTGTTTAAAGTAGCGCTTAAGGCGTCGGCCGAAGGTGTACGGTTCAGCAAATCCACCCGTCAGCATCGTCCACCACTCGAAAAAATCTGTAAATGAGAGCAGGTCCTTTGCCCGCAGTGCCGTCACGTGGTTCGGCGAGGTATAGAGATCCAGACTGGGTAATGGAATCAGATTAACGCCTGGGTCTAAGTCGGGGTACGGCGGTCCGGAAATGACATCAACCTGATGCCCCGCTGCTGTAAGGGCTTCGCTCAGGTACTTTATGTAGATACCCTGACCACCACTGAACGGATTGCTTCGATAGCCGAGCAAGGCAATACGGAGAGACGGCTCCGAGTCACTGGTGTGCTGTTCGATGACCGAGTTGGTCATGACGCTGTTCAATAGATTGCCTAGCTTAAAAAGGACAAGATTGTAAAGACTGCGGACGCGTAAAGCCAAGGGCCGTTGTGGCCACATTGGTTGGCTAGAACCCTAATATGAGTTCTTGGCGAGTTCCATAGGATTGTTGAGGCTAGTGTCTAGACGAAGTTCAGTCAATTTTGACGTCGGTGTCCTCTGCGCGACGACCCTCTTTTTGCCGCTTGTTATTGTCAGTTAGTTCGCGGGCCGAGGTGAAGAGGTTCTCGGTGTCTCGACGATCGCCAGCGAGGCGTCGCTCTGGTCCGTAGGCGGGCGCATCGTGTTCTTCGGCAAAGACGTTGGCATAAAGGTTGGCCACCCAAACCTGACCTTCCTGGGTGCGACGGAGATATCGAACACCATCGCCGATAAAGCGCGACACAACGTTCCAAAAAAACCTGGGGTAACCCGCTCGTAGGTCAGCTGCCGTGGTGTAGCCCATTTTGGCTGCTTGTCCGGTCTCGCGGAATTCTTGGAAGAGGGCGGAGATCTTGCGCATATATTGGGGGTCTGCCAGCTGCCCGATTAAATCAGCGGCTCGCAGTAGGCCGGGATAGTCGTCGCTGGCCTGGTGGTCTTCCTTGCTAGGAACGGGAAAACGAGTGCGTTCGATATTGGCACAAATGATATCGACGTCGATGGATTCATCATGGCTAAATCGCTCACTGATATGTAATTTGGCGCGATCCACGTGGTAGGGGGTGAGAAATGCATCGGTTGAGCCTGCGGGCGGTGCAATCGTCTCATCGGCGTTGATTGCAAAGCGGCCATTTCTGTCCGACTTGCAAATTCCTCTCACGTATCCAATGTCGTGATTCAGCAACGAAATGACAAAGTGGACCCAGTCGTTCGACGAAACGCAGCCCTCAACGAGGTTTTTTCCCCTGAGAATTTCGGTACCGACCAGGGTCACCATAATCGTATGATTGACGTCATGGTAGGGTGCATCGCTGTTGGCGATTATTTCTAAAGCGTTTCGCGCGCTGATGATGATGCGCTGGATGTCATCGTTATCATCGCCGAACTGATTGATATAGTGCTCAATCAATTCGTCAAGAAACGCGTCAATTACGACCGAAGTAGGATTAAACATAACGATTCCGTCATTTCTTTGTTTTTATTCTACGCCTATTGTCCCTTGACGTGCCCCTGAGTCAAGCACTTCAAGGTCTGAACGGCTTTCTTTTGCTGACGAGCGTGCTATTCATCCGTTTGGTAAGATGAAGAAAATTTGTTTTAATCGCTAATAACATTAGACCTTTTCATATCCACTGATCGCAGGACCCATCTTGATAGAACTCCGGCACCTAAAAACCCTGATCGCCCTTCGCGATACAGGCAGCCTAGTAGAAGCAGCAGATCGTCTGTTTCTCACCCAGTCTGCGCTTTCGCATCAGCTAAAGGACTTAGAAGATCGTCTAGGCTGCACGCTATTTATTCGCAAGACCAAGCCGCCGCGGTTTACTAGCGCGGGGCGGCGCTTGCTGAATCTCGCTGATGACGTCATGCCGATGTTTAAACTGACTGAGCGTGATATTGCGCGTCTGGCGGGTGGCGAAGCAGGGCGGTTGCACATCTGTATTGAATGTCACAGCTGTTTCCAGTGGCTCGTGCCCTGCATGGACAGGTATCGCGGCAACTGGCCAGAAGTAGAATTGGATATCACTGGCGGATTCAACTTCGCACCCCTGCCGGCGCTTGTTAGGGGGGACCTAGATCTGGTGATCACATCAGACCCGGTGGAACTCCCCGGACTGACTTATGTGCCACTGTTCCGATATGAGGCGATGCTGGCTGTTCATCCGCAACACAAATTATCGCAGCGCAGTTTTATCGAGCCGGTTGATCTTGCAGAAGAGGTGCTGATTATGTATCCCGTTGAGCGAGATCGATTAGATATCTTCACTCGATTTTTGGATCCTGCCGATGTCGATCCGAAAGAAATTCGAACGGCAGAGTTAACGGCGATGGTGGTTCAGCTGGTGGCCAGTAGTCGTGGCGTTGCCAGTTTGCCTAACTGGAGTCTGGCGGAATACGAGCCTATGAATACGGTCGTCGCGAAGAGCCTTGGTGAGCACGGTCTTTGGGCTACTCTGTATGCGGCTATTCGAGAAGATCAGCGAGATTCGCCCTTTATGGAAGACTTCCTGCGAACGGCTAACGAAACCTGCTTCGAGACATTGCAAGGCATTAAGCGGGTGGCAAATTAGCTGACCGGGCGAGTAACAGTAAAGCCTTTAGCGAGTGAAAAGCCTTTAGCGAAAAAAGCCCTTAGCTAGAAACGAAAAAGCCCTTAGCTAGAAACGAAAAAGCCCTTAGCCAGAAACGAAAAAGCCCTTAGCCAGAAACGAAAAAGCCCCGACAGATTCCGAAGATCGTCGGGGCCTCGTCAACGTAGGGAGCGAGCTCCGAACTTGACCAACAAGTTTAATTAACTAGTTAGACCGAGCTCGAAGGCTCCCTTAATAGACTGATATATGATGGGATCACCTCCTTTTTACGTTCAGGGAATCCATCGGCACGCTCGTCGACCCCCCCTGGTTAGGATGCAAGCGAGTAAATCAGTAGCGAATTTAGCTGATGCGATTCGGCGTGTCAAAGACTCTCCAAAATAAATTTACGCGTCTATTCGTTGCGAAGCTGGCGTTTTATTTCCGCTTTGATTTGCACGCCGTTGGGGACATATTTTGGTGCGTAATGTGGCCGAATGAATTAGGGCTTGAGGGAATAACTAAGGAATCAAAAATCGCTGTTGCCAGTCATTGCCATCGTGAGTAAACACTCGCCGATCATGGATACGGTCTTCCCGGTTGAGGTCTAGCACCTCAATTCGATTTGCCGTCAATTCAACACCTGTCGCTTCATCGGGCGGCAGCATATCGTCAGGTTTATAGACTTGTCTAATACGGGCAATCTCGTCGACCAGCACCTCGCGGCTTGGTATCTCGCTGCTTTGCGGTGCAAATTCTTTGTAGACATAGTCGAGTTGCTTTGAGCCCCGCGGGCGGCGAAACCAATTGGATTTTACTTCTTCAGGTTCTAGCATGCTGGTGGTGCCTTGGATACGGTACTGCTTTTGCTGACTGGGATACCACAGCAGTAGTTCGTAGCTCGCACCATCTTTGAACAGGTGCCACTTCGGGCTGGTGCTATTGATGAATAAGAGAAATGCTCTGTCCGTGATATCTCTGAGCACGAGGGTTCTAACCGACGCTGCACCGGCCGCCGACGCAAGGGCAAGAAAACACGTGTCAGCGTTGGGGTCCTGAATTTTTCGGGCCTCGATACGATCAGCTTTGATGCTAGCAATGGGATCCATCATGAGTCAGGCCTATTTGTAAGACGCGTGTAGTGTTTTCAACCACATCTCTGTGCTAATGAAATGATCGCCCCAGCTATCCCACTTTTGGTCGAGTCCAGTGCTGAGAATGTCGCTTTCAGTTTTGCCGTCGGCAATCGATTGTTTCACGGTTGTGCTGGTTTCTTTCAACATCACCAGGTAGAGCGCCAAGTCAGTCTTGTTACCTAGCTCGCCATGCCCTGCGATCACTTTCGTCTCGTTGTTCATGATACTCAACATATGGTCGATGGCTGTGATCAGCCCGTCTACAGAACCGCCCGCATCTATGTCGACATAAGGGAAACGATGATTGAAGAAGTTGTCACCCATGTGAAGCACATTTGATGTGTTGAAATGCACCATCGTGTCGCCGTCGGTATGGCCGCTCGGGGCATGAATCAGGTCAACTTTTTCATCATTGAAGTGAATACTGACGTTGTTTTCGTAAGTGATAACCGGGAGTGCCTGCTTAGGGAAGTTGCCCTCGGTGTCGTTGAGGAGTCGAATACGTACGTTGTGGTGAGCCATAATGATGCTGTCTTCACCAAACTGAACATTGCCGCCTGTGTGGTCCCCATGATAATGGGTGTTGAGCAAAAAAGTAGGTGTCTCATCGCCAATCGTTTTCAGTGCGGCTTTGATTTTCGGCGCGAGCGGCTCAAACTGATCGTCGATCAGCAGCATGCCATCAGACCCGTAAGACACTCCGATATTGCCCCCAGCGCCAGTCAGCATATAGATGCCGTCCGTAACGGGGATCACTTTGATCTCAACTTTTGCCCAGCGATCGTCGGCCGCCGTTGCATATAAACTGGCGAATGCGATGAGGATAAAAAGTGATTTTTTCATGCTGTCTCCGAGCGCTGATTTAGAGGTTCAGTTCGTCTGGTTCGTCCGATTCCATTGAATCGGGATCAAAGTCGTACACACCGAAGGTGATACCCGCGGGTGGATTATCCCGAAACAAGGACATCCGACTGTATACGAAGCCATGCGTACTTCCGGCCACCGCATCACGGATCATGCCATTGCTATCGCAGGCATCTGCCGCGTCGAGCAGTCGATCAAAGCTGAAGACAAAGTTTTCGGAGTGCCGGGCTCTGACTTCAGTCCCCCAGAATAATTTGTACCCATAGCGAGCGCTGTGGCTAAACGACAGCTCCAATAGCTGACGGGCGAACGATTCTGAATCCTGCACGCCATTCTGATTCCAAAGCTCAGAAATGCGTTCGGAAGGCACATCGCCACTAGTACCCGCGCCCTGGCTGGATATGTAGAGAAAGGCGAGGATGTTGCCGAGTTGGTTTCTGACAATGTCATTGGTCCCGAGAAAGGCTTCGCGGCGCGCGTGAATCGCGGATTCAGAAATTGCTGTGGCCTGAATCGACGCTTGTTCAACAGAACGCTGCATTTCAAGAGACTGCATGTGTAGCGCTTCAGTATTTTGTGCTAGCTCTTTTTGTTGGGAGTAGTAAGCCAATACAAACCAGAGAAAAGCCAGCGGGGCAAACGAACCTTCCAGAAAGCTACCAAGCGTATCAATGGGCACCTTGCTTAAATTGAACCAGCCGACGGCATTGGAAATATAGAGGCTCAACACCAACAGCCAGACGCCGGTGACGATAACTCCGAGCCATATCCGCCAGTCGATGTCTTTCGGCTCGAAGGAGCCGGTCGCCGTATCCAATCGAGCTGGAGCACTGATTTGTTCTGAGCGTGGCTTCATGGCTTCCTCGATTGATACCGTTGTTTGGTTTGGTGTTTGGTGTGTGGGTCTGTATGCGGTTCTAAGTGACCTTTATTATGACGGCCGAACGGGGCAAAGCAAACTCGCGCTAGAGGCTGACGTCCTGCTGCGCGATCAGCTGCTCTCCGGATAAAATGCGGACGCTTATGCTGTCCTCTGTGTATTGAATCAATACTTCTATGAACTCATGCTGCTCATAGCCAGTTTGCACCGGTGAGCCAAGTTTCAGGGTGACTTCAGTTGCGTCGCTACTCGCCGTGTCGCGATTGATTCCATTGATAAAGAGGCTGGCTTCTGCAGGCAGCGAAAAGGTGACTCGAAGCAGCGCGTCTTCGTACTTGGCGTTCAGTTGGTGATTCATCTGGTCATTCATCAGTAATGGGTCTAGTCCTCAGAAGGCACGATTATAGGACGAATAACAGTAATGAAGCACATGGCCAAATGCAGTATCATGCGCGGCGGTGCAATGATCTTACACAGGATAATTTATGAGTCAGTTAGACGAAGCTAAAGCAACGGCTAAGCAAATCCAAAATGGCCTTGCCCGTCTTGGTGAAGGCCGAACGGTTGCATTGTCGGTTCACAAAACAAAAGAACTGGTCGCAGATATGGAAGGCCAAATCTTGCAGCTCATCGCTCAGCTAGACAGTGCCAGTTAGGCCAGTTGGGTATCATGCTGGTCAGTAGGTCACGATGCGGATAGAACCCTATTCAGGCGTTTTTGGTGCAATGGTTCATGACGTTGACCTTTGCCAACCCCTGAGTGCATCCGGGTTGGCCGATATACGGGGCGCATTGTTGGAATACGAAGTGCTGTTTTTTCGTGATCAGCCGCTTAAACCTGAACACCACGCGGCGCTGGCCCTTCACTTTGGGCCACCCCAACACCACGAAGCCTACGATCATGTAGAGGGCTTCCCTCAGATTACGATTCTTGAAAATGACGAGGCCCGGCCTTCTAAGATCGAAGTCTGGCACACGGATATGACCTTTCGCCAAGCGCCACCCATGGGTTCGATTTTGCATGCTGTGATCGTGCCACCTAAAGGCGGTGATACTATGTTCTCTTCTATGTCTGCGGCCTTTGACGGTCTGTCGGATAAGATGCAGATACTGCTATCCGGGCTCACAGCCGTTCATGATTTCTCATACGGGTTTAAAGAAAGCATCGCCGAGCCTGGTGGTCGGGAGCGGCTGGCGGACATGGTGCGAGATAACCCGCCGGTAGAGCACCCAGTGGTGCGTATCCATCCAGAATCGGGTAAGCAAAGCCTCTATGTGAACCCGCTGTTTACCGTCGCCATCAAGGGTATGAAAGATAAAGAGAGTCGGGCGTTACTGGATTTTCTCTATCTGCATATGACCACACCAGAGTGCACCTGCCGTTTTCGTTGGCAGCGAGACTCTATCGCCTTTTGGGACAATCGAATTACCCAGCACAAGCCGGTCAATGACTATTGGCCTCAGCATCGTAAGATGCAGCGCATCACTATCGAGGGCGATCAGCCTTCCGCTTGAAGCCGGATTAACATCGCCTGCAGTATTTCGATAAATGCGAGCGGTTGATCCAGGAATACGTGATGGTAGGCAGCAGCGACCATTGCCAGTTTTTCTCCAGGAAACAACGACGCCAAACTTTCTAAGACCTCAGGCGGACAGAAACGGCTTAGTTCGCCGTAAATGTAGGCGTTTGGTAGCTGCAGGTTTTGCACCATCGTAATGGCGTCGGGGTATTCGGTCTCATCCGGCCAAAACTTGTCGAACACCTGTGGGTCTAGCTTGAATTGAAATCCGCTCGGTGTTTCGCGAACCGAGTGCTTTGCCAGATGGTCCTGAATGTAGTCGGCGGGACGAGGTTGTGGTGGCCTTAAGCGAAAGCGCCGCTGAGCTTCTTCTAAGGTCGGGTAGTAACGAACTCGTGGCGCCGCGACCGGCCTAGGTTCAGCGGTCTGTCGACGTGTGTGAGTGACGACAGAATCCAGCAAAATCAGCGAGTGAAACTCCCCTGGATATAAATGGGCGGCAATTCTGGCCATTGAGCCGCCAAAGCTATGGGCTACCAGGATGGTGTTCGGCCCCAGTTTATTGGCTACGGCGACAATTTCTGCTGCAAACTGGCTGGCGCGATATTGGGCGCGGTGTTCGCTGCCGCCATTCCCGCTCATGTCTAGAGCGCCGACGTTGTAATTCTGGGAAAACGATGGCGCGATAAAATCCCACCAGTGAGCGTGTGCCGCATGGCCGTGAACAAACAGCAGCCCGGGTTTTCTTTCTGTCTTTTTGTCAGGGGCGCCATTCCAAGTTTGATAATGAATCATGGCATCCAACACATTGAGTGTGTGATGCTGCGGCGCTTGTGCCAGCGCGTGGGTAAACCAGTCAGGTGTCAATTCGGCATTCTTTGTCAGGCGAGGCGGCTATTATAGCAGGGCTGCATGAGGGTTTGTGCCTGAAACCTAAGGCGGTATGATGAAGCGAAAAGAGAGAAGTATGGCGACCAAAAACCCTTGGAGTAATCGATCTGCCGGTTTTGCCATTTTTGTTGCATTTCTGGTTGGTGTTCTCGGTGCAGCGTCTCTGCGCCATGCAGAGAACAATAACCTCAGTCAGGCCAATCAAAATGGAACCGGGGCCTCCCGAACTGTTAATTGGCGCGTGCCCGTCGCTTTTGGCACGAACCTCCCTGCACTCGGCGACAATATTCTATTTATCGCTAATTCTCTTTCACGCTCTACCGATGATCGAATCAAGCTGCAGGTATTCGAACCTGGCATGCTGATGCCAGCGTTTAGCATCACGGAAAGTGTGCGGGATGGCAAGGTAGAGGCTGGTTACACTTGGCTTGGCTACGACCAGGGTAAAATTGCAGCGACGCCACTGCTCTCTGCCGTGCCTTTTGGTATGGAACCCTGGGAATTTACGGCCTGGTATTTTGAGGACGAGGGTAAAGTTTTAACCGAGCAATTATATGCGCCGCATAACATTCACCCGGTGCTGTGCGGCATCATAGGCCCGGAAACCGCGGGATGGTTCAGTAAACGGATTGAAACACTCGAAGATCTGCGTGGTTTGAAAATTCGATTTGCTGGGCTTGGCGGCAAGGTCCTGCAAAAGCTAGGTGCATCGGTCACGCTTATTCCTGGCGGTGAAATTTTTCAGGCATTGGAAAAGGGGGCGATTGATGCGACAGAGTATTCGATGCCGGCAGTAGACCAAATGCTAGGGTTTGATCGAGTTGCCAAGTACAACTATTTTCCTGGCTGGCATCAGACTTTTACCGCCGCACATCTGGTGGTGAATAAACCCGTATGGGAGTCCTTGTCCTCAGCAGATCAGGAGCTGATCAATACCACTTGCACGGCTGGTGTGATTCGGAATCTGTCTCGTGGCGAGGCAATCCAGGGTGCGGTCATGCAGGGGTTTGCTGAAAAGGGTGTCACCACCGTGAAATTTCCAGATGCGATTTTGCAAGAGTTGAGAACCGTTACTCAACAGGTGCTGGCGGAAGAAGCCGCGGCAGACGAAGATTTTGAGCGAATTTGGCTCTCACAAAAACGCTTTCAAGCCCAATATCAGCACTGGAAGCGCAATGCTTACCTGCGCAGGGACTTTTAACGGTGGAGTGGCCTCACACTGCTTTCTCTCGCAGGGTCGATTATCGATTGACCCAATTGGGCCAATGGACCTCATGGTTGTGGCTGGTATTGTTGGCTGTCATCGTACTCAATGTGGTGATGCGGTATATCTTTGGTGAGGGCCGTATAGAGTTTGAGGAAATTCAGTGGCACTTATACGCCGTAGGGTTTCTGTTGGGACTTTCCTATGCCAATGTGAAAGATGCCCATGTCCGAGTAGATGTCGTACGAGGGCGTCTTAAACCCAGGCATCAAGCGTGGATAGAGTTGTATGGGATACTGTTGTTGTTATTGCCATTCCTTATTTTGGTAATCGTGTATTCGGTCCCCTTTGTTCATTACTCTTTTTTGAATGGTGAAGTCTCGGAAGCACCCGGCGGGCTACCTTATCGTTGGGCCATCAAAAGTTTCTTGCTGTTAGGTTTTGGATTGTTGCTGCTATCCAGTTTGGCAAGGCTGTCTCGCGTCTGGTCGTTTTTGTTCGGTGCTGGCTCATGATTATCGGAGATATTCTGTCAATTCTGATGTTCTTGGCATTTATTGGTTTGATCTTTACTGGGTTTCCAGTGGCATGGGTTCTGGGCGGCCTTGCGGTGTTATTTACGGCGCTTGGTATTTTACTTCGTGTTGACTTTGATTTACCCATCGCGATGTCCTGGGATTACAGTTCTATCGCCGTCGAGCGAATGTGGGATGTCATGAACAACTGGGTGCTTGTGGCGTTGCCGATGTTCATTTTTATGGGCCTGATGCTCGACAAATCGGGCGTGGCGCAGCGTCTGATGACAAATTTCGTCAAGCTATTTGGCGCTGTGCGGGGTGGTATGGCAGTCACTGTCGCTCTGGTTGGTATATTACTGGCGGCGACCACCGGCATTATCGGCGCGTCGGTCGTGTTGTTAGCACTTTTAGGCTTGCCGCAAATGTTGGAACAAAACTACAAGCCAGAATTGGCTGTGGGTACGGTTTGTGCGGTAGGTACTCTGGGTATCTTGATTCCGCCTAGTATTATGTTGGTACTAATGGCGGATCGTCTCGCCATGCCGGTAGGTGATTTGTTTCTCGGTGCGTTGTTTCCGGGCTTAATACTCGGCAGCCTGTTTGTGATTTATATCCTCAGTTATGCCTACTTGAACCCTGATGCAGCACCTGTACCTGCCAATCCTGAGCCGGTGACAGGGTTGTTGATTTTGAATGTCTGCATGTCGATATTAGCGCCTGCCGGTTTGATCATTGCGGTGCTTGGTTCGATTTTTTTTGGCATCGCCACGCCGACAGAAGCGGCGGGCGTTGGCGCTTTCGGGGCGACGTTGCTGGCCTGGATGAATCGTCAGTTAGACCTATCAGTAATGCAAGAAGTTCTGTTTGAGACGACCCGCACCACGGCCTACATTTTTGCGATCTTTTTGGGCGCGACAGCCTATTCACTGGTTCTCCGTGGCTTGGGTGGCGACGAGCTAATAGGGAGGCTATTAAACGGTTTACCCTTTGGCCCAACTGGCATCTTGATTGCCATTTTGTTTTTTACGTTTTTGTTAGGTTTTTTTCTGGACTGGATTGAGATTACGCTGATTGTTCTGCCACTTGTGAGTCCTGTGGTGATGACCCTTGGTTTTGATCTGGTCTGGTTTACTGTGTTGTTTGCTGTCTGTCTGCAGACCTCTTTTCTAACGCCTCCGGTTGGCTTCGCTATTTTTTATCTGAAGGGCGTCGCGCCGCCTGAAATCTCTATGGCAATGATATACAGAGGTGTAGTGCCTTTTGTCTTGCTGCAATTGGTCGGTCTGGCGTTGATCTTTCTTTTGCCTGCTATCGTTACATGGTTACCCGCACAAGCCTACTGACGCCGTTTCAAATAGGCTCTGGTTTTCAGTTTGAATCGTAAGTTGGTCTCTTTTTGTTTGAACCAGCTGGGCAGCTTTTCACCGTATTCTTGAGTCCTTGGTACGACATCCGTCAATTGCTGCAGCCAATCGTCATTGGATTCATATCCGTATTTGCGTATCACCTGTTTTAGCTCTGGGTAGCGGTCGAGTTGAAAGCGAATCCGGGGCAAGTGACGTTGCCATGCTCTGATACTGTCTTGACTGATTGGACGCAAACCTTTTAGCGATATCTGAGCCTTTTCTGATGATTGAGCGTACTCATGAAACTTTGAAAATGGGTGTAGGGATTCGAGAAAAGGGAATCGGGTCATGAGATCAGCCTGAACAATATCCGGCTCTGAAACCAACTGTTCGTATTCGATCAGATGAAACCTTGGGTGCTGCACAAGAGGAACTACCGCGCGTTCGTAGCGTAACCAGCGTTCAAAGCTCGCATAGTAGATATCAGATCGGGTGGGATGGACACTGGTGATGACGGCCCTTGGGTCTCGCCGCACATAGATCAGGTATAGGCTGTGGTCCGCTAGAAATATTTCATGAATGTGCGTGATGTCGGAAGGTTTCTTGCTGAGATAAAATGTATTGCCGTCGATGTCGACGGGTACAAAAATGGATTGCTCGTGCTCGCAGTGGTCATCGTGGCGAAAGCAGGTCGCAATCATTTCGAATAGTAGGGTCGTGCCGCTGCGGCGGCAGCCGGTAATGTGGAGGTGCTTCATGGTCTCTATTCTAGGTGGTTCTGCAGGTTAATGGGAGACTTCAGCTTCGTTACGCACGGATGACTATTTACCATCGCCATTCTGTTCTAGTCTTCCTGTTTTAGTCACTGAACAGGTCATCAAGAGGATTACTTTTCTCTTCAATGTTGTCTGGATCATCGCCGAACAAACTGTTTAACTTTGCTCGAGTCTGATCGTTTGCATTAATTGCGCCACCAATTGCACCACCGAATGCCGTAACGTTGGGCCTGAAAAACTCACAGAAGTTTGCGCTAGCTTTTTCGTTTGGTGGATCAGCGAGTTCATTGTCGCAGTCGCCAGGTCGGCCCGGTTCGAAGTGTTCACAAAAGCGGCAGCAGTGCAGCACCTCCGCGCACTTATCACAGCTTGCATGGCGGCTAATGGGTAAGGGTTCGTCAGAAAGGTCATGACCACAATTCCAACAAATGAGCGATGACATGTCGAGCGTTGTCCTTTTACAAGGTGCTGGGTTTACTCGCTCCAGGCCAGGGCTGAATGGGTTCATCTGGTAGGTTGGCGATAATGTCTTGTTCTTTAAATATGCTAAATCCGCGCGCTTGATAGTTTGCTAATGCACTTGGGTGATCTAGGGTGCAGGTGTGTAGCCACACCCGTGTGCCGCCCAATTGCCAAGCTTTTTCAATAGCGTCGCGCAACAAATGCCCACCAAAACCTTTGCCAATAAACTCGGGTAGCAGACCGAAGTAACATATCTCAGCAGCGCCACGGACCTGGGCTTCTAATTCGAAATAGCCGATTGGTGTCGCACCGTCGAAGGCGATCCAGGTTTCGATACTGGGCCGATCAAGAAATGACTGCCATTCGCGATAGCTCCATTTAATTCGCTCGTACCAGAACCACTCGGCACCGACTGCCAAGTAGAGCATTCGATTCAGCTCTGGCAAACTGCGGCCTGCACGGCGCAATTCGTAGGGCTTTTGCGAAAGCGGTGAGGCGACCGCAGAGGGGTCGGTAAATTCTAAATGCCAAACATGTACGTTTTTTTCCATCGCTAACTGTTGATCGCCCAGCCGCCTGAGAATGGCACGACCTGGCCAACTATAAAGTCGCTTTTGTCCGATGCGAGAAAAAGGGCGAGTTCAGCGGACTCCTCAGATTTTGCAACTCGGCCTATTGGTACATTACGTTGCAGATGTTTTTGAAACCGTTCGCTTGCTACCAGGTCATCGGGAAAGTAAGCGGGGTTGCTCACATAGTTCTGTGCCACGGCGTTGATTTGTACATTATGTTTTGCGTATTCGATCCCGGTAGCCTTAATAAAAGCATTCTGGGCACCGCGAGCTGCACAATATGCTGACGAGCCGGCAATGCCGCGGAGCGGTGCAGCGCTGGTAATGGCCACAATTTTACCGTGGCCTCGTGCTGCCATTTTTGGCGCAAAGTGGCGGATTAAACTCATCAATGGATGAACCATAACATCAAAAAGTTTTTGCCACCCTTCATCGGTAATATCTGCTGCTGCTGAGCTGGTTGGGTCATAAGCGAGGTTCGCAATAAGTATGTCGATATCGTCATGTTCGACTGCATAATTACTGACAGATTGATCACCTGGCACGAAGCCTGGTATCGACGTTACGTTAGCGCCTTCTGCGGAAAATAATTTGGTGATCGCGGGCCCCATATAGTCATCGCACTGAGTGACCATCACTTTTTTGTGTAGAAGCCTGTCGTTCATAATTAGTTCACCGTGACGGCAAAGGCTTCCAGATGCTCTCTGGGTATGATGTCCAATGCTTTGATGTGGGTATTTTTTAAGAACACTTTTGGGGCTCTATCATTTTCAAAAGCATCGAGCCATCGTGCCGCACAGAGGCACCAGCGATCTCCCGGTTTGAGACCGGGAAACCCAAATTCAGGGTGAGGTGTCGATAGGTCGTTACCAGCAAACCTTGAGTATTCAAGAAACTCTGCCGTCACTTCTACGCACACTGTGTGTGAGCCAACATCTTCTTTACAGGTGTTACAACAGCCGTCGCGAAGAAATCCTGTCATAGGCTCTGTGCTACACGGTTCTAGTTTCTCTCCGAGAATATTGATCGGTTGATCGATCTTGATGGTTTGCATACTTGCCTTGATTGCGATCATGGGAATTGAGGGAGTAGTGTGCGCGAACTGAAACGCTGAATCAATGTCATGAGCTATGTTAGCTGCTGGGGGTGATCCGGCGACCGAAACCTAGGCGCCGTGAATTCTCCCTGACGGATTCCGCGGTGTCTTTACCTGCAATGCGTTCAATCTCATCATAGGATTCCGCTCGAATTTCACTCGCCCGCTGTTGGCGCTCGTCCCGGCTCAATGTATTGCGGTTTCGAAGTTCGTCGATTTGCGTCGCGGCGTCCTGACCAATGCTGTAAACCTCGTTAATCTCTGCTGTGGAGTTACCGTAACGTTCACCAATCGACTGCAGCGAGCGATACGCTGGATCCTGGCTGCGGGCGAAATCCTCATATCGATCAGGACCAAGATAATCGCGAATTCTTGTTTCGCTTTGTTCCCGCTGTTGCCGATATTCGGTACGATTGGCAAATCGGTTAAACTCAACGCCCTCATTCTCCTGCCTTATGGCAAAGATCTGGCGAAATTCTTGTTCTGAATAGTCAAAGTTGCCCAGCCCTCTGCGGATTCGATCTGCTAGGCGCGACTCTCGCAGCTGATACTCAATTGCGTCTTCAGTGCCTAAAAGCTCAGCGATCTGGCGCTGCAAATCTTGTCGCTGAGACTGTAAGTCTTCGCGATTTTCTTGAGTGTAGCCTCCGGAAAATAGGCTCTGGGTACTCGCCTCGTCTCGACGCTGCAGTTCATAGAGTTTGATCTGTTTGTCGGAATTGAGAAATGACAAGGTGTCATTTAAGGGTTTGAAAATTTCTTCGAACAAGGGATCGCTGGCAATCTCAGTGCCAAAAAGGGCTAGCAACTGTTGGCGTCGATCCGCTTCCCACTCTAACTGGAGAGTCAGTTTGGCCTGAGGGTCTTTATCGACCGCCTGCCAATAGGGGGCTTTGAATTCATTGGCTGCAGCCAATAGGTGGTCGCGATTGATGGTGGCCAGCAAGATCTGACGTAACAACGATTCGTCATAACCCGCCAAACGAAGTTGGTCTGCCAAGGTCTCGTAGTCGCCGTCGGTTGAGACCAATTGAATAGATTGCTCTGCCCCATTCGTTGGGGTCGGCTCCAGGGTGGTTTTTGTCGCCTCGGTCATCGCGGCAGGTTGGGACATAACCTCAAGGTCTGGTGTAGTTTGAAGTTCCTGATAGAGGGCCCAGACAAATACACCATTGATTGTCATGAGCGCCAAAATAATCAAATTCTTGATCATGCTATGCCGATGTACTTCTATGTGAACTAAGGTCTATTGAGACATAAAAGCCATGATCTCGCAAAGTTTGCAGGACATTTTAGCTCAGAGGTTGGTTTCGGTCAGCGCTCGATTGATTTTTAGGCTGGACCAGAGCTTAGGCGGTTGTGGTGCTGAATCAGCGGTAACGGTGGTTCCCCAGCCGTCTGTCGTCAGATCGATAGAGCCAATTTCGTTCTCAACGTAAATGCCCTTGCCGGACACCATCGCGACGTCAAGCGTATTGTCTCCAAACAAATAACCGCTCCAGAAGTCAGTGCCACGAACGCCAATGACCGCCAGCGGCGTCCTAATTTCGAACTTGGGTTGATTGGCTTTCATGATTCGCCCGGTGCGAATTCTGATCGCGCCCCGAGTAAAGCTCATCTGCGCGATGGGCGCGGTGAGGTTTTCACCGTAATCATAGCGGTGCAGCACTAAAGCGGAGTTAGGGCCGAGCGCAAAGGTTGTCTGATCGTTCATAGTAATGAGAAGGCGTGAATCCTTGTTGGTACGGATGCTGTCTTCTGGATAAATACGTGATTGGTTCGCCAGAATATACGTGCGTTCTTTGCGAGTGACTTCGGGATAGCCTTGTAGACGTGTCACGATGCCGATGGGGTCAATCTGAGCGGCTGAACTCGAAGCAGGTTGTGTTCCGCAACCAGCGAGCAGAGACACTAACGTCAGCCAGATGCCGCCGGAAATAAGCAATTTATTCGAGCAGTGCCTATCTGCGAGGGACAAATTTCAGTTGCTCCATATCGACAAATTCCCGCTTCCCACCGAGCCGGTACTGGCGTCTATTTAGATCTGGATAGTCACAAACATCAACTTCGTTGCGGTTGCCGCCCATAAGATAGACCAGATCTGCTTCGAACGGGTTGGTCAAACAATGTGGTTCTGAGTGTTTGCCGAATGCCATAAAATCGCCGGGGCCAACTTCCTGCTCGCGATTGCCTATGCGGGCAGTGCCGCGTCCCGAGATGATGTACAGGAATTCTTCGTCGTAATGATGCGTGTGGTATGTCGTGGAGTCGTGGCCCGTTTCAACCCTAACCATATGCACACCGATATCTTCAAGGCCCAATAAATCTGTTAGTGATCGTGTATGCCTAATCGCGTTGCTGTTGTGTTGGTGTACGACCGTTGTCTCGTCTAGCCCTGCAATTTCTTCAGCAGAGAGCATGGGGTATGGCTTATCGACCACGGCGTTTGTCTCGAGGTTTAGGTCTGGGGGCTTTTTCTCTGGCAGGACGGCTAGGCGCAGGCAGCGGCTTCAATAGGATGTCAGGTGTTTGCTCACAGTTCATTGGGACGCCAAGTAATGTCTCGATGTTGGGTAGCATAAAGGCGTCATCTTCGCAGGCCAGACTGATGGATATGCCTGTTGCTCCGGCACGACCCGTTCTGCCGATACGATGAATGTAATCCTCAGGGTCCTCTGGCAAGTTGTAGTTCACCACGTGTGTCACGTCGTCCACGTGGATGCCTCGGCCTGCCACATCCGTTGCAATCAGTACGGGTATTTCGCCACTCTTGAATCTATCTAACGTCTGGATTCGTTTCTTCTGTGGCACTTCACCTGTGAGTAAGCCGCAATCTACACCGTAGCGGTTCATTTGACTTTCAACTTCGCGAGTTTCATCACGGCGATTCACAAAGACCATGACCTTGCCAACATCTGGCTGCTGCAGGAGGTTATAGAGCACGGTTATTTTTTGGTCAGCGGCGGTGAGATATACCTGTTGGGTGACGCTATCAACCGCTACCTTCTCGGGTTCGATATCAATTCGTACGGGGTCAAGTGTCCAACTCGCTGCCAAACGTTTGATGTCTTCGCTAAACGTAGCGCTAAATAGCTGGGTCTGGCGATTCTCTTTCTTTGGCGTTCGACGAATAATATCCTTCACATCGGGAATAAAGCCCATGCTCAACATTCGGTCGGCTTCATCAATCACTAGAGTTTCGATCTTAGATAAGTCGATGACGCCTTGGCGCATGAAGTCCAGTAAGCGACCGGGTGTTGCAACCACCAGGTCAATGGGTTTCTTAAGTTGAGTTTTTTGCTTTTCATAATCCATGCCACCAACAACTGCAATGGATGTGAAGTCGCAAAAACAAGAGAGATCAACAGCATCTTGAGTAATCTGCATCACCAGTTCTCTCGTTGGTGCAATGACCAATGCGAACGGCGTACCAGCAGCGCGTTTTTCTACTTCCGGATTTTCTAGGTGGTACGTAATGACTGAGATTAAGAACGCTGCTGTTTTTCCTGTGCCTGTCTGAGCCTGGGCAATAATATCCTTGCCGTCTAAAGAGTGTGGTAGCACTTCTTTCTGCACCGGTGTGCAGTTACTAAAGCCTAGTTCACCGATCGCGTGATCAAGCGCTTCGGGTAGCTCCAGTTTAGCGAAATCGCCGCCCGCTCTTGTACGTGGTTTTTTTGGTTTTTCGACAGGTACCGATTTCGGTGCTTTTTTGCCTGTCGGTCTGGTCTCTTTGTTCTCTTCTGGCTGCT
Organism: Candidatus Azotimanducaceae bacterium; assembly: GCA_051278195.1. GTDB lineage: Bacteria > Pseudomonadota > Gammaproteobacteria > Pseudomonadales > Azotimanducaceae > JAHRVQ01. The sequence goes on from JBNMQM010000008.1 coordinate 57,715, forward strand.
CTTTTGTCTGCTTTTCTAGGTTTTTCACTTCTTTCACTTCTTTCAGTTCTTTCTGATCAGCAGATCCGAGGATTTTTTTGAGAAACTTCATCTAGTGTTATTACTCGTTGTCTATGCCAAGCAGCTGCCGAACGCTGGCCAGCTTGATGCATGTGATAAGAACCTCGACAGCCTGTTTTAAGCTAGATGTCGTGGGATAGGTAGGCGCAATTCGGATGTTTTCGTCCCTTGGGTCGTGACCAAAAGGGAAGGTTGCGCCGGCTGGGGTGAGCTTAACACCAATTTCTCCCGCCAATTGGACGATTTTTAGAGCGAGTCCAGGCCGCGTATTCAATGAGATAAAGTACCCGCCCCGGGGTTTCGACCATTCAGCAATCCCCGTATCACCCAGTTCTGCTTGAAGTGCCGTCTGCACGGTTTGAAATTTGGGTTCAATGAGCTCGCGATGTTTCTCCATATGGGCCGCGATTCCTTTTGCATCGACGAGAAAACGCACGTGTCGCAGCTGGTTCACCTTGTCGAAGCCGATAGTGGATGTGGCCATATACCGCTCAAAGGCAGTCAGGTTGGTCTTGGATAAGCCAATAAACGATATGCCAGCGCCAGCAAAGGTCACTTTTGAGGTAGATCCGAACTGAGCGACGCTATTTTCGGTCTTTTGTTGCTCGGCTTCAGTCATTAGGTTTAACAGTTCATCATGTTGATCGGCAAGGTGGTGCACCGCATAAGCGTTATCCCAGATGATGCGAAAGTTGTTACCGGCGTTGTTTGCCAACTTAGCAAAGCGGCGTACGGTATCAGCGGAATAGGTTTCACCGCCAGGGTTAGAATATTTGGGTACACACCAGATGCCTTTGATCATCGGGTCTTCGGTTACGAGGCGTTCGACCTCGTCCATATCCGGGCCGGTCTTGCTCATACTGACCGTGAGCATTTCAATGCCAAATTGTTCGCAAATGGTGAAATGGCGGTCGTAGCCGGGTACTGGACAAATAAATTTTACGTTGAGACCAGTCTCTGCTGCTTCAGCTCGCCATGCGGTTTGCATCATAAAGTCGACATAGGTATGCATCAGATTCAATGAACTGTTGCCGCCCACCATGATGTGCTCGGCTTTACTATCGAGCATTTCAGCGCCCAGCTGCCGTGCTTCTGGTATACCTAACAAGCCGCCATAGTTGCGTACATCGGTACCGTCTTGGAGCAGGAAAAATCCATTTAATATGCCGTCTAATTCGTCCGATAGGTCGAGTTGGTCAGCAGCAGGTTTACCACGGGTTAAATCGAGGTTAAGCCCAGCGGTGCGGTAGCCTTCGTAGGTGTCGGCCAGTTGAGAACTCAGGTTTTCCAGTTCAACGTTTGAAAGGTCAGCGTAGGTCACAAGGCTGCTCCGAAATCAGAGGGTGAGTGAACTGAGCTCGTCGTCGCCCAGCATCAAATTGAGATTTTGTACTGCAGCGCCGGCGGCACCTTTGCCGAGATTATCCAAAATGGAAATCACTTGTAGGTGCTCGTGGTTGCCGAATATATAGATGTCATTGCGGTTCGTATTGTTATTTTTTTGCGGATCGAGAAAGCCATCTTCGACATCATCGGGTCCATTGGCAGGATGTACAGTGACGCACGCTTCATTTGCATAGTAGCTCGCTAAGACCTCATAAATATCATCAACGTTGAATTTACCCGTCAGATGACTGGCAGCGAGTGGCACGCTCACCAGCATACCCTGTAGGTAGTGAGCCACTGATGGTGTAAATAGCGGAGCCTGGCTTAGACCAGAAAATTGCTGCATTTCAGCAACGTGTTTGTGGCCAAATGACAGCGCATAAGGCCTGACCCACCACGGCTCGCCGTGACTGCTCCTGGCCTCATAACGTTCAATCATGCTCTTGCCGCCGCCGGAATAACCGGAAACAGCATTAATGGTTAGTTGTGCATTTTTTGCCACGATGTCTGCGTTGACCAGAGGCTGAATCGCGAGCAAGAATCCGGTTGGATAACAACCTGGGTTGGAAACTCGTTCTGCCCCTTGAATGGCTTTGCGCTGTTCGGCCTGGAGTTCGGGTAAACCGTACACCCAGTCTGCTGCGACTCTGTGAGCTGTGCTGGCATCGAGGATTCGACAGCTGGACTCGGCGGCGAGCGCCACCGTCTCTCGTGCCGCATCGTCCGGCAAGCACAGGATTGTCACGTCAGCCTCATTCAGAATGGCCCGTTTAGCTTCAGGGTTCTTGCGCTGTGACGGCTCTATTTCGAGCAGGTCAATGTCATCGCGACAACTGAGGCGATCCTGAATTTGGAGTCCGGTGGTACCTGACTGGCCATCTATAAATACTTTGTGCATCTATCTGAATCTTTTAAAGAATTGTCTTAAGTCCTCGGCTAAGAGGTCTGGTTGTTCCAATGCGGCAAAATGTCCGCCCCTTGGCTGGGTAGTCCAGTGCTCGATATTATATAGCGCTTCAGCCCAGACCCTGGGTGGCTGATAGAGTTCACCTGGAAACATCGCACAACCCGTTGGGGTCTCGATTCTACCATGTTCAAACAGATTATTTTGCTCATGGCCAGATTCGAAATAAAGTCGCGCCGAGGAAGTGATCGTTTGAGTGACCCAGTAGATCATAATGTTTGTGAGCAATTTGTCTCGATGCACCACTTGTTCGAGATTTCCATCGTGTTGGGTCCAGCTATGGAACTTCTCGACAATCCAGCCTGCAAGGCCAGCGGGCGAGTCATTTAAACCGTAGCCGAGGGTCTGGGGCTTTGTGCCTTGAATCTCCTGATAGCCGACACCTTCCTTCATATGCTGTTTGCAGGCTTTGAGCGTCGCCTTCTCGTCGTCTGTAACGCCGTCGAATGGATTAGCTTTGTCCTTTGGCGCGCCAGCAAAAACCAGCGTTAGATGCAGGGCTAGTACCTGTTCGGGCGCCAGTCGAGCAGTCCAGCTGCTAATGGCTGACCCCCAGTCGCCACCTTGAACCACATACTTCTCGTAGCCCAGTTCCGCCATCAGTTGGATATGTCCAAGCGCAATTTGCTTTTGATCGAACCCAGGTGACGTGGCTGCATCGGAAAAACCGTAGCCAGGAATAGAAGGGCAAATCACATGAAATGCGTCGGCAGAATCGCCGCCATGATTCTGTGGTTCTGTGAGTACTGGAATGATATCCAAAAATTCGGCACAGGAACCGGGCCAGCCATGACTCATCAGCAGCGGTAGCGCGTTGGCATTGGAAGACCGCGCGTGGATAAAATGTAAGTCTCGACCAGGCGCAATCTCGGTTTTGAAATGCTCAAAGCTATTGAGCTTGGCTTCTTCTGCGCGCCAATCAAACGTGTTCGCCCAGTAATAACAAAGGTCCTTTAGATAGGCCAAATCAGTACCATACTGCCAATCCTGACCGACCTCATCGGGCCAGCGGGTTTTTTCGAGGCGTTCCCTGAGGTCTGTGAGTGCTTCTTCTGGAACATGAATGGTAAATGGTTTAATCATCTATACGACCCTAATCTAGGTTGCTTGCCATCATATCGGATCGAGACGGTAGTGGGTGTTTTTTGCGTAGCATTAGAGCGCTTCGCTTTTAGGCTTCGTAAAGAATTCCCCCGCCTCTCTTATCCCAGTTTGTGTTCTCTAATCTGGTGAAACTGATACCAGAAGCTTCTGCCACAAGGCGATAGTCGCCATCTGAATATCTTTGGCGCTATTGCCAGGGCAGGCCTCTGCTAGCAGTTCCGTATTCCAGAGTGCGTCAAAGCTAACCGACGGGTGCTGGTGCTCGCGAATAAAGTGCACGAATTTTAAGGTTCGAAAACCATCGAACCAATCCATCAAAAATTTCTCGAACACTGCCGGCGCTTGATTTTGTTTCTGTGAAATCAGTGTAGCGAGACCATGTTTCTGAACGAATTGCCAATGCAGTGGGTCGGAAAAATGCTGTTGGAGGTCTTGTTTTTTTTGACTGGTTCGCAGGCCTAGCAGAAAGCTTTTTAATGATTCGAAACAAGCTGGATGATAGAAAACATAGTCTTTTGTGGGGTCGTCTAGAGTTTGAATCTTCTGAATGCTAGGCCCGGTGCCAAAGGGCACTCGATTAGAAATACGGCTCGACAGGCAAATGGCCGTGGTGTCTATATATGTGTAAGTGCCCACTTTGCGCAGTTTGTTTAACAAGTAGAAATCCTCGCCAGCCTCCCGGTTGGGAAAGCCACGGACCTGTGCGTATGCTTCCGCAGAACAAGCAATGGTGCTGCCGACACTAGTATAAGCGTACTCAGAGTCTGCTGATTTCAAGCCGTAGGCATACCAGAGTAAAGAAAATTCATACAGCGCCGCTGCGGCATTTTGGTCAGCATCATGTTGAAAAGGGTATAACCCAAAGCTCAAACCCTTGATTGCGGTGATTGCGGTGATTGCGGCCGTGAAGTACGCCTTCGGCAATCGTGCATCTGCATCCGTGCTAAAAACCCATGGCAGCTTGATGGCACCGTTGTGAATCAGACGCGCGGCGATATCGGCACCGATCTTACGCGCCTTACCAACACCCTGCTTAAGGGGTAATGGCTGATGGTAGCGATCAACGACGAGAATGGTGTGTTGGTTCGATTGGTACCAGCTGCAAACGCCAGTTGAGTCAATGAGTCGCCAATGATGCGCGATGTCTTCGAGCAACCTTTGGGTGATGGGTTCTTGCGGATCGCAGCTGTTCACGACCAGTATGATGATCACATCGCTGAGTTCCACCCAGACCTTTTCCAGCTGCTCTAGACTTTCTTGAAACGCGGGTACGACCAAAACAAATTGGGCAGTGATATCTAGGCTGCTAATGGTTTGAGATTCAGGTTCCGCGTATTGCGCGAGATATTTGTCGAGGGTCGCCACAGCGATTAATGTAGGCGGGCGCGGATAGGAAGATCCAACATAACCTCGGCTTCGATGGTTAACCACTCCTGCCAACGTGCATTGACGACTTCCGTCTCAAAATAGACGCTGGCCAAATTCAGAAACATCTCGTGATGGCCGGCTTCAGAGCGTGCCAGACTTTCGTAAAAGCGGCGCATGGATTTATCCTTATGAGCATCGGCGATCAACTTAAACCGCTCAGCGCCCCGCGCTTCAATTACCGCCCCGCTTAATAGGCGGTCTAAAAAGTACACGCCGGAACCCTTTCGAATCCGTTTGATCAGCTGATTGACGTATGGGTCTTTCTCATCGGGTGACGGCGTAATCCCGCGCGCCAGCATGAGTTTCATGACTTGCCGATAATGGCCCAATTCTTCAAGTGCAAGATCTAACATCTCGGCGAGCAGTTTAGGTTTGTCGGGGTAGTGCGCGACCATGCTCATGGCCATAGCTGAGGCTTTCCGCTCATTGGCTGCATGGTCATTGAGAAACTCATCGAAGTCCTGCAACACGGCGGCCAACCACTGCTCAGGTGTGCAGGCTTTTAACACCTGGGTCACGCTTAAAATACTTCAGCAAAAAAGCGTGCGACTTCTTCTATTTCTTCGAGGCAGACCTGGTGTCCCATTGGGTAGTCGTACCAACGTACGTCATAGCCTAGTCTGATCAGGTTTTCTCTGGAAGTCGCTGCGCGCATGATGGGGATCATTGGATCTTGGGTGCCGTGGGCCATCATGATCGGGATTGCGAGATTGGCATCGGTGCGTTCGGCTTCAGTCGCAGAGAAATCGTGTAAGTAGGTTGATAACGCTAATACACCACAAAGCCGCTGGTCGAATCTGAGTGCTGCGTGCAAGGCGATAACGCCGCCTTGGGAGAAGCCCGCGAGCAGAATGCGATGAGCAGGAATGCCGCGACCGATCTCGTATTCGATAAATTCAACGATCTGTCGGCCAGATACCGCGATATCATCGCTCCCTGAATGTTCAGAATGGGGGACGAAATCGTACCAGGCGCGCATTTCATCACCATTATTGACGCTTACGGGACGCATCGGAGCATGGGGGAAAATGAAACGAATACTGTGATCGTTCGGTAAATGAAGTTCCGGGACCAGGGGTTCGAAGTCATGCCCGTCGGCACCTAGGCCATGTAGCCAGATGACAGTGGCAGTGGCAGGCACCGGTGGTTCAAGCTCAATGTGGGGCAGTCGTGTGTCGGTCATGGAACGGTCGGCTCATGCGAGTGTGCTGCATGATAGCGAGCTGGTAGGCGATTTCAACCCAGGTCAAGCCTCTCTGTCGCAGATGAACTTTTGAAATTCTAAATTGAACTGTTCATCGACAGGGGAAGACGTGTAAATAGTGGTTCCTGGGTAACCGGTTTTGACCAACTGTGATATCTCACTGACGAGTGCGGCTGGCATCTTAAAGCCGAGATAAATCGCCTTTAGAGAATCGGTTGGGATTGCTTCATCCATATACCAGTCTTGAACGTCTTCGCCGCAGTCTAGATCTTGTTCGTCCATTAACCTGATACAACGCCATTCTCGCTCATGGGACAGGTGCTTGGCTTTACTAAGTAGCTTTGATTCAAATTTGTCTTCGACCATTGCTCGCTGAATACCGACAAGGTCGTTCACTTGTTCACGTACGGTTGTCAGGTGCTGCCGCTGAATCGAGTACTCAACAGGTTTTGGTTCCGCGATGGTGCCTGTGGCCTCAAAGCGCATCACAAGGCCCTCGAACTTGTCGGCATACTGCATCCAAGATTGCATCTCTTTTGGCGTGTCCGAAAAGCAGATGACTCTGGAGTTTGCGACCAGCTCCTGCCATTCCGATACGATCTTCGCGAGCTTCTGTTGCAAAGTTTCAGGAGTGGGTGCGAGCAGCTCCGAAAGCGCCGCCCAGGCCTCAGCTTCATCTTTGAAGCGATCCTCTGCACGCCATCGACAAATGGCTTTATAGAGCGGGTGATCCTTGTTCCCAGCGGGGATGTCCCGAGTGAACAGCATGGAAACCGCTGTGTTTAGCATCGCTTTGTTGACCATCAAGTGGTCAAAGCCCAATTGTGTGCTGTGGCCTATGAACCAGGGGTCTCCGAGTAGTTCCGGTGAACACCAGCGCAGAGTGCGATCAGTCAATATTTGTCGTGCGGTATCGACAGGCATGTATTTGTATAAAGCTTCTGGCTTGGACAAGGTAGGTTCCTTTCTTCCGTGACGTCCCTAATCGCCCTTTGAATGGGCTCTTCTTAGAAGTCTAGCAAAGGATTCAGGATTCGCAGGAATGTTGTGGTTCTGTTGCCCCTTTATGGTGGATGTGACTAAATCGGTATTCTTAACTTTAGATAATTAGGGGGATCTCTTGGGACCACTTGCTGGCATTAAAATCATAGAACTTGCGGGCATAGGCCCGGGACCCTTTTGCGGCATGCTGCTATCGGATCTTGGCGCAGAAGTGATTCGCGTTGAGCGGGCCGGAGGCGGACGAAACCGGCCAAAGGATGTCCTGACTCGGGGTCGTAAGTCGATTGCTGTGGATTTGAAGAGTCCAGAGGGCAAAGAAGTGGTCTTAAAGCTGTGCGAATCAGCAGATGCCCTATTCGAAGGTTTTCGGCCTGGAGTGACAGAGCGATTAGGTTTAGGGCCCGACGAATGTATGGCCCGGAACCCAAAGCTTGTTTACGGCCGCATGACAGGCTGGGGCCAAGAGGGGCCTATGGCTCAGGCTGCCGGACACGATATTAACTACATCGCCTTATCTGGCGCTTTAAGTGCGATTGGTCGCAAAGGCGAGAAGCCCGTACCACCTCTCAATCTGGTTGGAGATTTCGGTGGTGGCGGTATGGTTCTAGCATTGGGACTTGTGAGCGCGATGTTGGAGGCACAACGGTCGGGTAAGGGGCAGGTAGTCGATACTGCGATGGTTGATGGTGCTGCGATTTTGATGTCTATGTTTTATTCCATGGCTGCTGTGGGGGCGATGAGCCCTGAGCGAGGCACGAATTTGTTGGATACGGGCGCGCACTTTTATGATGCGTATGAAACCAGCGATGGTGAATATATCTCCATTGGTTCTATTGAACCCCAGTTTTATGCATTGTTGATCGAAAAAGCCGGCCTAGATCCCGAGGAGTATTCTGCTCAGATGGATCGTGACCGTTGGTCTGAATACAAAGAAAAGCTCACGATTGTCTTCAAAACAAAAACTCGCGACGAATGGTGCGAAATTATGGAAGGCTCAGATGTTTGCTTTGCGCCCGTACTGTCAATGACTGAGGCTGCTGAACACCCGCATAACAAGGCTCGGGGCACGTTTACTGAGCTTGACGGGGTGCTGCAGCCATCACCTGCGCCGCGGTTCTCGCGCACGAGCCCTGCTGTTACTCATGGTTCGCGGTTCCCTGGTGAAGACACAGCGGCTGTCTTGAAAGATGCTGGATATTCTGATTCTGAGATTAGCTCGATGGTCGAAAGCGGTGCAGTGGCGCTTTCTGGAAATTAACCAAATTGGCTGAGGGGAGTGAAAAACCCCGTAAAATCAGTAGCTTTTGGCTAAAAGTTGAAGAAATTCGGCATGACTTACAATGCAAAAGCGAATTAATTTTGCGGGACTCCCATTCATTTTGGTTGAGTTTGTTGTAGAATGCGCCATTCTTAAATCGGCTTGGGCCTGACGACCTGATTGTGCCAGCAGCCGATACAGATGGCGTGGTTAGATTTTGGATAGGCAGGAGACAACCTATTCGTAACCGTTTGTACCAGAGCCGTTTTTACTAGAACTGTTTCTACTAGAGTCAGTGTGTAGTAGAGCTATTTAGTTGAGCTATTTTTGTGGCAAAACCAGTGCGTAACAAACCATCATTTAACAAACCCAGATCATAGGTAAACCTCATGAGCGTAGAATTACTTGATACTACCCGGTTCCACGGGTTTAGAGTCAGGCGTCAAATCGCCGGTAAAACTTACCAGGAATACTTTTCGCTAAAAGAAAATGGTAAGCGTCTGCGCGGCGCAGCACGCGCAGCAGTCAAAACTCAGGCTGAAGATCGCGATGCAGTGCTTGCGAAGCAACAAGCTAAAGCAAAAGCCGAAGCAGCTAAAACTGCGCTTTTCGATAAGGAAGGCAAGGTTCGTGGCATCTTGTTCCGAATGAAAACTGAGAAGAGTGGAACTCGAACACCCGTATTTCAAATCGGCATCATGTCGGCCAAGGTTGGTAAGATCGTTAATACGACTGTCTCGATCAATCTTCACGGTTTGAAGGGTGCTTGGGAGAAAGCAGTCGACTTTTATATCGACCATAAAAAGATTTCGAAACGTGCAGCAACCTACAAACAACTTCTTAAAGCTTGTCCATCCAAGGCTCAGTTGGAAGCGATGAAACGGAAGCGCAAAAAACGTCGCTAGTTCGAAGCAGCGATTTAAAAAAGGGGACTGAAAAGTCCCCTTTTTTTTGGGTTCTATTTAAGTTTTTTTCGCCCATCCAATTTGATGGTATGGTCAGTTTTCTTTTGTACACATCAGCTACGGACATCAGTTACACATATTAGTTTTGCCCATTAAAAAATATTGGAATAAATGAATCATGAGCTACCAGGCTGAATTTGAGCGCGCAAAACGAGACCCAGAAGTGTTCTGGCGCGAGCAAGCGAATCTAATCGAGTGGTCAAAAGCGCCCCAAACCATCCTCGCAGAAACAGCACAAGGGGCGACTCAATGGTACCCGGACGGTGAATTAAATACGGCCTATCTAGCGCTCGACTATCATGTCAAAAATGGTCGAGGTGATCAGCTTGCATTGATTTACGATTCGCCTGTCGCTGAAGACGTGCAGAAGTTCACCTATCGGGAACTGACAGAGCGTGTCGCTTTGTTTGCCGGTGTCTTGCGAGAGTTGGGGGTTGGCAAAGGTGACCGGGTCATCATCTACTTACCGATGATCCCGGAAGCCGCTATCGCGATGTTAGCGTGCGCACGATTAGGGGCGGTGCATTCTGTTGTATTTGGTGGTTTCGCGCCTAAGGAGTTGGCAACAAGGATAGACGATGCCTTGCCAAAAATAATTGTGTCAGCGAGTTGTGGAATTGAATTTTCCAATATTATTCCTTACAAGCCTCTATTGGATGAAGCTCAAAATTTGGCGAGTCACAAGGTATCCGACGTGGTGTTGTTTCAGCGGAAACAGCACGTGGAGGTATTGGACCGCCACTACCGAGACTGGGCAGAGTTGTTGGTGAAAGCTTCGCCTGCTGATTGTGTGCCGGTCAAATCGAATGATCCACTGTATATTCTCTATACTTCTGGCACGACCGGAAAGCCAAAGGGTGTGGTGCGAGACAACGGCGGTCATGCAGTGGCGATGAGATATTCCATGCAAGCCGTCTACGATGTTGGTCCAGGTGATGTGTTCTGGGCAGCGTCGGATGTGGGTTGGGTCGTCGGTCATTCTTACATAGTTTACGCCCCTTTAATTACTGGTTGTACGACAATACTATTTGAGGGGAAACCGATTCGTACGCCGGACTCTGGTACCTTCTGGAGAATTATCCAGGATTATTCAGTCCAGGTTTTTTTTACTGCGCCAACGGCATTTCGAGCAATTCGTAAGGAAGACCCAGACAGTAAACTGCTAGAACAATACGATATCTCATCATTAAAGTCGCTTTTCGTTGCGGGTGAGCGGACCGATCCACCCACCTATCATTGGCTCCAGGAAACGTTGAAAGTCCCTGTGATTGATCACTGGTGGCAAACCGAAACAGGCTGGCCAGTTGCAACTGATCCAATGGGTCTTGAGGTGTTTGAGACGAAAGCAGGGTCGGCAACTTTTCCTGTCCCAGGCTTCCAGATTGAAATTCTTTCACCCGAGGGAGAAGTGTTAGGCAAGGGAGAGGAAGGCGACGTTGTGATTCGATTGCCGCTGCCGCCTGGCTGTTTGCCTACCGTTTGGGGTGATCATGAACGATATACAGCAGCCTATCTGTCCCAGCACCCCGGCTATTATCACACTGGAGATGGTGGTTACTTTGATGATGATGGCTATTTGTTCATCATGGGCCGCACCGACGATGTCATTAATGTCGCGGGTCATCGGCTGTCCACTGGAGAAATGGAAGAAGTGGTTGCCTCCCATCCGGCCATCGCCGAGTGTGCCGTTATCGGCATTGAGGATGTGGACAAAGGTCAGGTGCCCGTTGGTCTTCTCATCGTTAAGCATGGGGCCAACCAGGCAGCAGAATCGTTGCAGGCAGACCTCGTTGCCTTGGTTAGAAAAGACATTGGTGCGTTTGCCAACTTTAAACAAACTGTCGTGGTCGAACGCCTGCCTAAAACGCGTTCTGGGAAAATCCTACGCAAGGTAATGCGTGCGATCGCTGATCAGCGCCCATTCGATCCACCGGCGACAATCGATGACCCGTTGATCCTGGATGAAATCAAAGCTGCATTGGTTTCGGCAGGTATCGGCAGAGTCGCTAAGGAGAAAATATGAAAACCGTACTTATCACTGGTGCAACATCAGGGTTTGGCGAGGCCGCAGCAAGAAAATTCAGTGCTGAGGGGCACAAGGTCGTGTTGTGTGGGCGAAGATTGGAAAAACTACAATCGCTTGCCTCAGAACTTGGTCCTGAGGTTTTGCCGGTTCAATTGGATGTTCAAGACCGTGATGCCGTGGACGCTGCGATCAACAATCTACCCGATGCATATAAAGGCGTCGATGTTTTGCTGAATAACGCTGGTCTGGCCCTTGGAATAGGTGGGGCCGATACAGCCGATCTTGATCAATGGGATACGATGGTCGATACCAACATCAAGGGATTGATGTATTTATGTCGTGCCGTACTGCCACTTATGACGGCAAAGGGCAGTGGCCACGTGGTTAATATGGGTTCTGTTGCGGCGAGTTGGCCGTATCCGGGTGGTAACGTCTACGGTGGCACCAAAGCCTTTGTGCAGCAGTTTACGCGTAATTTGCGCTCAGACTTGTTAGGCAAAAATATACGAGTGACGAATATCGAGCCCGGTATGTGTGAAACAGAATTTTCCGTGGTCCGATTTGACGGCGACGAGGAGAAGGCCAGTCAGGTTTATGCCGGTATGAAGCCGCTTTGCGCCGAGGATATCGCAGAAATCGTCTATTGGACTACAGCACTGCCGCCTCACATCAATGTGAACCAATTAGAGGTGATGCCTGTAGCCCAAGCCTGGTCTCCGTTTGCGGTGCACCGAGAGGGCAGATAGATGATTGGTCATGTCGAAATTGGGGATTACCTGTATACTTAGATAAATCGCTAAGTTTTGAAGCTCAAATGATTATTGTCCACGGAACATTCCCGATAAAACCCGAATTGCGCGAAGAAGCGCTCGAGTTGATGCGCCAGATGTCTGTCGCCAGCCGTGATGAGCATGGCTGTGCAAGCTACGAATTTTATGCCGGCATCTCTGATCCCAATATTTTCTTGTTGTTTCAGGAATGGGAAAACGTCGAAGCCTTGCAGGGGCACTTTCAAACCGATCATATGGAAGATTTTCTGAAGTCACTGCCCGATGTGTTAAATGGTGAAGTGATGACTCGCCGTTATGAAGTGCGCAGTACCGATGAGTTGGGTTACGAAGACGACGACGAAGAATCTATGTCTGATTTTGAACCCGAGCACTCCGGTGACGACGATCAATACCGTGAAAAGATCGTTCATTAGTTTGAAAATTCTCAGGTTTGGTTAGAGACCAAACCAGAACCAGAACCAGAACCAGAACCAGAACCAGAACCAGAACCAGAACATAGACATCCTCTCTCGATCCTGATTTCTACTTAACGCCTTACTTGAATACTTCTCACAAAATATCCAAAACAGATTCCGGTGGTCTGCCAATGCGCGCTTTATCTCCAGCGACAACAATGGGCCTTTCAATCAAAATGGGGTTTGCCACCATTTTCGCCAGTAGTTTGTCTTCTGACCAACCGATCATTTCAGCCTGAAAGGCAGTTTCCCCCTTGCGAATAAAATCGATAGGTGAAACAGCCAGTTGTCGGGCAATGTTTCTTAGCGTGTCTCTATCCGGTGGCGTCTCTAGATAAAGCACGATTGTCGGCGCAAAACCTTTTTCTTGCAGAAGATTGAGTGTCTGCTGGGATTTAGAGCAGCGCGGATTGTGGTAGATTGTTATGTCCGTCATCGTTGACCTCTTGATGGAACGTAGGATAGGCCAAATTGTATAAGCGTTAGTTTTGTAGGTCCCGGATTTAAAGGTCTCGGTTTCTAAGCCCTAGTTTTTTGGCCTTAATTTATAAGCATGATGCAATATATCGTGCAATCATATGGCGGTTCCCATGACATGGGAACCAAATAGGTAATCGGCATGGGAACCATTTTAGACGGCAGGCTGAAGAAATTCTGGGATTTTGTGCGTTACCTGCAAAAGAGCTATACAGAAGATAACTGTCAGACGACTGCGGCAGCGCTGACCTATCAAACGCTATTTGCCATCGTGCCTCTTCTGGCGATCGCTTATACGGCGATCGAGCTCCTTGAAGTCTCACAAGGTTTCGGTAAACAGTTCGAAGAATTCATTTTCGCGAATATTGTTCCAGAAAATGCCGGTGCGGTTCAGGAGTACTTACTGTCGTTTGCTCAACAAGCCCGAAATCTAAGTATTCCCAGCGGTATATTGCTGATCTTCACTGCATTTTTGATGTTGTTTACCGTCGAGAGAACCTTTAACAATGTCTGGCAAGTGAAGGAGCCTCGACAAGGAACCCAACGTTTCCTGATGTATTGGGCAGTTCTGACGCTCAGTTTACCTTTTCTCCTAGCAAGCTTATTTACAACCGCTTACATTGAATCCTTACCCTTTATCAGTGATGTGTCTGAGTCTACGGTTGGGTTGCGGCTTGTACCAATGCTGTTGAGCAGCTGCTTCTTCACACTCGTTTATCTGGTGGTGCCAAACTGCTATGTCAGATTACCTCATGCTGCCATCGGTGGTTTTTTTATCGCCGTCGTGTTCGAAATTTCAAGAGCGCTCTTTACAGAAATTATGGCCAAATCTGATTTTGAAGCGATCTATGGGACCTTTGCCGCCGTACCGTTGTTTTTGATTTGGCTTTATGTTTCCTGGACGCTGGTACTGTTCGGTGCTGAAGTTGTGAAAAGTCTAGGTATCTATCGATTCGAGGCAGAAGAAGACTTAGAAGCGCCGTTGTTTCAAGTTATCCTCATTCTGGAACTATTCTATCTAGCGCATCAGAAGGGAGATGTGCTCCGGGATCAGGATATTAGCCACCACACTCGGCGAATTCATCTGGAACTGTGGCCTGACATAAAGTCTCGGCTGATGGAAATGGGGCTGATCCGGTCGCTGGAACGAGGTGGCATGATGTTAGCGAAAGATCTCAACGAAGTTAGCGTGTGGGACTTATACGAAACGCTCGGCTGGCAATTGCCTGCTGCAATCAAAGGTGAGCGTGCCTGGGAGAAAACCCTGTGTACCCAGTTTGCTGAATTACATGAACAGAGCGCCAATGGACTCAAAGGTGATCTGGAATCTCTTTTTAAGGAAGGTCACTAAATGCGCTTGATATTGATGGTTTGCGTAAGTTTGTTGGTGGGCTGTAGCAAGCCAGAACTACAGTTAGAACTACAGTTAGAACTTCAGCCAGAGTTTGTCGATGTTGAGGGTAATGGCATTAGCTTAGCCGAACTGCAAAGCAAACCGCTGATTGTGAATTATTGGGCGACCTGGTGCGCACCTTGTATCAAGGAGATTCCTGAACTGAACGAGTTGGCAGAAAAGCATGCTAACGAAATCAACGTGATTGGGGTTAACTTCGACCAGCCGGGTCCTGATGAGCAACTGAAGCAGGTCAGGAAGATGAAAATCGAATTCCCTGTTTTAGCGGGTGAGCCCTCGGAAAATTTGGGTGTGACGATTCCGCGAGTGTTGCCGACGACCTATGTATTTGCGGCAGGCGGCAAGCTCGTTGCGACGCTGGTCGGCCCTCAGACTGGCAACTCTTTACTTGCTGCTCTCGAGGCTGATGGCTAGGTCAGCATTCTTTTTATTAGCCTATGTGCCTTAGCCTCGACCCACTAGCTTCTGCCCTAACCTTTGCCCTTGCAAATTCTTAGCACTAAGAGCTTCACTTAATGGAACATCTTCTGCCCTTGCTGGCTTTTGTGCTGGTGAGTACCATCACACCGGGTCCTAATAATTTTCTACTGGCAACGTCCGGTATCAAGTTTGGCGTAAGAGCGTCGATTCCTCATATGGTGGGCATTCAGTGTGGTGTTCATCTTCTGGCTGTGTTGTGTGGGCTTGGTCTTGGGCAACTATTGGAGGTGTTTCCCCAGGCACTCTTTGGCCTGAAATTGTTTGGCACCTGTTACCTCATCTATCTCGCCTGGAAGATCATTGGCTTTCAATTAGGTGATGGCACGCTCGAAACCAGTGGCAAGCCAATGTCTATACTGCAAGCGTTGTTCTTTCAGTTCTCCAACCCAAAGGCATGGATGATGGCGACGACTGGGCTGAATATTTCGATTGGTATGGATGGTTCTATGCTAACCGCAGTTCTCGCATTCTCTGCTTGCTTTGTCACATTGGGATTGGTGTGTAATGTTCTCTGGCTTTATGCCGGTGCTTCATTGCAAAGCCTGTGGCGGCAGGAGCAGTACCAACGCATCATTAATGGTGCGTTGGCACTGCTGACGATACTGACAATCGTGATGTTCTGGTGGGTCTAAATGAAAGGACTAAATCAAGGATCAAAATTATTGCGCGCCTTAATTTAGCAACTTCATCTATCAACTTCATCGATCAACTTCATCGATCAACTACGTGTCGAGTTCTTGCTTAATTGTATCGATGAGTTGCGTCACGATTGTGTCAACCGCAATATCTTCACTGCCGTCGCCGCTGCGCTTTGCGTACTCGACTACACCATTATCAAGGCCGCGATCACCCACCACGATGCGGTGGGGTATACCGATTAACTCAGCATCAGCGAATTTTGCGCCCGGCCTTACGCCGTCTCGATCATCTAGCAATACTTCAATTCCAGCGTCTTGTAACTCGTTATAAAGTCGCTCTGCGGTAGTCGCAACGGCCTCAGACTTGTGCGCATTAATCGGAATCACCATCACCTGAAATGGCGCAATGATTGTCGGCCAGAGCATACCCTTGTCATCGTGATTCTGCTCAATTACAGCGGCGACAAGCCGAGTGACACCAATGCCGTAGCAGCCCATATACATCACCTGGGCTTTACCGTTTTCATCTAACACGGAGGCATTCATGGCTTTTGTGTAGGTGTCACCAAGTTGGAAAACCTGAGCAACTTCGATACCTCGTTTGAACTTGATGACGCCTTTACCATCCGGGCTAGGGTCGCCTTCGCAAACCTCGCGAAGATCTGCTACTTCGTTCGCGGCAGCATCGCGGTTCCAGTTGGCGCCGATCAGATGATAGTCGTCACGATTTGCTCCGCAGACAAAATTCACCATCGCCGCTGCACTTCGATCAACGAATACGGGTATTCCGAGTGCCACTGGGCCAATAGAACCTGGGCTACAACCGATTTTCGCTTTGATGTCAGCTTCATCGGCAAATGTAAGCGGTAAAGCTACTCCTTTGATCTTTTCGGCTTTAACCGTATTGAGTTGGTGGTCACCGCGTAGCACCAATGCCACGAGAGGTTCAGTTTCGCCTACTACAATCAGCGTTTTGACGGTTGAGGTTTCTGCGAGCTGGAGGAATTCGGCCACTGCTTCAATCGTCCTGCAGTTTGGCGTGTGCACTTCGGCTACATCAATGTGCGCTTCGTCTGACATAGCCGGTGCTACCGCTTCAGCCATTTCAACGTTCGCTGCATAGTCGCTTTCCGTGCTGAAGGCGATCTTGTCTTCCCCGGAATCAGCCAACACTTGAAACTCTTGTGTGACATCGCCACCGATCGCTCCTGAATCCGCGATCACCGCTCGAAAGTCGAGAGACATGCGTTGCAGAATGCGAGCGTAGGTATCGTACATGAGTTCATAAGTTTCGTTGAGGCTCTCAGGTGTCAGATGAAAGGAGTAGGCATCTTTCATGATGAATTCCCGTGCACGCATAAGTCCGAAGCGAGGTCTCGTTTCGTCTCGAAACTTGGTTTGGATCTGATAGTAGTTCACCGGCAGTTGTTTATAACTTTTCAATTCATTGCGAGCGATCTCAGTAATCACCTCTTCGTGGGTGGGACCAAAGCAGAAGTCCCGATCGTGCCGATCCTTAAATTTTAGCAGTAAGCCATCATCGTATTTGCCCCAGCGACCCGACTCCCGCCAGAGTTCTGCAGGTTGAACCACCGGCATCATTACTTCCTGGGCGCCGGATGCGTTCATTTCTTCGCGAATGATGTGCTCTACTTTTTGTAAAACGCGCAGACCCATGGGTAACCAGCTGTAAATGCCTGAAGCAAGTTTGCGGATAAATCCCGCACGAATCAGCAATTGATGGCTGACGATATCCGCGTCCGCTGGAGTTTCTTTAAGAGTGGCGATGGTATATTGAGATGCTTTCATGGCTTGGTTTCGAATAAAGTGTAAACAGATTTGATTGTACAGTCTTGAATTGGGCTTCGCTCAAAAAGCTTTCAATAGCGAAGCTAACACGTCAACGCTGGCGCAGTAGTTCAATGCAAAAGTTTTTGCGGTATCTGTAAATTTTTTGCAGAAAAAGGCGAAAAAAAAGGCCGCAAACGCGGCCTTTTTAAGTTTATCTAATCAATTAAGCCATTCAGCTTAATAAATTAAACAAATTCTTTCAGACCTTTCAATGGCAGAACTTTTACTTTGGTGCTGGCTGGCTTGGCAGCAATATCCATAACTTCGCCTGGGCGGAAAGGATTAGGTACACCTTTGCGAGCTTTGCGAGCTGGCTTCTTAACAGTTTTGATTTTCAGCAGACCTGGGAGAGTGAACTCACCGGCGCTACCTTTTTTGACGTGACGCTCGATCAAAGTGCTCAACTCGTCGAGTACACTTGATACTTGCTTCTTGGTCAGTTCGGTGTTGTCCGCAAGTTCAGCAAGGATAGCGCTCTTGGTGTACTTGTCTTTGATCGCAGTTAGCTTCTTAGGAGCCGCCTTTTTTACGGCAGGTTTCTTTGCAATCGCCTTTTTCGCAGCCATTCGTGTGTCCTTTAAGTATCTTGAGTTGAGTAGTTTAGTGGTAAAAGAATCGAGCGTTTTTGCCGATAAAAAAGGCTTTTTGCACCTGATCTTCAGTGGGGCCTTTTATACGTGAATCGCATTTTTCTGGCAAGAGAAAACCCAGTAAAAAGCTGAAAAAGAGGCATAAATACGCAAAAGGCCGCTTCAATTAATTTTAGTACTTTGATATTCAGACTTCACCGCGGTATCAAAGTGCTGCACCCAAACGTTCGAAAAATGGGTCCCACTGTGTCGATGTATTTCCATTACGCCATGCATTACATTAGTGCTGCCCTGTGCAGTAAACGCATCTACGATGGAGAGAATTTTAGCGCCGTTACAAATTTCATCAGCGGCACGCTTATTTGGATAACCACTCCCATCGACTCGCTCGTGGTGGGATAGGATCATGTCCCTGGCTTGATCCCAGCTCTGCATGCGATGAATTAGGTCGGCAGCGCTTTTAATATGTGCTTGCATTGTCTTGCGTTCTTTTGCTGTTAGTGGACCTGACTTATTAAGAACGTTGTAGGGTAAGAACCCCATGCCAATGTCATGGGCCAAGACTGCCGCTGCGAGCTGCTCATTGTCTACGCTGTAGCCTGCCAGGCGATTCATTGTGAGCGCCAGTTTGAGGCTTCTAGGCGTGCGGTTGAGCCACTTATTTGAGCGCTGCTCGAGGTTAACTGCAACGCCAAGCAGAAAGCCTAGGTCTTCATTGAGCTCGATATTGTGTTGTTCTAGTAGCTGTTCTGCGTGTTGTTGGCTGTCCATCGACTGCTAATGACCTGTTTAGGTTGTCTGTAACTTGTCCGTAAGTACGATAAAAGCTTAGCAGTCACAGCTCATCTCGCCATTTTGGTGGATTGGGGTATAATGCTGCGCCGCAATTCAAGCGGCAAAACCAGGCCTTTTCCTGAGGAGTTTTTCGAATAATGCCGATATACGAGTACGAATGTGAATCTTGTGGCCACAGGCTGGAAAAAATCCAGAAGATGGCGGATGAGCCACTCAAGGACTGCCCTGAATGCAAGGCGGCGGCCCTAAAGAAGTTAGTGTCAGCAGCTGCATTTCGCCTTAAAGGTGGTGGCTGGTATGAAACTGACTTTAAAACCGGGTCTAAGAAGAATGCGCTGCACAGCACCGATAGCAGCGCAAAGTCGAGCGAAGGTAGTTCGGGTAGTAAAAGTGCCTCAGACAGCGGTGGAAGTTCTAGTAGTGATTCTAGTAGTGGTTCTAGTAGTAGCTCTAGCAGTAGTTCTGGCGGCGGTTCAGAGAGTAGTAGTAGCAGTAAAAAAGAAAGCAGTGGGAAAACCACACCAAAATCTAGCGACTAGCTGTATGCAGCGAGCCACTACAATTATTTATCGAAGGTTTTTACACAAGTTAAGGGAGACTATCCATGCGTAGCCACTATTGTGGCCAACTCAGACAATCCGACATCGGCAGCGATGTTACCTTGTGCGGTTGGGTTCATCGACGTCGTGATCACGGTGGCGTTATCTTTTTGGATGTCCGGGACCATGTGGGTGTTGTGCAGGTGGTTTTCGATCCAGATACCGAAGCTGCATTTGCGTTGGCAGACCAGGTTCGTAATGAATTTGTATTGAAGATAACCGGGCGAGTTCGTGCACGTGATGACGCGGCAATCAATGCTAAAATGCCAACGGGTGAGATAGAAGTGCTCGGCAAAGAAGTGGTCATCCTAAATACTTCAGAAACGCCGCCCTTCCAACTGGACGAGCACTCTGACGCCGGTGAAGACGTCCGATTGCGTTTCCGATATATGGATTTGCGTCGACCCGAGATGCAAGAAAAGCTGCGGCTTCGTTCAAAGGCAACGCATTTTGTTCGTCGTTTTCTAGAAGAACGTGACTTCGTTGATCTTGAAACGCCGATTCTCACCAAGGCAACGCCAGAGGGCGCACGTGACTATTTGGTCCCGAGTCGAACCCATCCAGGTGAGTTTTTCGCTTTGCCCCAGTCACCCCAGCTGTTTAAACAGTTGCTGATGATGAGTGGCTTTGATCGTTATTATCAGATTGCGCGCTGTTTTCGAGATGAAGATTTGCGAGCAGATCGTCAGCCAGAGTTTACTCAAATTGATATTGAAGTCGCATTTCTAGAAGAGCAGGCGATTATGGATCTAGGCGAAGAGATGATCTGCAAGCTTTTTGCAGAATTGATCGACGTCGATCTAGGTGAATTTCCTGTGATGCCCTATGCCGAGGCGATGTCGACCTATGGTAGTGACCGACCTGACCTTCGTTTTGGGCTGCCGCTGGTCGATTTAGGCGACGTGATGAAGGACGTTGAGTTTAAAGTGTTCAGTGCGCCGGCGAACGATCCCGGTTCAAGAGTGGTTGCGCTGCGATTGCCTTCGGGTGACCGGTTGACTCGGAAGATGATCGACTCCTACACCAAGTTCGTCGGTATTTATGGTGCCCGTGGTCTTGCTTATATTCGTGTCAATGACATTGAAGCAGGCCCAGAAGGTCTGCAATCGCCTATCTTGAAGTTCCTGCCTGACGATGTCGTTGCTCAGATTCTCAAGCGTGTGGGTGCCGAAAATAATGACATTATCTTCTTTGGTGCAGATAAGGCCGGCGTGGTGAACGACTCCATGGGTGCTCTGCGATGCAAGTTGGCCGAAGATCTAGACTTGTACGAGCGTCCCTGGGCGCCATTATGGGTCACAGATTTTCCAATGTTTGATGGCAATGACAAGGATGGCTGGAGCGCAACGCACCACCCATTTACCCAGCCGATTGGTGACCTGGATGAGATGCTCAACGATCCTTCCGCAACGTTATCGAGAGCTTACGATATGGTGCTCAACGGGAGTGAATTGGGTGGTGGCTCTATTCGAGTTTGCCAATCTGATATGCAACAAAAAATATTTGAAGTACTCAATCTTTCCGAGAATGAAGCCCAGACTAAATTTGGTTTTCTCCTTGATGCCCTAAAGTATGGCGCGCCACCTCACGGTGGCATAGCATTCGGTATGGATCGTATTGTGATGTCACTGACCCAATCTCAATCCATCCGGGATGTCATCGCTTTTCCAAAGACCCAGACAGCGGCTTGCCTGCTCACCTCTGCGCCGAGTGAAGTTGATGCATCGCAATTACGAGAATTGAGTATTGCCGTGAATAAACCTGTCAAGAAGGATCAGGAGAGCTAAGACATGGCTGGCCACAGCAAATGGAGCAATATTAAACATCGCAAGGCGGGTCAGGATGCCAAGCGGGCGAAAGTCTTCACCAAGATTATTCGTGAGTTAACCATCGCGGCGCGCGATGGTGGTGGTGCGGTTGAAGATAACCCCTCACTGCGAACGATCGTGGATAAAGCAAAAGCCTCGCAGATGCCAAAAGATACGATGGAGCGTGCCATCAGTCGTGGTGCTGGCGGTGAAGATGGCAGTGAGCTTTCCGAGGGGACCTATGAAGGTTATGGTCCCGGTGGCGTTGCCTTGCTGGTCGAAACGATGACGGATAATAAGAATCGTATCGTTGCAGAAGTGCGACATGCTTTCGCTCGGGCCGGCGGCAATCTTGGTACCGATGGCTCTGTGGCCTACCTGTTTGAGAAGAAAGGGCAGCTCAACTTCGAGCCAGGCGCCGACGAAGATGCCATTATGGAGATTGCGATCGAGGCGGGTGCTGATGATGTTGATAGTGCCGATGACGGTTCAGTCGACGTGATGACAACGCCAGAGGACTTTCATACGGTAAAAGATGCGCTGATTGAAGCGGGCTTTGAGCCGGCGAACTCGGAGGTCGCAATGATTCCGACCACCTATTCACCTTTGGATAAGGATACCGGCGAAAAGGTGATGCGTTTGCTGGATGCCTTGGAAGACCTTGACGATGTTACCAATGTTTACACGAATGCAGACTTTCCTGATGACATGGAGTTGGACTAACCAGAAAGAACTTGGGCTGTGGTAAACTGACCCATTAACATATTCAGGCCAGTTGATTTATGGCAATCATTCTCGGGATTGATCCAGGCTCTCGTGTAACGGGGTATGGGGTGATTGAAACGACGGGGCAAAAGCAGCGCTATATCGCCAGCGGCTGTATCCGGACCAACGTGGATTTCGAGCTACCTAATAAGCTGGGAGAAATATTTGCCGGTGTCACAGAATTGATCGAGACCTACGCGCCCGACGAAACGGCGATTGAGAAAATTTTCATGTCCCGCAGTGCGGAGTCTGCTCTCAAGTTAGGTCATGCCCGTGGCGTTGCTATTGTCGCGAGCATTATTAAGTCCGTGCCGGTATTTGAATACGAGGCTCGCAAGGTCAAACAGGCGGTTGTCGGCACCGGGTCGGCCAGCAAACCCCAGGTTCAACATATGGTGCAGACACTACTCCAACTCAAAGGCAAGCCGCAGGCAGACGCAGCGGACGCGCTGGCGATTGCCATTTGTCATATCAATACCCAAAGCAATATGTCGAAGATGGGCGGTGCTAATCAATTCCGTCGCGGTCGACTGGTGCATGTCGACCGATGATAGGGCGAATTAGGGGGACTTTGATTGCTAAAACAGCCACGGAACTGTTGATTGACGTGGGTGGGGTCGGCTATGAAATCGATATCCCGCTGACCACATTTTATGGCCTCGGTGATCTTGAAACGACGGTTGTACTGCACACCCATTTGGTGGTCAGGGAAGACGCCCAGCTACTGTTCGGTTTTGGTACGCTGGACGAGCGAACGCTGTTCCGAAATTTGATCAAGGTCAATGGCGTTGGACCGAAACTTGCGATTACCATTCTTTCGGGTATCGATGCCGATACCTTTGCCAATGCCGTACGGAGTAAAGATGTGAAGGCATTGGTTGCCCTTCCCGGTGTCGGTAAGAAGACGGCGGAAAGACTCATCATTGAAATGCAAGACCGATTACCGGCACTCGAGGCCGGCTCTAAAAAGCCATTCGCGATAAAACCCGCCGATAATCTTGCTGACGCAGAAACGGCGCTCATCAATCTGGGTTTTAAGCCGCAAGAAGCCAGTCGGGCGCTTGGCGCGATCGAAGACACTTCTGATTCCGTCGAAAATCTCATCAAACAGGCGCTGAAGAATCTTTCCTGACTGCGTGCCTGAACGATTTGTGGCAAACTCTTTTTTTCTCGACATATCCGCACCATGATTGAATCTGATCGTCTGGTTACACCTGAAACAGACAGCACTGAAAGCTCCCAAGACTGGGCGATTCGTCCGACTTCTTTCGCTGAGTACCGCGGCCAAGATCCCGTTCGCGACCAAATGCAGATATTTATCGAGGCGGCGAGAGGTCGTGGTGAATCTCTTGATCACACTCTGATTTTTGGCCCGCCGGGATTAGGTAAAACCACACTGGCGAATATTATTGCCAACGAGATGGGCGTGAGTGTTAAGAGCACATCCGGGCCAGTTATTGAAAAAAAGGGCGATCTGGTTGCTGCGCTCACAAATCTAGAAGCGGGTGATGTGTTGTTTATCGACGAAATTCATCGCCTCACTCCGACCATCGAAGAAGTGCTTTATCCGGCCATGGAAGACTATCAAATCGACATCACGATCGGGGAGGGCCCGGCTGCGCGCATGATTAAGCTGGACTTGCCACCTTTTACCCTTGTCGGCGCTACGACACGAACTGGTCTCCTGACTTCACCTTTTAGAGATCGATTTGGCATTGTGCAGCGTTTGGAGTTTTATGCGACGGACGATCTCACTCGAATTATTATGCGTTCTGCTGGTCTATTAAAAGTAGAAACAGATTTAGAGGGCGCGGCCGAAATTGCTAAACGCGCGCGAGGTACGCCACGCATAGCAAATCGATTGTTACGCAGGGTCAGGGACTACGCCCAGGTTAAAGCCGAAGGGTTTATCAATCGTGAAATTGCTGACCTGGCTTTGAACATGATTAAGGTCGATGCAAACGGCTTTGATCATATGGACCGTCGTCTGCTTATGGCCATGATCGAAAAGTTTGATGGGGGGCCGGTAGGAATCGAAAGCCTTGCCGCAGCGATTGGTGAGGAACGAGATACCATTGAGGATGTCTATGAGCCGTTCTTGATACAGCAAGGATTTATGATGCGTACGCCAAGAGGTCGGGTAGCAACCAAGAATGCCTATTTACATTTTGGCTTGCCACTGCCAGCGGGTAAGCAAACATAGTTTGACTGATTGGCTTGATAAGAATGGTCGCCCAACAACATAAGGGAAGTAACTTTTGAACGAACAGCTTTCGATTCTCGAACTGATCCTGAATGCCAGCTTGCTGGTGCAGGGCGTCATGGCTTTGTTGATGCTCGCATCCCTAACCTCATGGTTCATGATTTTTCAGCGCGGCTTTGCTCTGTCCGGTATTCGCAGAGACTCTGAGGCCTTTGAAAGTGAGTTCTGGTCTGGCAAGGACTTGCGTAAAATGTACACGGAAATTGATACCGTGAATCATACTCCGGTCGGCATGGAGCAGATATTTGTTGCTGGCTTTAAAGAATTCACGCGACTCCGCAAGCAAGATAATCCTGACCCCGATCGCGTCATGCAAAACGTCCAGCGGGCAATGCGAGTGGCAATGGCCAGAGAAGAGGAGCGTCTTGAAACGCATCTGGCGTTTCTTGCGACCGTGGGCTCTACCAGTCCTTATATCGGTTTGTTTGGTACGGTGTGGGGCATTATGAATTCCTTCCGCAGTTTGGCTCTGGTGGAGCAGGCGAGCCTGTCGATTGTAGCGCCAGGTATTTCAGAGGCGTTGATTGCGACTGCTATGGGCTTGTTTGCAGCCATTCCAGCGGTCATCGCGTATAACCGATACTCGGCACAAGTGGAAATTATCGTCAACCGGCTTGAAGCCTTCACAGACGAATTCAGCGGCATATTACAACGCGCGGTGCACTCAGATGGCTAAGACCAAACGGCGCAAGCCGATGTCTGAAATTAATGTTGTGCCTTACATCGATGTGATGTTGGTACTGTTGGTGATATTTATGGTGGCGGCACCACTATTAGTTCAGGGCGTGAAAGTGAATTTGCCAGACGCGAACTCAGGACCTGTCCAATTGGATGCCGATGAACCTGCTCTGGTGGTAACAGCGGCAGCTGATGGCACCTATTATATGAACGTAGGCGAAGAGGCTGAGCCTGTAGCACTATCAATGATCTTTGATCGCACTGAAAAAATTCTGGCAGCGAACCCGGATATCAAAATATTGGTAGAAGGTGATGAGAGTTTGAACTATGGCGTGGTGATAAATCTGATGAACGTCTTGCAAACAGCAGGTGCAGAAAACGTCGGTTTGATCACGGAACCACCCGGCGCGTAAAGGCATACTGTGGACCTTACTCCTTCTAATGTGGTGGCCTGGGCGTTGGCAATATTGTTGCACGCCGTTGTTATCGGTGCATTTGTGATCGACTGGCAACCTGCAAGCGAGACGGTGGTGACAGAGGTTCAGCCCTATTATATTGAAGCAAGCTTGGCATCGGAAAATCCCTATACTGCTAAGCAGAAACGCGACGATGCAGCAGCTGAGAGAGCACGGCGAATAAAAGCCAAAAAAGCGGCTGATAAGAAGGCTGCTATCAATCGCGAACAGATTCTAAATGAGGCGCGACTGAAGGCGCTTGCGGAGGCGAAAGCCAAAGAAGACGAGGCAGACCGAACGGCACGAGAAACGGCGCAGCAGGCAATAGTCGACGTTATTGATGCGCCTGACGACGCTGCCCGTGAAGAGCGGCAGAGTGAACTACAACTTGCTATTGAGATGGAAGCCAATCGCCGCAAGGCGGTCACTGACGATGAAAAAGCAATGGCCTATGTGTCTCAAATTCAGGCGGATATTATTCAGAATTGGTCGCGACCTCCAAGTGCCCGCAACGGCATGGAAGCCCTGCTTAAAGTATTCCTGGTGCCGACCGGTGAAGTCGTTGACGTCACATTGTTAACCTCTAGCGGTAACGATTCATTCGACCGTTCTGCACTGCTTGCGGTCAGAAAAGCAGAGCGCTTTCAGGTGCCGGATGCTCCAAAACAATTTGAACGTAACTTTCGGGAATTTGAAGTATTGTTCCGTCCCGAGGATTTGAGGTTATAGATGATAAGACTCGAGCTTTACTTAGTTTTTACTGCGCTTCTTTTCGCTGCTGCAGCTGCAGCGGCTGATCTCCGGATTGAAGTCACCCAAGGTGTCGATAATGCCGTGCGCGTTGGTGTTGTCCCTTTCAAATACCCAACTAGAAGCAGCCTGGCGGAAAGCGTGCATGAGATCGTGGATGCAGATCTGACATTGAGTGGCCGTTTCGAAACTCTGCCAGCCAAGCAGATGCTGAGCTTACCGACCCGTGCAGAAAATGTGCTTGCTCGAGACTGGCGATTACAGAGTGTCGAATATTTGGTGATGGGAGAAATGGAACGGCAGGAATATGGCTTTCGCCTGCGCTTTGAGTTGTACAACGTTTTTAAACAGTCAGTCGTCTTGCGCCAGGTGATTGAAGGCACCGAAGATGAGTTGCGTGACATGGCTCACTATGTCAGTGACGAGGTGTTCGAAGCCCTAACGGGAATTCCAGGTGCCTTCTCTACGCGCATCATGTACGTCACAGCAGATGGGCCGGTCGAGAACCGTGTATTCAAATTGAATATTGCCGATGCTGACGGTTACCGAAGACAAAGTGTGCTGACTTCAAATGAGCCAGTGCTGTCGGCAACCTGGTCGCCAGACGGCAATAAAATTGCTTATGTGTCCTTCGAGAATGATGGACGGCCAGCCATCTTTATCCACGATTTGCAAACCGGCTTCAAACAACAAATCACCAATTTTTCTGGGCTAAACGGTGCGCCTGCATTTTCACCGGATGGCAAACAGCTGGCGATGGTGCTGTCTAAAGACGGCAATCCTGACATTTATGTACTAAATCTTGAAAATCGACGTTTGCGGAGAATCACCCGCCATTACGGCATAGACACTGAGCCGTCCTGGCGTGCCGATGGCGAGGCCATTGTATTCACCAGTAACCGGGGCGGTAAACCACAGATCTATCAAATGCTCTTGGCTGATCTGAGTATCGAGCGACTCACATTTGAGGGCGACTATAATGCCAAGGCAAGTCTACTGCCTGATGGAAGCGGCCTCATTATGGTGCATCGACGCCAAGGGATCTTTCATATTGCGTTGCTTAATTTACAAAGTGGTCGATTAAGGGTGCTAACTGAGACGGCGCTGGACGAATCGCCGAGTATCGCGCCTAATGGAAGTATGTTAATTTATGCGACCCAGGTGGACGGTGAAGGGATTTTAGCCGCTGTTTCTATCGATGGCGGTGTGAGGTTCAATTTGCCTTCTAGTGAAGGTGACGTACGAGAGCCGGCCTGGTCACCCCAAAAAACCAAAATATTTAGACCAATTTCACCTTAATCTCGCTGTTTTGTGACCGGCGAACGTGAATTCGTTAATTATAATGTGTTTTAATTCGTACATTGGTATGCACACAGGAGTTGATCATGGGAATTACAAGAAACCGAGGCCCACTGGCCCTTATTGCAGTTGGCTTATTTCTGGCTGGTTGTGCGAGCACCGCACCAGAAGAAGATACCTCTACGGACGTAAGTCTTGATACGAAAGAGGTCGTGGTAGAAACGCCAAAGGAAATGCCAAAGGAAATCCAGCCAACCATTACCGGTGGCGAAAAAGTGATGATTTCTAAGGGTCCTGGTATGGGCACTGAAACTCTAGACGGCATCTTTTACTTTGATTTTGACCAAGCGATTGTCAAACGATCTGGTCACTCTGAGCTCGACAAACATGCCAGCGTTCTAAAGGGTAACCCCAGTTTTCGAGTCCGTCTTGAAGGACATGGCGATGAGCGTGGTACTCGCGAATATAACCTAGCGTTGGGTGAAAGACGTGCCAATGGCATCCGTGCGTACTTAACTGCTCAAGGTGCTACACGATCGCAAATTGAAGTGATCAGCTACGGTGAAGAGAAGCCAGCAGTATTGGGTGGCGGTGAGAGCACATGGGCACAAAATCGACGCGTCGCAATCAAATACAGCAACTAGCCCCTATGATAGCGTTACATCACGTTTCGCGTATCGACATTCGAAATGGTGTGATTGGTTTTCTTTTGATGACCTTCACACCATTTTTGTCTGCGGCCAATAATCCTGTGTCTGTTGAGTCTCGCGATATGAGTGCTGACTTTGAGCCTCTTGGCACTGATGGCTCGACTCTGCCGTTCCAGCCGCCGATAGTCGATGAGTTTGAAAATCAGGGCGGTGGCGAGACTCAGTATCAAGTTCAGCTTCTACAACAAGAAGTGCAAGAGTTGCGAGGCCAAGTTGAAGAGCTGACCCACCAAATAGGGCAAATGCGCAGAACCCAAAATGATCGATATCTGGAGCTCGATGCTCGCTTTCAACGACTGACGACCAACGTTTCGGACCCGATAGTCCAGCAAGACTCCGCAAGCCAAGCAGTACCTGTTGTCACGGATGAAGACGAAAAGACGCAGTATGACAATGCCGTCGAGCTTATTCGTGCTCGCCAATACGATCTTGCCGTTTCTCAACTAGAAGCGGTGATAGCGGCTTATCCTGAAGGTACATTCACAGCCAATGCCTATTATTGGTTGGGCGAAGTCCACGCGGCGAAACCAGACCCAGATTATGAGGCTGCGAGGCAAGCGCTGGCTCAAGTGATTACGTTTTTCCCAGACAACCGCAAAGTGCCCGATGCCGCATATAAGCTAGGTAAGGTCTATCACCTGACGGGTGACTGTGAGCGCGCGACAGAAATTCTCTCCCAGGTGGCGAGCCAGCATCAGGGAACCACTGCTGCTAAGCTGGCCACAGACTACTTGCGTGACCGGGTCGGTAGTTGTAACTAAAAGTACAGGCGCGCATTGAGCAATCTTAGAATCACCGAAATTTTCTATTCCTTACAGGGCGAAGCTCGAACGGCGGGTCGTCCGACGGTATTCGTTCGTCTTACTGGCTGTCCACTAAGGTGTCATTACTGCGACAGCGCCTATGCATTTCACGGTGGGCAGCAGCGACCGATCGTTGATATCTGTGCAGAAGTGGCTGAGTACAAACCTCGCTACATCACGGTCACCGGCGGCGAGCCACTGGCTCAGCCAAACTGTTTAACACTTCTCACTGCGCTCTGTGATGCTGGTTACGAAGTATCGCTCGAAACCAGCGGTGCTTTGGATATTTCAGCTGTTGATCAGCGGGTATCTGTGGTGCTGGATCTGAAAACACCTGGTTCTGGCGAGGCGAATCGAAATCTGTACGAGAACTTATCGCTCCTAAAGCCAATCGACCAGGTGAAATTTGTGATTTGCGATCGACAGGATTTTGAGTGGGCTAGATTTAAAATTGGTGAGTACAGCCTTAATTCAAAAACATCCGAAGTGCTTTTTAGCGCGAGTTTCGATCAATTACCTCCTGTGGATCTAGCGAACTGGGTGGTGGAAGAAAACCTTGATGTTCGGCTGCAGTTGCAGGTTCACAAGTACCTCTGGGGAGATAAACCTGGTGTCTGAATCCAGCTCTGTAAAGCGCGCTATTGTTTTGCTGTCCGGCGGGCTTGATTCTGCAACTAGTCTCGCGATCGCACTTGATGCCGGTTTTGAGTGTCATTGCATTAGCTTCGACTATGGGCAACGACACATCACTGAGATACGCTATGCGCAAGCATTAGCGAGCAAAATGGGCGCCACGCATCGGACGGTCGTGATTGATATTGGTCAATTTGGTGGTTCGGCACTAACCGATAGCAGTATCGATGTGCCAGAAGATGGTGAGGACAGCGGTATTCCGGTGACTTATGTACCGGCGCGCAATACCGTCTTTTTGTCTTATGCGCTTGGCTATGCTGAAGTCCTTGAAGCGCACGACATTTTCATTGGCGTTAACGCCGTAGATTATTCTG
Organism: Candidatus Azotimanducaceae bacterium; assembly: GCA_051278195.1. Lineage (GTDB taxonomy): Bacteria > Pseudomonadota > Gammaproteobacteria > Pseudomonadales > Azotimanducaceae > JAHRVQ01. The sequence continues at coordinate 87,740 of JBNMQM010000008.1, forward strand.
GCTACCCAGATTGCCGGCCGGAGTTTATTGCTGCATTTGAGACGATGGCAAATCTGGCGACTCGCATTGGTGTTGAAGGTCATCCTGTCAAAATTCATACACCGCTTATTGATCTAAAAAAGTCGGATATTATTGAGCTGGGGCTGACGCTTGGCGTCGACTACGCCGAAACAGTTTCATGCTATCAACTTAATACTAAAGGCCAAGCGTGTGGTAAATGCGACAGCTGTCGGATTCGGCATGCAGGATTTATTGATGCTGGAGCGGATGATCCGACACCGTACGTCTAAAAGTTGAGCTATTTATTGTAACCTTTGAGTTACACCCTTGTGGTCATACCCCGCTTTTATCTACTATTGATGCTCCTACTTGAAGCAAGGTTTTTCCGTTGCAAGATTCGCGCGTATTGATTATCGACGATGACAAAGCCATATGCGACTTTTGCGCGATAGCACTGCAACGAATCCCGAATCTAGTCATCACCACTGAACACAAAGCCAAAGCAGCGCTAAAACTTTGCGGCTCTGGCAAGTTTGATTTGGTGTTGACGGATTTAAACATGCCTGGCACCAGTGGCGTCGAGGTACTCAAGCTTGTGAAGGCAACGAGTCCTGATACGCCGGTGGTCATTATGACTGGATATCCCAGTGTTGATAACTCCGTCGAATGCCTTCGTTTGGGCGCATCGGACTACGTCCTTAAGCCTTTACTCATTGATGACCTTCTCGCGACGGTGAATCGTATCCTCGGTGACCGGCGGCTGATAGAAGAGAACCAGCTATTGCGGCGGCAGTTGGAGCGTAAATCCTCCCAAGTTGAAATCTACGGCAATAGTGAGGTGATACAGAGCGTGCGCAATACGATTGCGGACCTCGCTGAGACAAACGTCGATGTGTTGATTTGGGGTGAGACCGGAACGGGTAAAGAGCTTGTTGCTCGAAATATCCACAATCGCAGTGAAAGAGCTAAAAAACCTTTCGTCCCTGTAGATTGCAGTGCGATACCGGCAGATCTTTTTGAGAGCGAATTTTTTGGTCATGAGCGGGGCGCATTTACTGGCGCTAATGAGCGTGCGCTCGGTCTGATGGAATATGCGGATGGCGGCACATTGTTTCTCGATGAGATCGGCGAGTTATCACTGCAACAACAAGCTAAGTTGCTTCGTGCCCTGCAGGAGAGAAAGTTTCGCCGGGTCGGTAGTAGAGAAGAAGTGTCAGTCGACATTCGACTATTGGCCGCGACCAATCGAGACTTGCGAGAAGAAGTCGCTGAGAAACGTTTTCGGCAAGATTTATTCTTTCGAATCCATGTCGGTGAAGTTCGACTACCGCCACTGAGGCAACGTTTGGGTGATGTAGAAATGCTACTCAGGCACTTTCTCGAAATGTATGGTCGTGAGATGAACCGTCCAGAACGCGAGCCGAACGACGACGCCATGGTAGCGCTAACGTCCTACACCTGGCCGGGTAATGTTCGCGAGTTGATTAACACCGTACGTCGTATGCTGGCCCAAAGTAAGCGTAGAGCACTGACGCTCGACGATGTCCCTGCTGAAATTCGTGAACAAGCTTCTAGCATCTCTGAGCAAGGCCGCAAACCAGGTTTTCTCGGAGAGAAAGCTCGAAGGATGGAGCAGTTTGAATATGACTATATGCTGCAGGTTCTGAAAACCTGTAATGGCGATGTGTCTGCCGTCGCGAGAATGGCGGATATTTCGCGCCAGTCCGTATATCGAATGCTGGCGCGGCTTGAGCTTAATGCTGAGGACTTCCGTACAGACTAGAGCCGTGTTGAACCGAGCAGCATTGCCTGGTGTCACTTTTACGTGACACTTTTGGTGGCTACTGTCACTCTGAGTTGACAATTCTGTCCCACCCCCTTTTTCTGCCTAATTCCAAAACTGCATAAAAAACAGATATTTATCGCGGCGATCTCTTTTATCTATAGGTCTCGGCAGTGTGGCGTGAAATATGCAGCCTTTTTGCAGGTAACGGAATTAAAAAATACGCCGGTTCAGATCTGGCGTTTGGGCAAGGGAATGGAGTCACCATGTTACTGACAGCTTATGAAGAGAAGGCACTCGAAAATTTTAGTACATCAAGCCGCTGGTGCTCGGTGAGCGAAATCGGCAACTGTCGCTTGTCGACCCTAAATAAGCTCGTAGAGAAAGGCTACCTAGAGCGGATTCGTCGCCCTGGGCCTTACGTTCCAAATGAAAGCATTTTGTTTCGCATGAAAGAAAATGCGCTAGTCGTAAACGCCTAAGCTGGAAAGGCTCGTTGGATAGATAAGACTGCCCGGCGGATGCGTCCGCCCGTCAAACGAGACCGCGATTTCGCATCAGTGGTTCAACGTTGGGTTCTCTGCCTTTGAAGCGCCGATAGAGATCCATAGGATCTTCGGTACCACCTTTCTCCAGAATATTTTCCCTGAATGATTTTGCGGTATCCGCATCAAAGAGCCCGTTCTTCTTGAATTCTTCGAATGCATCAGCATCCAAAACCGCAGCCCAGATGTAGGCATAATAGCCAGCTGAGTACGCGCCTGAAAAAATATGTTGGAAATAGCTGGACCGATAGCGGGGCGCAACTGAGTCGATGAGTCCGATGTGCTTCATTGCCTTCGCTTCTAGTGTTTCCGCGTCGGTCTTCTCTCCTGCCTTAACATCATGCCAGTCTAGATCCAGATAGGATGCCGCAAGGTACTCCGTGGTGGCAAAGCCTTGATTGAATGTCTGACTGTCGATGATTTTCTCGATTAACTCATCGGGAATAACGTCGCCGGTCTCAAAGTGGTGTGCATAATTTCTTAGTACTTCTGGCTCGATAGCCCAATGCTCCATGATTTGTGACGGTAGTTCGACAAAATCGCGTTTCACTGCTGTACCTGACAGGCTCCTGTAGGTCACATTGCTTAAAAGACCATGAAGCCCATGGCCGAATTCGTGAAACAGTGTGCGGACTTCCTCTCGCGTTAACAGGCAAGGCGACCCCGGTGGAAAGTTACAGGTATTGAGAATGATTGGATAGGTACTACCTTCGTGGCGTTTTTGACTACGGAAAGCATTCATCCATGCGCCGGCCTTTTTTGAAGGTCGTAAGAAGTAGTCGGTAATAAATAGACCGACCAGACTTCCATTGGCTTCTTTGACTTCGAAAGCCTTCACGCTGGGGTGATACAGCGGCAAGCCTTCTACCTCGTGAAAAGTGATGCCGTAGAGGTTAGTTGCAACTTGAAACGCTCCATTGCGGACGCGTTCCAATTCAAAATAGGGTTTTAGTGATTCAGCATCGAGATCGAAGCGAGCATGACGTTCTTTTTCAGAGTAGTGCCACCAGTCCCATGGTGCCAATTGGAAGTTGCCACCGTCTGCTTGAATATTGGTCTGGAGCGTTTCAGCTTCTTCTCCAATGCGGGTTCTAGCTGGTGCCCAGATGCTGTCGAGTAGCTGGTTCACTTGAGCAGGCGTCTTGGCCATTCGGTCGTCCAAGACAAAGTCTGCATGGGTCTGATAGCCCATAAGCTCTGCGCGTTCGGCGCGTAGTCCGGCGATATTTTCGGCAATTTTTTTATTGTCGTGCTGATTGTTTTGATTGCTGCAGTGGGTGTAGGCGAGCCACATACGTTCGCGCAAATCGCGCCGTTCAGAATAGGTCATAAAAGGTGTGAATGAGGATCTTGATATTGTAAATATGTACTGGCCATCCTGACCACGATTACTCGCTTCTGCTGCGGCTGCTTTGCAGACCGACAGCGGTAGCCCATCAAGATCGGCATCGTCTAACACTAACTCAAACCCATTGCTGTCCAGGAGGACGTTTTGGCCGAAGCTGGTTTGTAAGCTGGCAAGTTCAGTATCGATCGCCTGTATGCGAGTAGCATGACCGGCGTCAAGATCGGCGCCCATCCTCACCATGCGATTATGGATCTCGCGTAGCAATTGCTGTTGTTCACCTTTCAGATCAGACAGTTC
>JBNMQM010000009.1:0-89723 GCA_051278195.1 Candidatus Azotimanducaceae bacterium
CCGCTCATGGCAATGTCAAAAGCGCCGGCTTGCAGGTCATCAAGCAACGTGGGCCAACTGGTTTCTACGAGCTGCACTTTGACGCCAAGCGCTGCAGCCAAATCATTAGCTAGCGTGATATCAATGCCCTTTGTCACACCATCAGCCGTTTCAGAAAAGGGTGCATAATCGCCAGTGGTAGCGACCCTTAAAATGCCGGTAGCGACAATCTGATCAAGTTCGTTAGTAAACTTTTCTACTTCAAACAAGGCCCGGAACAAGGCGAACTTCGTGGCATCTGATAAGCCTTCAACGTTAATGCTGCGGACGAACTGGGTGGCAAGGGATTTGTCGGTGATGGGGTAGGTCTCAGCGATGGCGGTTAAAATGGCATCACCAAGGGTTTCTATTCGGGGTCGCAACGCGTCCTTAAGAGACACGGAACTGGTTGGCAGTGGCGTGCCACTGGCCCATTCATCGAACCAATAACGTTGTATTTCCTTGGCGGCTTCTATTTGCATGGCGAAAAAGAACCGGCTGGAGGTAGGTGTTAAGCCGAACGCCAGGGCTTTGATGGCGGCTTCATCAAGCACCACCTGCTCTCGGGCGACATCTTCGATACCGAGCTTGCGTTGGTATTTGTAAACTGCCACATCATTCATTAGTTGCAGGCGAGCCTCAATTAGCTCGAACAAGCTGTCGATATGTCGGGCACTACGCTCATCATGTAACGGTACTGCCATGGCGTCGGGCGTAAATGGCATCAACAATGTGCAGAAAAAAACAAACAGGCCAAGGGATTTAGTCACAGCAATGCCCAAAAGGATTGTTCGTGCATCTTATCATGAGTTTCGGGGACGTACAGGCTTCGCACATGCTTGCTGAATTTTCTGGGGGGCTGTGATAGTTTCTGTGTTTTTATTGTGCGTCCCTAATCTTCTCTAAGCCTCATCTATAGGAAAATCTATGCCAGAATCAACGAGCTCTGCACCACTGCTTTATACGCAGGAAGGTCATATCGTCACGCTGACCCTCAATCGCCACGAAACGCGCAATGCTATCTCCGAAGACGAAATGGTCGACGCATTAGAAGCGGCGTGTAGCCGTATCAACGGCGATCAAAGCGTTAGGGTCGTTATTTTGACGGGTGCCGGCAGCGCTTTCTCTTCGGGTGGCAACGTCAAAGACATGCAGGATAAGAAAGGTATGTTTGGCGGTACGGCGACGGAGATTCGGGATGGCTATCGGCGCGGTATTCAACGCATTCCGTTGGCGATTCACCATTTGGAGGTGCCTATCATTGCTGCAGTCAACGGCGCAGCTATCGGCGCAGGTTGCGATCTGGCAATGATGTGCGATATGCGCGTAGCCTCAGAGAAAGCGCTGTTTGCCGAAAGCTTTGTCAAGGTGGGGCTGATTCCGGGCGACGGTGGTGCTTGGTTCTTGCCTCGCGTTGTGGGTTTGTCGCGGGCGAATGAGATGGCATTCACCGGCGAACCGGTGAATGCGACAACGGCGTTAGCCTGGGGGATGGTAACCCGGGTAGTGGCGCCTGAGGAGCTACTCAATGCGGCTAACGAATTGGCAGCACGGGTCGCAGCAAACCCACCATCAGCGTTGCGCATGACGAAAAAGTTGTTGAAGCAAGGCGAGCATATGCAGCTTGAGCCGTTGCTGGAAATGTCAGCGTCTTTGCAAGCGTTGGCACATCAGACGAAAGATCATGCAGAAGCCGTTGACGCGATTATTGACCGTCGGGCGCCGAACTTTACCGGTGAGTAGGGGCTGTACCTGCAACGGCAATTGTCTGAAGCGATTTACACTTGGCCGCTTCAACAAGAAAGATAGCCCTAAGCGCTGAGATACCGCAGGGTTTAGGTTTGTGCCAGCGTCGGATAGGGGCTTTGCAGTGCGCTGATGACTGGCATCAGCGCACTGCAATTTTTGACGCTGTGCGTGTCGGCTGGTTAGTAAGATCAGGGGTCGAAGGGCCGTCAAGCTCGCGGTTAGGTCTGCTCCAGCAGGTCATATTTCTTAAGGTATCCGCGTAGCTGATGGTAGGTGACTCCTAGCGCATCGGCGGTTTTCTTCTGGTTAAACTGATTGGCGGCCAGGGCGCGGCTGATGAGTGAGACTTCGAAATCCTGAACGGATTGGCGAAAATCAACCGGGAATGTCTCGTTGCTGCCTGCCGCGGCAATCGGCTGAGCAGGGCTATCGGGCGCATTGATGTCAGCGGCTGTATGCGCAGAGCGACTGTTGGGTTGTTGTACCTCGGGTTGTGCCTGTCGGGATAGTAAGCGGTACGGCGACTCGAAGGGATCCAGCGAAATACGATCAACTTGCGCTTCTGGGTTCTGACTGCGATAGACGCTGCGTTCGACGACGTTTTTGAGTTCGCGAACATTGCCCGGCCAGTGATGTGCCAGCAGCATGCGTCGGGCGCTGCTGCTGAAGCCGGGAAAATATTCCCGTCCTAAGTCTGTGGCCATACTCACCGCAAAGTGCTCGGCGAGAATGAGAATGTCCTCGGGGCGGGTACGTAGGGGAGGCAGTGTGATGACATCGAATGCGAGGCGGTCCAGTAGGTCTTCGCGAAACTTACCCTGTCGGGCCAGTCCCGGCAGGTCATCATTTGTAGCCGCAATCAAACGTACGTCGGTGACCAGGGTTTTGCTGCCGCCGACGCGTTCATACTCACCGTATTCAATCACTCGCAAAAGCTTTTCCTGTACAAGGGGCGAGGTCGTGGCAAGTTCGTCTAAGAATAGTGAGCCCTTGTCGGCGCGCTCGAATCGACCGCGATGCAGCTTTTGGGCACCTGTGAATGCCCCGGCATCGTGGCCGAATAATTCTGTTTCCATCAGTGACTCGCTAATGGCGGCGCAATTCATCTTGATAAATTCTTGGTCCCAACGACTCGATAGATAGTGGAGTCGGGCGGCAATCAGTTCCTTGCCAGTGCCGCGCTCGCCAACGATTAGCACGGGCTTGTTGAGGGTGGCAATTTGTGACACGTGCTCTAGCACTTCCATAAAGCCGGGTGACTCACCGAGCAGGCGTTCTGAGTGTTGCGCCTGGGCCATGTTTGAATACTCTATGTTGTTTCGCACCTCGGCTAGTTGATCGTTACCGGGTAGTTGCTGGTGGTAGTCGCTAGTCGATGTCTGTGGGAAATATACTAATAGTTAGCCAGGTTCACTAAATCATGAGTAATTTACGCTTGAGAGGCATGTTACTACAATTCTCAAAAATACAGAAAAATTATATTTATCAGTAAGATAGAGTGCCTGTTGAGGGGTTTATCAGGGTTGGCACAGTTTGTGGATGTACAAATATAGGATTTAGCGATAAACCAAGATGGAAGGAGCGTATTCCGCCATTATGAAGTATCGCTGGTGCCAGTGTTATTCGATGAAGTTGTTACTGACGATGCGCTTTATTTACGGAAGTCGTCATCTACGGTAGCCGTTATTTACGAAAGTTATGGTTCACAAAAGCTGTCATTCATTACAAGAGGTTTAGGGATATGGGTATCTTCTCCAGATTCACTGACATAATAAACGCCAACATTAATTCAATTCTCGAAAAGGCTGAAGACCCAGAGAAAATGGTTCGCCTGATTATCCAGGAGATGGAGGAAACCCTGGTCGAGGTGCGAACCCAATCAGCCAAGTTAATTGCTGACAAAAAAGAGTTGGGTCGACGTGGCGAGCGACTGCGTCACGAAGCTTCTGAGTGGGAGCGCAAAGCAGAGATAGCCCTGACCAAGGACCGAGAAGATCTGGCCCGGGCGGCGTTGAAAGAGAGAAATGAGTCGCTGGCCGGCGTAAGTGCTATAGATCTTGATCTTGAGCAGATCGAGCACAATCTGCAAAAATTGTCCGGCGATATCGGCCAGCTGCAGCAGAAGCTCACGGATGCCAAGGCGCGCCAAAAAGCGTTGATCATGCGAGGTCAAACGGTGCAGACACGCATGGGCGTCAAGCGTCAGCTGCACGATGTGAATGTTGAAGAGGCTATGGGTAGATTCGATCGCTATGAGCGACGTATTGATGACATGGAAGGCGAAGTCGAGGCCTACGATCTTGGTCAGCGCACGCTTGCCGATGAGATTGCTGAGCTGGAAGCGGACGAGGAAGTTGACGCCGAACTTGCGAAGTTAAAACAGAAGATGCACGGCACGCAAGCGTCGAGTCAGTCTGCCAGTGAGTAAACCACACAGAGACCTTGAGGTGATCAAATGGATGGCATAGTCGTAGCGTTTTTTGTCCCGGTCGTGGTCTTTATGGTTATCGTTGCACCCATATGGATCGTCTTTCACTATCGCTCTAAGGCGCGAAATGAGGATGGTCTTTCAGCCGGGGAGCGTGTTGAGCTAGAAGATATGTTCGAGGTGGCCAACAAGATGGTTGCGCGGATCGAGACGCTGGAAGCGATTCTCGATGTCGAGAGCCCGGGCTGGCGTGAGAAGCAACAGCAAGCCAATTGATCCTGAGCCCACGGTGGCATGCATTGAGCTTGCTGCAAGTGCAGAGATATAGGTGTGAGTATTTCCGGCCAAACAAAGGGGTAGTAACAGTGAGCAGGTCTGATCAAGAACGACGTGACGCCGAACGCGTTGCTCGACGCGCCAATAGGCTGGCTGATCGCGCTGAGTTGCGCGCGCACCGCAAAGCTGACAGTGCCAGACAGGCAGCCGAACGCTCGGCGCGGCTTGCCGAACGGGCGGGTAAGGCGCCTGGGTCTAGAGAGTTTGAGGAATCTCTGGAAGATTATGTTGAGCACATGACCGAGCGCTTTACTCGTAAGGCTACCGAGTGGTTTGGTCTTAGCCATGCTGACGACGACGATTACGGTTTAGGTGAAGACGATGATGGTCTCGGCGGCGAGCCTCGACGATCGAACGCCAACCGATCGGGATATCGGCGTCAAGGTCGACAGAGCCGTCGCACGCACCACGCGCGACGACGGCCTATGTGGTATCGATTCAAGTCTGGCCGGCCGTTTTACCGTGACGCTGAGCGTGGCAAGTTACTCGGGGTGTGCGCAGGTCTGGCGGACTATCTCCAGGTCGAGACGTGGCAGGTACGTCTGGCGGCTGTCCTAGGGCTGTTTTTTATGGGCTCCTTTATTCTGCCGACCTACTTTATTCTGTATTTCGTGATGGAAAATAAGCCCTACTATCGCACGGCGACTGACCGTTTTGACGAGGCTCACGAGTATGGCGATGGATCGCGTTCGGCGCACGAAAAGAGCTCAAAACCCAGTCGTGGTGCACATCAGGGCAGGGCAGGCCGTTTCGCTAGCAGTACTAACGTGCAGGTGCTGCAGCTGGCGCGTGAGAAATTTTCCCAGCTTGAGAACAGAGTACGGTCCATCGAGACCCATGTCACGTCATCGCGGTTTGAGTTACAGCGTGAGTTCAAGAAGATTGCCGGAGATGACCTGTGACAATCGAGGTACGGCAAGTATCAGGTTTTGATCGCGTGCGGCTCCAGGGGCCGGGGATCTTAAAAATCCGCCAGTCGAATAAGGCGTCTCTGACGGTTCACGCACCGCGCTATGCGATAAAAGGTCTGCAATCACGTGTTGTCAGCGGTGAGTTGCTGTTGGGCTTGCTCAGCACGCCTGTGGTGTCGCTGCAATTGCACCGTGAGGTGATCTCATATGACCTGCAGGTTAAAGATCTTAGTCGCCTGCAATTGACGGGTGTGGCGCGCGCTATTGTCCCAGATTTAGACACAGACAGTTTGACGTTGGTGGTTGGCGGGTCAGCCCGGATTCGCGTCGAGAAACTCACCGCAGACCATCTTGATGTGCGCATCAATAATCGCGGGCAGGTTAGTGTCAGCGGTGACGTGGAAGCTCAGTCAGTTAGGGTGAGCAGTCAGGGAGACTATCAAGCCGGTCAATTGATCAGTGATTTTGCCGAGCTGTCAGTGGCCGATCAAGGACAGGCCATCATCACAGTCAATGAGGCTTTAAATGTCGCGATTGCCGGCAATGGTTCTGTAACCTATGTCGGCTACCCTGATGTGCAGCAAGTGATTTCGGGTCCCGGGCGTTTGCAGCGCATCAAGGCAACGCGAAAATGAACTGGAGAAAAGCATGAACAACCCGTGGATCATCGTGTTTGTGGCTGGCATTATTTGGGCCTTAGCGGACGGTATCGTCAAAATTATTCGGGCTAGCAAGCAATCTGGCGGCGGTCGGCGTACGACTGCGCGGTTTGATGATCTGACGTCTGACATGGCGGCTTTAGAGCAGGCGCTGCTTGATGCACGGCAGCGTATTGAGGTACTAGAGAAGATTGTCACTGACGGAAAGTATCAATTGAATCAAGATATTGACAACCTGAGTCGGAAAAACAAACATGCTGGCTAAGGTCTTGACGATTTGGGTGAAGGCGGTGAGATGCGTGAGCTCTCATTACCGCGCGCATCAGTGAAGTGCTGCTCAAAACGCAGGATAACGGCCAAGGGTTCAATAAAGCGCTGATACCGTCTGCCGACATGGGTGGTTATCACCGTTTGCCAAAATGACTGCGCCTTGGTATTGCTGTGCAGCACGGCGACTTGCCAGGTTCCGCTGAATTGCTCGAAGATAAGCTTAGCAGCTGCGCCACCTAAACCCTTTCGGCGATGGCTGCGGAGGATAAAGAACTCGGCGATTTCACGATACGGTCGGCCATCAGCGGGGTCTGCGTCCTGGCGCACCAGTGCCATGCCAATAATATCGTCGTTTTGCCGAATCAATAGCGGCCAACGATCCGGTTCACGCCAATAGTGCGCAAGATAGGGGTACTCAAAGCGGCCACTTTCGTCCATGGCTATGGTTGTGAACTCAGAAAAATCGTGCAGGTAATATTGCAGTAAGTTGTCGACCACGTGTTTTTCGCTAGTCATGGCAGGGGTGATGTGCAGATTCATGGGCTAGCGACAATCACCCGGTCTGGGTAGTTGCTGAAAACGCCATCTACACCGAGGGCTCGCATGCGGTCTATATCGGTGATGTTGTTGACGGTATAGACATAAACTCGCAGACCCTCATTATGAGCCGCAACCACGCGTTCAGGGGTGACGAGCTTGAGGGCTAGGTTAAGCGCGCTGGCGCCTAGTTCAAGTGTGCGTTGAACATAGTCATCCCCTGCTTTGTGAAACAGCGCGCCTCGCCCATAGCGGGCGTCGACCAGTGCCAGTTCGGCATGATCGAACGACGAAATCATGAATTCCGCTTCGCGCCAACCGCGTGTCACGTACTTGCTCAGCAGCGCACTGACCGGTGCTGCCGTGCGCTCACCTTTAAGTTCTATATTAATGCCTGCTCGATGATCAATAAGCTCAATGACTTCACCCAGTGTGGGGATTTGCTGGCCAGAGCCAGCATCTAGGGTGCGTAAAGTCGCAAGCGATGTGTCCATGACACGGCCTTTGCCATTGGTGGTGCGCCCCAGTGTATCGTCATGAATTACCAGCAGTTCGCCTTCAATAACATAAACATCCAGCTCAACCCAGGTGCAACCCATCTCGACTGCGAGCGCGAACGACGCTAGCGTGTTTTCGGGGGCATAGCCGCTGGCGCCACGATGGCCTATACAGATCATGTCAGTCATGGAGTGCTCACGAGGGTGTATTGTTGGTGCGCTATTGTTAAGGGGTTTTTGCAGCGGATACTGTACTGCCTTCCACCAAGCAGTGCCAGTGGCTGCGTATTTGTGATGATTCATAGGCCAATACCCCGTACAATTTGGTTTTTGTCTTTGCAGTGATCCAAATCGGCATGAGTTATCAGGTTCTCGCCAGAAAATACCGTCCCGCCAACTTCGAGGAACTCGAAGGTCAAGAGCACGTCCGCCGAGCGTTGGTAAATGCGCTGGAGAAAAATCGGCTGCACCATGCCTATTTGTTCACGGGCACTCGGGGCACGGGTAAAACGACTATTGCGCGTATCTTTGCCAAGTGTCTGAATTGCGATGAGGGCATTACAGCCACGCCTTGTGGCGTCTGCGGTAGTTGTTTAGAGATATCTCAGGGACGCAGTGTTGATCTGATCGAAGTGGATGCGGCTTCGCGCACAGGCGTCGACAGCACCCGTGAGTTGTTAGACAACGTGCAGTACATGCCCACCCGCAGTCGCTTTAAGGTATATCTCATCGATGAGGTGCACATGTTCTCGACGAGCAGTTTCAATGCCCTGCTGAAGACCCTTGAAGAGCCGCCAGAGCACGTTAAATTTCTGCTGGCGACGACAGATCCGAAGAAATTGCCAGTGACTGTTTTGTCGCGCTGCTTGCAGTTTAATCTGAAAAATCTTGCACCGGAACGGGTGGTCAGCTATCTCACCACGATTCTCGATAAAGAGCAGATTGACTACGAACCGCCTGCTCTTTGGCTACTGGGGCGCGCAGCAGATGGCAGTATGCGTGACGCACTAAGCCTGACAGACCAAGCTATCGCTTTTGGCGATCAACGTATTCTGAGCGCTGACGTCAAGTCCATGCTCGGTGCCATTGATCAACTCGAGATTCATCGCATCATCGATGCGCTGATCGAGCACGATGGTGCCAAGCTACTCGAGCAGATAGCCCGAATGGGCGAGTATGCGCCAGACTACAGTGGTTTGCTGGCAGATATTTTGTCTTTACTGCACCGAGTTGCTGTTGCCCAGGCGCTGCCAGACGGCATTGATAACAGCCTAGGCGACCGTGATGAAATTATGGCGATTGCCGGACGTCTTGACCGCGAAGATGTGCAGTTGTTTTACCAGATTGGGCTGATAGGCCAAAGAGACCTGGCGTTGGCGCCGGACCCGCGCACTGGTTTCGAGATGGTGTTGCTACGTATGCTGGCGTTTGTGCCCAATGTTGAACACAAAAATATAACGGCTCCCGAGCCTGTTATGCAGGAGGCGAACGTCCCCGGAAAAAAGTCTGAAACCCCCGCGTTTCAGCGGGGCCCTGATGCGCAAAGCGGAGTCCAAGATGCGGCAAGATCAGTCGGTTTAGCTGGCAGTGTTGCCGGTAGTTCGGCAGTCAAAGCGGCTGACAGCCCAGCGATAGCCTACTCATCTGCGGCACTTGCACGTCCGCCAGTCGATCAGCAAGTCAATCCATTACCCACCCCGCCGAACAAACAAGTAACTGCGCCGAGCGCTGACGTGGCGGGGTCAGTGACGTCATCGCCGGTCACGACCAAGACTCCGACGAAAACCCCGACGAAAACCCCGACCAAGACGACACTAGGTGTAACTTCGGTAGAGATGGCAGCAGGCAGCCCGATAACCCATCTGCCGCTGGCGGCGGACTATTGGTGTGAAATATTTTTGCAGTTACGACTGACTGGTGTCACCCAGTCGGTGGCCTCTAATTGCGAGCTAGAAGCGGTCGAGAATGACGTGTGCCAACTGGTGTTAGGCGATCGGCATGCGAGTTTGTGGAACAGCACCCACGAGGGTCGTATTGTTGCGAGTTTGTCCCGTTTGTACGGCCGGTCCATTAAGCTTACATTGCGGGTTGGCCCGACCCAGGCTGAGACCCCTGCCGGAGCAGATCTGCGACGTCGGGGAGAGCGCCAAGCCGAGGCCGAGGCGGCCATCGACGCTGACGAGAAGCTCAAACAATTGATTGATAGCTTTGATGGTACACTGGAGCGTGGCACGATAGCGCCACGGAGTGCTTCTTAATAGTGATCATCCACGTATTGGGTAAAGCGGCTAACATGCCTCAAGTTTCGTTCGGCGTTGATAAAATTCGTCGCATTTTTTGAGTAGGGTAGGAGAACAACCATGAGTACGAATGGCGGAATGGGCGATTTGATGAAACAGGCCCAGCAGATGCAAGAAAAAATGCAAAAGATGCAGGAGCAGCTTGCCAGCTCTGAGGTCACAGGAGAGGCGGGTGCCGGCATGGTTAAGGTCGTAATGACCGGCCGCCATGATGTTAAACGTGTACAAATCGATGACAGTTTGTTGGGCGAGGGTAAAGAAATTCTCGAAGACCTGCTGGCGGCCGCGGTTAACGACGCCGTGCGCCGAGTTGAGAACAGCCAAAAAGACAAGATGTCAGCCCTTACCGGGGGCATGTCATTGCCGCCCGGTTTTAAGATGCCATTTTAAGCGCGAACTGAGAAAAGCCCCATGAACCAGATTCCCGTCATCGAACAGTTGGCCGACGCCTTACGTTGTCTGCCAGGTGTGGGTCCCAAAACCGCCCAGCGGATGGTGCTGCACCTGTTGGAACACGATCGCGCTGGCGGTAGGCGTTTGTCTGGACGGCTGCTAGACGCCATGGACAACGTTGTGCATTGTGATAGCTGTCGAAATTTCACGGAAGTCAGCCCGTGCGAAATCTGCCAGCACACCGGGCGTGACCAGTCGACCTTGTGTATTGTTGAAAACCCGGCTGACGTGATCGCGATAGAGCACACTGGTGGTTATCGCGGCAATTATTTTGTTTTGATGGGCACGTTGTCACCACTGGACGGCATCGGCCCAGAAGAGATTGGTATCGCGCAGTTGTTGGCGCGCTGCGAACAAGGTGTCACAGAAGTTATTCTGGCGATCGGTTCGACCGTGGAAGGTGAGGCAACGGCGCATTTTATTGCAGAGAGCCTCAAACCCATTGATGTAAAGATATCAAGAATTGCCCACGGAATCCCCTTGGGGGGAGAGTTGGAATTTGTTGATGGCGGCACATTGTCCCATGCCCTGGCTGGAAGAAAACAGATTTAATGACTGTAGACTATGAGATCGTCGAGACTGTAGAGCGCCTCGAAGAAGTGATAAAAATAATCCGCAATGCCGATGCCGTCGCCATTGATACTGAATTCGCGCGTTTTAATACGTATTACCCCATTGTCGGTCTGATTCAGATTTTTGATGGTGAGCATTGTTATCTGGTTGATCCGTTAGAGGTTCCGGAGCTCGGTGCTATTGTAGATCTGTTGGAAGATGAATCTGTGGTCAAGGTGTTTCATGCTTGCTCGGAAGATTTAGAAGTATTTCACCATGTGCTAAAAGCGGTGCCTACGCCTATGTTTGATAGTCAGGTGGCTGCTGCTGCCTTGGGCGTCAATTTCTCCATCAGTTATCAGAAGCTGGTGGCCCACTTTTTAGACCTGCAGATCAGCAAGGAAGAAACTCGTTCGGATTGGTTGCAACGGCCTTTAAGCACCGCTCAATTGGACTATGCGGCGCTGGATGTAATCCACTTGTTGGAGGTCTACCGCAAGCTGGTGGGCCAACTTGATGAAGCTAACAAGCTGGCTTGGGTGCAAGAAGAGTGCGAGGGAATGACGGGCAACATTGCTACCGATGTTGATCCTTCTTTAGCCTACCAAAGAGTTAAAGGGCTGGCGCGTCTTGACGCTGAGTCGCAGTACCTGGTGCAAGCTTTGTGCGCCTGGCGTGAGATTAAGGCGCGGGAAATAGACGTACCAAGAAATCGAGTTGTTGATGAAGCCTCTGTTGTAGCGATTGCGCAGCTGAACTATCTCGAAGTCGGCGGTTTGCATACGCACACCAGTATGTCATCGCGACAGATACGTAAATACGGCGACGAGTTGCTGACGGTGATCAATGAGGCGCGCATGGTGCCATCCGAAGATCGGCCGCGGCTTGCCGCAGAGAGCCTGCCGGTCAGCAATAGCCTAATGAAGCAGCTCAAGTTGCGTGTTAGCACCCGGGCTGAAGCCATGAGTATTGCGCCTGAAATGCTCGCCAGACGTCGCCATCTTGAACAACTATTGCGCTCAGGCCTCGAAGGCGGGCATTATCAGTTGCCGCCAGATTTGGCGGGCTGGCGCAAGGCAGTTATCGGCGACGAACTCATGACCATGCTGACGCAATAAGGAAATTGGAATGGTGACTTGCGACGTTTACAAGAGTGATAAAAAAGCAGGTTTGTATCTGTATGTCGATCACGCGGAAGGTCTGGTGCGAGTCCCAGAGACCTTGTTGTTGCAGTTTGGACCGCCTCGCTTGACCTTGAGTTTTGAGCTTCACGGTGACCGTCGGATGGCTCGGCAGGACCCACAGGTGGTATTGAAAAACTTAAGTGCCGATGGCTACCATATACAACTTCCACCTGCGCCATTCTTACAAAACACGGCAACCCATTCTGGTGGGCATAATGCGCCTGCAAAGCATAGTGAGCCCGATGCAAGCTTGGCGCGAGGCTCCTCATGAGCCTGCCTTTCTGGCAGACCAAGTCCTTGGATGAAATGAACAAGGATGAGTGGGAATCATTATGCGATGGATGCGCACGCTGTTGTCTGCATAAGCTAGAAGATGAAGATACCAATGAAGTGCACTACACATCTATCGTCTGTCGCTATTTGGATCAGGAAAAGTGCCAGTGTCAGGACTACACACAGCGCAATATTAACGTGCCTGAGTGCGTACTGTTGACGCCTGAACGGGTAGACGAGTTTGGCTGGTTGCCAGACACCTGTGCTTACCGGCTGGTCGCCGAGGGCAAGGATTTGTATGATTGGCACCCACTGGTGTCCGGCGACAAGATGTCGGTTCACACATCGGGCATCTCGGTCACCGGTAAAGTGATTGACGAGCGCAGCGTGCACCCCGATAGCCACCAGGAATACATCATTCGCTGGGTTGAACAGTAGCCTAAGTGGGAGGCTGAGTAAAAAAGCATGGAAGCGTTTATCCAACAAAATGAGTATCTCATCGCTTGGACTGTTTATATCCTCGCGGGGCTGGGTTGCTGCGTGGTGTGGTGGAAAATCACCGCATTTATTACTAACCGCGGCTGGCGCGACTTGAGTCGTGGGCTGGTGTTAGTCATGATCTTTACACCTTGGTTTGCCGACGAGGGCCGCGACGCTTACGCGCCGGCCCTCGTTGTATTAGCCATGGATTTGCTGCTCGAAGGCGCCAAGGGTGGGTTGCAGGGAGGCTTGGTATTGCTAATCAGCCTCTTCCTAATGCTGGTGATGCTGACGTTGCGGCTGGTTTTCCTGCGCCGGCGACCAGCGGATATCTAACCCGAAAATGCCTTGTTGATGCTGCTACCCTTTTTTTGTTCTGCTTGTCCTGCGGACGGCCGTTGGCCTCAAAGCCTGTTATGTTGATATCTTGTCTACACTTAAGGTATCGCTGATAACGGTCCTCTGATTCATGTTGAAAATTGTCTCGCCTCGGCCTTGGTGCTGTCTAATCTTGAGCTTTGTGTGCTTGGCCCTGCCATCGCAGGCCAGCGATATGCGTCTGCTGATTGATGTTTCAGGGAGCATGGAGCAAAACGACCCGCAGAACCTGCGTATCCCTGCCGTCAACCTGTTGTTGAAGATGGCACCCACCGAGGCGACTGTGGGCGTCTGGACCTTCGGTCATAAGGTGAATGCGTTAGTACCGTTTCGGCCTGTTAGCGAGCGCTGGAAGGTCGATGCATTGGCGCAGGCTAAGCGTATCAACTCTGCGGGCTTGCTGACCAACATCGGTGGTGTCCTGGAAACTATTCTACAAGGTCCGCCTGCTGGTGCCGCACTGCTGTTGACGGATGGGATGGTGGATATTTCCAAAGACCCGGCCGTGAATGTCATTGAGCGGCAGCGGATTATCGCTGACATACTCCCCCAGTTGATCGAGCGTGGCATTGTTGTTCACGCGGTGGCCCTGTCTGATAATGCCGACATGACCTTACTTGAGTCGCTGGCTAGGGGTACTGGTGGCATCCTCGAAGTCGCCCGATCGCCGGCTGAGCTTACGCGGATATTTGTTCGCTTGTTCGATGATGCCATTGAGCAGGACCGAGTGCCGATAGAGGGAAATATCTTTTTAGTGGATTCGAGTGTCGAGGAATTCACGCTGCTGGTTTTTCGAGACGCGGACGAGGGGGTGATTCAGCTGCGTGGGCCGGACCAGCAGTTCTATCTCGGCGGCGATCATCCAGCATTTATTCGCTGGTATCAGGACCAGGGCTACGAGCTAATAACGGTGAAAGCCCCCACGGAGGGACGCTGGGAGCTTTTTGCGACAGCGGATGCCGAAAATCGGGTCACGGTAATCAGTGATCTACAGTTGAAAGTCTCGAATTTACGCAACACCTTGTATTTGGGCGACGCACCGCAGATAAGCGTTGAACTCTTGCAAGCGGAGCGTCGTATCGAAGATCCGGCATTTCTTGATTTGGTGGATGTGCAATTGATCGTCACGGGCCCGGACAATATCCGCCATGCGAAGCGGTTAGAGGTCCATGAGGCAGGCGTGTTTACAGCAATTTTGGATATTTTTGATGAGCTGGGTCGTTACCGTGTCAAAATTAGTATTGATGGTAAGACTTTTCGGCGGGAATTCGTGCAGACTTTGGATCTGCGCGCCTTACCCACGCTCGTGCTTGAGGCAGATACCGAAGCTGCTGATAGTGGTCTTGTAAATGTTTTCGACGACGATCTTGCTGAAGCGCTTAATGACGATGCTGCTGACGGGCTTAACGACGATGCTGCTGAAGCGCGTAACGACGATGTTGCTGAAGCGCTTAACGACGATGCTGAGGAAGCGCTTAATGACGATCCCGCTGAAGCGTCACAGCAGGCCCTAGATCTGCAGCGCTATGGTCTCTATGCGCTGTTGGTGCTGGGTAGTATTCTAGCCATTGGCTTGGGTATTGTTTTTTATCGGTCTCGTCAGCGACTTTTGCAGCAGGCACCTGACGAGGATTTGCCGGCTTCACCGGCAAGCAGCCCGCCTATGTCTGAGCCTGAAGAGAAAACGCCGAAAGCCGAGCCGGCAACTGAGGCACTGATGGGCGTGGCAGAGCCCGAAGATGCGCAGGGTGCAGAAACAGTTCCGACCAAGGCGACGCTTGCTGAAGACGGCCCCGTTGTCGATCCTGATGCCGAAGACATCTCAGCTGAAGACGCCTTAGCGGAGGCTTCCTTAGCTGACGACGGCTCAAAGGAAGTCGACCCAGTGGACGACCAAATTGCCGCTGACGCACCGCTGGATAAAGCGCCGGCGAAGAATACTGCCGACTTAACCGATGCCGACTTAACTGATGCCGACTTAACTGATGCCGACTTAGCAGCTGTCGATGGCCTGCCTACTATCCCGCCGGAGGATGAGGCCCTTGACGAGGAAGCGCGTGATATTCAGCGGCTAGATGCTAAAGTTGCCGAGGTTTTATCGGATGACAAGCCGTTGCCGAAAGACGCCTAACCCACCGTCGGTTCCCGCTGTATCGCGATCTCACGAATTTCATATCATTAATTTGCTGAATGACGGCCGAGACAGGCCGCCGTCAGGCCTTGATATGTTTCGCCCGGCCTTGATATGTGTCGCCCGGCAAATTACAGTAGGCCGCTATTATTTGGCGAAGCCATGACAATTTGATCGAATGAGGTCAGCTGGTTATAGTCTTCATCCGTCTTCCTTCAATGACTAGTGCGATAGTAAACGTACCCGCAGGTTTGACTCCGCGCTCCTAACAGAACGGTTAACAACTATGAAATTTTCCAGCACAACGACATACATCGCCACCGATGAATTGCAGATGGCAGTTAATGCCGCGGTGACCTTGGAACGGCCACTGTTGATTAAGGGTGAGCCAGGTACGGGCAAAACCATGCTCGCAGAGGAGATTGCTGCCTCGCTGGATATGGAGCTGATTTCTTGGCACGTCAAGTCTACCACCAAGGCGCAGCAGGGTTTGTACGAGTATGATGCGGTATCACGTTTGCGTGATTCGCAGCTCGGTGACGAGCGGGTTCACGACATCAATAACTACATTGCTAAGGGCAAGCTTTGGGAAGCCTTTGCCAGTGATAAGAAGTGCGTATTGCTTATTGATGAGATCGACAAGGCTGATATTGAATTTCCAAATGACCTGTTGCTCGAAATCGACAAGATGCAGTTTCATGTCTACGAAACCGGTGAAACGGTTAAGGCCAAGCATCGCCCGGTGATTGTCATTACCAGCAACAATGAAAAGGAACTGCCTGACGCCTTTCTGCGTCGCTGCTTTTTCCACTACATCCAGTTTCCTGACCGCGCCACCATGCAAGAAATCGTCGATGTCCACTATCCGCAGATCAAGCAAGATTTGGTAAAGGAAGCAATGGAGATTTTCTTTGACGTACGAAAGGTGCCCGGATTGAAGAAGAAGCCATCCACCTCTGAGCTGATCGACTGGCTCAAATTGCTAATGGCCGATGATATTCCCGAAGAAATTCTTCGCAACCGAGATACATCGAAAGCCATACCACCGCTTTACGGTGCACTGGTGAAGAACGAACAAGATGTGCAATTGCTCGAACGACTGGCATTCATGAATCGTCGCGCACAAAACAGTGGTGGTCCCAAGAAAGGCTAATCAACGATGCTGATCAATTTTTTTCTGGCATTAAAAAATGCCCGCATACCAGTCTCGATCACTGAACTGCTGCATTTGCTGGATATTCTCAAAGCCCGGCTGGTGTACGCAGACATTGACGAGTTCTATTACTTAAGCCGTATGGCGCTGGTCAAAGACGAGCGTCACTACGATAAGTTCGACCGCGCGTTCGGGACGTACTTTAAGGGTCTGGAAGACCTCTCCAGCATGCTGACTTCGATGATTCCTGACGAGTATTTGCGGCGCGAGTTTGAGAAGTCTCTGAGCGCCGAGGAGCTTGAGAAAATCAAGTCACTGGGCGGTCTTGAAAAACTCATCGATGAGTTTAAGCGCCAAGTTGAGGAAGCTGCTCGGGGCGAGGGTAAAGACAAGGACAAGGAAGGTAAGGGCCGCGACGGTAAGGGCGACGACGGGGAAGACCGCAACGGCAAGAAGCGTCGTGGCAAGCGAAACTGGGACAAGCGCGACTATAAGTCTTACGATGATAATGTTGAATTGGGTACCCGGGGCATGAAGATCTCCCTGCGGCGTCTGCGTAAGCTCGCCCGCACTGGAGCAGATGACGAATTCGATATCAATAATACAATCGACAAGACAGCCAAGAACGGCGGTTTGTTAGATATTGTTATGCGCCCAGAACGGCGTAACACGGTCAAGGTATTATTGTTTCTCGACAATGGTGGCTCTATGGATGCTCACGTTAAAGTCTGTGAGGAGCTGTTCTCAGCGGCGCGTTCCGAGTTCAAACGTCTTGAGACCTTTTACTTTCATAACTTTATTTATGATGGTGTCTGGAAACAGCACAACCGTCGTCAGAACGAGCGCCTTGATACCTTTGATATCATGCACAAGTACAGCCATGACTATAAGGTCATTTTTGTCGGTGATGCGACCATGGCGCCTTACGAAATTACGCATGCTGGCGGTAGTGTCGAGCACTGGAACGAAGAGGCAGGTGCCATTTGGATGCAGCGTATGCTGGATACCTTTGACAAAGCGATCTGGATAAATCCTACACCTCACGACACTTGGGAGTACTCGAACTCGGTTGCCCTGACGAAGAAGTTGGTGGACGATCAGATGTATCCGCTGACAATCCGGGGCATTGAAGAAGGTATGAACTTCCTGTCGAAGTAAGCTGGCTGAAACAAGGTTATGGATGAAAAAACCCGGGCTTCCCCGGGTTTTTTCATACTGACGTGAGTTCGAAAAGTTGCTTCGCGGCAAACTGTCGATTTGTCGCCAAGGGTGATTAGCTGTGCCAGTGGGGCTTTATTTCGGCGCTCTGTCATTATGTGGGGAGGTTTTGCTACGCGTCAGTGAAGCTGAGCTTGCCAGCGACGAGGCCATGATTTTGCGTCAATAATGATGCGGACTTCGGTTAGTGGTATTGTCGATAGAATCAGATATTCGGTGTTGGGGTGATGCAGATGGTCGAGCAAAAAGTCGAGCAGAAGTTCGAGCAGAAGGTTTCGCAGTGGGCCAGCCCTTGAATCGCTTATTACATTTGGCCGTGGCTGCAGAACTGGCTGCTGCCAGTGAGATCGACTATGTGCCCAGAAGCTTTGCCACGGAAGGATTTATCCATTGCTGTTGGCCGATCCAACTGGCGGGTGTTGTTGAGCGGTATTATCAGGGGCGGGACGATCTTGTGCTGCTAACCCTTGATCTCGGCGCATTCATAAAGACGCTGGTTGAGGAAGACTCAGGCAACGGTGAACTGTTCCCGCATGTTTACGGTCATATACCGTTGTCAGCTGTTAACAAGCGTAGCGCGCTGTTACTTGATAGCGCCGGTAAAGTTGACTTATCGCGCGTTTAGTTAATCGCCGTGGCCGCTTAAAGAGTCGTGGCTGTTTGAATAGCCGTGACCGTATCAATGGTTCGCGGCTGCTTCTCGCCTAAGCTTAAAGATCACCGCCGTCGACTCAAGAATTACCAAGATACTTGTGACTAGTACAACGACATCTATGGTCACCAGCAGGTAGTTTTTAGCTTCCCAATATTCCACAAGCTGCAGAGCACCCGCATAAAAAGACGTGAACAAGACAAATACCATGGGTATCAATGTGTAGCGAGCAGGGCGCCCGAGACGAATCAACATCACTGAAATCACCAATAACGTCATGGCTGCCAGTATCTGGTTGGTTGACCCGAAGAGCGGCCAGATAATCATGCCACCAGAGCCGCTGGCACCGCCGGCACCAAACGCCAGTAGCAAGCAGGCCGTGACAGCGAGCAGCGTTGCAATGATGCCGTTGTCGAGCGCTGGTATTTTATAGATGGTGCCCCATTCCTGAATGATGTAGCGCTGCAGGCGTACGCCAGAGTCCATCGTTGTGCCTGCGAACAGTACCACCATGACGGCCAGCAGTGTGGTGGCCAATTCCTTTGGCAAGCCCCATCCGGCGTTCACTAAGTTGGCGCCGCCGGTGATAAAGGCGCCAGCGCTGCCACTACCGAAGTGATCGTACAATTCATGCCACTGGGCCGGAGTCGCTGCATATGCGACGCCGCTGACGACGACGATGGTAATCAGCGCTAAAGACCCTTCACCGATGGCGCCGAGATAACCGACAAAGCGAATATCCGGTTCCTTGTCCACCTGTTTGGAACTAGTGCCGGAGGCGACGATGCCATGGAAGCCGGAAATGGCTCCGCAGGCGATGGTGACAAAAAGTAACGGTAGCAGTGAGGGGGTGTCTGCCATCATCTGGGTATTGAATGCGGGGGCAGAAATATCTGGCATATACAAGAACACCGCGCCGTACAGCAGGAACAGTCCAATAAATAGCTGTAGGCCATTGATGAAGTCACGGGGTTGCAGCAGAGCCCAAACGGGAAGCATTGAGGCAATAGCGGCATAAGCAAACAGGATCAAAATCCACCAGGCGTTTGCCGATAGACCTGCCATCTCTGTGGGCAGTGACAGGGGCAGGCTATTGCCTAGGTAAATGCAAACATACAGCGCAACAACACCCGCCATGGACAGGCCGATTAAGTTGAATTTACGTCGAGTAAGCTGGCCGATGATTAGCGCCACGACGATGGCGGCCCAAGCAGGCAAGACAGCCCCCGGATTGCTTACAAATGCGTTGGCGATAACCACGCCAAACACCGCATTGACCATTAGCAAAACGAGAAAGACTACCACCATGAATAGCGCTCGGGTGCGGCTGCCGATTACGGTCTCGGAAAGCGCACCCATGGATAAGCCCTTGTGACGGTTACTGGCCCACATGGCTCCCGAATCATGCACGCCGGCGAAGAAGATAGTGCCTAAAGTAACCCATGCAACAGCCGGCACCCAGCCCCAATAGACCGCAATAGCCGGGCCTACAATCGGTGCGGCGCCGGCGACCGAAGTAAAGTGATGGCCCCACAGAACGAATTTGTTGGTCGGGACGAAATCCACGCCATCGTTGAATTCATTTGCAGGTGTCACGAAATTTGCATCAAGACCGAATATTTTATCGGCGATAAACTTGGAATATACGAACCAGCCTAGTGACATGCCGATTAGGCCCATCACAACGATCAAAATAGATTGCATTGAAGGTATATCCGCCGCGAAGAAGTTGGGCAAGGATAGCCTGATGACTGGCCAAGGGCTAGTCAGTGCTGGTGCATCGAATTTTGCTTCTAGTTCTGCGTGTGAGGGTGTGTTTGCGTTGGGCCCGGTAAAAATGAGAAAGTGCAGCGCAACAATCAAATCATCGAACGCGGGTAGGGCACACATGGTTAGCAGACAGGTAAATTTCTTAAGCCCATCAGCAGTAGTGAGGCTCGGTGTCATGTTGATACTTACCTTGGCGGGTTGTACTGACAGTGCTGACGTTGAAGTGACAGCACCTGCCGCCGCGCTTGGGCTTCCGGTAGACGGTCCGGCTGATCTTGTGCTTAGAGGCGGCAAGATTGTCACCGTCGACGACAATATAGCGGATGCTCAAGCTATCGCTGTGCGCGGTTACACCATTGTGGCGATTGGCTCTGACGAGGAAATGGCTGCCTATGTAGGCACTGACACACAAGTGATCGAACTTAATGGGCGACTCGTTACGCCAGGCTTTATCGAGGGTCATGGTCACTATATGAGTCTTGGGCGCGCCCGCCAGATTCTTGATTTGAGCAGCGCTAAAAATTGGCAGGAAATTGTCAGTAAAGTAGCGACGGCTGTTGATAAGGCCGAGCCGGGTGAATGGATTTTTGGGCGCGGCTGGCATCAGGAAAAATGGGACAGCCTACCGGCTAACAGTGTCGACGGCGTGCCGCTCAACGATACGCTTAGTGACGTCGCGCCGGTTAATCCGGTGTATTTGGGGCATGCCAGTGGCCACGCCGCCTATGCCAATGACGCTGCATTGAAGGCGGGTGGTATTGACGGTGAAACCGCAGATCCAGACGGCGGTACTATTGTGCGGACAACCGCGGGCGTTGCAACGGGTCTGCTGCGGGAAAATGCGCAAGACATTGTTGAGAAAGCCATTGATCAATACATGACACGCCTGTCGCCCGAAGAAAACGCGATGCTGATGCGCGAGCGGGTTGCCTTGGCGGGGCAGGAGGCACTGTACTTTGGCATTACATCGTTTCACGACGCAGGTTCGAATTTTGCCACCATCGACTTCATGCGTGAAATGGAAGCAGAAGGCAACTTGCCAGTGCGCTTATATGTCATGGTGCGGGGTGAATCGAATGCGTCTATGGCAAGCAATCTCGCGCGTTATCGGCAGCTTGCCGAGGGCAACGACTTCCTGACAGTCCGGTCTATCAAACGCCAAATCGATGGTGCACTGGGTGCTCATGGCGCCTGGCTACTTGAGCCCTATGAAGATATGCCTGAGACCGCGGGTTTAGTGCTAGAGCCCGTGGCAGATATCGAAGTTACTGCGGGTCTCGCCGTGACCCATGGTTATCAGCTCAATACCCATGCCATTGGCACCCGAGCAAACCGTGAGACGCTGGACATCTACGCCCGCGCTTGGAAGCAGCTGCAGGTGAGTGGAACGGACTTACGCTGGCGGGTAGAGCATGCTCAACATATACACCCCGATGACGTGCCGCGTTTTGGTAAAATGGGTGTTATTGCTGCCATGCAAGGTATCCACGCGAGTTCTGACGGTCCGTGGATACCATCAAGATTGGGTGTGGCTCGCACTGAAAGTACGTCCTACCCGTGGCGTGACCTGATTGATTCAGGGGCGGTTATCGCCAACGGTACTGATGTGCCAGTAGAGCCTATTAGTGCTATCGCTTCTTACTATGCGTCCGTCTCAAGAATGACTAATACCGGTGAGAAGTTTTTTCCAGAGCAGGCCATGACGCGCATGGAGGCACTGAAAAGCTACACTATTAACAACGCCTATGCTGCTTTCGAGGAGAATATCAAAGGCAGTCTGACACCGGGCAAGTATGCTGACATTATTGTGCTGTCTCAAGACATTCTAACGATTCCAGAGGCACAAATTCCTGATACGCAGGTGGACTTCACTATTGTTGGTGGTCAGGTAAAGTTTGATCGAGAGACTTTTCGAGCTAACATGCAAAATCAGTGAGTGATATTTGTCTGAATCAGACGGTAATATCGTTGCAGCGTAACTTACTTCTTTAAAGAATGAGCAGGGTAATAGCAATGTCTCTAGCGTTAACATTTAACCTTTTTATCATCGTCGGGCTTGTTGTGGGCTTGGTAAAGCTGCGGGTGATGGGCCTGTCATTGTCGCGGCGGGTGTTGTTGAGTCTCATAGCAGGTGCTGTTCTGGGGTTAGTCCTACAAGCGGTTTACATTGACAGCCCGGAAGTTATAAAGGCCACGCTGGCGTGGAGTAACGTTCTCGGTTCTGGTTATGTGAGCCTACTGAAGATGATCATTATGCCGCTGATCCTCGTGTCTATGATAGCCGCTGTTGTGCGTATGGAGGCGGTGGCAGCGCTGGGAAAAATCGGTGGTTTGGTGGTGGGTATGCTTATTTTCACCACAATCATTGCTGCCCTGATCGGCATTATGGTGACGAATCTGTTTGGCCTGTCAGCGGCAGGTTTGACGGAAGGAGCGCGAGAGTTAGCGCGCGCAGAGGTGCTTGTTGTGCGTCAAGCCACGGTTGCCGATATGAGCCTGTCGCAGATTATATTGAGCTTTATTCCACAGAATATTTTTAGTGACTTGACCAATGCACGGCCCACGTCGATTATAGCCGTAGTGATTTTTGGCATATTGACGGGCATTGCTGGTCTGCACCTCAAGCATGATCATCCAAAGCAGGGTGCGGCATTCAGCAATTTTATCGAAACTGCACAAGCTGTCGTGCTGCGGTTAGTGCGTATGGTCATTGGCTTGACGCCGTATGGTGTGTTGGCGCTGATGCTCAAAGTCACTGCCAGTTCCAGCGGCGAGGATATTGTCAATTTGTTGGGCTTTATTGTTGCTTCTTACCTGGCTATTTTTCTGATGTTCTGTGTGCATACTTTCATAATTGTTCTGGCGGGCAGGCGTCCGCTTGAGTATTTCAAGCACGTTTGGCCAGTACTGACCTTTGCGTTTACGTCGCGCAGCTCTGCGGCAACTATCCCCTTGAATGTCGAGACCCAGATTCGCGACTTGAATATCGCGAGCCCCATTGCCAACCTGGCGGCAACCTTTGGCACCACGATTGGTCAAAATGGATGTGCGGGAATTTATCCGGCTATGCTAGCGGTGATGGTTGCTCCAACGATGGGCGTTGACCCAATGAATCCTATGTTCATTCTGACCCTGGTGGGCGTGGTGGCGATTAGCTCTTTCGGCGTCGCCGGCGTCGGCGGGGGAGCGACCTTTGCGGCGTTGATCGTTTTGCCAGCTATGGGCTTCCCCGTGGCGTTGGTGGCGTTACTGATTTCAATTGAGCCATTGATCGATATGGCGCGCACGGCGCTCAATGTGAATGGTTCGATGACCGCGGGGGTCGTAACCAGCCGAGTGCTGGGTATGTCCGAGCGCGATGAGTCATTAACCGGCGACATGCTGCAAGATGCGTCTCGAGGTGGGCAGTTACCTTGATGAGAATCACGCGTGTAGTGCTTACATTACGCTAATGGTGTTTATTCGCAGTGCCGTCAGCGGAAGCGGAGGGCGTAGGTTAGCGTTTAGCCAATAACGCAGCATTCTTTATCGCCACCGCTGCGCAGGTCCACAAGGGTACAAGCCACCTTTTTTTAAGATGGCTTGACCCGCTTAGTCTGCTGTTAAATCCGGCACGCGCGCTTACTGCGGCGATATGAACGCCTGTCTGGGGTATTCAACCCAGATCAACCCTACTCTCAGCGCCGGGAAATAAGATACCTGCAACAATTCTCGATAGAACATCGGTTTTTCCCACACTTTTGTTTAAGATTAGCACTGTACAACTCGCATGGCTCTTCACGCAGCATTTGCCGCAGAAGAGACAATGTGGGGTCCATCCCAATCATGAACTAATCGATACCTGCCAGTGTGAACAACGACTCTCCCCAGACCCCTGAACCGCGCCCCCGAAAAGCGCGGCGGAGGCGACGCAAGCCCGGAAGCATGCCTGATCAGCCGCTATCGCCAGAATTGGCCAAGTGTATGATCAAGGACAGGCAGCGCCTGCGCCAGGCATTGTCACGTGACGCAGCTAGCCGTAGTGACGCAGTCACATCACAGTTAACGCGCTCCATCGCCTATGCGGATGCACGGGAGGCAGCATTACCCACACCAACTTTCCCGGAAAATCTGCCCGTCAGCCAGCGAATTGACGATATTAAGGCGGCGCTAGCCCGTCATCAGGTCGTCATCATCGCTGGTGAAACTGGCTCAGGTAAAACCACGCAGTTACCAAAGATTTGTCTGGCGCTAGGGAGAGGCGTGCATGGCATGATCGGCCACACACAGCCGCGCAGGGTTGCAGCGCGTACCGTGGGGAATCGCATTGCCGATGAGTTACACGTTAAGTTCGGTGAGCAGGTAGGCTATCAGGTGCGCTTCACCGACCAAACAAGTCCGATCACGCTGGTTAAAGTCATGACCGACGGCATTTTGCTCGCAGAGACAACCCGTGACCGGCTGCTTGAAGCCTACGACACGATCATCATCGATGAGGCCCATGAGCGTAGCCTGAACATAGATTTTTTGCTGGGATATCTCAAAGGCATATTGCCCAACAGGCCAGACCTAAAGGTCATTGTCACCTCAGCGACCATTGATGTGCAGCGTTTCTCGCAACATTTTAGTGATGCGCCGATAATCGAAGTTTCTGGGCGCACCTTCCCCGTCGTGGTGCATTATCGCCCGACGCTAACGGAAACAAAAAGCCAAGACGCTGACGAGTCAATGTACCAAGGGGTGCTCGACACGATGCAAGAGATCGAGCAGCTGGAGCGAAAGCGCAGTTCGCCGGGTGATGTGCTGGTGTTTTTGTCGGGCGAGCGTGAAATTCGCGAGCTGGCGCAACTCCTGCGGAAGGCTGATTTACGTTTGTGGGAAGTCTTGCCGTTGTATTCACGCCTGAGTGTGGCAGAGCAGAATCGGGTATTCCAGGCGCATCGCGGCCGCCGCATTGTGCTCGCGACCAATGTCGCAGAGACCTCTTTGACGGTGCCGGGTATTCGCTATGTTATCGATACGGGGCTAGCGCGCATTTCTCGTTACAGTGTGCGCTCGAAGATCCAGCAGCTGCCAATTGAACCTATATCGCGCGCGAGTGCTGACCAGCGTAAGGGCCGCTGTGGGCGTGTTAGTGACGGGGTTTGTTTCCGCTTGTATGCCGAGGAAGACTTCCTTTCTCGGCCAGAATTCACCGCGCCAGAAATTTTGCGGACCAATTTGGCGGCCGTTATCCTGCAGATGTTGAGTCTCAAACTTGGGGATATCAGTCACTTTCCGTTTCTTGAAAAGCCTGACCAGCGGCAGATCAACGACGGTTTTCATCTATTGCATGAATTGCAGGCGGTCGACGAAGATCGACAGATTAACCGCATGGGTCGAGAAATGGCGCGCTTTCCGTTGGACTTGCGATTGGCGCGCATGTTGATGCAGGCAAGCCGCACGGGCTGCATGACAGAAGTGCTAACCATTGTCAGCGGACTGGCTATGCA
Source organism: Candidatus Azotimanducaceae bacterium (assembly GCA_051278195.1). GTDB lineage: Bacteria > Pseudomonadota > Gammaproteobacteria > Pseudomonadales > Azotimanducaceae > JAHRVQ01. The sequence goes on from JBNMQM010000009.1 coordinate 25,421, forward strand.
GGACCCCCGAGATCGGCCGCATGATCAGCAGCAGGCTGCAGATGAGAAGCACCGGCAGTTCAAGGACGAGCAATCAGACTTTATGACGTTGGTGAATATTTGGCAGTTTTTCGAGGTCCAGCGACAAGCGCTGACACAGAATCAGTTGCGCAAGTTCTGTCGACAACACTTTTTAAATTATCTGCGGATGCGCGAGTGGCAGGAAAATCATAGACAATTACATCTGCTGGCAAAGGAATTAAAGCTTAAGAAGAACGTCGAGCCTGCTGATTACGCGACTGTGCATCAAGCGTTACTGGCAGGGCTGCTGGGTAATATTGGTGAGAAGACTGACGAGAAAGACTATCTGGGGGCGCGTAATCGTCGGCATTTTATTTTCCCGGGCTCAGGTCAGTTTAAGCGTAGCCCACGCTGGATTATGTCAGCCGAATTAGTCGAAACCACGCGTTTGTTCGGCCGCACTGTGGCCCAGATCGAGAGTGACTGGATCGAACCGCTGGCGAAACACTTGGTGAAGCGTAATCACGCTGAGGCGCGCTTTGATATCAAGCGTGGTCAAGTGGTGGCCTTTGAAGAAGTGATGTTATACGGCATAGCAGTCATTAAGAAACGGCTGGTGAATTACGGTCCGGTCGATCCTGTCCGCGCGCGACATATCTTTATTCAAGAAGCCTTAGTTGAGCAACAATTAGACAGTAAGGCGGGTTTCTATCGACACAATTGCCAGCTTGTCGCCGAGATTGAGAAACTCGAGTCTATGTCGCGGAAACGCGATATTTTGGTCGATGCTTACACGATATTTCGGTTCTACGATGCACTGTTGCCTGAGACGATTGTTGGGGCTGTCGATCTGGAGACTTGGCGCAAACAAATTGAGATGACGACGCCAACATTGTTGTACCTCGATAAATCGACGCTGATGAAGCAAGAGCCAGGGCTGTCCGAAGCGCTGTACCCAAACCAGATTGAGATTGCCGAAACGCGGCTGAAGTTGGACTATCACTTTGACCCCCAGCATGAGGATGATGGCGTAAGTGTCAAGGTGCCGGTGGCGTTGTTGCGTCAGGTTTCCAGAGCGCAGTTAGACTGGGTTATTCCTGGTCTGCTGCGTGAAAAATGTTTGGCGCTAATCAAAAGCTTGCCTAAAACCATTCGGAAGCGTTTCGTTCCTGCGCCAGAATATGTTGATAAGGTCTTGCCGTTATTGGTTTATGATGGCCGTGACTTGACCGAAGTGCTGGCCGAAAAATTATTTCGTCTCAATGGCACGCAGGTCACTGCAAGTGATTTCACGCCGGAGAATCTTGACCAGCACCTGAAAATGAACATTAAAGTGATCGATGACAAGGGTCAGTTGATTGGCAGCGCTCGTGATTTGGATCAATTACAGTTGCAGTTTGCAGCTCAGACTGACAAGGATTTCAACCAGCGCTCGCGTCATAAACTTGAGGTCGAAGGCGCGATTGACTGGCAGTTCGGCGATTTACCCGCGGAGATCAAGATTACGCAGGCCGATATCACGCTTAAAGGCTACCCGACCTTGGTCGATAATCAAGACAGTGTTGCGGTCAAGATTCTGGATAATCCCGCGGAAGCAGCACGGCTATCGAGGCTGGGATTGCAACGATTGATCATGCTGTCATTGGTAGAGCAGCGTAAGTACGTGAGTCGAAACTTACCGGGTTTTAAACAGTTCTCCTTGTATTATGCGACCCGCGGCAGTGGCGAGGCCTTGCTCGAAGATCTGGTGAATGCTGTGTTCCGTTTTACGTTTATCGAGGACAAGCCGCCGGTCATGAGTGCCGGCGCGTTTACCCAAAGATTGGGCGAAAAAAGCGAGCTGGTGACCGTGATGAATTTGGCGGGCAGATTGATGGGTGAAATTTTAAAGCTCGCCAATGAAATCGAGCGTAAATTAATGGAAGGAGAGACGGCGGTTAACTGCGCGTCGCGTCAAGACTTACGTGAACAGTTAGGTGAACTGTTGTCGCCAGGGTTTCTAGCGCAGATATCGTTGCAGTGGTTGAAGCAGTATCCGCGGTTTTTACAGGCGATGCTTGCGCGCCTCGACAAGATGAACTTTAGTATCGATAAAGATAAAGAAGCTATGGCGCAGGTGCATGGTCACTGGCAGAAGTTAGTGGCTGGGGGCGGGGTGACGAATGAATCCTTGCAGCAGTACCGCTGGATGGTGGAGGAGTTTAGGGTGTCTGTGTTCGCGCAAACCTTGGGTACAAGTTTGCCAGTCTCTGCCAAACGGCTAGAAAAAGAATGGCAGAGATCAGCGCCTCGTTGACCGGCGCAGGGTAATCGAGGTGGCGCAGCAAGCGTTACCGAATATAGTTACGGGCTACTGTTGCAAATTAATAGTTAACAAGCATGCTTAGGAGGTTTGATATGAAAGTAATATATTGCGGTTTTGCGGTGTTAATACTGGCGTTATCAATACCTGCGGCTGCCGAAGCGCTAAATGTTGAGGCGGCAGAGCAAGACGTTTACCCCGAAGAGCGTAGTCCAGATCCTTTCGAAAGCGTCAACCGCGTCACTCACGGCTTCAATAACATTTTCGACAAGTTCATGTTTAGGCCGCTGGCTAAGAGTTATCAATGGGTTGTGCCAAACGTTGCGCAGGCTGGTATTAGTAACTTTTTTTTAAACATCGATGATATAAATAACGCGACCCATAGTTTGCTGCAAGGCAAACCTAAGGCCGGTTTGAGTGATCTAGGCAGGTTGCTTTTAAACACGACCATGGGTGTCGGTGGTTTGTTAGATCCTGCGTCCACTGTAGGGCTAGTGCGGCATGAAGAAGACCTAGGGCAAACGTTACAAGTGTGGGGAATCCCTAAGGGCCCTTACATCGTCTTGCCATTCCTAGGACCGTCAACGCTAACGGACTTTATCAGTACCCCTATCGATAGCCGGACCAATCTATTGCTGTATTACCGTCCAACGCGAAATCGCAATTACTTACTGGCGACCAACTTAATCGATACGCGTGCTGACTTTTTGTCTGCAGAGTCGTTGGTGTTCGGTGATCGTTATATTTTCTTCCGCGACGCCTACCTGCAGCGCCGCGAGTTCTTGGTGAAGGATGGCAAGGTTGAGGATGCCTTTGATGATTTTTGACATCAAGCTATTCTAGTGCATTTCTCCATTATCAATCACAATCTGCGCTAATTGTTGATGCTAAGTGATGGTAATCATTGAATTTATAGAGTAAAGTCCTGTTCACTTTCAGGGAAGTTTGCGAGCCCCGTCTATGGGTGTTGGAAAGGGTGAAGCGTTGTTGTTTGGTGCAGGTGCGGCCATGCAAAGCGAAATAGCAAGGTTACTTCAAGAAGACGGCTACGAGATATGTTTGGCCGACACTCAAAAGGAGTGCACCGACCGTATCAGTGCAGGGAGGCTAGAGCTGCTCCTCGTGTTCTTGGCTAACCCCCTAACATGCCGTGAATCAACCCTTGCCAGTCTGCGCCAAGCAGCGCCGCGCTTGCCCATTGTGTTACTGGCTGATGAATGCAGCGTACCTCGTCTCGTGCCGGCGCTCAGCCAGGGGGCAGATGATTACCTGATGCTACCTCTTAGCGACCCCGCACTGCTGACCTATGTTTTGCGTCAAACCATTGCACGTAAGCGAGAGATCAAGCGCCGCGAACAAAATGAGCGTGTGCTGGCGAAAACCAACAAGACGCTGCTGCAAAGCTTGCAAGTGCTAGAGCAAGATCAACAAGCTGGGTTTCGGGTGCAGCGAGGCATGATGCCTGACACGCCCTTAGTGATTGACGAGCTTGTTTTTGAGCACATGATCATGCCGTCTTTGATTCTTAGTGGTGACACGATTGACTCCTTCGAATTACCCGACCAACGGCTGCTATTTTATATCGCCGATGTCTCTGGACATGGAACAGCGGCGGCGATAGTGACCGTGGTTCTCAAGGGTCTTTTTCAGCAATTGCTGACGGATTTCGAGAAACTAGATATCACCCGCGCTGACCAGATCCTTGAATGGCTCAATCGAGAATTGCTCGTTGTGAGCCTAGAGCAACACGTGACCCTGTTTCTGGGATTGATCAGTGAAGATCGTGGGAGCCTCGAATATAGTAATGCCGCACACTTTCCTGGGACCATGATTTTCAGTGAAATGGGTACACAATACCTGACACTCGGTGGGTTACCTTTGGGTTTAGTGCCGTCGCCGGGTTACGAGCGTCGCGAGCTAACACTGCCAAAAATCTTCACTATAGTCATGTTTTCAGACGGAGTGTTTGAAATCCTACCTCAGGCGGGCCTGCAGGCTAAAGAAAAGCACCTGATTTCACTGGTAAACTACACTCAAGGAAAGGTAGAATCGCTGGCGGAAAAACTAGGGCTAATAGATCTTGTCGATATCCCTGATGATATTGCACTTTTTACTGTGACAAAGGCTGGATGAGAAGTATGGGCAAAATTCTTTTTGCTAATCATAACGACATGTACGTGCTGAAGTTCGAAGGTGATGTCAGGGTGTGTTTAGGCCCTACCATCTCGACATTCCTCAACAGCATTCATCGAGACTGCGGTATAAACGGCACGGTGATTGATCTGCGGCAGGCAACGGGTATCGACAGCACGAGCCTGGGGCTACTGGCAAAAATTTCTTTGCGTTGCCAAGAGCAATTAGAGCGACTACCCACGATTGTTTCCACCAATGAAGATATCACCCGCCTTTTGTACAGCATGGGTTTCGACAAACTCTTTGTTATCGATGACGACGCCAGCCGGTGCTGTGATGATGTCACCGAACTACCTGCACAGATTGTTTCAGATAGCGTGCTTCGGGAGCAGGTGATTGAAGCTCACCGGGCCTTGATGAACCTCAATGAGACAAATCTAGTTGCGTTTAAAGATCTGGTTAATGCGCTTCAACAGGAGCAAGACACAAGCTCTGCTGCAGTATCGCAGCCTATGAATAAAGCAGTAGGTCGACGCTAGTCAGGTGATAAAATCTCACAGGCCTTGATGTTCTCTGGCCCTGATCTTGGCTTTGATAAAGTCAGAATGGGATACATGCAATAAGCCCGAAACCTTACGAATAAACTGTTCTTCATATTTGTCAATACGTCCATCGGCGAAAGCCACCAGCCATAGATTTTCTGTTAGCTGAATCTTATCGTCGTGTGAATAGTGCTCATTAACCAATTGTGTGAACTGGAACACGTCGTGAGCTTGATCTGATGCTTGGCCGGCGAGTTCGATGAGTGCTTGCAAGTCAGCTTCATCAAGATCGAAGGTATCTCTTAGCATGGCGACGATGACGGCCTGTTCCAGGTCATCCGCTTCAAAGTCGGCTCGGGACAATTCTAGAAGCAGGGCGCACGTGGCGAATTGTACGGATTGGCCGGTATCTTGATCGCTTACTGGCATTAGTTTTTCGTCAAAAAATTTCTTGATCTTGTCGAGCATAATTTGGTTACTACCTCTGTTTCATCTGAGCGATGTATATATTGTCTGACGTCTCAACGTTGCTGAGCCCTGCCTCATGTAATGCCCGCTTTACAACACCGACATCGGCATTTGCTTCAAACATGTGAGCACCGAGTTCGCGGCGGAACGTGCGGGCACCGCGCATACCCGTAAACCAGCCCATCAGGTGTCGGACCATATGCCTGAACGGCTCGCCATCAGCCTGCTGTCGCTCCATGTAATCCATATACTGTTGCAGTACTGTCATTCTGTCTATGGCTTCGTGTTTGTAAAGGGCCGCATCAAGCTCGGCTAACAGCCAAGGATTCGCGTAGGGTGCTCGCCCCAGCATCAAGCCATCAACTTTTGGCAACAGCGCCAGTGCCGACTCAACGTCGTTGATACCGCCATTGAGAATAAATTGGCAATCCGGAAAGGCATGCCGAATTTTGTACACAAAATCGTATTTCAACGGCGGAATCTCGCGGTTTTCCTTAGGCGACAAACCACCCAAGATAGCCTTCCGAGCATGGATAATGAATATCCGGCAACCTGCTGCGTGAACGGTGTCGATGAAGTGGTAGAAGTGTTCGTAGTGGTCCATGTCGTCGATACCGATGCGCGTCTTTACGGTTACTGGGATCTTGACCTGAGCTTGCATGGCGGCAACGCAATCAGCGACGAGGTGAGGTGTCGCCATAAGCGCTGCGCCGATACCTCCGGACTGGACCCGGCTACTGGGGCAACCGACATTAATGTTCACTTCTTGGTAGCCCGCATCCTCTACCATCTGTGCGCACTGGCTTAAGTGTTTAGGGTCGTTACCGCCCAATTGCACCGCGCACGGCTCATCACCACCGTGCAGCAGAAACTTGTCAGCTCTATTGTAGATTAGTGCGCCGGTCACCAGCATTTCGGAGTACATCAGGGTGTTGGGCGACAGTAACCGGAATAAATAACGGCAATGGCGGTCGGTACATCCCATCATAGGCGCCAAACTAAGCGTTCTATCGAGAGGCGCTGGAACACTTTTGACGCGTGGGTTGGCAGTAATCTCGGTAGCAGGGCTATCGACATGTTTGACGACATGTTTGACGACATGTCTATCGACAGGGCTGGTGACAGGGACGGTTTCGGGCATGATCAATCGCAATTAAAGGCTAATAGCCAACAGTGTAACATCTGCTGCCTTTCGCGGAGTAGTGGGGTCGGAGTAGAATAGTGTTTTGTAAGATTCAAAACGCGTCAAAAATTATGATCCATCGAGAACAGGGTCGGAGTGTATTAAATGTGTGCAGTCACCGCCTGCACTAATCGCCAGTATTACGGAAACACAACATGAAGGAAGTTAAGACAGTTAGAACCCGAGTGGCGCCGTCACCCACCGGTGATCCCCACGTGGGCACCGCCTATATGGCCTTGTTTAGCTTATGTTTTGCGCGTCAGCACGGTGGCCAATTCGTATTGCGTATTGAAGACACAGATGCAGCCCGCAGTACGCCCGAATCTGAAGCTAAAATACTTGACTCGCTGCGGTGGTTGGGGCTGGACTGGGATGAAGGCCCGGACAAAGGAGGGTCTTTTGGGCCCTACCGACAGAGTGAGCGTAAGTCGATTTATGGTGGTTATGTTCAAACCCTGATTGATGCAGGCCATGCTTTTCCTTGCTTTTGCACCGCAAAGCGCCTGGACGAGATGCGCCGCGAGCAGATGCAGCGGGGCGAGACGGCGCGTTATGATGGTCATTGCATGGACATCAATCCAGCTGATGGGCAAGCGCGGCGGGCTGTTGAAAACCATGTGGTGCGCATGAAAGTGCCTGACACCGGCACCTGTGTCGTCAACGATCGGCTGCGCGGTGATATTGAGATTGATTGGTCGCAGATTGATATGCAGGTTTTGCTCAAGTCAGACGGCAACCCGACCTACCACTTGGCGGTCGTGGTGGATGACCATTTGATGGAGATCACCCACATTATTCGTGGTGAAGAGTGGATTAACTCAGCCCCCAAACATGTGTTGCTATATCAGTATTTCGGCTGGGAGATGCCGGAAATCATTCATATGCCGCTGTTGCGTAATCCCGACAAGAGCAAACTCAGTAAGCGCAAAAATCCAACCAGCATCGGTTTTTACGAGCGCATGGGATTTCTGCCCGAGGCTGTGTTGAATTATCTGGGGATGCTTGGCTGGAGTATGCCCGATGGCGAAGAAAAGTTTACTCTTGACGAGATGGTGGCCAGTTTTGATTTAAGTCGTATTTCGTTGGGTGCGCCGGTATTTGATGTCGCCAAGTTGAAATGGCTTAATGGCCGCTGGTTGCGCGAGAGCCTTGATGACGAAGCTTTCGCAGACAAGATGATCGCATGGGCCTACAACCGCGATAATTTGCTCAAGGTGATACCACTGATCAAAGAGCGGGTCGACGTGTTTTCTGATGTGGCGCCTTTGGCCGCGTTTTTGGTGGATGGTCTGCCATTTTTTGATGAGACCGCGTTCAACACGAAAAACACGACTGTTGAAGAAATCAAACGTATCCTGCAGTTTGTTGTCTGGCGCTGTGAGGCCCTTAACGACTGGCAGCGTGACAATCTAAGCCAGTTGTTTGCCGAACTCGCTGAGGTGCTGCAATTAAAAATAAGGGATGTGTTGGGGCCCGTTTTCATTGCGATATCCGGTAAGCCTGTAGCGCCACCTCTGTTCGATTCGATGGCGCTAATTGGTCCTGACATGAGTCGCGCGCGGCTGCGGCATGCCCTTGACGTGCTCGGCGGCGTATCGAAAAAGCAGTTGAAGAAACTCGAGAAAGACTACGCGAGTTTGCCTGCTGCAGTGAGGCAAAGCGCAGGGGGAGACAGTTGAGCGACAGAGAATTGATTCAAGCCCTTGATAGTCACTTATGTTTTGGTGGTCAACAGTTGCGCTACAGTCACGCATCTGAGGCGCTGGGATGTGACATGACATTCTCGATCTATCTGCCACCTCAGGCGCAGCAGGGCAGTGTGCCCGTGTTGTACTGGCTCTCTGGGCTGACCTGTACGGACGAAAACTTTGTTACCAAGGCCGGCGCACAGGCGGCGGCTGCGCGGTTAGGAATTGCTATTGTCTGCCCTGACACCAGTCCTCGTGGCAGCCTTGTGCCGGATGATCCGGATGCGAGTTGGGACTTCGGTTTGGGTGCAGGCTTTTATGTCAACGCGACACAAGCACCGTGGCGCGAACACTATCAGATGTATGATTATATCAACAAGGAGTTGCCAGCAGTTATTAACCAGGCGTTTCCGATTGATTCCAATCGAGTTGCTATTTCTGGTCATTCCATGGGAGGCCATGGGGCCCTGACAGTCGCATTGAAAAATCCTACGAAATTTCGTAGCGTTTCTGCTTTTGCGCCCATCGTTTCGCCGCTACATTGTCCGTGGGGAGATAAGGCCCTGAGGTTATTTCTGGGTGACGACAAAAGCGCTTGGGCTGAATATGATAGCTGCTCGCTGCTCTTGGCTACCGGGGCAGATGAGCCGCGTTTACCGATACTTATTGATCAGGGCACCGCTGATCATTTTCTTGAAGTCCAGCTGCAGACCCAACGCTTTGTTTCAGCGGCGAGCAAGGCCAACTACCCTGTTGAAGTGCGAATGCAAGGCGGTTATGACCATTCGTTTTTCTTTATTGCGAGTTTTATTGATGAACATTTGGCGTTTCACGCGCGTCATTTGTTAGCCTAGACGAGATATTTGTCTCGTTAGAGAGGCTTCTATGCAGAAAAGGCGCAGACCATGCTTGGTCTGCGCCTGCAAAGACGCGAATATAGTCTATTTAAACTGAGCCTTCCTATTAAAACTGCGCCTTCTTGTTAAAACTGCGCCTTCGCAAGCCGATCTCTTGCGGTTGCATATTCATCGCGGAGACGTCCCACCAAATCACCTGCTGAAACAATACCGGTCACCGCGCCAATCCCTTGGCCACAACCCCAGATATCCTTCCATGCCTTGGCATCGGTGTCACCACCCGAGCCAAAGTTCATCTGTGACGGGTCGCTTTCAGGCAAGTTTGCGGGGTCGAGACCTGCAGCGGTAATAGACGGTGCCAGGTAGTTACCATGCACCCCAGTGAACAGGTTGGTGTAGACAATGTCACTGGCGGAATAATCCACCAGAGCTTGCTTGTAGGGCAAGTCGGCATTGGCTTCTTTGGTGGCAATAAACGCCGAGCCAATGTACGCCAGATCTGCGCCCATGGCTTGAGCTGCAAGCACTGCATCACCATGGGCGATAGCGCCAGACAACAACACTGGGCCGTCAAACCATGTGCGAATTTCTTGAATCAAAGCGAAAGGTGACAGAGCGCCAGCATGGCCACCAGCACCGGCAGCCACAGCTATCAGGCCATCGGCGCCTTTTTCTATGGCTTTCTTAGCAAAGCGGTTGTTAATGATGTCGTGTAGCACGATGCCGCCCCAGCCATGAACCTGATCATTGATGGCCTTCTGGGCGCCGAGCGACGTAATAACAATTGGGACCTTATATTTTTCACATAGGGCCATGTCCTCGTCTAAGCGGTTGTTTGAGCGGTGGACGATTTGATTGACGGCAAAAGGTGCCGAAGGTGCGTCAGGATTGGCGGCGTCATACTCGGCCAACTCGGTGGTGATGCGCTGCAGCCACTCGTCTAGCATTTCAATGGGTCGCGCATTCAATGAAGGAAAAGAGCCTACTATGCCGGCTTTGCACTGGGCAATGACTAGGTCTGGGTTGGAAATAATAAACAGCGGCGCTGCTACGACGGGGATACGCAACCGGCCGACCATGATCTCTGGAATTGCCATATAAACCTCTTTTTGATAAATGCTGAGTGATAAAGTTGTATGTGGCACGCATTGTTGCACAAGGAAATTATTATGCAACTAATTGCATAATAATTTTGCGTCTTTTTGTCCTGGACCTGTAGACTGGCAATCTACACAGCGCGACTTATTGGAAACTCATGTCATTGCCACACGCAATTTTGACTGCCCTGATCGAGGAAGACCTCACCGGCTATGCCCTTGCTAAGCAGTTTGATGTGTCCTTAGGTTTTTTCTGGCAGGCGTCACACCAGCAGATCTACCGTGAATTGAAGCGGCTGCACACCCAGGGCCAGATTGCTGTCGAAGAGGTTAGGCAGATGGGTAAACCAGATAAACGGGTTTATTCGCTGACGGCCGACGGCCGTCGGGCTTTGGAAGACTGGGTGTTGGCACCGACACCAAGGCGTAACAATAAAGATGAGCTATTTATTAAGCTATACAACATGGGCACTGTCCCCGTTGGGTCTATGCTCAGCGCCATTGCTGAACGTCGCCAGCAACATGAGCAGCGATTAGCCCTATATCGTAAAATTGAGCGTCGCAGCTATGCTAATCCGCCGGATTTGACCGCACATAAAAAAGGCGTCTATCTTGCTTTGCTCGCGGGTATTCGGCAGGAAGAAACAGCGCTAACCTGGTGTGACGATGCGCTGCGACTTCTTCGGGCCTGATCTGCCTGTCGAAACCTCACCTTATGTGGCGCATCGTGCCGGGTCAGATACGCCCTTTTTGAGCCGATTTGGTGTACAGTACCGCCGAAGATTCATACACGGGCAAACCCATGAAGCGCAGCACCATTTTTCTTTTGATATGCCTGTTGGCATCAACTTGGCGGGCCTCAGCCGAGACCGTCACAGTAAACACATCGCAGGGCAGCTTCGATATTCTGCTGCTGGAGGAAGACGCACCGTTGACGGTCGCCAACTTTCTGACTTATGTCAACAGTGGTGCTTTTGACGGGACCTTTTTCCATCGCAGCATCCCTGATTTCATTTTGCAGGGCGGGGGTTTCGCGTTCGATCCTCTGACCGGTTCAGCACCGCATATTGCGACCAATGCGCCGGTGATCAACGAGTTCAAAATATCCAACACGCGCGGCACCGTTGCCATGGCGAAGGTGGGTGACGACCCGAATAGCGCCACGAGTGAATGGTTTGTCAATTTGGTCGATAACGCCGCCAATTTGGATAGTCAAAACGAAGGTTTTACAGTTTTTGGCACCGTTGATGACGCTGGCATGGTTATTGTTGATGCCATTGCTGCGTTGCCGACATCAGCATTGAATGTTCCTGGGTCTAATGGTGCGTTGACTAATACGCCGACGGTAGATTTTACGGGCGTAGTTGATGAATCCATTTTCGTCACATTGAATAGCGTAACGAGCAGTAGCACCGTTGTACCTGTTGTTCCCATTCCACCTGTTGAGCCCCCTGTAGCGCCAACAGCGCGTCTGGGTAATATCGCCTCGCGGGGGCCAGTACGATTGGATGATGAGGTGATGATCGGTGGTTTGGTCATCGGTGGCTCGACAACCAAACAGGTTGTTGTGCGTGCACGTGGTCCAAGCATGACTCAAATGGGTGTGCCGAATGTTCTCGCCGACCCGCAGTTGCAGCTGTTCTCTGGTACATCTTTACTCGCTGAGAATGACAATTGGCAGGATTACAGTTTGGCAGACCAGATACCCGTAAATCTGATGCCGACTGAAAGCCGCGAGGCGGCCATTCTTATTACGCTTGCGCCAGGGCCTTATACCGCTATCGTCAGCGGCGTCGGCAGGACTCAGGGCGTGGGTATTGTTGAGGTCTTCGAAGTCGCAGATACAGGCGTAACACGATTGATTAATATCGCGACTCGGGGTTTTGTCGGTACGGGTGACGATGTATTAATCGGTGGCGTGATTATTGGTGGCACTGAGACTAAGACCCTGACCTTTCGAGCGCTTGGGCCAAGTATGGAAGCGCTGGGTGTGGCGGGTGCAATTGCTGATCCCGTCTTGGAATTGCTGGATGTCAATGGGGTGTTGATCGCCACTAATGATAATTGGCAAGATGATGTCAATGTCAGCCAGTTACGTGCTGATTTGCAACCAACGGACACAAGAGAAGCCGTACTCACGCGAACGCTGACGCCCGGAAACTATACCGCTATCGTTAGAGGCGTGAATAGCACGGTAGGCGTTGGTATTATTGAGGTGTTTGATCTCGATTAATACGATAGCTGAGGCAACCGCTGAGACGATGGGCACTCGCATTGCTGCTGATTGTAAAAGGTCCGACTGAATAGTTTGTTTGGGTTCAGTCGGCTTTTTCAGGCACGCGTACAATCATTGACTGGCTTGCGGTAGCCAGTAATTGACCTGTTTGGCTCCACATATTAACGCGGCCGTAGCCAAACCCGTTGCCGATAAATTCGATACGATTATCACACAAAATCCACTCGCTAGGCCCCAGGTTCGCAAAGCGAATCGTATTGTCGAGACTGGTACAAGAGGTGACATGCCCCAAGGCGTTGCCTAGCGCAGAGGGCATGTAGTCGGCAATAATCGCGAGTGCGCCAGCATCATGATGCACCTCTGGCATGCGCGCCCAAAGCATACTGCGATCGTCGCCGCTGGGCGTGCCCGTTCCTGAGAAGCCGAACATGCCGCGGGCAACCCGCACATCTACATGCTGGTGCAGTGAGTCTACGTTGTGGGTGCTTCCCACGGGCTCGCAGTCATCGGGTGCCGGTGCATCAGGCATAGTTTGCCACAGCCCTTGAGCAACGTTGGGACGTTCACCGCACGCCCCCAGAATAGTGATGATTTCCTTATCGCCCAAATGTCCGACTACGCGCCCCTGAGTTACATTGCGGCCGATGCTCGGCAGTAATACTTCAAGGTCCAGCACGGCGGGCTGTTGGGTAATAGACAGATACTGCCCAGTGGCCCAAATGATGGGTTTTCCCGTCGCCTGTTGCAGGGCCACAACGCCAGCCGCCAGGCCTACGCCACCAAACAGTGAGCCGCGCCCACCGGTAGTTTTTGCAACGACGGGTAGTCGCCATTGGTGGGTGTCAACCGGGTGGCTCATCTCGAGAAATTCAGCGCTGGAAATTTTGCCCGCAGGGGCGTTGTTTGATTGGCTCGACATAAGGTATATCCAAATTGGCATAAGTTTTAACGGAGCGTATTGTATCGTAAGGCGGCCATCGACAAAAAATTATCAATCACCCCTGCATGCCACGCTTGCATGCCAGCGCAGCTTGGTTCATCTTGGTGCCTCCCTCATGTGAAAGACGAAGACCATGACTGAGATAAAAGCCGAGACCCCGAATGACAGCCACGAAGGCTATGATATTCCCGCCGTGGAAGCGTGGCTTGCAGAGCATATCCCGGCGTTACAACCGCCTTTGCGTTGGTCTCGGCTGCCAGGGGGGCACTCCAACTTAACCTACTTAATTCAGGCTAAAGACGGCACTGAGGCGGTTATTCGGCGACCGCCGCTCGGCGAATTGTTGCCAAAAGCCCACGATATGTCGCGTGAATGGGCACTGATTTCCGCGCTGGGACCGACAACGGTGCCAGTACCCGCCGCGATGGGATTTTGTGAATCGCCGGATGTCACGGGTGCTTGGTTCTATGTGATGGGCGTGGTGAACGGTCGCCCCCTGTATACTGCCGACGACACTGTCGCGTGGGTGCCTGCGGCTAATCGTGAGGTGCTGGCGCACTCGTTTATCGATGTGCTGGCTGATTTGCATTCGCTTGACCCTGACGAACTGGGCCTTGGCGAGTTGGGCAAGAAAGAAAATTACGTCGGTCGTCAGTTGAAAACTTGGTACCGATCTTGGACCGCCTCAGCAGGCCCAGCGGACTATGACGATCCGCGGGCTCACGAACTACAGCGTTATTTTCTGGACAATATGCCCGATCAAGGGCCGGCCAGAGTAGTGCATGGTGACTATGGATTGCATAACTGTTTGATCGGTGCTGACGGTGCCATTGCTGCCGTTGTTGACTGGGAAATTTCGACGTTGGGCGATCCGTTAGCTGATCTTGCCTATGCCCTGAACCAGTGGAGCGAGCCCGGTGACCCCGTGCTAGCAGGCCCGGGCGGTCCAACCTCGGTGCCAGGATTTCCTGATCGAGCTTATCTTGCGGATCGATATGCAGCCAGAACAGGTCGCGATCTGACGCTGCTCGACTTTTATGTGGGCTTTAATCGATGGAAAACCGCCGCTATTGTTCATGGTGTTTATGCCCGTTACATGGAGGGCAAGAAGAGCACTGACGGGGTTGATATCGAGACGTTACGGCAGCGTATTGGCTTGGCCCTTGATCAAGCTGAGCAGGCTATCGCGCGGTTGGAAAAACAGTTAGGCCGTTAGTTCTGCATGCTGCAAGCGGCCATCAACGACGGCGGTAATGACCGTTGTTCGCGTCGTTTTCTTTTTATCCCACGAAAGCCTCTTGTCGTCCCGTGAGGCTTTCTATTGTCTGCGCCAGTGATAGCATGGCTCGCATATTCGTGGTGTTGATAAGACGCTACTGCGACCAACCACAAGTGGTCGTGTAGCCGCTGAAAGTTTTGTGAGCCCGTGTTATGCGTGACACAGCAATAGCCGTGTTGCTATGACACGAGCTCACTTTTTATTGCAGATGATAAGGCAGTTGTTAGCACGTTGTTCATTAATCGCTGCCGGCGAACCGAGGATGCCGGTTTGGTCAATTAGGGGCTCTCAATGTCGACAAAAGATCCTTGTTGAATGGATTGCTGGGCAGCGATCCCGATGGCGACAGACCAATAGCCATCTCGGGTAGTAATAGCGGCAGGCCGTTTGTCGTTAATTGCATTGATAAATTCAAGCTGTTCAAGATAGCTGGCACCATGGTGAAAGCCTGCATATTTGACGCGCGGGTCGGTCTCCACCGTATGGCGCTCTATAGGCCGCTTGTCGCGCCATGACAGCGTCAACTGATTGTCGGGAATATGTACTTCAAGTTTCGCCTTAGAACCGGTGGCAACCAATTCCTGTTCGTTAAGACTGCCCTCGGCAAACATGCAGAGGTCTAGGCAGGCGCGAGCGCCATTTTCGTATTCAATGATGACAAAAGCATTGTCGAGAATATCTGGCGTGCGACCTGCATAATTCTCATTCATGTGATTCACATCTTGACCACCGGATGCCATCACACGTAACGGTTTTGCACCGATCGCGAGGTTCATTAGATCGAAGAAATGGCAGCATTTTTCGACCAGCGTGCCGCCGGTAAATTCATTAAAACGATTCCAATGGGCCACTTTTTCGAGAAACGGAAAGCGATGCTCGCGGATAAACAGCATCTTCAGGTCGCCGACCAAGGGCAGACGCGCCAAAAATTGTTGTGTCGCGGCCATGTAGCGATATTCTAGCGCTACCCAGGTGAGTGCGGCGCGCTGTTCGCTTAATGCCACCAGTTCACGCGCGTCAGTCAGACTCGTGCACATAGGTTTTTCGAGTAGCACATGGATATCTGTCTTCATCAAATCACGCATCACATCAATATGCGTATAGTTCGGCGAAGCGATAATCACCGCGTCAGGTTTCTCATCGAGTAATTGTTGGTGGTCAGCATAAACCGCGGGGGCAAAGATTTCGCCGCAGGCCTTGCGTGCCCAGTTTCTTGACGTCGGATCTGGGTCAGAAACTGCAATCAACTCAACATTTGGAATATGTGCCAGGTTGCGGATGTGCTCGCAGCCCATCATGCCTGTGCCGATTACACCAAATTTCATTGGGACATCCTTTTTTGTGCTGGCTTTGTTAGAGGCTGTAAACTGCTTTGAGCCGCGTCAGTAATTTGCTTGAACTGTTGTGGTCTTCGCGATGTCGCTTCGATATCTTCTGCTTTGCTGCTATTGAATATACGCTAATGTTGATTAGCGAGGTTGCAGCTTAAAGAGATAGGTTTCGTCGACATTCTCGTTTCGCGGTCGATTGCCATATTTAGCCTCCCAGGCTTTTGCAAATAGCGCAAACAACGCGTCATCTGTTATCCGCGTAGCGTGTAGTTCGTAAATGAGACCCTCTGCGCGTAGTCGTACATCTGCGTTCTGCTCGATATTCTTAACCCAGTTTGTATGATTGTCGCCGGCAAATATGAAAAGATCGCCATTGATTTCTACCGTCCACAGGTTGACAGAGTAGGGCTCGTCGACCGTTGTTTCTAGTTGGATAACTTCGGTCGTCGCGACTTGGGTCCACGCTGTGGGCGTGGCGGTAACAATACCTTCCAAGGCACCCGATGACAGAGGTATGTATTCTGAACAGGCGCTAATAAATACGGTGGTGATCAGTGCCAGTATTGCTAAAACGCGAGCACTCAGGTGCATAGGGACTATGCCGAAGTTTTTATTTTTCATAGGAAAAATCCATCGATGGGTATGCGGGCGTCCTAGGGTTGCCAGGTTGGTCGAAAAATATCAGCGCTAGGTAAAGACCTTAATATACCAAAAAACATGTTGGAAGTTGTGGGGATCTTACACCGTGCCTCGACGAGTCGGCGCCGAGAATAGAGTTCGTTGTAAAGAACTTGCGCGATATAGTTTCGTTCTGTCGCCTATCAATCAGTTCTGTTCCTTGGCGAAATAAATCTGTCACCTTTAGCCCAACCAGTAGTACATTGTCCGCAATAGATCTTACAGCTCGACCTGACAACGCATGAGGCGCTCATTATGTCGGCAAGCAAATATAAGATGACCACCGCACAGATGGCGCATTTCGTCGCAGAAGGCTACCTTAGGTTCGATGCATTGATACCCGATGAGATCAATCAGCGCATCATTGAAGAGCTGGCGCGCGTTGAGACCAACAAAATCAAGCAGGTAATTGGTCAACCTGTAGACGCCGGCGGGCCAGTGCTGCCAGCAAGCCTCACCCGACTCTCACAATGCTATCCAGCCGACTCATTGCTCGGCCAGCTACTAAATTTGCCACAGGTACTGGGCATTATCGAGTCACTAGTAGGCCCCGACCCGCTCTTCGACCATGACTTTGTGCATCGTCTTGCAGCCGGTAGCGGCCATCGTCAGCACCTGCATGTGGATGCCGTAATCGACAGCGCTGATCCGACGTTCGATATTCAGCTTTTCTATTTTCCGCAAGCTGTCGCAGCGGGTGCAGGAGGCACCCGCTTTGTTCCAGGCACCCACCTGCGGCGTATTCGCGCTGAAGGGGTTAGTCGCTATCAGCACCTTTTGGGAGAACAGCAATACAGCGGTGAGGCGGGCACCTTGATGGTTTTTCATCACGGCCTCTGGCATGCGGGACAGCCCAATCCGAGTGAGGTTGATCGCTGGATGTATAAAATCCGACTCAATCCAAGAGTATCCCAAGTCAAACGCTGGCATATGGAGGATTTCGATAATATGCACAATGACCCAAGTGACCACACTTTCGCCACAATGCGGCATGACAGCGTGGCCCAAATCTTGCGCACCATGCAACCCTGGCAAAAAGGCCACGAGGGCCGCTACGAGCAGATGCAACGCGCGCGACTATGGCGCTACCTAAGCGCCGACCCGAAATTTGATGTTGATTTCTATTACACCCGCATTGAACAACGTGATCGTTTGGCGCGAGGTTTAACGTAATGGTGGCACGACAACAGGTTCTGTACCTTTGGCTTGCCGAAGGTGCGCTGGATACAGAGACGGTGGCGTGGGCTTTCCACGACGGCAGCGACGGTAAGGGCCCACAAGTGCCAGAGCGTGAGCCTCCCTACCACTCGGGTTTGGCGGCGTTGGAACAGGGTTGGTTCTTGATTCAGTCGCCCGCGCCCTTCATGCTTCAACCTGGTGCTGAACATGAGGTGTCTTACTTGGCGAACGAATTCGTTTTCGCACGGCGCGTTGAATTCCAAGAAGACATTGCGGCAGACTAAAAGCGCGGGATAAGCGCGCAGCGTAAAGTTCGGGACAGCCGTGATATGGCGTTAATGCACGTTTGC
This sequence comes from Candidatus Azotimanducaceae bacterium, assembly GCA_051278195.1. Taxonomy (GTDB): domain Bacteria; phylum Pseudomonadota; class Gammaproteobacteria; order Pseudomonadales; family Azotimanducaceae; genus JAHRVQ01. The sequence continues at coordinate 43,684 of JBNMQM010000009.1, forward strand.
TGGGGTACATCTGCTGGCAACTTGCGATCCTGATTGAAGAATTCTACGAGAAACGTCCACAGACTATCCGGCATCCTATCCGGCATCACCAAAACATCCACTGGTCCGGCGGGATAGAAAAGATCAACGTGTAAAGTCGTTTACTTGGTTGATTTTCTATATTGTTGCATCGCGCAGGCAAGGATGCCCTTTCGCGGCGACGTGTAGACGATGATCGCATGGGTCTTTTCCCAGCGTTTAAGCTGTGTGTAATAATTTTGAAGTACTATAAAAATAAAAAGGTGGGGTAATGAAAGTTTTCAAATATGTGGGTGTTGGGCTTGCGGCGCTGGTCTTAATCGGGGCTGCATTGCTTTACAAAGGCGATATGCCAGCGGAGATTATTGACGCTAAATACGCAAGTGATGCGTCTCAGTTTCTCAATATCGCATCAGGCGCCAGGGTCCACTTCAGAGATGAAGGTAATCCCGGGGGGCAGCCAGTGGTGCTTATTCATGGATCAAACGCGTCGTTACATACATGGGAAGCCTGGCGCGAAAGACTCGGCGATGACTTTCGTATTATCACATTAGATTTACCGGGGCATGGGTTGACCGGCAGAGTACCAGACGATGATTACAGTCCGGCTGGGTTTACGACGGCGATCGATGCGGTGGTTAATCATATCGGTGTGGATAGTTTTGTGCTGGGCGGGAATTCAATGGGTGGCGGTGCCACTTGGCGCTACGCACTCGCGCATCCAGAAAAAGTCAGCGCCATGATATTGATAGACGCCAGTGGCCCACCTCAGTGGCGGCGTGAACAGATCGCTGAATCAGACCCCGATAAGAACTCAAGGCCTATTGTCTTTACCTTGCTGGGTAAGCCATGGTTTCGTGCGCTTATGCGTTATGTGGATCCGTACCTGTTGACGGAGCAGGGCGTCAAAGCGGCTCACAACAACTCACCTGTGGTAGATCAAAAATTGATTGATCGCTACTACGAACTCTCCATCAGAGACGGTACTCGTGATGCGACATTGCATCGATTTGCGAGCTATGATCCTAATGCTAACGAAACAGTTGATGTTTCAGTATTGACGCAACCCACGCTCATAATGTGGGGCGTTGAAGATGGGCTGATACCGGTCAGTGTTGCTGACAAGTTTGAGGCTGTATTACCTAACAGCCGGAAGATACTCTATAAGGATGTCGGTCATGTTCCGATGGAAGAAATACCCGCTAGATCCGCTGATGACGTGCGGACATTTCTGTCTCGTCTGACAATTGAAGATCAGGACCTGGGCTTTTAGTTCGTGACGATGGTGAAGGGGATTTTCAGGTGAGTTTGCAAGAACTAACGAGCGCTTGGCTTGGGTTGCCAGAGAAAGGCTTTGCCCGCAGCCCAACCGTGAACAACCGTGCGATTCACTGTGACTGTTCTGGGCTAGTCAACTTGCTGTGCGACCATTTAGCGGTGCCGAAGCCCTACGCCTTAAAGCAGCCGAGGGCTGTTCATTACTTTGCCATCTTGCAGGAAATAGGCTCCAGCAATATCTCTCAAATAAAACCTTGGAATCTGTTGGCTTGGCGTAAGGAAAATGTGCCAAAGTCAGGGGATAGCGGCCACGTTCTGCTGGTAGTCGGGGAGCCGATAAAAGTTGAAGAGAATGTTTATCGGTTGGAGGTCGTTGATTCTACTAAGTTCGAAAAAGGCTTGGCCCAACGCGAGATTCGCTTGCACACTAATGCCCTAGGCCGAGTGATTGGCGTGCAATTGCATTTGTCTGAAACAAAAGTTAAGCGCAGCCCCATCTATCATGCGCCTTTGCTCAATAACCGCTATTGCTTAGGTTGTGGCATTCCTCACACGTTGTGTCTATGCCATCAAGTGCATGTGAGCCGTCTTGAGCCTTCCGTAATAATTCTTCGCCATCCCCAGGAGCGCAGTAAAACGCTTTCGACCGTATCGTTAATCAAACTACGCTATCCGCAAGTTCTTGTAAGAGAAGGTGAGATTTTCAGTCCTCTACGGCAAAAAAATTTAGCCGTTGTGTTTCCCGACGCTGAAGGTGAACACGTTAGGCCTAATAGCCCGACATCTACCGACAATAACCGTATCGCACAAACGCAGCAGAAAACATGGATCTTGCTAGATGCAACCTGGCGTAAAGCGAAACGGATGCTGCACGAGAACACTTGGCTGGCCACGCTACCGCGGGTAAGTGTCGCGCCAGAGGCAGTGTCAGACTATTTGTTGCGCAAGGTCCCCAATGCTAATGCTCTTTCGACGGTTGAAGCTTTCGCTATGGTTCAGAATGACCCGGCCTTGCAGTCGTTGTTTAAAGTTTTTATGCACAAGCAAATCGAACTGATGGGCAAAGAAAAATACGCAAGCAATTATCGCGACCATATTAACTACACGCCGTTGTAGTCCCAAGGTTCCTAACGTGAGGCGCCTACACCTCGTTGAACAGTCGCTCGATATCGGCGAGCAGTGAGTCTTTGAGCGTTAATCTATCAAGCCAAGCGGCGGGTATGCCGTGATCACCATCAAAACCAAAATGTGCGCCACAGGCAGCACCCAGCATGATGGCACGACCACAATTGTCGCCACCGGCTAAAATGTTTTGGCGCATGGCTTGTGCAAAAGAAGTTGCCGATCGCAGGTTATACAGCACGCTAGCGACGCCGCAGCCCAGATCACAGTTCAAACCATATTTGCTGGTGACCTCGCTTACCGACGCCGTCTCATTAAGTACCGCCGTCAGATGCTCACGGGTGGTCGCTGATGCGGCCTTCAGTCCCGCAGCAATGGCTGCCTCAACGGGTTGGCCAAGTATCAGTTCGCGAAGCGTAGCGGCGCTTACCTGACCATAGTCGATAGCCCGCGGTGCATTGTTAGTCACCTTTATCGCGCTGGTCACCATGTCGTTGAGCTCGGTGTTTTCTAGCTGGCGGGCGACCAACACCGGTAGCTTGCTGATGGCGGGCAGTTGTTCGTCATGCGCACCCGGATAGTCGCTGGTGCTTTCCAACGCAGCAACCAGCGCTAGTGCATAGGTGCGACTGTCTTGCGGGTGTGGCAAAGACAACGCCATTTTAGTGACTGCATCGGTGAGGGCGGTGCCTTGATAGCGTTTGGCGGCGGCCAAAACCCGGGTCATCACCGAGGCGCGCTGTTTTTCATCGCCAGCAAACGGAATTTTTCCAGCCAGTACTAGCTGCTCGCGTTCGTTGTTGTAGAGAGTGTCTAGCGTCTGCCGAGTGGGTCGATCGATGTAACCTGCGAAACTACCGCCATAGCCAAAATGGCTCCTGAAGGCCTCTTGATAGTGCATACGGTCATACTGGCCCCGAGTGGCAGACATAGATATGAGCATGACTCTGGTTTGTTCACCATAATGCGAGAGGTCTCCTGCTGTTTTACCGCCATGCGCAAAGTAGCCGACGTTGCCGCTAAAATCAGACACCGACGGTGTGCGGAACTCGGGTACTTCGGGCGCCAGTTCTGTCAGTCGCTGCTGGCTGTATAGCCAGTGCAGACCCATGGTGGCGGCATCGGCAACAAGGGCGCCGATAATGGCATTCTTACCGCGCTGGATAGCGTCTGAGTTCATGATGTCCTCACTCGTTAAAAAGTATTAGTGAAAAGATGTCGGCTAGAAAGTTCCGGTGCAACAGAGCATCGTGTTTTAGTCACTCGCTGGTGCTGCGTGTATCGGGTCGATCCAATGCAAACCGTTAGGGTCTTCGACAACGGGAATGTCTAGATTGACGACCACAGATTCCTGGTCACTGCGCACCAGAATGCATTCTAACGGTTGATCGCCGCCCGCATTGATCTCCTGATGTGGCACGTAAGGGGGTATAAAAATGAAGTCGCCGGGGCCAGCTTCAGCAACAAACTCAAGTTGTTCACCCCAGCGCATACGTGCTTTGCCGCTGAGGACGTAAATAATGCTCTCCAATGCCCCATGATGGTGGACGCCGGTCTTGGCGTGGGGGTGTATCTGCACCGTACCCGCCCAGAGTTTTTGTGCCCCAGCTGTTGCGAAATTGATCGCAGCGGCGCGGTTCATACCCGCTGTCTGTGGTGTATTACTGTCTAGGTGATCACCGCTAATGACTTTGACGCCCGATGTTTTCCAGTCAACTGCTGTCATTTTGTTCACTCTGTTGGAGTCCTCGCAACACCTTACCAGTGTTTATTGATTTTAATGAGTATCAGATATTTATTGATCGACAGCATCCTGCATTAAAATCGTCGCCGTTGTAACATATAGGGTTTACAAATCGGGGAAGTGGACGGGTGAACAAGGATCTGAAGAAGGTGGTGTGTGGGACAGTGCTGATGTTGCTTGCAGGCTGTAACCCAGCTAAACAAGCGGTATCGGTAGCTACGACCGGGGTAGCTACGACCGGGGTAGCTACAACCAAGGTAACCGCAACCGACTATGCCACGCTGTTGACCGACTATGCCAACTGGCGTAATGAGGTCGATCCTGTCGCCGCCACGTCGATGGGATACAGTCAGTACAATCATCTTTTTGCTGACAATCTGAGTGACCGCTATCTCAACGATAAGACATCATCGCTAAAAACATGGCAGGCGCGTGTCCAAGCGATGCTGGATGCCGATATAACTCAGTTGCAAAAAGACGAACTGGCAATACTTCGCTACCTGATCGATACGCAACTGGCGGGCGTCGAACTGGGTATACAACCCGGTACGATGTATACGCTGCATCCGCTGCACTCTTATCATCGAAGTACCCATCACGAATTCGTTAAGTTAGCGCGGGGTACAGGCTCGCAGCCTTTCAACAACAAACAGGACTATGCTGATTTTCTGCAGAGACTTGTAGGGTTTAAGGTTTGGCTGATGAGCGCACAGTCACGCATGGAAGAAGCTGTGGCACTGAATAAAACATTACCGCGCAAAATCATCATCAAGATGATCCCGCAATTTGAGCCATGGATATCCAATGACCCTGCTATCAACCCATTTTATGGCTCGCTGAGTCAATTCCCTGCTGGGGTTTCTGAGCAAGATCAGCGGCAGATCATTGCTGACTACTCCCGCTTCATTGAAACGGACCTTATTCCGGTTTTTGCGTTGATGAAACGCTATCTTGAAACCGAGTACCTTGCGCATGCCCAAGTTGCCGATGGTTTGTCTGCGATTGAGGGTGGCGCTGATTTGTACGCATTTTTGGTCCAGTACTGGACAACAACCGATATGACGGCAGAAGCGTTGCATCAACGAGGCTTATCAGAGGTTGCTAGAATCACGGAAGAAATGCTGTCGGTTAAATCTAATGTGGGATTTGAAGGCTCGTTGCCGGAATTTTTTACTTTCATTAATACAGACCCTCAATTTTTTCCTTTTAATACCATTGATGAAGTTATCCAACGCCATTATCGATCATGGGAAACGATGGCACCCTTTGTTGATGCGCTGTTTAGTATTCAACCCAAAACACCCTTTGAAATACGTCCCGTTGATGCAGCCATTGCCAATGCCGCTACGGCGAATTATGACGGCCCAAATCTTGATGGCACGCGAGCGGGCATTTTTTATGATGCCATTCCTGATGCGACTCAATACAACAGTTTCGCGATGGAAAGTCTGTTTCTGCACGAGGCTATTCCTGGCCACCATTTTCAAATCGCCCTGGAAATGGAATCGGTGGATATTCCGGTGTATCGAAAAACGATGAATTTCGGTGCTTTTAGTGAGGGCTGGGCGTTGTACACAGAGAGTCTAGGTAAAGCGTTGGGTCTGTACACAGACCCCTATCAGTACATGGGCAGACTGCAGGCTGAAATGCTGCGTGCAGCGCGATTAGTTGTGGACACCGGCCTACATACAAAGGGGTGGACGCGAGAGCAAGCGATTGAGTACTTCCGAGATGTAATGCCTATCTCGGAAGAGGAGGCTACCGTGCATATTGAACGCTACATGGTGAGGCCTGGGCAGGCGCTATCTTACAAAATAGGCGAATTGAAAATCCAGGCGTTACGCAAGCGATCTGAAGTAGCGTTGGGTGATTCGTTCAATTTGACCGACTTCCATGATCTGATTCTCGCAGGCGGCGGCATGCCATTGATCATTCTTGAAGCAAGAGTCGAGCAGTGGATTGAATCGCAGATAAAGCATTGAATCAGGCCTAACGCTTTTAGCAGGTCAGGTGGCTGGTCTCGTCTACCTTCGCGCTACTGCCGAAGGCTGCAAGTGCCCGTGGTGCCGGCCATCTCTGATTTTACGCCGATTCCAGCTCAGCAATCGTGAGAGAGGCTTCTGCCAGACGTCGGGACAGGGAGCCCGAAATGTTCTTCATGATAGTGACTGCCACGAGGGGTTGATCAACGCAAAGCTGCTCAAATGCCAGTAGCGACATAAAATATAATACCGCCGGTGCGAGTGCCTGCACGTTCGCTGTTCGCAACGCACCACTAAAAATGGCCATTTCCCCAAGATTAACGCCTGGCCCGAATTCGACCAGAGAATACACCGTGTCGTTCTCTCGGGTCTTGAGGATGCTTACTCGGCCTTTTACTAGCACATATAGACCATCAGCCAAATCGCCTTCGGTAATGATCAACGCGCCAGCCTCAAATTCTCGGCGCTCGAGCACCAACATAGTGAGCTCAGTGTCGGTCAGTGATGTGAAGGCAACTGTGTCGGCTAGATTTAGTTCACTGTCTGTGAAATCCTCATGCCCGTAGGCAGACAATAATTGCCGCTCTGCTTGGGCAAGACCGGCATTGAGTTCGTCAAATACTCGGTCACTTGACATGGGCAATGTCAGACCAAACTCCCTGAGAAGATCCAGCATCGCACCGTTTGCTGGCAGGCCTGTTAACAACAATGTCTTGTTCTGAGCGCTCAATCTTCGGTCAATCTTCGACAGTACCAGCACACCAGAACTGTCGATATCGGACACGCGCTTGAAGTCGACTAACACCGTGGTTACGGAAGGCATGATTGATTCTAGGTAGTTGGCCAAGTAGTCAGTATTGCCAAAAAATAGTGTCCCCTGCAGGGTAATAATTTGAATAGCGTCGCCTTTTTCATCCAGCAGTTTCATGGCCTGATTGTCACGCACGACGTTGGAGTGCAGTACACTGCCGCCCAGCTGTTGGCGAACCAGAGACTTGCTAGACTTAATCAGAAAATGCAGCAACTCAAGCACCAGACCAGTCAGTACCGCCGTCACCAGATCGGCAAAAATAATGAGTAGCATGACAATGCTGACTAGCCCCAGATTGAAACAAATGTTGCGCCACAACTCGGAGCGTCGCATCGACAGTGCTTTTTTTGCCAGCTGCAGCGGCCAGGTGTCAAAGGTTTGGAATGACATAACGATTAAGGCGCCAGCAATAACCGACAGGGGAATAACGGCTATCATGGCGCCTAGCCCAAGGACGCAGCCAATCAGGAGTAAGCTTGCTAAAACATGCGCTAGGCGCGTGCGGCCGCCACTTTGATAGTTGAGCAATACGTTGGTCGGTGAACCGCCGCTGGGAATGCCGGAAAAAATGGCAGCAACAAAATTGCCAGCGCCGAGGCCGGTTAACTCGCCGACAGGGTTGTGACGATTATTAGTCAGCGCATCTGCTGCTGCCGCTGTGACTAGCCCGCCGATAGAGGTGACTAAAGTTATCGCTACCGCAGCGACAAAGATCGCGGGACCTATCACCATGATGCCGTCGTTTAATGCGAGTGCGAGTATGTCAGCGGAGCGTGCAGGCGTTGGTAGACCTGCAGGAAGGGCGCCTACAGTGGGGCCTAGAATGATGGAGCCCGACTCAGCACCGAGATGGTTAAGTGCCCAATAACTCAACGTGCCGGTTAGCATGCCGATCAATAGCGAGGGTAGGCGGGGTAGCCAGCGCTTGCTTAGATAAATGCTTAGCATAGTGCTAACGCCAATCATTAGGTCGAAATGATTGATACCAGCAAACAGGCGTGCGCCAAACGTCATTGAGGGGTCATTGTCCAAGCCAAGCAGCCAAGGCAGTTGGTGGAACGCCACAAGGACAATAATGCCATTCATGATGCCGGTGATCACCGTGTGGGGAACCAGCTTAATAAGGTTGCCCAAGCGTAGCTGGCCGATCAAAATTTGCATCACGCCTACTAGTGCTGTGCACAGCATCATCGCATTTAGCGCTACTATGGGTAATTCTGCCGGGCTGACGCTTAGCGCTTCAGCCACTCGAGCATCGCCGACTATGGTGCCACCGAGGCCGCTCAGCAGGCCTGCAGCCGCCGAGCCAGGCGCATTGAATTGGAAACGCGAAGCGCCGGCGAAAGAGCAGACGAGTGTCGCCGCAATCAGACCAATTAGGCCAGCGAGCGCACCCAATGCTGAATAGTCGCTCCCCAGTGACATAGTCGCTACAAGGCCTACGCCAATCGCTGTAGGCGCAGACACAATCACAACATTTAGTGCCGCGGCGCTGTCACCTCTGAAGTTACTAAGAACCCCTGCCTTTACCAAGTCGCTTGCTCACTATTTCATATTAAGGAATACCACTACAGCAACTGACGTTTGCGGTCGCGAATATCGACGCAAGCGATAGGCAGACAACCGCTCAAGTGAAGAGCAGATTAGGGCGCATAGGGCGAAATGGCAAGGGGTTGCACAATAACATTGCATGACCCAGCCTTGGTTAGAACAGGTACGCCAGTCAAAGCCCTAACCGCGAAAAGACACGGGTTTTCATTAAACGCAGCCGTTGCTTGCCAGCATGATCAACGAGAATGATTAGCGCGATTACGCTAGTATGTTGGACGACCGGCTGCCTGACTTGAACGATTGACCATTAGCGCTGACGGTGACATGCAGTCTCTAACTTCGCGAGTATTGTGCGACCGAAACTAACGGACTCCGATCTTTCCGACGCCGCGAAGGTGCCGAAAAACTGCCTATTCAGACAGCGGCTGATCCCGAGATTGTTAAGCACAGCCGTATTTTTTGACGTGAAGAAAAAAACATTTCACGGTGTCCTCGCGTCAAATTTAACCTTGAGAAACCTTGTTGTTCCCAGGCAGCGTAGTAAGCGATGAAACAGGGTAAGTCAGAAGGTCAAGGCAATACCTCCCTTGCGACGCAATCTGAGCAAGACCTTTTTGCGTCATTAACCGAGCTCTGCGCCTTAAGCGTGTATTTCGAATTGATATAACGCAATGTCAACGATGCGGAGGAGTGAAGCGGATCATTGCTGAAATCACTGATTCTGCTGCTATTCAATAAATACTCGCGCATTTACGTGGCCCGCCACGCTTGCAACCTTCGAATGCAGCTACAACCTAGGTCTGAAATCTATGCCTTTTTCTTCCGAAAAGAAACAAAGGCGTGAATGCCACGGCCTTTCGAAAAGCCTTCGTAGGTGAAAGGCTTAAGGTGTTGTAAGTCATCGCTGTAAGTCGATGACAGATATTAGCCATGTAATGGGTCGTTGCACAAAATCACGCCTAAACCAGAGGCCATGGAATTTTTGGTTCTGCAGATAAATGTGGTTTATACGTTCTGTCTGCGACATCCATCAACGCACGATAACTTACGCGGAATTTTGCTAAGAACGCACAAACACGATCTGCTATTTGCACCGGATTGAGCGCTAATGATTAAAACGGTAAGTGATCGGCAATTGTTTCCGTAACTTAGAACCTAATAGTGGGTGCCCTGAGTTGCTCCTTCTTTTTTTTCGCGTGTGGTGGTCGTTCTTCCTCCTCGTCAAAAGTTCTGTCAAAAACTTAATGTTAACGCAGCATAACGTGGAATTTTCAATGTAATCACATTGATTTATTTTTGATTTTTTCGTTTGATAATTCTTCGTGACGCGCTATGTGGCACCCTACCAACTAGGTAGGCCTAGACATCTAAACCTCCCACGTTGCGACCGATGAAACGAGGTCCAGTTTTTCGAAATTTGATCGCTGTTAACGTACAACAGCAAGTGGCGGTTTGTGGGTCAAATAGCGTCAACAAAAATCTGCTATCAGGAAAAGCAGCCAATTCACTTCTGCGCCACAAGTAAATCTCTTAAGTGATCAACCAACATTCTGTAAGCCATCAGATCAGTAACTGGCAGATATTGACCGTTTCCATAAGAAAATTCGTGATTTAAACTTCTTTTCGCAAAACCTCCAAATTAAGATGTGTTTGAAAATTTGGAAAGCTTTGCTCAAAGCAAAAATTCCCAGAGCCTTTACATTAAAAATTGGCCAGTGTTAAATTGATATCACAAAATTACTCTGGGTTTTATTCATAATAAAACTTGTATACGAAAGGAAAAAATATGCGAGAACTAAACGAACAAGAAGTTGAAAATGTCTCCGGTGGCTTGTCAGTGGTAGAGGGCGGTATATTGATAACAACTATCGGACTCGGCGCGTTATCCGGACCAATTGCTATAGGAGCACTTGCTATGGGTCTCGGCCTGACCATGCTGGTTGGTGGTACTGCAGTTGATGAAGGCTACTGCTCGTAGCTTGCCTGTAGCAACCCGGTTTCGAAACTTGTGATTCCTAATTGCCGTTGGTCAAATTAGTTAGCGCGTTGCGACGTCGGTATTCAATGTGAAGGAGGGCATGCGCGGTTAAGTAGCGAGCCCTCCTGAACATCGGGGCTATCGCTATGAACAATGAGCTTACAATTTTTGAATTAAATTTGGATATTTAGGATTTAAAATGGATTGGATGAAGCTAGATCGATACCCTGATGGTCATCAACAATGGTCTGTTTTGTCTGGGGACAATGTTTTCACCGAATCGAGCAAGGCTGAAGTACGAAAGCTCTGCCTAAATTGGTTTCCTCTTAGTCAAAAGTTGTTCTCTAGTCCAGGCACTACAAAATATGTCCCCGCAATTTGCCTCCCTGAATTAGCGGATCTTATTCATCAGGTATTCGTATCCAAATTTCGTGTGTACATTTGGTTATTCTCGATTGCGCTTTTCTTAGTTGTTGTACTTTCGGTTTTTTACAGGGATTTTTTAGCTTTTAGTCACTTATTAGGCTCGCTAGTGATTGTGCTAAGCTATTGTCTATTCGAATATCGTCTGTTTGTTAAACCCTACGCAAGAATCAGAGACCACACCCTATTTTATCGTTGGCTCAAACAGAAGGCGTCGGAAAAAAAATCACAGTACATTCTGATTACCATCTTAATTTTCTTACCGGTTTTTTTTCAAGAAATATTTTACCTACAAGGTTACGTGCTTGAAGATATCGTTGAGTCATACGGTCTGGTATATGCGCTGGCTAATTCAGGTGAATGGTGGCGTTACTTAACGGGACCCTTTTTTCATAATAACTTGCTGCACTGGGTCGGCAACTTCTCACTGCTACTCTTGGCGGTTGTTTTGGTCTCTCCTTTCAGCAGCGTGAAGATTGTCCCATTCTTCCTAGTCGCTACAATTGCCAGCGCTGTACCGGCCCAATTTTCATTCTGGCACGAACCAGTTGACGGCTTTGTCGGCATTTCAGGTGGTGTGTTTGGACTATTTGGCTGGGCTACCGGGAACGCATATCGGCAGCGAGCCCTACTTCCGGAGTACTATTCCCTCCATCTTGCATTATTTGTCCTAGCCAGCCTGCTCCTGCCATTGATGACGGATAATGAGGTCAGCCATCGTGGACACGTTGCCGGATTTGTACTTGGCCTGTTGTTTGGATATCTTGGAATATCCGAAAAACCGAGAAACCGTCTTTCCTAAGAAACGCGCAATGAAAATCGCCAATTAACGAGCATGGTCAAAAAATGGTTTGCAAGGGTGTAGTTAGTTCATTCGCGGAAGTAGTCTCACCTCTCGTTGGCAATGTCTTTAGTAGGCACTCGGATATCGAAGTCGTAACTGCGAAAAGCATGGAGTACCTTCTGGGCGAATCCCCACGCGAAGCGCTGGCACTCGCGCGATCTTGGCAAAAACAACGCATGCGTATTGAGCAGGACTTTCGTGATCTAACCAATTTACGCTGTGATCTGATCGAAGCTAGCAGTTCGAAGATCAAAATTCCTGACGAGATCTTACTGCATAATTTCCTAGCGCGGACAACTAACGGGATCGTTTTAGCCTCTATTCACATGGGTAGCTACGTACCTGCAATTTTTAGAATCGCAAGCAAACTCAAGGGTCGCAAATTACTCTTACTACGCAGATCTGCAGGCAGGTTAGACGATCTATTTTGGCTTGAAATACTTTCCAAATACGACGTCCAGGTTGAAATATTTCAGGGCAAGGGCGCTGCAATAGGACTGTTACAAGGAATTCGGCGAGGTGGCATTGCAATCTTGTTTTACGATTTACCGATGAGGTGGGGAGAGGTTCACCCAGTGACTGTCCTCGAAAAACGTCTAGGGTGGGCATCCGGCCCCGCTCGCCTTGCCTGCTTAGGACAAGCTCATTTGGTGCCATTTATTTGTCACGAGTTCGAGAACGAAAACATCTGCACATTTGGTGAGATATTGGAACCGTCAGGCAAGTCTGATTTACGTTCAGTAGGATGTGTCGGTCAACACATGGCCGCAGAGGCTGGCAAAGTCATACGAAAATATCCAGTTCAATGGCATAACTGGTACTTGGTCCCTGAAATGCTTTCAGGAATTGCAAGTGAATAGCAAAGCTAACAGTGGTTTATACCGCCAAGAAGCTCTCTGTTTTCAAGCAAGTCGCGGTCTCGGTCGGGTCATTTTAGTTCAACCACTATCATTCAGAATTTACACACTGGCGTTACTATCTTTCACCTGTGCGTTGATCTTCTATTTGTACTGGGCCGAGTACGCGAGAAAAGCAACTGTGGTTGGGTATTTGGAACCTAGCAAAGGAATAGTCCGAGTTTATCCAAACTTAAATTCTGGAATCGTAAAGCGAGTGCTTGTGAAAAATGGGCAGGCTGTCGCTAGCGGCGACGTGCTTGTCGAATTGGGTTTCCCTAATAGTTTAGAAAGTGGTGGTGACGCGCTTGAACTCGTGTCTCGAGAACTATCGCATCAGGAAACATTGCTGGGTTTGGAAACTGAACGTGTTAGCCAAAACTTTGAAACAGAAATTCTTAGATCCAATCAAAGATTAGAAGAGATCGATGTCGAGTTAGCCGAATTAGCGAAATATGTTGCGTTACAGCGAGATCAAATTGACGTAGCCAACAAGCACGTAGCGTCGTTGTCGAAACTACGGAAAAACAATTCTATCAGCGAAATTGAGTTACTGAGAAGCGTATCAGAAAAAATTGAACAAGAAAAAAGCCTTGCGATACTTACGCATCAGCAGCTGCAAGTATCGGCAAGGCGAACTGGAATAAATCATGAGTTGAATAGGCTTCCGGATCGTTTTGCAAGCGAAAAAACCCAACTAGCACTAAGGCTATCGGAGATACGACAAAGAATTACCCAGATAAAAGTCCGGCGAGGGGTTACCGTGACCGCGCCTGAATCTGGAACTATCAATTTCTTACAGGTAAAACGTGGAGAAGCGGTTTCCACTAACAAACCGATCCTAGGCATTCAACCTGAGGACTCACAACTGCAGGCTATTTTGTTAATCCCTAGTAGCGCGGTTGGGTTCATCGAATCAGGAATGCCTCTTCGTATATCGTTTGATTCGTTTCCTCATCAGCAATTCGGAACCCAATCCGGTAACTTGCTTTCCATATCGAAAGCGCCAATTTCGCCAGATGACTATTCCGGACCAATTGGTATTAAGGCGCCAGTCTATCTAGCCAGGGCGAAGCTACAAAACCCCTACGTCTTAGCCTTCGGAGAGAGGAAGGCACTAGTGCCAGGCATGCTGTTTGTCTGCGACATTATCTTGGAGCGGCGGTCTATGATCGACTGGATGCTTGAACCTCTGTATAGCTTAAGGGGTAGAACGCAATGAGTTTAAGTTTTGGTCGTGTTCGAGGCTTGCCGTCACTGATCCAGGCCGAGTCATCGGAGTGCGGTTTGGTATGTTTGTGCATGATAGCTGCCTACTACGGTCACCATACCGACCTTACTCAACTCCGAGAAAGATTTTCAATATCATCCAAAGGCGCAACGCTTCAATCACTCATTGCAATTGCTGACCAACTCGGATTATCCAGCCGGGCTGTTAGTGTCGAGATGAATGAACTGAAAGAGTTGAAGTGTCCTGCACTTTTACATTGGAATTTTGATCACTTTGTTGTTCTAAAAAAGATTTCTTCAAAAAGCGTTGTCATCCACGATCCTGCTGTGGGAGCAAGAGAGTACTCGCTTGCTGAAGTTAGTCATCGGTTCACGGGGATAGCGCTTGAGTTTTCGCCCAGACAAGCGTTCGAGTCTGGTGTTTTTCGTTCAAAACTTGGGCTTTTGAAATTTTGGGAAGGCAACCGCGGGCTCGGGTTTTCATTGGCGCAAATACTTGTGCTTTCATTGCTAATTCAGATTTTTGCGCTGATGTCGCCATTCTATGTTCAGACTGTTGTTGACGACGTCTTGATCAAAAATGACATTGATTTGCTGATAGTACTCGCTTTTGGTTTTTTGGGTTTAACCATAGTGTCAGTCTTTAGCAAAGCGATGAGGGGTTTTGGTGGTCTTTATTTAGTCACGCAGTTGAATTACAACATTGGCAATAGCGTTATGCATCACTTGATGCGATTGCCACTTGCCTATTTTGAGAAACGCCACACAGGTGATGTGGTTTCGCGCTTTGCTTCGACTAAGCCGATTCAAGAATTTATTACCAACGGAACCGTCGTTGTTGTAATTGACGGCATTCTTTCGCTATCAACATTGGCGCTAATTTTTCTCTATTCGTCGAAGCTAGCGACCATTGTAATTGCCGCCACCGTGCTTTACGCAATCTACCGTTGGCTTCAATTTCAACCGCTGCGCAATGCGAACCATGATGCGATTACTGCTGACGCAAAACTGCAAACTATTTTTATAGAAACCATACGCTCGCTACAGGGAATTAAAACGGCTGGGCGTGAAGTGGAACGACAAGGAACTTGGCGTAATCAATTCTCAGAGGGTATGAATACAAACGCGAGAATTGGGCGCCTGACGATCTACCACGAGGCAATTAGTGGTTTTCTGATGGGCGGAGAGCTCATACTTGTCGTTTATTATGGGGCTCTAGAGGTTATTGATGGGGTGATGACAATAGGTATGCTTTATGCATTTATGGCTTATCGATCGCAGTTCTCTACCGCAACGGCATCGATGATCAACCAGTTCATCGAGTACAAGATGATTGGACTGCATCTGGACAGAGTTGCAGATATTGTTCATACGGACAAAGAGCTAGGACTGGGCGCCGAATCCGAAATCTTAATACCCATCAAGGGACAACTGGATTTGGAGAAAGTAAGTTTTAGCTATTCAACGATGGAAGAGCCGCTATTTCGTGACTTTTCAGTCCGCATAAATCCGGGCGACTTTCTCGCTATCCAAGGTCCTTCTGGCATCGGCAAGTCAACGCTGATTAAATTACTTATGGGGCTTCTTCCACCGACAAGTGGGCGCTTGACCATCGACGGTTTCCCAATCGATACCGTTGGCCTGCGGTCTTTTCGTCGAAAAATTTCTGCAGTCATGCAAGACGATGTTTTGTTTACTGGAAACCTGAAGAACAACATTGCTTTTTTTGACCTTGAACCAAGACTCGAAGATATCGTAAGCGTTTGTGAGATTGCCTGTATTCACCAAGACATTCAACGAATGCCAATGGGGTACGACTCACTAATTGGTGACATGGGTTGTGCGCTATCAATGGGCCAGCAACAACGAATCCTGTTAGCACGCGCTTTGTACTCAAACCCCAGCATAATCTTCCTTGATGAGGGTACAGCCCATGTTGATTTGGCAACAGAAGATAAGATTTTTACGGGGTTAAAAGCACTTGGCACTACGTGTGTGTATATATCTCACAATCCCCAACTGGCACGACACGCAGATATTGTCGTTGATTGGAGCGTGGACGGCCCAGTCGTATTCTATCCACAAAAATAGACGAATGCGGTGTAACAATGACGACAGAAATCAACATTATTACTATAGATCATTTACGTCAATGCTTGACCGATATGATGGAGCGTGGGGATATGCCAAAATTTGACGGGGTCATTTGCGAAAGCAGCAGGATTGATGAACTGGGCCTAGACTCACTTAACCTTGCTGAATTGGGTATGCGCGTTGAAGACACAATTGGCATGCCACTAATGTGGGATTTCGAAAGTGAAATTGAAGTGCTCAAGGACGTGATTGGAGCCGCGACGATAGACGAGAACGAGCAATGAATTTATTCGATGTTATCGCCAGTCACCATCAAACTGCGCCACTTACTTTCGAAACAAGGAAAGGCGAAGCCGTCACTTCACGGAGCGAGTTACTAGACAAAGCTACGATTTTTGCTGCTGAGCTAGGCGAGAAAAATGTAGTGCCCGGCGATACCGTTGCAATTTTAGCAGACACATCCCCATTCCTCTTGATCGCTATGGTTGGTGCCTGGAAAGCAGGCGCCTCAACTACTGTGTTACCAACGCCGACTATGCAATTCGATCTGCATTGGTGGGGTGGCCGGTGGTGCAAAATGTTGGAGGCATGCAAGGCAAATGCAATTGTCCTAGGGGAAGCGTACCTGGTCAAATTTGATTCGGCGGTAGCTACACAATCGTTTTCGCCCATAGCAAGGATCATTGAGGGAGAAGCGCTGTCCGCTAAACTACTGACCGAGCAACACTTGATTAGTTCCGTTGATATTTACCATAAGCAGTTTACATCAGGCACCACCGGCGAACCACAAATCGTCGAAGTTTCGCATCGCCAGATCATACAAAACGTCAGTGAATGTGGTGAACGGTTGCGCATAAATAGAGGCGACAAATTTCTTTCCTGGCTGCCGTTTTATCACGATATGGGGTTCATCTTCTCGCTTTGCGGCCCACTGGTTTGGAACATTCCTTTGGTGCTGGTAGAAACTCAGTTATTTAGTCGCAATCCAGCCGTTTGGCTTAGACTACTTACAAAACACCAGGCTACTATCACCGTTGCACCACCCAGCACATACGAAAATGTAGGGAACTTCCTGCCAAAGAATAGAACGGCTAAGCTAAACTTGGAATCTGTTAGAATCGCCGCACTTGGCGCTGAACCAATTTATGCTCGCTCACTTGAGGCGTTTTCAAGTAGATTCAATTCCATAGGTTTCGAAAACAAAGCATTCACAACAGGATATGGCCTTGCTGAAGCAACCCTTTGCGTAACTGTGGCTGCGCCAGGCGATGAGCTGACTTTTCACACGCTCGAGAATAGGGAAACACTGGTCGGTTGCGGCTATCCACTAGCAAGTGTCTCACTTTCGACAGGAAACGACGCTAGTTTATCTGGCGCAAACGTTCAGCAAGAACTAGAAACGGAAATACTGATCCGTGGGCCAACCATGGCAGGCGCATTCTGTAATTCGGAAGGGTGGCTTGAGACTGGCGATCTTGGTTTTGTACGGAACGACAGTTTATTCGTTACAGGCAGGAAGAGGGAGCTAATCATTGTCAACGGACAGAATTTTTCGCCGATTTGGGTTGAAGCTATTGCTCGAGCCTATATCTCAATAACAGAAGATCGGAAGCGCGTATCTTGTGCTGCGTTCCAATCTGCTAGTGGGCGAGTTAGGTTAGTTTATGAAACAAAGTGTGCCGACACAGGCATTGAAAAGGCACTGTCTAAAGTCATTCAAAGAAAGCTAGGTATATCTTTAAATGCGAGAGGAGTAGCAAGAAATTCGATACCGTTTACGACGAGCGGAAAGCTTGCGCGGCTTGCCTGTGATAATAAGTTTCACAATGAGTTTTAAAGGTCTTGCCGCACGAGCTCATAATCGCATCGTACTGCCACATTAAGTTTATAGCGGTCCTTTCTAAGAACACTGACAAGTGAAGGCCTGCACAAATTGAGCGGATGGTCTGTAGCACAGCTGGTGGAAAGGCCCGACCTTTATATCTCCTAGGGGTTACCTATTGTTCTTAAGTAGCCTAACAAACGAAGAAAAAGAATAAGTCAGCATGAAAATGGCAAGTCAGGAGGAGTGGGCAATATCTCACTTGTGACCCAATCGGAGGAAGACCTTTTTGTGCCCTTAACCTTGGGTCCAGCGACTAAAGTGCATATTTGGAATCGATATTATGCACTGTCATAGATGCGGAGGAACTAGGCGAATCATTGTTGATATTACAGATCCTGCTGTTAGGCAAAAAATCTCAAGCATTTAAGAGGCCCGCAATGCTTGCAACCATCGAAAGTTGCCACAATGTCGTTCAAAAATCTAAGCAGTATTGTCTCGAAAAGAAATAATGGGGTGAATGCGCCCGCATTTTTCAAATGCCTTCGTCAGAAAAAGGCTTTAGATGCCCTAAGCCATTGATGTAAGTAATTGCTATAGGTCATTGATGCTGGTCATTGATGTAGGGCATTGACAGATTCTAGATATTTAGTTGGTCACTGTTTAAAATCACACCTAACGCAGAGACGATAGTACTTTTCGTTTCACAGATAAACGTGCTTTATACTTTTATCTGCAGCCGGCATTGGCGGTCTGTCCTGCGGCGCTAAGAAGCGTAAACCCGAAGAAGTTAAACGTATCGAGGCTGTCGAAATAGCCACCAAGTACCTCGGCAAAGCAGACGGTAAGGTTGCAGACGAAGGAATTTTTTGCAGAAATGCTCATCCAATCTATGCGGGAGAGCGCCTCGCAGTTGACGGCGCAACGGGTCAGCCGAGATATGTAAACGTCTAAGACACCAGGCGCAGCAACGACGATCTTCAAATTGGTGGGTGCTAACTTGGCGTGCAACGTCTCAAGGTTAAACGCTAAATTGATGGGGACTCAGGATAGTGGCTGGCAGTTTGAAGAATTTGACGACAATGAACTTGAAAATTCCAAAACTGGCTCAGCGGCCGCGCCGCGAACCGCGCCATACCTTCCTGGCTCCAGGATCTTAAAGAGGGGCCTATCATTCAGTTGAAGGTTGGTGGCGCGAGATTCAACGCCAAAGCCACGACACGCACAGGGCTTAAAAGACTGTCGTTGTTACCATTAATGGAAGAAATCTCGAATTTATGGGGTCAGGGCGAAACCCCAGCGTGAATTTCCAAAGGCTGCTGCCTGACTGCGAAATTCTTCTGTTCCTAGGTCGAGGCTCGTATTAAGACAGTGCTTCAGTTTTTGAATAACTTGATTGGGGGTATGTCGCTAACGTTGTCACTGTACGCGTGCAGTCGCTCTCTGTGTGCGGTGTCCAAAGCTTAACGGGTCTGCCGAACGCATGTGATCTACAGCTGGACCATTGATAATCGTCCGGGCTCGATGTCATCCCAGCGCGAACAAGGTTTAGTTCAATGTACATTATACAGTTGAGGCTATAGTGTCGATGCAGCACGAGCGTTGCCTTAAACCGTCCTTCGAAGAGGGTCTAGTTCTTCCGTATTTAAAATTAAAGGACTGTATATATTGGCGCCTTAGGAATTGCATCGAGCGGGAGATACCCTGGTCCGTAGTGGGCGTAAGTAGTAGATAAAGGTGATTTGTCATAAGCCCCCACCCATGAATGGCAACGTCAAATTTTTTTGTACCTTCAAGTCGCCAGTGACCCTTGGTTACCATGACACGATTGCATGTGAAGCAGGCATGGCGATTTTTGCCGCCCGGAACGACGTGTACGGCGTATCCTGAAGGGCAGTATTGGATTGGACGCGGCATAATTAAGTTTTGTGTTTATCGTCGATATTATTTGACTATTTAGTGCTTTGAAAATGCCGGTTCAGGAGATTGCGTGTCTTAGGTTAAACGCTAGAGTTTATGTGTAGCCCGCACGCGTTGTACGTAGCGTTGGACGGCAATGATGTAGAACGTCAGTCCTGTTATCGGCAATGGATTGGCGAATCAATCGCAACGGAAGTGATAGGGAAAATCCGACATTGCCCAAACACGGGACTCGTTTTAGGTAGTGAAGCATTCAGAGAGGACGTCTACGGGCTGACTCAATGAATTTGCCGGAACGCAGGCCGCACTGTCGCTTTACGCATGACCACATTTATTCATCGGCAGCATTTCCGTGCGCTTCATTATCTGAAGTATCAATTTTTTTCGCCAACACGATATAGAAAGCAGGTAATACATACATTGTTAGGAAAGTACCTATACCAAGTCCTGTTGCAATGGTTATACCAATCGCAAAGCGCGACTGTGCGCCTGGGCCGGCTGCAATTAACAGCGGGATCATGGCGACGATAAGCGCAAGCGATGTCATGATAATAGGGCGAAGCCGGATCGTAGCTGCTTCGATTACCGCGTCGCGCTTGTTGCGTCCCTTTTCTTGCAGTGTGTTGGCAAATTCCACGATAAGAATACCGTTTTTCGCGACCACGCCAATCAGTGTAATCAGACCGACCTGCGTGTAGATGTTCATCGATGCAAAACCAAGCATAATGAAGGCCATTGCCCCTGCAATTGACAATGGTACCGTTATCAAGATGATAAGTGGGTCACCCCAGCTCTCAAATTGCGCAGCAAGCACCAGATAGATAACAAGTAGCGACAAAAAGATGGTCACGATTAATGCGCTGCCAGAATTTTCGAACTGTCGAGACTCGCCCTTAAAATCATAGCTGAAACCCCGAGGCAGGCGATCTGTGGCCGTGGCTTTCATGAAACTGATGGCATCTCCCATTGACACTGTGGGCGCTGGAATTCCTTCGATCGTGATCGAATTCAGCTGATTGAATTGTGTTCTGGACGAGGGTTCTACATCATGCACGAAGCTGACGACAGAGCCCAGTGGAACTAAATCGCCAGAGTCGGCTCGGATGTAATATTCGTTGAGCGCCGTTGCTGTTTGTCGTGCATAGCGCTCAACCTGAGGAATGACCTCGTATGAGCGCCCCTCCATGTTGAAGCGATTAATATACCCACCGCCAAGCATACCACCAAGTGCTTGACCGATTTCCTGCATCGATAAACCAAGGTCGGCAACGCGCTCGCGGTCGACTTTTACCCGAGTGACGGGCTTATCGATGTCGATCGACTTCTGCACGAATGTAAAGTTGCCACTTTGTATGGCAGCCCCTACGAATTCATCTGCTATCTGATCTAGTTGAGTAAAATCACCGCCCGAGGTTAGCACGAACTGAAAGGGTAGACCGCCACTCGAACCGGGTAACGAGGGAATTGGGAATAACGCTGTTTTCAAACCGGTAATCCCTGCTACCGAAGCCTGCAGCTGAGGCATGATATCAAACTGCGATATATCTCGTTCGCTCCAAGGCTTCATTTTGAAACCGCCAAACACAGCATTTGGACTCGTCATACCAACCAGCATGAATGTCTCGTCGTAACCTGGTACCTGCTCGAAGGCCGTCTGCATTTCTGTGCCATACCTCTGCAAGTATTCGAGCGTAGCGGTCTGTGGCCCTTTACTTTGAAACATGACGGTGCCCCGATCTTCAGTGGGTGCAAGCTCTTTTTGGCTTAGCATCATCATAAAAAAGATCGACACAAGTACGACTAGCGCAAACATGATTACGGGGGAGACGGCTTTGACGATGATAACCAGTGAGCGCTGATAAATATTGGCGAGGCGGTCGAACAAACTTTCAATTGTGCTTTCGAAGCGGGTCGACTCCCCATGCGGTTTGAGAACCTGACTCGCGAGCATAGGCGATAACGTTAGGGCAATAATCCCTGAAATAACGACTGCGCCAGCAAGCGTGAAAGCAAACTCAGTAAAAAGCGAACCAACCAGTCCACCCATAAATCCAATAGGCGTGTATACCGCGACCAACGTGATCGTCATAGCGATAACCGGGTTCGCCATTTCTCGAGCACCTATCAACGCTGCGTCCTTCTTCGATTTACCATCAACGATATGCCTATGTATGTTCTCGACAATGATGATGGCATCGTCGACGACCAAGCCTATAGCCAGCACAAGTGAGAGCAGCGTCAGTAAATTGAGCGAAAAACCCAGCACAAGCATGATGAAGGCTCCACCAATCAGCGAGAGCGGCACCGCTATTGCAGGAATTATTGCAGCCCGCAAAGATCCTAGGCATAGAAACACGATGACAAGAACGATAGCCACCGCCTCGACAAGCGTCTTGATCACTTCATTAATTGAATCGTCAATAAATTCTGATGCATCGTAGGGTAGTTCGACCTGCAGACCCGAAGGCAACTGAGACTCGATAGCCGGCAGGAGCGCTTTAACACGTTCTGCCACAGACAGTGGATTAGCACCCGGCGATAAATTAATGGCTACGTACGTAGAAGGTTTCCCCTTATAAAGTGCAATATTCTCGTAGGTCTGTGATCCGAGCTCTACTCTGGCGATATCCTTGAGACGAACGACAGTATCTTCGGTCGATTTAATGACCAGATTCTCGAACTCTTCGGTGTTTGCAACGCCAGTGTTCGTAGTGAGATTGATCTTAATGAATTCATCTTTGGTTTGCCCAACTGCAGAAATATAGTTGTTCTGGCGAAGGGTTTGAGCAATATCGGTCGAGGTGAGATTAACCGCTGCAAGTCTCTGAGGGTCGAGCCAAACTCTCAGTGCAAAGTGACGCCCCAACAGTTCGGCCTTGGCGACACCAGATAGGGCCTGTAGTTTTGGTTGTACTTCCCGGGCAAGATAATCTGAGATCTGTGGCACGCGCATAGTATCGCTAAAGAAGGCGATGTACATGAGCGCACGACCTTCTCCCGTCGTCGAGTTGATAACAGGATCCTGAGCCTCGTCAGGTAACCTGTTACGCTGACTAGCAATTTTAGATTGAATTTCCGCGAGTGCGTTATTAGCATCGTAGTTGAGTTCCATCTGTGCTTCGATGGTTGAAAGACCTTGTATGCTCGATGAGCTCAGAAAGTCGATGCCTTTGGCTTCGGCAATAGCCTGCTGCAAAGGTTGGGTAATGAATCCCTGGATTAATTCGCTGCTGGCGCCAGGATATGCTGTAGTAACGGTGACTTTAGTGCTTTCCAATACAGGGTATTCGCGGATCTCCATCTCCATAATAGAGCGTATCCCAAGCAGTAATATCAGTAGACTAACAACAACGGACAGAACTGGTCGTTGTATAAAAATGTCTGTAAAACGCATTTCTATTTTTCTCCGGTACTGGCTGCAATCTTGTCATTTTGCTTTATCTGCACTCGCTGGCCGGCCCTCAAGCGCAGTAGACCCGACGCAATGATACGTTCACCGGGTGCTAGCCCTTTCTTAATCTCAGTCATGCCGTCCCGTGTGGCGCCAGTTTCTAGTGTCCGCCGCTCGGTCACCAGCTGGCCATTTTTATTTTTAGTTAATACATAGGCGAAATCGCCATAGGTGTTGAACGACAGTGCCGTGTTAGGAACTACAATAACCTGCTGTATACCCTCAGCCATGGTTCTGATAGTAGCGAACATGCCGGGTTTGAGGCTTTGTTGGGAATTTAGAAGCTGGGCACGCAGCTGAACTGTGCGTGTTTCTGGTGTGACAGAGCTATTAATTGCAGTAATCACTCCCGTAAATACCTCGGAGCCAGTTGCGGCCACAGTGACTTCAACAGGATCACCAATATCGACAATGGCCAGTTCCTTTTCAGACAGCATATATTCGACCAGAATTGGATCGAGCATATTGATTTCAACGACGGGTGTACCCACAAATAGGTATTCACCGATATCCGCTAAACGCAGTCCGAGTATGCCGTCGAAAGGCGCTGTGAGTGTTTTTTTATCAAACTGGGCCTCGGCTTCTTGCACTCGTGCTTTGGCGGCATCCAGTGCAGCTTTTGTTTCATCTAAAGCGAACTGTGATACAGCCCGTTCAGAAACCAAGTCTGCGTTATGATGAAATGCTTTCGAAGCAAGCTGCGCCTCCGCGAGACGCGTTGTAAGAGCAGCTTGCTCGATATCACTGTTTAGGCGAATTAAGATATCGCCTTTTTTGACGGATTGACCCGATTCGAAAAAGACCGTTGCCACCACGCCTGGCAACTCATTGGCAATCATGACGCCGTTGATAGCTCTGATGCCACCGATTGATCGGATACTCGGTTGCCAAAATACGCGAGAGACCTCTGTAATATCAACGATGGTTGCTGGGCGTGGCTGAGACAATTTGGCATGCGTTTGGTCAATTTGATAGAACTTGTAACCGAATACCCCGCCGATGACGACAAGCAGTACAACGATAGCAATTGCGAAGCGTGAGAACATGCCCATCCAATTTGTATCCTTTTTAGTAAATGCAATTAAGCAACGTTAATAAATCCGCCCGTTGAATTTCAAAACCTCTGCGGTTTGAAACGCTCGATCTACTTATTTAAAGCGCTCAACGTCTACGATTTTTTTATGTCTTCGCATTCGATCGGAGACGAGACGTACATCACGAGCGGTCTTCACATCTATTTCGTGACCAACTAGTAATACGTCAATCATTTCTATTGCAGTCGGACCACCATCTCCCGCATGGATAGCGGTTAACCTTGTGAATTCCTTATAAGTGCCAGGCGCAGCAAATAAGTGCTAGGTGCAGCAATATCGAGAATTCGAATACAGTCAGCAATGTCGCTTACAGCAACTGCCAATTCCCTATGTTGATCTTCGACCATCACGTGCAACGCCCGAAATCTCTACTCAGTACATTTCAGTGAACGTTATCAAAGAAGGCACTGCTCAGTGGCCAATTTGGCCATCTATAATTTAACCCTGTCTGGTAAATCATTTTGCGGTATCTGCGCACTTAGTTGATTTCAGTTGTTAGCTATAGCGTGGTTTTGAATTTTGCAATCGCTGACTTCATAGCACGATCGATAGACTCTCTCGTATTGTCCATACTCGCGATCATATCTTTATAGACATCGTCGCTTGCCGCTTTAAGTTCAACTAAATTCGCACTTGCTGCGACTTTGCGAGTACGCAAAACTTCAATTTCTTTATAAAACTCGAGTTGCACATCAGCTTGTGCTTTATGAGCTTCTGCCTTGAGCTTGTTGATGTCTGCGCTCCATTCGTCTAACTGTGCTTGTAATTTATCTTGATAAGCTTCTCTGATACTCATGGTTGTCCTCCAGTTTTTGTTAGCTTCGTAAAATTTGGCTTGATTGTCTGTGCGCTACAACACAAATGAACAAGGTCTCTATAGGCAATTAAGCGTACAGATACACTTAAACAAGAACATGGCGCGCGCCTAGGCGATGCAATAGGCTATTGCTTATTTACGCAAAAACTATTTTGTTAAGGGGCGAATCGCGGTGAAGTAGGTTGTCAAGAGCAAGAATGCGAAGGAAGGGAAGGGCTTTCAGTGATGGCACTCCGCATCATGATAGCACTCGTGCTTATATTTCAGATGGTTGATAACGCTGAAGGTCATCGTTTTTCGCCGGCACTGCTTTAGTTGGATAACGCAATGTCAACGATGCGGATCATTGCTGACATCACTGATCCTGCTGTTATGCAATAAATGCTTAAGCAGAGACGATGGTACTTTTCGTTTTGCAGATAAATGTGGTTTTTACTTTCTGTATGCGTGCGTATCTGCTGGTGAATCACAGCTGGTCTGGTCGGCGATGCGCCTACCATGGCGTTATGAAATTGCGGTATGCCCCAATGCGTGATTGTTCACTCGGATTGTGGCAGCCAGTATTGCTCATTGCGTTACCAGTGTTGCGCTGACGGAGCGTGATTTTATTTGTTGCATGAGCGCCACATGAAATTGCTATTCAATGCTTGCGCAGACACCTTTTTCACGCTCTGAAGGTCGCAGTTATTCATGATAAAAAATTTGAAACACGTGAGAAAATGAGCTGAGTTGTATTCGAGTATATCGAAATCGACTACAATCGAACGCGCCGACATAGCCCTAACGGGCAAATGAGTCCGGTAGCACTCGAGGTAAAAAGAGTTGCTTAATGAGGTGTCTACCAGAAGTGCGCAAGATCACCTTGTTATTTGCTTTTTCTGTTAGACGTAAAACCTAAGCAGTTACGCCGCATACATTCCCGAAAGCGCTTCGAAAAGCCATCAAACAAGTGATTCCAAATTGCCTTGCCAATAGCAAGTTTGAGGCTGCTGGCTATTGTTGCTAGTTGATCTTCAAATAATTCAGAGTCGACGCAAAGTCGATTATATGCACTATAAACTTGTCCAAAGTTGATCATGGCAGAATACAACCACATCAAAAACTGGGTTCGTTGATCCGCCTTGAGAAACCAGTAGGTAGACGCTTTTGCCACAGCACCCGCCAAAATTGGCTCTGTCTCTGGCTTAGCGTGTATCTCAACTTCGTTTGAATGAAGATAAGGATCGATGTTTGCGCGAACATCTGCTGCACGCTGTTTTACCTGAGCGGCTTTGTAGAGAATCGAAACGATTATAGCATGAGCCCTACTAGCTGGGCCATGGCTCCAACGGCATGCCAGTCAAGGTCACTAAAAACTTATCAAAAGCGCGTAGCTCATGCATAAACGTCGTAAAGAAATAATTCTCATAATGTTTTTCCGACATCTATTTCTAACGTTAAACCACATGGCTTTATTGCTCAACATCCCAAATATCCGTCAAAGATAGGCGCCCGGCTATTGTTCCGTAACGACATATAATCTAGATTGCTACACCAGACTAACGACGTTAAACATATCAGGAAATATTGGCAATAAAGGGCCGGATCTATTGTTTCCAATATTATGATGAATAACGCGCTCGCAAAACAGCGTGAGGCCTATAGCTGGACACTCATCGATACTACTAAGGTTTAGGAAAATGCCATTGGTGCGGTTTTCCGTTAAGCCGAGATAAGAACGCAGCGGATGTAGCAACTCAGGCAGTGTTATCCGCTCTCCAAAGGAGCACCATTGTGAGAACGATCATGACCAAACCTATTTTCAAGTCACTTTTACCATCAATAGTGCGTAAAGCTGTTTTATGCAGCCTAACCCTGATGGCCTCAATTAGTCATGTTGTGATCGCCGCTGAGCTAAGTGAAGAGGTGCTGACTCGACAGGGGCTGATACAAACGGCGCTGGGCCGTGAACCCGCCGATCTTCTGATCGAAGGTCCCACCGTCTTGAACGTTTTCACGCAAGAATGGCAGCCAAATCAGGATATTATTATTCGGGGCAAACGCATCGCCTGGGTAGGGGATAGCGGTACCTGGCCTGGCAGTGCTAAAGCTAAAATTCTTGCGCGCGGGGAATGGGCTGTGCCTGGTTTTGGTGAGTCGCATAAACACATAGAAAGTAGCTACCTTACACCGGAATACGAAGCTGCATTGGTTATTCCAAGGGGTAACACCTGGACCATGGAAGGCTCTCACGAGCTATCTAATGCTATCGGACCCAACAACGCCGCATTCTGGCTGATGGCTGAAAAGGCTGGGAGTCCACTGAAGATCTTTCCATCCATTGGCTCAGCGACGCCACCGACAGCCTACGAACAGGGTTCCGGTTACTATGGTTACAAGGAGATGAAGGAATTCATGGACTATGATCTGAGGGTGGCCGCCTTGGGAGAAGTCATGGACTGGCCGGCGGTCAGTAATCCGGATGCACCCGCCAGCAAACGAATCTGGGGCATGATACAGGCCACATGGGAAAAGCGCGGCGTAGTCGAGGGGCACGGTAGTGGCCTGCGGACCGTCGATGAGATCAACGCATTCGCCGCCTCAGGCCTCGCTTCAGACCATGAGGTTCGACTGGCTGATGAAGGTCTCAAGAAGTTGCGACGCGGTATTTTTCTGGAAGTAAGACCAGACACTGCTCGCACGTTGTTCCCCTATTTGTTGGCGCAGGGTATTACCGATTGGAGCAATCTATCCGTCACCACGGATGATCGTGATGTTGCCGCGACAATCGAGCTTGGCGCCATGGACTACAATATTCGCAACGCCATTGACTCTGGCGTAGCGGTAGAAGCGGCCTATCTCATGGGGAGCTACAACACCGCCAGACACTTTCATGTTGAACATCTGGTTGGTTCCATTGCTCCAGGACGTTACGCAGACGTCGTCCTTCTCGATGATCCTAAAACCGTTTCCATTACCCGCGTCATCGCCAATGGTGAACTGGTTTCTGTCGGCAAAAAATATCTCCCAGATGTGGTCCCTGTCAGCTATCCGGCTTGGGCCAAAAATACCATGCGTGTCGGCCGCCAGATGAAAGCCGATGATTTTGTCATCACGGCACCACCTGGTCGTGACGAGGTCACTGTCGCCCTGATGCGACCCTTCTATTTCGAAGCTGATTTCATGGAAGATAAGCTCCCAGTCATAAACAATCGTGTCATAGTCGACACAGCAAGGGGGATGACCAAAGTGGCAATTGTCGACCGTTATAGTGGAAAAGGTGCTGTGTCGAAAATGTTCTGGCGCGACGTCGGACCCTTAACACCTGGGTCTGCGCTGGCCAGCTCTCAAATGCATGATATTCACAACATCTGGACTGTTGGCAACGATGATGCTGCGATGGCACTTGCGGTTAATACCGTTGCGGATCAGCAGGGTGGTTGGGCACTCGTAAGCGAAGGCAAGATCGTTGCTACGATAAAACTCGACATCGCTGGTCTGATGACCGCCAGACCTGTGGATGAGGTCGCAGCAGAAGTAGAAGCAATGTTTGATGCCGCTGACGAGATGGAATGGATCAACGCACCCGGCCTGCCGGAGCGGATGCGTTTTGCGTTTCTGACGGCTTCTCCCTGGAAATGGCAACTGGTAGCACCTTATGAGGGCAACCCTGGCGGCTTCGTCAACGTCACCAATGGCAACACACATCCCGTGGTCTGGTAGTCACCGTATGATGATCTCTGTCTGCGAGTACTGAGTGCGCTGGTTCGCGCTGCTGTGTTTATTAACCGGGCTGCTGGTGGGTTTGCCTGCCCGGGCACATCTGTTGAACATGACCGAGGTGATTGCCGATTTCGATCACGATGGCGGCATCAGCATCTACCTCGAGTTGGATTTGCTCGCGGAGTTTGGGTCAGCTGAAAAGTACTACGCCGCAGCACAATCACCCTCAAACGTCGCGCCTGCCAGTGAGATGTTCCAGCGACTAGCTGGCGCTATCGAGCTTGTTCAGGATGAATCGACGGTCAACCTTCGGGTTAGCCGGGTGCACTGGCCTACTGGCTTTGATGTAAATGATTATCAAAACCAGATCAGCTGGCCAAAGACAAAAGTATGGCTTAGCGGAAGGCTTAACACTGATTCACCCATCAGCATTCGTTTCGGATCGACATTCATCTTCGAAGAACCCATTGCACTGACGATGCGTGCGAAGGAAACAGGCAAACGTAAGAGTCGATGGCTAGTCGCGGGGCAAAAAAGTCCTTCCTTCGAGCCAGGAAACCTTGATTTGCAGCCAACTGACCTCTCGTTCCAAGACACCGCAAATCAGGGAGTCGCTTTTGTTGTGTACGGTTTTAGTCATATCGTTAAGGGAGGCTGGGATCACCTGCTCTTCTTGCTGGCAATTTGTCTTTCAACAGGCAGAACCAGTCAGTTAGTGGCACGCATCAGTCTGTTCACACTAGCGCACACGGCAACGTTAGCCATGGCCTCCTACAGACTGATAGAACTCAATACCTACTGGGTCGAGTTGGCCATTGTTGGTTCGATCGTGCTTGTCAGCATCAACAATCTCTGGCAACAGAGAAAACGCGCGGCGTCCGCCTCAATCAACCTGTTGGACCGGTCAGCTATCTGGATATTCATCTTTGGCCTTTTGCACGGTTTAGGTTTTGCCTCTAGCCTGCAGTCCCTGGAGGCTGGAAACGACTACTTCCTGATCAATTTGCTGGGATTCAATTTCGGTGTCGAACTCGCACAAATCTGCTTCATACTGCTTCTCATGGCGTTGCTTATGGCAGTGGATCGCCAGAGTACTCGTCATTTAATAAGAAATAGATTGTCATGGTTAACCGCTGTGATCGCCGGGATTTGGTTCAGCTGGATCGCGTTAACGTAAGCGTCCGGTGACAGCGTCGTGTTAGCGACTGCTCATGTCCGCCTGAGGCGTCCGGCCCACTGTGCCTCAAAGCGTGACAACTACCCGCGGTTATAGGTATGGTGGCGAAGGGCGCGAGGCCTGCAAAGGGAGTAATTAAGAATGCGTTTGTATCACAATGGTATGTCGACCTGCTCGCAGCAGGTGCGGCTGGTGTTGCATGAGAAAAATCTGGCCTATGACAGCACGCTGCTAGATTTGCAAAAGGGTGAACAGTTTTCGCCGGAGTATCTTGTGCTGAACCCGGCCGCGGTTGTGCCGGCGCTGGAAGACCAAGGCGAGGTGCTGGTGGAATCAAGCCTGATCTGCGCCTACTTGGACGACGCCTACCCTGAGATCGCGCTGCTGCCCGGTGCGCCGCTGGATCGATACCGCATGGGACTGCTGATCCGCAGAATCGATGAGGCGCTGGCGCCAGCCTGCGGTGTCATTACTTACGCGATTGGGGTGCGGCCCGTTTGGTTTAACCAGCCTGCGGACAAGGTACTTGCGATGCTTGACAAGATGCCAAGCCCAAGTCGGCGGGAAGCCCGCCGAGCTGTGTTTGTCGAGGGCGTTCGTGCGCCTGCTTTTAAAGCTGCCATGTTGGCGTATAGGGATGTGTTGGATCTGGCAGAAGATGCTCTCCGCAAGACGCAGTGGCTGGCAGGGGATACTATCAGTCGTGCCGATTGTGCGCTGCTGCCCTTTGTCCTGAGGTTGGTTCATCTTGTTCAAACTCAGGAGATTGAGTCACGCCCAGAATTACAGCGCTGGTTTGCTACCATGCAAGCTCGGCCTGCCTTTACTCGCGCTGTCAGCGAGTGGATACCCGCACCCGTGGTCGCAGGCTTTGCCGAGGCGGGCAGTGCGGTGGCGGCTGAAATTGATGAGGTGATGGCCTGATTCTGCGCTCGGTTACGAAGACCTTGTTGCGCCACTAACCTAGGCTCAGCGACTAACGCGCGTACATCGAATCGATATAGTGCAATGTCAAGGATGCGGGGGTCGCTATGCGGGTCATTGCTGATATCGCTGATCTTGTTGGAGAACAAGGCGAATAAAGCACATTTTTTTTGAAGAACGGTCAAGTAGGGTAATTGCAGACGCTCAGTCAAATTTTGGCCTCAGTGGCGTAATAATTCTTTTAGAGGGTCAACCACGGCAATGGATTAGATCTGCTGGGTTACAGGCCGTTGGGTTTGTCGCTGCAATTTATTTAATTTTGGGTGCCACCTCGCGTCATGAGAAACTTATCGATAATTTCGACTGCATGCTTTTGTGTCTTGGAAAATGGCGGTAGTTGTGTAGATGTAATTGACTGGGATTATTCGTCGATTCTAGGCGTTAACGTGTCAATACCAGCTAAATCATTTCTAGCGCTACCTTTGACTCTTTTTTTAAAACCCACAGATCTACGCATTAGATACGAGGCGGTGGCGTCGAGGGGATCGCGACCAAGAATGGCTGTCGCGCCGGGATGAAAGCTGGAAACTGGGTTCAGGTCGATGAAAATGGGATTGTCCTTTTCATCCAGAAGATACTCGACTGCGCCGAGCTCCATCCTTGCGGCCCGTAGAATTTTTTTGACTGACGCGGTCACCTTCGGGGCAATTTCGTGAGGAGGCCAGAGGGTAACATCCGATTCTGGGTGAGCCAGGCAGTAGTTGAACTCGTCAGCTTGAAGCGGTGCGCGGGCTTCGTAAAGGATGTCCGAGCCGAGGACTTCGATGCGGTGAACGCAGCCGTCTGCCGCGGTTAGCATCTCTTGCTCAATCCAACCATCTTCTCGATTGAAAAGGCCATCAGGGGCGGGTTCGCCGCCTTCAAGCGCCCGAATCCCTCTCCCAAAACCACCTGCAGGTGGCTTGAGAAGCACAGCTTGTCCGGGTATGGCGCGGCCACCAGGAACAGCGGGGTACGTTTGCGGCGTCTGCACGCCGCATTCGGTAAAAAGTTTGGCTTGAGCCAGCTTACTGTAGCCGGTCTGGAAGCAGAGTGATCCGTTAATCACAGACCTACCCTCTGCCTCCCAAGTTCGCAAAGAGTTGGTGATCCGATCCGCCCGAGCCTTATCCCGCTCAGCAAGAAGGGAGGACACCCGGTTGACGATCAACCCCTGCGCTACGATCTTCTCCGGATCATCAGTGACTTGTACTTTGATGCCCCTCGATTCTAAAAGGTCAACGAGGGGGCGAACCCACTCTGGGATATCTGTGAGAATTAAAATAGACATTGACTAGTATCCGGCCGGCTGAGGCAAAGAACCCCGTGCTTGCCTAGCAAGGGTGATGAAAAGATAATCACTCAACTTGTCAGGATCTGTCGTATGAATCAATCAAAAATGGTCAAGCGTCACCGATTCCTTCCAAAAATAATCCAATATGTCATGTGGCTATATCATCTATTCAACCTGAGTCACCGTGACATTGAAGACATCGAAGGGCACTGACAAAGAATAAGGCAAACAAACCTAATTTTCTGAAGAACGGTCAAGTAGCGTAATTGCTGATGCTCAGTCAAATTTAGGCCTCAGTGGCGTAATGATCCTGTTCTAGAGGCTGCAGACTCGGTTTAATTTAACGCTGACACTGGATTTGATGTCTGTGAGTTTCGGTGGTTGGAAACACCAACCTAACGCTTAAAGGCGAAGCTGGGCACTGTGATCCAAACACCAATGGCATTGCAATCACACGGGCAAGATAATTCCCCGCCAATGGAACCTTAATTCGGACTACAGCGCATGAGCTTTCTCATGAAGTTTGAACTGAGGTTGTTAGGCTGCCAAATAAAGACGCGTTGTACGATTCCGTGAATGAAGCAAAGTCCGGCGTCATTGGAAGCGTTGCTACGGCCGTCGTATTCAAAAAGTTGTTGCTCTGAGAGACCTATTTGACGTCTATTCAAGTTTCATAGCGCAATGACGCGTTTACCTGCGGCAAAGGATTAGAGCGAGAACTACAAAGTATAGATGGTATGCGTCAGCGTTCCTTAAAGGCGAGAAAGTGTTGCATTAAAGATATGTTATAACATATATTACCGGGCTCTATTTGAAGCACTTCAACAAAAGGGTTTTATCCATGGACGGTCTTGGAGCAACTAACGCAGCAGCGCTCATTGCAGAGGTGAATGCCTCAGACCTTGCGAGGGCGCGAGAGGCTATCGCTGGCGGCATTAAATCCGCGAAAGAACAGTGGATTCCTTCAGAATTGGTGGTCTATGCCTTAGCGCTCGAGCTGCAATCGCAAATTGCGGGTGAACAACCGTCTCCTGAACTCGCGATTTATCTACGCCGATTAGCTGACTTCGTGAGCGCTGATTCAACATCAATCCACCGACATTGAGAACAGCGCATCCATGACACGGTACATCAGTAGCAGCGAACTCGCCGACTTTTCACAAATATATGCACCCGACGTCGAACTCGTCAGCATTTCACGAGCTGAAGCAGGCGAGATTGGAGATATGGCGACCCATCTAATCGAACCCGAGCAAAAACTAGAGGCGCGGTGGGAGCAACGCACGTGTAGCGAAAGCACTTTGTTGGGCAGCCTTGCACCACGTTTAAACAAAGAACTCCTCTACGCCATTAACAAAGAGATTAAGCTCGCTTGTGAAGTACTAGGTATGTTGCTTGGCTGCAAACGTGTTGGCGTTCGTGTCGCGACCCTGAGAGAGCCAATGTGCCCGCGGTTTCATGTTGATCGGGTGTCTTGCAGAATGCTCATCACCTTTACAGGGCGAGGCACTGAATGGATCGCAAGCGATGAGGTTGACCGATCGCTATTTGCCGAGCGAAATAACGAGACGCCGCCTATCACTGCAACAGGGTCTGTTAAAAGTATGACGGCAGGCAGCTGGAACCTGCTCAAGGGATCTACCTGGGATGACAAATTCTTTGGCGTGGTACATCGATCTCCCCTTGAGGCAAAAGATCGCTTGTTTTTATCGTTAGATCCAGTATTTCAAGACGACGTATAGGGCACATAAGGGCAATGACTGTATCTTCACTACGTATTCAGAACACGGTTCAGGACCGCCACCTAATAGGCGATCAGATTGACATTCTGCGTGGCATCCAAGATGCTGAGTGCGATCTTTGCCTTTGGCGCAGACCAAATCAGGGCGCCATCGCAAGAGAGGTATCCACTCTCACATCATCTGCTCTGCCAGGCGCGAAGTTCTTAACCACGCTAGCAAGTATTGATGCTGACATACTTAGCTTGATGGAGCACCAAGGACTCAACCCGTATGATTTCATCAATCTCAGACGTGATATTTACCTCCTCGCTAAAACCTTTGTCTCCATCGCTGGGAGAAGTGAATTGGTCTTTCGTTTGTTCACAACGAAAGATCGAGGCTGTAGCCGATTTCATGTTGATCGAATGAATAAACGGCTGATCTGCACCTATCAAGGGGCGGGAACACAGTGGTTAACCGAATCACAGGTCGATCGAGAAGCCCAACATCGCTACGGCACTAATGATGAAATTGTTCGATTCGATAAGCCTCAACAGCTTGCGTGTCACTGGGTTGGCATCATGAAAGGTGACCCTAACAATCGAGGCTCAGGTTTAGTTCATCGTTCGCCCTCTAATGATGGTTCGGGGGTAACTCGGGTCGTATTCTGCTTAGACGGTTGAAACGTCTCAGTCCAATCAACCTCATAATGTTAAAAGGAAGCTATCGTGGCGAATTTCAATTTGGACAGTATAAGAAAGATTTTTAGTGGTTCAGAAGTTTCGAAATCAGAGCTGGCTGAACTTAACAAGGAAGTAATGTTCATGACGCTTGCGCGTGCAACTTCGGCCGATACCAATATTAAAAATGTAGAAGTTGAGCGAGTTCAAGAAGTGTTAAAAGCACGCACGGGCGATGATTTTTCCGCTGCAGATATTCGAGTTGCTGCACAATCAGCTATTTTTGAAAGTGCTCCACTCGTGCGTTACCTTAATGCCGCTGCAAAAAAGCTCAGCGTGGCAGACCGTGTAAGCGTGATTCATGCCCTTACGGACGTTATCGAATCAGACGGACATACCAGCGATTTCGAAGTCGCTTTTTTCAACGATGTCGCAGCGGCTTTGCAACTAACCCCCGCACAACTTGTCGGTCTGAACGCCTAATATTAAATTTAATCAATTACTTCGGTTAATATCAGTAGCCGATGCCAACCGATTTATCGGCGGTGGCTAACGTGCTATACAAGACCTGATCAAAGAGGATACCATCAAGGTTCTTTCAACAAAAACACACCGATTTAAAGGAGCCTATTTTGCTTTCCAATGAAAGTTTCGTTGCCAGACCCTTACCAACACTGGTTTTCAGTAGAGGCGCAAGCAAACAGTTAAGTAATCACATCCAATCGCTTGGGCTGAGTTCTGCGTTGATTGTGACTGACAAGAACCTTGCCGCGAGCGGCCTATTGGAACCGGTTATTAGTGCCTTGAAAGCGGCTAACCTTAAGGTTGAAGTTTTCGATGGCGTTGAGCCGAACCCAACAGACCTCAATGTCGAAGCTGGAGCGGAAAAACTGCGTGAACTTGGCGAGGCTTGCGTCATACCTATCGGCGGCGGTTCATCAATGGACTGTGGTAAGGCAATCGCACTCTTAGCCGCGAACGGCGGTAGCGTCGAAGAAATGCAGGCGTCAATCCCCAAGCCAGCAACGGCACCAATCATCGCTGTGCCAACAACCGCGGGTACGGGCTCAGAAACCAACAATGCTTGTGTGATCACAAACTCACGAATGGGTCGTAAGACGTATGTCATACATCCAAGCATTACGCCCGCATTTGCGGTCCTTGACCCTGACCTGACAGTTGGCTTACCAACCTATCCGACAGCAACTTGCGGCTTTGACGTTCTTACTCATGCCGTGGAAGCCTTCGTTTCAGCTGGCGCCAATGCTTATTCAGACGCCATCGCACTTGATGCAATTCGAAAGGTTGCGGGCAATGTGCGTAGGGTTGTCGAGGATGGACAAGATGTGGAAGCACGTGCGCAAATGCTACTTGCCTCAGCGATGGCGGCGATGGCATTTAACGTAGCAGGTTTGGGTACCGTTCACGGAACCGGACACGCACTCTCTGCCAGACTCAAAGCAGCGCACGGGCAAACCCTTGCAACTATGATGCCTCATGTTATGGATTACAACATGTCAGCACGCGAAGAAAAGTACATTGAAGTAGCAAAGATTCTTGCCCCTTCAGGTCCAGCAACGGGTACCGGTGCAATCGATGCTGTGATTCAATTGCGTAGTGATATCGGAATTGAAAAATCCATCAGAGATTTGGGCGGTGATGATAATTTGTTTGCCGTTTTGGTTGAGGACGCGGTCGCAGATCCAGTCAACTTCTCAAACCCTATCGCGGTTGATCAAGCCGCGATCGAAAAACTCTATCGGGCTGCTTGGTAATAAGCTGCCGATCTCTTCCCCCGCGGCTGCGTGGGGGAAGGGATCATCACCGCGAACGGGCTTTGAGAATATCACCGGCGTTAATGTCAATGAACTTACTGCCAGTGCACCAAAACTGGCTTGTCCGGTTCGGCTCCTTGTTCAGGTTGATGATGAATTAGTACAGCTGTCCATTGTGTGATGGCGCCATGCGCGTTATCGGACGGCGCTGCCTTCGGATGACTGACCCAGACATAAGTCAGCTGATTCTGAATCACATCGACGGGCAACCACTACCTCAAACAACTGCAATCGCTATCCGACCATGAAAGATGCTCGGTCAAACGAGCCAAACGACCACTGCCCGATCTTTAAGTCTTCTCAGCAATTAATCCAGCAGTCTGTAAGCCAGTAGATCCAGGCCAGTGCCGTGATTGATCATCTAATGGATCAATACGCCACTGAGCTTTAAACTGGCCTAAGCATCAGTAATTACGCCACCTCAGCGTTCTTCGAAAAAGGTGGTGTATTTGCCGTATTCTGTGAAACAAATATGCGTGTAAATTTTTCCCAACTCGCACAGATCGAATTGCTTTGTTGGGTAGAAGGTAGGGTTCCACTAACATTTTTTATATAGTTCTTACCGTTCGATAGTCGTGTGCTTAATCTAGAACCTCTGTGCCTTCTCAATCTCATCGACTCACTCACTCGCTGACTTACTGACTGGCGTAAGTTCCAGCTCACGAACTTCCGCGCAGCATTCACAAATTAGCAAGTGCCCATAGTATTCGGTTTCTGCTTGAGAACAGTCTAAGCAAGCGATGAGCGTTCCCAATGTGTGCGCCAGCCTTTGGCGCGACGCTTTTACGTTTTGACGACAATTCTGATTGCAGACCGTGGACTTTTACGGGCTTGTGCTCAGCCTAAACAAGAGCGAACACTTGCTGCGAAGGTCAGTAAATCGTTCTCCTCCTTTTTCTCAAACACGCGTGGCATTATCTAGCGCTGCTTTGATACACATAGCCTGATCACGTTTGCAGGCGAAGCATAGAGCGTTTGTTGGTGATTTTTGAGGTCGATCAGTCAGGTCTATATGCCGAGTTGAGGTTAAGTTTGTTTGTCGTAATCACATAATTTAAGGCGGTGGCTGGATGCGGTAGTCGGCTAACCACTCCTTGAGCAGCTTCGTCAACTATAGAAGTATTGCACTCGAAGATCGACATTGGGTTTCGCATTAATTAGATGTTTGTTCGCCGCGTGCTTACTAGATATTGTTTTGAACGCCGACTTGCCATTAACATATGTTATGATATAACATTAAGTCTTGCTCGACTGTTAGTTCCTCCCGCAATCTTAGGTTTCAATGCTTTACTTTTATCATCTTCGCAAGCAAAGCTTTCACCATTGGCGTGTTCTTTTGCTGTGCGCGATATTGTCCTTTGCTCAGGTTCTAGAAGCAGGGCATGCCTCGGACCCGCATTGCGATGAGCAGCTTTGTCTACTTTGTCACGCTAGCGGCGATGACGAGCACGCCAGCAGCAGGTCTGTTCTTAGTCACCCCTCTGCATGTGCTGAACTATCTTTAGCCCTTGTTGGCGTGATGCTAAACAAGACTCTCGCTGTAAGTTCGCCTATAAGAGCGCCGCCACAATATTCCTTGTAAACACCTCAGATCGAGCTCAAGAAGAGCTCACTTTACATAGTTATCAAGGAATAAATACCATGGGTTATCCTACATCCCCGTTGCGGGGTATTTTTGTATTATCACTGTTGAGTGTTGCGGTTAGCGGCGCTGTTCAAGCTGAGACAGCAGCGAATCAAGAAATTGAAGAAATTATTGTTCGCGCCCACCCGCTGTCTGCGGAAGGCCTGGCACAGCCAATTTCTGTGCTAACGGGCGCTGCCCTTCGCAGAGTCTTATCGCCCTCGTTGGCCGAAACTCTACGAGACGTACCCGGCGTTCATTCGTCCAACTTTGGCCAAGCTGTGGGTAGACCAGTGATTCGTGGTCTAGGAGGTCCACGGGTTAAGGTCATGGAGGATCGCATTGATAGCTTAGATGTGTCTGTTTCCAGCCCCGATCACATGACGATGATCGAGCCTTTTACTGCCAAAAGTATCGAAGTACTGAAAGGCCCGAGCACGCTTCTCTATGGCAGTGGCGCAATCGGTGGAGTCGTAGACGTGCACACGGGACGAATTCCTCATGAGGTGCCAGATAGCCTATCGGGTTCCCTGGAACTTAGGGGTGCGGATAACGCGGATCAACAGACTGCGGCAGGTCGAATTGACGGCGGCGCAGGCAACTTTGCGTTTCATGCTGATGGTTTTTATCGGAGCGCAGATGAGTATGAAATCCCAGGATTTGCCGAATCTGCAGCTTTTCGAGCACTAGAAGAGGCTGAGGGAGGCCATGGTGATGAGGATCACGATGATGAGCATGGTGAAGAGCATGGTGAAGAGCATGGTGATGAGCATGGCGATGAAGAAGCTTTCGGTGTTCTGCCCAACAGTCAGTTGGAAGCTCAGGGAGGTGCAATTGGCGGCTCTTATGTGGGCGACCGTGGCTTTTTTGGGATATCGATATCAAGCTATGATGCCGAATATGGTCTGCCGGGGCACAGCCATGGTCATGAGGAAGATGAAGAGGCGCATGGTGATGAGGATCATGATGAAGAAGGGCACGATGAAGGCGCTGAAGAGGGAGGGTCAATTTTAGATTTATCACAGACTCGATTCGACATAGAGGCAGGGCTTGAAACCCCATTTGCTGGCATCAAAGCCATGAATTTCCGCCTAGGCTACAACGACTACGAGCATGTTGAATTTGAAGGTAGTGGTGAGGAAGGCACTGTGTTCGCCACTAAAGCATTCGAATCTCGCTTGGAGTTCACCCATGACGAGTTTTTCGGTTTTGAAGGCGCAACGGGCGTGCAGCTATCAAACCGAGAGTTTTCAGCAGTAGGTGAAGAAGCCTTCGTGCAGCCAGTAGACACGCAGACCCTAGGTTTGTTCTACGTCGGCCAACGCAGTTTTGGCAGTTTAGGCTTGGAAGCTGGGGTTCGCTATGAACATGTGGAGCAGGATCCTACCGTTGGTCGCGCGCGAGACTTTGACCTTGGCTCAGCTTCTCTTGGTTTAATCCAGCCTTTAAGCGACGGCTGGACATTGAGCGGGCAGTTAGATTACTCAAGCCGTGCACCGGTGGCAGAAGAGCTATTCTCTGATGGTCCTCACTTGGCAACACAAACCTTTGAGATCGGCGACCCTAACCTAAATGAGGAAACCGCAGCTAACTTGTCCGCAATGTTACGCTACGATTTGGGCAGTTTGAACTACTCCTTAAGCGCTTACATCACCAAGTTTAGTGATTTCATCTATGAAGCCAATACGGGTTTGGAGATGGACGAGCTGCCTGTTCTGCAGTATACCCAGGCAGATGCAACCTTTAGCGGCTTCGAGGCCGATGCCTCTTGGCAAGCGATGACTTGGCAGAGCGGTGGACTGTCATTGAACGCTGGTTTTGATATGGTCACGGCGCGTTTGGATAGCGGAGAAAATCGTAATCTTCCGCGCATTCCACCGCAGCGATTGCGGTTGGGCGCAGTAATGGATTGGAACGGTTGGCTCGGTGAAGTCAGTTGGCGGCGAGTCTACGACCAGAACGACGTCGGTTTTGGTGAGATTCACACGGAAGGTTTTGATGATTTACGACTCCATCTCAACTACACCATGGATCTGGGCGTGAGCTCGGTTGAATTGTCTCTGAGTGGACGAAATCTGACGGACGATGAACAGCGTTATCACACGACATTCATTAAAGACCTAGCACCTCAGCCAGGTCGTACCATTGAGGCGGGAGTACGGGTGCACTTCTAGCGCAAATACCCATCTGCTAATGGCCGCTCGCTGAATCCGGCGAGCGGTTTTTTGACAGTCGGTGGTGTAAATAGCCGTATTGGTAGTACAGCGTGAAGATTTGGTGTGGCGACATCACAATCATTTGGACTGGGCAACAGTGGTGTTATTTAGCCGTTGTATTGGATCTTTTCGCGCGTAAGCCTGCGGGATGTGCGTTGTTATTTTTGCCTGATACTGCGTTATCAAAAAAGGCATTGATGATGGCTTTCGATTCTAGACGTCGACCACGAAAGGGTATGTTCCACTGGGGCCACGGTGTTCAATACACAAGTCTGGCCTAACGCCAAGCTCCGTGGAAATATGGCTTGACGCAACGTATGAGTCGACGAGGAAACTGCTGGGATAACAGTCCTATGGCGCGGTTCTTTGGCAGCTTAAAATCAGCGTGGGAACCGGACGTTAGTTATCGTTGTTTTGAACAGGCAAAACTTGCGTGCAATCAATACGTTCTGGCCAGCTATGGTCGAATAAGACCGCATCAGCATAACGGTGTTTTTTAAGCTATTGAAGCCGAGAAGGGATTCGTGATTAACGACTAAACTGTGGCCAAAAGTACTAGACCACTACAGTTGCCACCTAGGCGGCCCCCTTATGTGATCCAAGATCTTCTGAATTATGTCTGGGTCAGTAATCCGAAGGCGGACCCATCATATTAAAGACGCGTTTGAGCGGTTCGCCGTCGCAATGCTGAGCCCAGGTCAGTTGTGTCGATATATTTCAAGATCTGCTGTTTCTGAAATACGTCTGTCGCTGACATCGATTGGCAACATCGGTTACCGGCTATCAGTCACATCAGCAAAGCGAGAGAAAGGTAAACAAAGGGGTGATTTAAAAGAAGGCATTAGTCCTGATGAACGGCGAACGGCCATGACCTGGGCTCAGCGGTTAAAAAAGTGTTTACCAAGGGTAGGCGCTTTAGGCGATATTGATGTGGGAATTTGTTCTCGTTGCGGTGGTGTAGTTAAGGTCATCGCCTGTATCGAAGAGCAACAGGTCATTGTCAAGATTCTGTCCTATCTTAAGAAAAAAGTCGGGTTACCACTATCGCCCGATGCGTTGGCAGAAGCCAGATCCCCTCCGCAAACCAGCTTGCTTGGCTGACATCAGAATAGTTTGATAATGCTACTAGCTGGCACCAATAGGCGGCGGGCATAGCTATTGGCTAATGACGGCTTCTGTTTAAAATGACGAAAAAATTCTTGAGAAATTGTTTGGGTTGCTGGGACTCCGGCTAAGAAGACGAGGGTTTATTCAATATTGGCGATAATTTTGAAAATTGACACCAGTAGATAGGGCTTTTATCCTTCCTGTACTTTCCAATGAGAAAATTTAAGCAATGGACAACGTATCTGGCTCGTCAAAACCAACGTGGCCTATTTTGTTGTTGCTACTCGCAACGATCGCGGGCTTCGCCAATGCTGAAGGTCGCGCAACCGATGTGGCATCTGGACAATATGAGCTTCAGTCAGGCGCGCTAGTGCGCTCTTATTTGTTACATGTACCCAAGCAATTGACACAGCCTGCGCCACTTGTGATTGTCATGCATGGCTACACGGGGTCCGCGCATAGCATCATGTCTTATTCAGGTATGAATGAGGTCGCGGACGAAGAAGGTTTTGTTGT
The DNA here is from genome assembly GCA_051278195.1 of Candidatus Azotimanducaceae bacterium. Taxonomy (GTDB): domain Bacteria; phylum Pseudomonadota; class Gammaproteobacteria; order Pseudomonadales; family Azotimanducaceae; genus JAHRVQ01. The sequence continues at coordinate 85,594 of JBNMQM010000009.1, forward strand.
GGTCTACCCACAAGGCACGGTCGATCAGCAAGGTAACGCGTTTTTCAATGTTGGGTACGAGTTCCACTCTGACTCCTTAGTGGATGATCTACAGTTTATTCGCGATCTCGTCGCACACCTGCAAGGCGAGCTAGCCGTTAATCCAGACAAGGTCTTTGCAACCGGTATGTCAAACGGCGCGGACATGAGTTATCTGCTTGCATGCCAAGCATCAGATCTCATTCGTGCAGCTGCCCCAATCGCAGGCATAATGATGAAAGAAACCTTTGAAACTTGTTTGCCCAGCAGACCGCTACCCATATTCGAAGTTCACGGCACTAAAGACGAGGTATCGTTATTCACTGGTGACATGGAAAATTCCGGCGGATGGGGTCCTTATCTGGATTTGCCGGCGACGATTGCCTTGTGGGTAGCGCTTAACGAGCTAACGCTCACGCAGTCGAGCAAGTTGCCAAATAATGCAGCCAATGACGGTAGCCACATTATTTTTGATCGATATTGGTCTGCGTCACATGATAACGAAGTCTGGTTTTACAAGGTTATTGAGGGTGGTCACCATTGGCCCGGTGTAAAACTCGATTGGTGGAAAAACCCACTGGCGTGGTGGTACTTTCGCAACGCCAACCAAGATGTAGATACGAGCCGTGTGGTATGGTCGTTTTTTAAGACCATGTCTGACTGACTATGGCTGACATGACACAGCTGCATTGAGTGAAAAACCCTCACGATCTGTAGTCAAGGGTTTCTGAGGCTTGGAATCTAAACGCCCTATGGGTTGAACTCTGACAAACGGACGGCCGTGTCGCTAGCGGTACAGCGCTATTGTACATCATGTAATCTACGTAATTTGAAGCGCCAGCCCATAAAGGTTAATGACCATGTCTGAGCAAACCACCGAAACTGACAACCCTTCCTTTTTTGAAGAGTTTGGCCCACTTCACGACGTGTGGGTACGCTTCGAACGGGGTATGCAAATCATGCTCGGGGTTGCGCTAATTACCCTCTTTGGATTTTTAGGCGAGAGCTGGGGCGCTGACGAGGTTCCCTACGTGGCCGTTATGGCGGCTGTTTTTCGTATTGCTTGGGCTTTTTCCATAATGATATTTTTGTCGCCTGCTGTTATGTTGTTTATTCTAGCAGCGAGGAAGTCGCGTCTTCTTACCCGTAAATTACGCGGTGTTTTGTACTTGATCATTCTGCTGGGGACACTTCTTTATTGCTGGAGTTTACTCTACGTATCGACGATGGAAGTGATCAATGCAATCGTCGAAGCTACTGATATCGCTCACCCTTCAACAGGCCATTAAACACTACTTGCTATGTTTCGGCAGCTGCAGGCGCCCATACAACCGTATTCATATAACCGCAGAGAATAGGGCAAATAAACCACATTTTCTGAAGAACGCTCAAGTAGGATAATTACTGATGCTCAGCCTGCGATGCGAGCCTCACCACCGTGCTGGAAGATGATCAAGGTAACACCCTCAACGTTGGCAGACGTTACCGCATCGTACCAAGAGCAATGTCTCATGCACTGCGCATTCGAGACGCTGGATGTGGTTATCCGGGCTGCACCCAAACCCATTACACAGACATTCATCACATCAAACATTGGGCGCAGGGTGGTGAAACGAGCGTGGAGAATCTGGTGACGCTATGCCGGTTTCATCATGGACTATTACACGAAGGCGCGTATCGGCTTGCCCGTGATGACGAAGGGCGGTTTACGCGGATGACAGCCTTGACCCGAAGATAGATGAGCGCAGAGCCAAAATAAAAATGGCAGGGCGACTCAATGGAGATTCAGCAGTCGTTGCAGTGTATGTTTGAATTAGAGAAATGAGCGACTCGGTGTTCCCCTTCTTGCTAACGCACCAGCGCTGACATTCTATGCGCCATCGGATACATTTTATGATGTATACATTTCGACGCAACCACTACTATCGTCTTCTGCCGAGCGCACGATCCGTGCACCGCTGACTATGTACGAAACAGATCCAGATCCTCCTCGGTCGAATGGACGGTGAGCAGCGAGATCACCACCAGCGACGGCAGCCCAACGAACCAACCCAGGTAAGACGCAGAAAAACCCCAGGGCTCGCCCGCAATGGTCCAGACAACGGCGGAACTGCCGCCGAGAATGATACTCCAGAATGCCCCGGTTGCTGTGGTTCTCGGCCAGAACAACAGGCCCAACATGGGAAAGAACAAACCCGCCGCGCCAAAGGTATAGGCGTACATAATCAGATCAAGCACGTTTGGCACGAGATAGGCGATCAGAATCGCCAAGGCACCCATCAGCAGGGTCGCCACGCGAGCCACACGCATAAGCTGGTGATTTGTCGCGCCCGGGTTAATCCGCTTATGATAGATGTCGTTGGTAAAAATAGCGACGGGCCCTATCAGGCAGGAATCCGCCGTGGACATCACCGCAGCAATATAAGCGGCGATGACAAACCCGGCAATACCTGCTGGCAACAGCGTCATGATCATCATCGGTGTTGCCAGTTCCGCATCATTAAGATCCGGCATCAGCATGCGGGCGAACATCCCCACCAGGGTGCTGCCGATCGCGAAGAGGGGCCACTCGATGGGCACACCTGTTAACAGAAAAGCGCGTGCGGCGGTCTCTTCATCCCGCGCTGCGACAATGCGCTGCATCGCTGCGATGGAGATAAACCAGACAGGGAAAATGGCGAGAAACCAACCCACTAACTGCTGCCAGCCGATGGCACTGAATGACACCATCGACTGGGTTGCATCGACGGCTTCAAAGTGGGCGACCATCGCACTCCAGCCACCAATCTTGTAAAAGCCGATGGGTACCATCAGAAACAGGATGCCGATCAGCAAGACGATCATTTGAAAGACATCGGTATAAATCACGGCCTTGAGTCCACCCATGGTGGTATACGCCAAGATAACGCTGCCAGACAAGACAATGGCCAATGTCAGGTCAAGATCCAGCGTCACCTGCAACAACTTGCCACCGGCGATGACCTGGCCACCCACAAAAGAGAACCAGGCAAGGCCAATAACCGCCGCCGCCATGGTCCCGGTACGTGCGTCGAAGCGCGCCTCGAACAGGTCCCCGGTCGTCAGCCCACGCACACGATCTGACCAGCGTTTGACCTTGGGCACCATTAAAAACGACACCATCACCACACTGAGTGCGGATATGGCCACCAGCCACGACGCCGACAGACCCAGCGAAAAGCCAAGTCCGCCCATGGCAATACTGAAACCACCACCCAGGTCTGTTGCCGCTGTACTGGCGGTGGTTTGCCCCAGCCCCATGTCTCTGTCGGCCGCCAGGAACGACTCCAGCTCTTCTTCCCCAATGGCTGAGCGCATCACGCGCAGGCCGATCGCGAGCAGAATCAAAAAATAAGCACCAATGGCCAGCAGATCAAGGAAATTAAGCACGGGCAGCTCATTACAACGAATACCCAGCAACCTTAACCTTCATGGGTAGAACTCACCAGCCTGACGCGCAATAGGGATGCGCCAAGCTTCTTATTAAAGACGGAAAAAACTATCATGCTACTCTAGCCCTCAACCTGAGCCACACCAATGAATCAGCCCGCGATCTGGCCTTTTGTTTCTGGTTCGGAACCCGTCTCAGTGTCTCGCGCCGAAGGTGCCTATTTGTATCTGGCCGACGGCAGTAAAATACTCGACGCTGCCGGTGGCTGCATCGTTTCAAACATTGGTCACGGTGTTGTCGAAGTCGCCGATGCTGTCAGGGACGCATTGATCAACTGTACCTTTGTCATGCCACCCTGGCTGACACCGGAACGGCATGCTCTGGTTGATGAGCTGCGTGAACATTGGCTGCCCCCGCACCTGACAAGAATTCATCTGGCCTCCGGTGGCTCTGAGGCAAACGAGGCCGCCCTCAAGATGGCGATTCAGTATCACGCTGGGCTCGGCGCACCACAGCGCACAGTTATTCTGACACGCAGTATTTCTTACCATGGCACAACCATCACTACGGCAGCGGCGTCTGGCCATCCCGAGCGGAAGAAGGGACTCGAGGGCATCCTTGAGCATTACCCACAGATACAGACGCCCTACCCCCTGCGCTGCCCGGTGGGCAATGATGATGCGCTGGCCACCCAGTATTACCT
>JBNMQM010000010.1:0-87637 GCA_051278195.1 Candidatus Azotimanducaceae bacterium
TCAACATATCATTGGTAATGTTATCGGCGATTTCCTCGAACATTTTCGACGCCATTTCTTTGACGACTTGTTCCAGAGATCCGAATCGTGCGTAGAGTGTTTTACGAGTAACGCCTGCTGCCATCGCGACTTCAGAGATGGTCAGCGTCGTAAAGGGGTGCTCTTCAGAGAGTAAACTAACCACGGCCGTTTCTACCGCCGTTCTAGTCCTCGCGACTCTTGGATCGAGTCTGTTATCGAGGGGTTGCTTGTGTGCGCTCATTGTTGTTTTTCGCCTCGTTAAGAGTTCCAAGGTAATCGGGAACCTAGACAAAGTAAACACTTGACTACTTTCTCTCCCAAAGATAGGTTACAAACGTTTACTAATAGGATGTTCCAATGAGCACGACCCTAAAAGCAACGGATGTAGCGACTCAGCCCCTTGAAAATATCGACGTCAGCCACCCAGAACGGTTTCGTGACGATGACTGGCAAGAATGGTTTGCTCGGCTACGAAAGGAAGATCCGGTTCACTACTGTCAGGACAGTGTTAACGGCGCTTTTTGGTCTGTGACCAAACATGCAGATATCAAGGCGGTGGATACTAACCATGAAGTTTTTTCGTCGGAGGCAGGTGGCATATCCATAATCGATCCGAGAGAAGAGGACGCTGGGATTGAGAATTTTATTGCCATGGACCCACCGCGGCATGACCAGCAGCGCATGACAGTAACCCCTTCTGTGGCGCCATCTAACCTTGCGACAATGGAACCGCTGATCCGGGAAAGAGTAACGGACATCCTTGATAACCTGCCTGTGGGAGAAACTTTCAATTGGGTGGATAGAGTTTCTGTCGAACTTACGGCTAGGATGTTGGCGACCTTGTTCGACTTTCCTTACGAAGATCGGCGCAAGCTGATTTATTGGTCTGATCTCACCACCAACGTACCGCAAGTTACCGGTATGGAGGTCGATATGGAGGAGCGGCAAGCGGGACTTCAAGAATGTGCCATGACTTTCTTTCAGTTGTGGCAAGAACGCGCTGCCGCCGAACCTAAATTCGACTTGATATCAATGCTCGCCCATGGCGAAGCAACAAAAGATTTGATAAATGACCCAATGGGACTCTTAGGTAATATTTTATTGCTTATCGTCGGCGGTAATGACACCACGCGCAATAGCATCAGTGGTGGTGTCATCGCACTGAATCAGTATCCCGACGAATATCAAAAGCTCCGCGATAATGCTGCTCTCATTCCGAACATGGTGTCCGAGATGATTCGCTGGCAAACCCCTGTGATTCATATGAGACGTACAGCGTTAAAAGATTTTGACCTGAGTGGAAAGAACATCAAGCAAGGCGATAAGGTCATCATGTGGTACTTGTCTGGAAATCGAGACGAAAGTGTTTTTCCAGATGCGGACAAATTAATCATCGATAGGAAAAACGCTCGGCAGCACGTTTCCTTCGGTTTTGGCGTGCACCGTTGTATGGGTAATCGTCTTGCTGAAATGCAATTACGCGTACTCTGGGAAGAAATACAGAAACGTTTCCGCAAGGTGGAAATAGTCGGCGACGTGACCAGGCTACCGAACAATTTTATCCGTGGCATAGCGGATGTGCCGGTTGTGCTGCATCCCTACTAGGTACTTTTTCACCGCACAATCGGCGAGCTAGACACTGCTGCGGATTCATTCGCAGCAGTCTTCAACCAAGTCAGGTATTGTGGTTGGCGATAAATGACGCCCACTGAAATTTAGGTAAAAAAATTAATGAAATTATTAACTGTCATAGCATTGCTTGGACTATTGATCGGTTGTGGTGATAGCCAACAGCCAGCGAATTCCGAAGACGTCACATCAGACGCCAAACCACCGGCCGACACAGTAGACAAAAAAATGGTCGACAAGACAGACCCGGACTGGAAATCGAACGTGACTGCGCCCGAGATGATGACATTTGAACCGGGCAAAACTTATACGTGGGTTCTGGAAACGAATATCGGCAGTATGACGTTTAGATTGTTCCATGAAGAGTCGCCAATGCATGTGAACAGTACAATCTATTTGACCGAGCTCGGCTTCTACGATGACGTGATCTTTCATCGGGTGATTCCTGGGTTTATGGCACAGGGAGGAGATCCAACGGGCACTGGTCGTGGCGGTCCGGACTATAAATATGCTGGAGAGTTTGCTCCCGGCTTGTCACACACAAAACCTGGTTTATTGAGCATGGCAAACGCGGGCCCCGGAACCGATGGTAGCCAGTTCTTTATTACGTTCTTACCCACGCCATTTCTTGACGGTAAACACACAATTTTTGGAGAGCTAACGTCTGGTGCTGAAATACTGGCAGCCCTTGAAGCTCGTGGCAGCCGTAGTGGTAAAACATCCGAAATGTTGAAAATCATTCAGGCGACAATCCTAATTGAATAGGCTTTTGTCTAAAGAGCACTGGCCCAGGTAGAATTGCACCACAAGGCATTAAAGATGGGAGTTTCAGTTAACAACGCGTACATGAACGAAAAAGATAATCGTGACTTGTCTCAAATACCAGGCACTTACGGTTATCCAGTCATGGGTCACACCTTTGACTTCCTTAAGGATCCACTGGCCTTAATGCTTGGTGAATACCAAAAGCATGGGCCTGTGTTTCGTCAGTCCCTGGCTTTCCAGCGCATGGTGGCAACAGTCGGGCCAGACATGGTTAAGCTTGTCACCCTCGATCCAGAAAAAGTATTTTCATCCCGAATGGGATGGGAAGGGCTAACTGGCGAGTACTTTTCTGGCAGCTTAATGTTGATGGATTTCGATGATCACCGTCTGCAGCGACGACTGATGCAAACGGCGTTTAAGGCCAAGGCTATGCGTGGCTACATTGATAGTGTCAACAAGATTACACGAGACGCAATTAGCGGCTGGCCAACAGATCAGCCGCTGACATTTTATCCAACGATCAAAGCGTTGCTACTGGATATTGCAGCGAAGGTATTCTTAGGTGCGCAACTGGATGAAGAAGGTGCCGCGCTTAACAAGGCATTCACAGACTTTGCGGATGGTACCGTTGGTATTATCAAAAAAGATTGGCCGGGGCTGCTCCATCGCAAAGGATTAGATGGTAGACGTGTGCTTGAGAAATTTATCTGGCAATCAATCGATAGCAAACGTCAGGCGGATGGCACTGACATGTTCAGCTATTTTTGTCATGAAAAAAACGAGCATGACGACTACTTTAGTCATCAGGAAATTACCGATCATATGATCTTTTTGCTTTTTGCTGCTCACGATACAACGACCAGTGCGTTAACGATGGTGATGCATCTGTTAGCAGCCAATCAGGATTGGCAAGCAAAATTGCGAGATCAAATTGTGGGCAGCAACGTGGATATGCTGAACTATGATCAGCTCGATTCGGTTCCATTAATCGATTACACCTTTAACGAGGTTCTGCGCATGTACCCGCCGGTGGTGGGTGTTATCCGCCGCACGATTAAGCCTTGTGAAATTGGTGGTCATCAAGTGGCTGCTCATACTGTGGTGCAGACGTCGATCCTAACCAATCACTATCTGGAGGAATACTGGCGCAACCCTTTCAAGTTTGACCCGATGCGATTTGCTGAAGAACGGCGAGAACATAAACAGCACCCCTATCTTTGGGCCCCTTTTGGTGGCGGCGCGCACAAGTGTATCGGGCTGCACTTTGCGGACATGCTTTTTAAGAGCGTGCTCTTCCAGACAGTGAAGCAAGTTCGCGTGAAATTTATTGACGAAAAACAGCGCGACAATAAAATTCAGTATGTTCCCTTTCCCAAACCGAAGGATGACCTGCCGCTGATTTTTAGCAAGGTATAGTTCGCGGCGTAAAGTGCCCGATAAATGATTTTGGGACCGTTCCGGCATGAAAAAGTGGTCTACATCTAAACGAACAGCGTAACCATTTCTTAAGTTGTGCCTTAACTGCGCGCGGCGCTGTATATACGGAGAATATTATGTCGTCAGTCGCCGATTTTCGTGAAAAAAGTGACAAGCCAGACCCTTCGGTAGACACAACCGAAAATGAGCCTCAAAACCCGAACCAAAACGAAGTACAGGCGGGAAAAGTTAGAAAGAAGCCGCTGATTGGTCTCCTTCAATTAGTCGGCGTCATTGCTTTGATGTTGTTGGCATTTGTGTTTTCTAGAGAACCAGATCAGACAGCCGCCACAGTTGCTCCGGCGGGAACATCTGGGCCTTTAAACACGGCTGCGCCAGCGCCCCTGGTTTCCTTTGTTCGGCCTGCAGGCTCGGCACAACAATTGGCTATCTCGTCAACAGGGTCAGTGGTTGTCCGCAGCTACGTCACTTTGATTCCGCAGGTGTCCGGGAAAGTGACTGCGACATCCAACGCGCTAAGAAATGGCGGTAGCTTCTCAGCCGGTGAAACCCTGGTTACTCTCGAGAAACGCGATTTCATCCTAGCACTAGCCCAGGCGGACGCAGAGGTCGCATCAGCAGAAGCGTCTCTTGAGTTGAGCACTGCGGAAGGGTCTGCCGCTATCGCTAACTACCGAATGCTAAATGCGAGTAAGCCAGTACCCTCCCTTGTGGCCAAAGCACCGCAGATCGCGCAGGCAAAGGCACAGTTGCAGTCGGCCATTGCGCGCCGGGATATTGAACAGACAAACCTTGATCGCAGTGTCTTCTCCCTGCCATTCTCGGGCCGCGTTGTAGAAAGCACCGCCGATGAAGGGCAGATCCTAAACGCTGGCCAATCTTTTGGCCGTGTGTATGCTCTAGATGCGGTTGAAATTGTGATTTCACTCTCGCCAGAACAGCTCGCAAAATTGGTGCCGGTAACCAATCGAGAAGTCACCATTACAATCGACGGTGTGTCATTCGAGGGGATTGTCGATAGGGTGGCGGCAGAACGAGATTCCCGCAGCCGATTTTCCCAAGTATTTGTCACTGCAAAAAGCGACCAATCATTGACGCCGGGGGCATTTGTATCCGTTGAAGTGCATGGGCCCGTCACCAACGATACGTTTCTGCTCCCGGAAAGTGCTCTTCAGCTAGGCCGAGTGTTCTGGACGGTCAGCAACGGTAACCTTGTTGAAGTGGCTGCGAATATCCTCGGCCGTAAAGACGGTCAGTACCTGGTGGAGGCATTCGAGTACGACCAAGGTATCGTCGTGGGATTAGTGCCCGGCGGGCGAAATGGCATGCCTGTGCGACTGGCAGAGACTGCCCGATGACTCCTGGGAGTCAGGCCAATATGCCACCGCTCGACAATTATCGCGGCATCATCGCTTATTTTGCCCGCAATCCAGTGGCCAGCAATCTTCTAATGGTTATCCTGCTTGTAGGTGGTTTATTGGCCGCATTGGGTTTAACAGCGCAGGTATTTCCAACAATCGATCCTGGTACGGTGACAATTTCTGTTCCTTATCCCGGTGCGACCCCCTCAGAAGTTGAGGAAGGTATTACTCGTCGGGTGGAAGAGGCGGTATTTGGTATCGCTGGGGTTGATCGCGTCACATCCCGAGCGTCCGAAAATTTGGGTTCCGTAACACTTGAATTGAAAGACTTCCTTGACGCCGATAAGGTTCGTGACGATGTTGAGGCTGCTGTCGAACAGTTGGTAGATTTTCCACCTGAAGATGCGGAGCAGCCAAAAATTGTTCGGGCTGAGACGCTGGCAGACGTATTGACCGTCGTTGTTAGCTCGGAACTTGGCGAGCGGGAACTTCGTCGCGGTGCCGAGATGATCGAGGAACAACTGCTGGCGTTGCCCCGAGTATCTCTGGTGTCCTTGATCGGATCAAAAGACTACGAAATTGCGATCGAAATTTCCGAAGATTCTCTGCGCCGCTTCGACCTCACGATGTCCGAAGTTGCGGATACTATTCGTCGATCATCTATCAACCTTTCATCCGGTGAGATTCGGGCCCAAGGCGGCGATCTCTTGCTTCGCACCAATACTAAGGGTTCAACCGGTGAGTCATTCGAGAATATTGTCCTCCGCGCTGGACCAGACGGGAGTATTCTTCGGGTATCCGACGTCGCCACGGTTAGAGACGGGTTTATCGACGTTGATCTGATCAACCAGTTCAATGGGCGCGAAAGTGTCCTGCTCAAAATTCAAAAATCCGAATCGGAAGACGTCCTTGCGATCGCTGAGGAAATTAAGGCTTTTCTGGCCGTTTATGAACCGCCGCCGGGAATTGATGTTTCCGTTTGGAACGATCAGACAGAAGTTCTGCAAGATCGTATTGGTCTCCTGTTGAGGAACGGCCTGCTTGGTTTTGCGCTCGTTTTTCTATTTTTGGTTGTCATGTTGGACTTGCGGCTAGCCCTTTGGGTGGCAATGGGTGTGCCGATATCATTCTTAGGTGCCTTTCTGTTTTTTGACGCCTTTGATATTAATATTAATATGATGTCTCTGTTTGCGTTGATCATTGTGCTGGGAATCGTCGTTGATGATGCTGTGGTCGTGGGCGAAAATATTATCGCCGAACAGGAACATGGCAAGGTCGGTATGGAAGCAGCCATGGACGGCGTTAAAGGTGTCTTCGGGCCTGTCATGGTCGGTGTTTTGACAACGATGGCGGCATTTGCGCCGCTGCTGTTTGTCACGGGAACCTTCGGCCAGATTCTCAGCGTGGTACCTGTTGTTGTTATTTTGGTTTTGGGTATGTCTCTGATAGAAGCTTTTCTGATTTTGCCATCCCACCTGGTAAATGGTGGTAGATGGAGTCGGTGGCCACTCGACGTGATACAGGACAGAGTGGCTGCCGGTGTCGAAAAATTTCGGAGCGAAATTCTAGCCCCTGCGGTTGCTCGTGCCGTTCGCTATCGTTACCTGACGCTTGCGGCTGGCTTTGGACTCCTATTGATTGCCGGGTCATTGGTCAGCACCGGTGCCGTGCGTTTCATTTTCTTCCCTGACCTGGAAGCAAACACCATACGTGCTACTGTCGAATTTCCTGTCGGTACGCCGTTTGAGTCAACCGAGAGCGCTGCTGCTCGACTGGTTGAAGCTGCTAATGTGGTTAATGCGCGTCTGGACGGCATTGCGTTTGAATCCATCAGTGTCTCCATTGGCGGGCAAACCAGAACGGGCGGCGGACCAGGGGGCGCCACCGGAATGACGATTGCTAGCCATCTTGCATCCGTGCAAATAAAGCTGGGACCCGAGCCGCCAAGGACCCTTTCTGCAAAAGAACTGGAACGACTATGGCGAGCAGAGGTGGGTGAGATTCCTGGTATAGAACGCTTGTCCTATGTCGCCGCTTTCTTTGGCGGGCAACCTGACATTGAGTTTGAACTCGCACATCAGGACGGCAACATTTTAGAAGAGGCTGTTGCCACCCTAAAAGGTCGCTATGAGACTATTAATGGGGTTTACGAAATTCAGGATTCTAACAGTATTGGTAAGCGGCAGGTAGACATTAATCTTACGCCCGCAGGTGAGGCGGCTGGGTTGACCCCTGCGGACATTGCAAGGCAGCTGCGGCGAAACTTTTTCGGCGAAGAGATTCAGCGCATTCAGCGCGGTCGGGAAGAAGTAAAGGTTATGGTTCGGTATCCTGAAAGTGATCGGCAGTCGACCGCTGATTTGTTCGACGCTCGGATCCGACTCTCTGACGGCAGCGAAGCACCCCTTTCCAGTGTCGCTCGCGTAACAGAATCACGGAGCTATTCTGCAATCAACCGCGTGGATGGATTGCGTATCGTTTCTGTCTCAGGCCAAGTCGACGAGGCGGTTACCACGCCCAGTGAAGCGAATTCGGCTGTGCTAGGGCAATTTGTACCCGCGCTTATAGCGCAGTTCCCTGGGTTGCAGGTCAAGCAGGCAGGGCAGGGTCGTGAACAATCAGAAGACCTCGGCACGCTAGGTAGATCTGCTTTGATTGCCTTGCTTATCATTTTTGCTCTGATGGCAACGCAACTAAAAAGCTACACGCAACCACTCATCATATTGGCAGGGGTGCCCTTTGGTGCTGCGGGTGCTCTGGTGGGCCACTATCTGCTCGGTTACAACTTATCGTTCATTTCCATGTTTGGCATGGTGGCCTTGAGTGGTGTTGTGGTTAATGACTCCTTGGTACTCGTGGACCGCTATAACAAGCTGGTTGAGGAAGGTTGGGAAAATGGCAAAGCGATCGTCGAAGCATCTCGGCGACGGTTTCGGGCTATATTTCTGACCACCGCGACAACTGCGCTAGGTTTGACGCCAATGCTGTTCGAAACCACTACATCAGCTCAATTTCTGATTCCTATGGCGGTTAGCTTGGCAACGGGGATTGTCTTCGCCAGCGTGATCATTCTATTCCTCGTTCCGGCTTTGGTGATGATTCGTGAGGACTTGCGGTTGAAAAACAGAGTAGAGAGAAAAAACCAGGCGAGCTTGTCGACCGCGGCTTAAAGTTAAAAAGGGGCCAGAGTTTTTACTCTGACCCCGATCTTTCGGACCCCGATCTTTCGATTTATCCGGCGGCTACAGCTTTCGGCTGGTTGCGCAATATTCGGCCGGATCGACGGCCCGTTAACTCACCGTTCTCTACAATGACATTGCCATTACAGATGGTGGCTAAGTAGCCTTTCGATTTTTGAGTCAAACGAGGTGTGTCGTCGGGGAAGTCACGAACTAACGTGGGTTGGCCTTCAATTACCTTGTCGACGTCAATGATATTCACATCTGCCCGCATGCCGACGGCGAGAGTGCCACGGTCAGCAAAGCCAAGGATGCGCGCCTGTGCACTTGTTAGCAGTCGAATCGTCTCTTCAAGCGTAAAAGTGCCTTTTTCTCTATGCCAGTGGGAGAGCATAAAGGTCGACCATCCTGCGTCGATAATTTGAGTCAGGTGGGCGCCGGTGTCGCCCAGGCTTGGCAGTATCCAATCGTTCTTCAGAAACTCTTCCAACCCGTCATAGTTCTTGTTGCCGAATCTGACATGGAACAGCGCTTCGCCATCACTTTCCAGCATAGTGCGTAGCCAGGTTTCGGCTGGATGTTCGCCAGCAGCGGCTGCGATAGCAGGTAGGCTCTCATCAGCGCCCTTGGTATATTCAGGCGATTCACTATTGCCGAGGGAATAGAAGTTACTCACCCAGGTGTCGAGTGTCGGAGAACCGTTGCCGCCGCTGCCCATTTCACTGGCTTCCTTGATTAGCGTGGCTCGAGTATCGGCGTTCTGTATTGCGGCGAGGCGGGCCGGAAAGTCCAAGCTGATGAGCGCTTTCCATGCCGGAGACATAAACATAATGTTAGTTTTAAGTCCTGACAAGAAGCCAAAGGATCGTGGCAGGGCGAGTCCGGTAATATCGATGCCTTCCGCTAACATCGATTCAATAATGTCGGTGTATGCGTTGGATTTTCCGGCTGTGCCTGGAATATGTGGCGCAGTAAAAATAACGCGCGTTTGGGCAGCTAGAGCCTGCTCACGCAAGATTGCCATTTCAGTGTCGAGTCGAGAGTATTCCAATACGTTTTGAATCAGACCGTTGTTGTCTCCAACCGCTTTGGCAATCGCGACCATCTCTTCAGTTTTAGCGAATGTGCCGGGAATACTGCGACCATCCGGCATTTTGTGAGCGATCAAGCGACTACTAGAAAAACCGATGGCGCCCTCTGCAACAGATTTCCCCGCTAAGGCTGCCATCTGAGCAATTTCGTCAGCGTTAGGTTCCTCGTCAACGCCACGTTCACCCATAACGTAGGTTCTAATGGCGCAATGCCCCACCATGCCAACCAGATTAATGGCAGGCTCTAACTTCTCGAGAGAATCGAGATATTCACCATAGCTTTCCCAGTCCCAGGGTAGGCCGTTTAGGATGACTGAACTCGGAATGTCTTCTACCGATTCCATCATGCCGGCCAGGTACTCACGATCTTGTGGCTTGCAGGGCGCAAAGGTCACGCCGCAGTTACCGATCAATGCCGTGGTCACGCCATGCCAAACGATGGGCGTTAGGTCCGGGTCCCAGCCTGCCTGCGCGTCTAGGTGAGTGTGCAGGTCTACAAATCCGGGCGTTACCGCATGCCCTTTGGCATCGATTTCTCTGGTGCCACTGCCCTCAACCTTACCCACTGCAACGATGGTGTCATTGTCGATGGCAACATCACCTAGGTAAGGTTCTGAACCGGTGCCGTCGACTATTAGGCCGCCGCGTATGACGAGATCATGAGACATGGTAAGTATCCTATGTGAAGTGTGTGAGTGATTTGGACAATTTTTTAGAGTAATTGAGTAGAGTAATTGAGTAGAGTACACCAATCGATATTTTGCGCATAACGTGTTTAATTGTTCCCTGGGCTGTCGATATCCCCCAGTGCTAATGGTGCTGATACGGCTTAGAGCCTATGGATTGCTTTGGCTGCAGCGGTGGCGCTAGCTCTGGTGCCAAGACCAGCCATCAGCTGAGAGCAACTTTCTCATCATCTTCTTCATCGAATTCTGAGACATTTACCTCAACTGTTTCGATCACGCTATACATCTACGCATCTCATTTAGGCGCGAAAGGCAGAAAGCACGACGCTCAGCAGGTCAAACGGCACAACTAACGATATGACTCAAGGCGCGACTAACGCAACGCTAAAGTCGAACCGAGATTCAAGACAGTGTCGTTTTGGTGACACAATGGGCACACCAATATAAATTGGTTTGGCGTGGTTTAAGTCAAGCCCTGAAAAAATATTTTAGACCCGAACCCGTTCAAAAATTCGTGTTTCTTTTTCAGTATTTCGTTCCAGCGCGCGGGCGGATTTAACAGAAAACTAAAGGCTGAACAGGGAATGCTCATTTCGTCATGGTTGGGTCCTGCATGTTGGATTGGCGCCCATTTTAGCGATGATCGCAAGAACGCGCTGGGTCAAACACTTGGGTCGCAATTGGAATGCCAAAGCTGTTGCCGCTGGGCGTGATTTTAAGCATAGATTTGATTGGTTTCAAAAATGGTCGCTAAATCAGGTCAGCACTTATGGTTACAGACTGTCTGACTGTGAGGCTATCCAGCCAGCGGCGACGTTGTGTGCATTTACCCCGTTACTATCTTGGTTTGAATCGCTTGATAGCATCGGCGCCATGCTCAAACTCCTGCAGAGTCGATGTTAGAAAGTTGCTGAGATCATTGAGCCGTTAGTTGAGCATATTATCGATTTCGTCGGGCGGCCTAACGGTCACTGTGTTGAATCGTTCGCAATCAAGTTGTGGTGCGGTTGTAACGGCGTGCTGTCGCCAATTATCGAAAGTACAGGCCTCATCTGCAGCCATCTGGACGTCGATATTGCCGACCGAAGAAAATGCGATGTCTGGGCGAGTGATGATCGGGATGTGAATTCTGACTCTGTTTCGCCACGTATCGTTCTCATCGCTATGGCAAGGAAGACAGTTTGAAACCTAGCCTTTGTCTGGAGGATATATTGGCATCGCTGGGCGTCTAATTTCAGCGGTAACTTTATTAATGCAGAAAGTAGTCTAATAGGAACGAACAAGGTCAGCGTAAAGCACTAGGGCAATGTCTAGTAGACCGGACTGAATGGATAGCGTTCACCGACGCGATGGCGCATTCATTTGATGAAGAGGACTACTGGTGGTAGGTTGTCGCATCGAAACTAGGTGCGATTTTGGTTCAGTCCTAATGACAGCCTATCGCGACATCATTTTTCAGGAGGCAAGATGCTTCGTATTATACTTCAAGTCATTGGTATCATCGTTCTCTTCGGCGCAGTCACCATTGTTACGCTCAAAATTGACAACATGGATGCTGACGGTCCATCTATTCTATTCCCGGGTGGTGAACTCATTACCGGCGATCTGCATACTGGCCCGGATCCCGATTGGACTTTTACAGACGACGTCGTTTTTATCGAATTGCAGCTTGATGGCCCGATGAGTTCAAGGCGAATTTTCATTATGGAGAGTGAGGGTAAAATCTACGTTCCTTCAGGCTACATGCAGTCATTTCTGGGACGTCTGTGGAAAGAATGGGCATTTCAGGCTGCAGAAGGTGATGGCCTCGCCGTTGCTCGTATCAATGGTATTCGCTACGAGCGACAGTTGGTCCGAATCAGTGAAGGCGATGCCATCAAAGGTATCGCGCAAAAAATGGCACAAAAATATGCCGGCGGCGGCGGGCCTGAAGCGGTTGCCAGAGGCATGCAGTCTGTCAGCAATGGCGATACCTGGCTTTTCGAATTGGCGCCTAGAACTTCGGCCTCTATAGGGAGTAAATGATGAAAACTAAAAATTACCTCATTCTATGCGCTGTCATCGCCGTCGTCTGGTCAGGAATTCTGATGTCTGTCCCAGCGGTATCAGATGTCGTTGAACAAGTAATGATTGGTTTTCTGTCGACCTATGCGACATAACCCTTTCGTTATAGGCGATACCCGAAAGGCGAAGTAGTACTTAGTTTTGTCGTATCGGGCTAGTCCACGTTTGCTTGATGCTTCTGTAGAATCGCCTTAAGCTTTGTGATTTCCACCGGCTTGGTCAGCAGGTCGTCCATGCCCGCGTCGTAACAGGATTGCTCCTGCTCGGGAAGGATGTGCGCGGTGAGCGCAACAATAGGTAAGCGTGGTTTACTCTGCTGCTGTTCCCAGTCCCTGATTAGGCTGGTAGCGGTGAAGCCATCCATCACAGGCATTTCACAATCCATTAAAACAATGTCAAATTCTTGATCTAATTGTTTTAGGCGAGCAACTGCATCCTGACCATTCTCAGCCACTATTGCCGTATGATTCAGCTTTTTGAGTAAGCCCTTGATCACTATTTGATTGACGGCGTTATCTTCAGCGACCAAAATATTTAGGGATGCTTCATCTGGAGTCACGCCCTCGAGCAGCTTATTGGCGCGGGTTTTATCTGTTGTAATTTGCGTGTCAAAGATCGATGCGAGCTGATCACTATAACCATCAAACGACAGGGGTTTGGTCGACACATAATTCGAGTTTGGATGACGATTTTCAAACTCAGGCTTGCCGGTCTCAGAGAAGATAATCGTTTTTTCGGAATATCCCCTGGCGCGCAGGTTCTCTGCTATTGCTACGCTGTTTTCACCGCAATCAACGATCAGCAGTTTGACGGGATGCATGCGCTGCTTCGCGTCGTTCAGTGCCGCCAATGCAGTTTCCTGATTTTCTGCAGAAATGGAATCGAGGCCTCGTCGCTTTAACTCCTTGGTCAATAACTGACCAAAAGCTAGATTATTGTTGATGTATAGAAGGCGGCAATCCGAAGGCAGTTTGGGTGGTAGTGGAGCTGGCGCGCTGGCAGGCATATCGAGGGTGACAGAGAACACTGAGCCTAGGCCGGGCTTGCTTCGCACTTTTAACTTCCCCCCCATCAACTCGGTGAGCTGTTTTGTAATTGACAGGCCAAGGCCGGTGCCACCGTGCGTCCGGGATACGCTGGCGCTGGCTTGTTGAAACGACTCAAAAAGAAACGCTTGTTGCTCATGGCTAATACCAATGCCAGTGTCCTTCACAGATATCCTGATGAGGTGAGGGTTTTTCCTATCGAATTCAGCGCGCACAATCACCATGCCCTGTTCGGTAAACTTGATAGCATTGCTGGTGAGGTTCAGGAGTATTTGGCCGACCCGAGTCGGGTCTCCTCGAACATGCCCTGGTAATTCAGTATCGACGGAAGCAATGAGTTCAAACGGCTTATCAAAAGTCTGAACCGCTTGGATGCTCAGGCAACTATCGATTAACTCCCTCAAGTCGAAGTCGATGAGTTCAAGCTCCATTTTCCCATCCTCGATCTTTGAGTAATCGAGGATGTCATTGATAATGGTAATCAGCGTGGTAGTCGATGACTTGATGATCTGAACATAGCGTTTGTCGGTTTTGTCGGTTTTGTCTGTTTGCCGATCGGCCAACAATTCTGCCATGCCGAGAATTCCGTTCATTGGCGTGCGTAGTTCGTGGCTCATCTTCGCAAGAAATGCCAGCTTAGCCTTATTGTCCGACAGTGCTTGCTGTTTATCTAACTCCAAGCTGCGAATGCGTCCCGCAAGTGCAATTGAGTTCAACACCGTCTCAATCATAAACGCGACCTGAGAGGCGTAGAGCAAATTCATGCTGAATGGAATAACCTCCAGAAACCCGAGGAACAAGCTGGTACCCGTCACCAGCAGCATAAACCAGGCTACCGTGTAGTAACCGGCATAGGTCAATCCAGACCGCCAGTACTGAACTCCTAGAATGAAAAAGGTTATCCAGCTACACAGCCCGGCCACAGTCGCAAGTTGTATACCGAGCAGAAGAAAACCGGAGATTGCGAGCAGCGCAGCACACAAACCAATGCATGCAAAAAATATCAGGAGGTAATATCGTCGACTACGTTTCTCAATGTGGAGAAAGTTGAGGGTGAAGAGCCCGGCGAATACCAACATCAGGCCGCCAAAAACGGTATGAGAGGCTTCATTCCATCTTGGCATTTCAGGCCACAAAAATTGATAGTTCAGACCATTCATGCCGGAGAAGTACAAGCCCGCAAAAGCTACCAGGCCCACATAGAACAGATAGGAAATTTCTCTTGTGGCGAGATAGAGGAAAAAATTATAGACGAACATCACAAGCATCAGGCCGACGCAGATCGCAAGCAATACCAACTCCAATTGATCATCGCGGGCAAAGCTTGTCGTTCGGGTCAGTTCAATGGGAAGCATGATGTGCTGAGCAAAGCGGATCTTGATATACACGTCAGTGACAGTGTTCGGTTCCATCTGCACGGGGAAGACGAAATGACGGTGCTCCACTTCGCGGCGATAAAAACTTTCATTGGGCTGGGCGGAAAACTTGTTTGTCTGGCTGCCGTTGACGAAGTAGTAGATATCCACTTCATCCTTTAGCCCATCTTTAAGATGAACAAGCCAGTCGGATTCGTCCATAAATCCAGTTTTAATGGTCGCTTTAAACCAGATTGAAGCACTCGAGAAGCCGAGATGGATAAAATCCTGTGTGTTCGGCTGCCATTGATTCGATGGTAGTTCACGGATGTCCTCTATGCCCAATGCATTGGAGTCATCGGTGAAAATTGAGAGGTACTCAGAAAGATCCTGCGTTTGCTGCGTGTTGTCATTAAGAATTAGCTGGTTGCTCGCGGCTGATGCTGAAATCGGCGAGGGGCCGACCAACAGAATCAAGGCAATGATAAGTGACCCTAGTCTTCGCGCAGGCATGATAAAAGCATAGGTCAATATTTGGCATATGGGGCCAGAATTCGTTTACTCTGCCGCTATTTATCCCGCTGTGAGCGCCAATAATTCTTCGATTGACTCAGTGCCTTCATATTTTTCGAAGTCTGTAACCTTGTTCTGCATCGCAACGAAACACATTCTGTCTGCCAACTCGTTTCCTTCAACGCCAGAATGGCCCTTGACGTGGATGATGCTGAGACTTGAGGGGAGCTGGACGTAACATTCATACATCTTCTTGATGAGTTCAGCATTCGCAAGAACATCGCCTTTGCCGCGGGTCCAGTTTTTACGCTGCCATCCCGCTGCCCATTGGGTCATCGCTTTAACAGAGTAGGACGAGTCACTGAGAATCTGAACTTTAAGGCCGTTTTCCAGCAAACTTTGCGCCAGTCGCATCGCTTCGAACAGAGCATTCAGCTCCGCTGTGTTGTTCGTGCCCCGATGATAGAGGCCATGGTATTTGGCTTGAATGCTTCCGGACTGATAAACAATGATGCCCGATGCGGCAGGGCCGGGATTGGGATCGCATCCACCATCACAAAAAATGTGCACGTCAAAGTTCTCATCCAATTCGAAGGCGGGGCGTTTTTTGGACGGTTTAGATGATTTTTTCGCGACAATACTTTGTTCCGGTGCTTGGCTAAACGCTGCTTCGGCTAAAGCGCGGCTTTCAAAGCCTTTAAATTTGGCACCCTTGTGTCCAGCCACTGCTGCCTGAGCGGTAGGCCAATCCTCGAAGATACCAGTCTGCCGGCCTTCCCATATAACGTAATATTTCTTTTTTGCCACTGTGCTTCAGTACTCTGGGTCGTTGTTTAGAGTTAATTGTTTAGAGTTAATTGTTTAGAGTTAATTGTTTAGAGTTAATTGTTCGGAGCTGACCGTTTGAAACGGCCGTTAAGGTGAATGATAACAGCGGGTACTGTTTCATTTCATGATGTTGATTGATTGTGGCAAAGATTGGAAGTTGTTAAGTCGGCGACTGAAATTCTTTGGCCTCGGTGACGTAATCAGTTAGATTCGATGCTCCGTTCCAACGATAGCCCTTATATGACATTTACGAATGTTGCGATCGACCCCGCTGACTTGCCGACAATCGAGGCCGTCGCCTACCAGCCGCTGTCACCTGCCTATCCGAGCGTCAAGACGGGCATCACGGCGCTGGTGTTTGGTATCGGTATTGTGGTTTTCCTGCTGGTCGCGTTTCTCTTGAATTTTCCTCTCTGGATAAAACTGACTTTACCCTCGATCGTGCTGCTCATCGCTGCACTGATGACCCGTTTCGCCCTCGAATCGGCACGGGTCAAGCGCTTTGCCATTCGTGAGCACGATATTTTATTCGAATCTGGCGTGTTCTGGCGTTCACAAACCATTCAGCCGCTGAATAGAGTTCAGCACGTAGAAATTTCTAGTGGCCCTATCGACAAGCGATTTGGGCTGGCAGAAATTCACCTGTTTAGTTCGGGCTGTGGCTCGGCGACCTACATTATTCCGGGTCTGCCGGTCAGTGTGGCAGAGGACCTACGCGAATTTGTCTTAAGGCATAGGCGCTAAACGTGAACATTTTGGCTGACGAGGACGAAAACTGGCAGAAACTGTCGGTATGGTCTGTCCTTCATTTTATTGCCAGCTTGCTAAAACAACTTGGCGGCAACCTGATCGCGATCATACCTCTGATCTACGGCATCTCCAGTCTCGATGATCCGTTGCTTGTAGCCGCCGTCGTCAGCGCTCTGATTATCTTGATGATCACCTATGCGATTCTGCAATATGTCTATTTCAGCTATCAGGTTACTGACGATAGTGTTCTGGTGCGAAAGGGCGTGCTATTCAAAAAACAGATCAACCTAGGGTTTGAGCGAATTCAGAATGTGTCGTTCAAACATCCCTTCTATTTCCGCCCGCTCGAACTGGTCACGGTCAAGATCGACAGCGCTGGATCATCCGGTGATGAAGTTTATCTCTCTGCCCTTGACGGACCACATGCGCAATTGATCCATGACCAGATAGCCGCGGCCAAGCTGGTGCTGGGTCAATTTTCTGAGGAAAACAGCGAATCTGTAACCGAGTTTCCAGCAAAGAACACTTCTGAAAACCTTCAACGATTTCTAATCGATAGGTCACTACTGGATTTGGTCATTCACGGCCTTACGAACAACCGCGCCTGGATTATTCTCGGTGCAGTTGGTGCGGCCTATGGCCAGTTCAAAGAACAGCTCCATACTTTCACCGCTGATCTTGGTTTTGACGTCTCTGGTTTTCTCAGTGATCAAACCATTCCTGTCGTGGCTCTGTTGTTATTGTCCGCTTTTTTCCTGAGCCTTATTCTTGTCGCGTTACTGTCCGTTGTGGGATCAATCTTCTCCTACTACAACTATAAACTGTACGATACTGACGACGCTTTTACGGTAAATCGAGGACTACTGACCCGGCACGAAATCCACATACAAAAGTCCCGCATCCAGAGTGTCTATTTTCGCCAGGACTGGCTCGACCGCGTGCTGGGGCGCGTCAATCTGATTTTTGAGCAGTTGTCGCACAAGACGCAAGGGCTGGACGACGTAAAGTTGTTAGTGCCGACTGTAACCCCTGTCGAGGCGCTGCGGCTGACCCGTGAAGTCATGTTATTGCCCGACCTTGAGAGTTTGTCGTTCACCGGTATCAGTAAACGTTATTGGTTCAGAAATCTTGCCCTCTGGGGCCTGCTCTATCTGCCAGCCATTCTGCTGGGGATTGGATCGGAAAACGCCGTTTGGATTGCGCCTGCTGTGTTCGTTTTCTATTTGCTACATGCGGGATTACTGTACCGGTCATGGAAATGCAAAGGTATTGCCATTGACGCAGATGCTGTCGTTGTCCGTCAGGGCATTTTCGGCATCGACTACCTCGTCATCCCTGCTCACAAGCTGCAGCGAGCAAAATACATCCAGTCGCCTATGATGAAGCGCCATAGTCTTGCGAGCCTGCAACTAACGGTAGCATCACGTTCGGTAGAAGTGCCGTTTCTCGATAGCGCTCTGGTTTGCCAGGTGATTGATTACACGCTCTATCAAGCTGAATCGTCTAATCGCTCCTGGATGTAATTCACTACGGCGTCGCCGCCGGTTCGGTGGGATAAAGTCAACTCAGGAAACCAGGCGGCACGGTGTGTCTCATCGGTGATGGCGCGCCAGACTTTTTCGATGGGGTGGTTCAGCAATCGTGTGCAGGTAATCGTTTTGTTGCCGAGATGATCGGTACCATGGGTACCGAGCCGGTCAGCGTTAAGGTTTGCATCTGGGTGATTCATAACAGGCGTCGATTGGGTTCAACGATGGCAGAGAAAGCATCCATCTGCGGTCATACCTCTGTGAGACTGGCTACATATATCCATTTAGAAATATATCTGTAAAGAAATATATAAATTGAGTGGATATCAAAGCGAATAGTCGCGGAAGGGAGCTCGCGGGGATACTAGCTTTGGCGAGCTGCGCCATAGCGGGTTGGTTAAAAAATATACAACTGTCTGCTGCCAGTTTGCGGACTAGCATCAATTTCTATTCCCATTCGGCTTTGATACTCTCTAAACAACGAACCTTCCGTTAGAGAAAGGAGTTTGTCGTATGTATGAGTTTGCGAAAGGGCCGCTCGGAATTGGCCAACAAGTTGATCAGGCCATCAAACTGACTCGACATATCTACCTCTCGGCGCTAGGGGTTGTGTTGCTCACAGTCTCTATCGGTGTATTGAGTGCCTTTACAAATACGAGTTTTGTTGAGCAGGCAGATGACATTGGATCGATCGGTGCCTCAGCCTGGGCAGGCTTCATTATTTTCACGATATTGACTGTCTATCTTTACTTCCTGTTGGTCATACAGATTTGCTACCGAGCTTTTGGCCTAGGCGATATGGTTGACGCCATGACGATGTCATTTAAAAAACTATTTCCTTTGATTGGTCTCTACCTTGGATTGGTGCTGGCCGTATCCTTCGGCATGATTTTATTGATTGTGCCAGGCATGATTCTCGTCATATCGCTGTCGCTGTCGATGTATTGCATGGTGCTGGAAGGGACCGGCCCAATCGAGTCGCTCAAGCGTTCTCATTCGCTCGTGTGGGGAAACTGGATGAGAACGGCAATGGTGTTTTCCGTGGGCGGGCTGCTGCTGATTGTGTTTTATTTTATCGTGGTTTTTGTTTCCGCTACTGTGATATTCACATCGGACCCAGATTCCATCCAGTTTTGGACAAGCGTTTTGACCTCTGCCATTACGCCTTTTGCTCAGCCGTTCCTTATCGCAATGGGTTTAGTAATTTATAACGACGTGCGGGTCAGAAAAGAAGGCGGTGATCTAGAAGACCAAATAGAGAACCTTTGAGTCTCATACTTTGACTGGACCTGCGAGTGAATTAGATCGATTGACACGCCATTGGACCTTGTTCAGTTAGATCAGATTCTAAAGACCGTTGAACAGCCCAAGGCTAGTCTCAGCTACTGGCAACAGATATTTGATTGGTTGGCCCCTTTGGTGAATTGGTTTGTCAAATACGGTGATCTGTTTTTCTATTTTGGCTGACTGTCGCCGGCATCCTCATCGTGCTAACGCTTTACTATATTGGTCTGCAGCTGCGGGGGGTCGTTTTGCCAAAGCTTACCAGACGCGGATCAGTCGAAGGTCTGCTTGCGCCGGAACGCGCGAGTCGCTTCGTTCTCGCCGACCCGCACAGTGCTGAGGGCTGGGCAATGACGGTCATCTGGTTTGTCTATGTTGGTTTTGTGAACGCAAGACTCGGGCCGGTACTGTTGCCGAAAACAGAGATTTCGAACGCTTCATTCGCGAAGCGTATCGGCAACCTTTATGCCAGGCACACGCCGACAGACCAGATCAACGGCCGGTTGCTGCAGAGTTTCAATGATCACTATCGTCGTCATCACCATTTGCCCGTCAATGGCGAGAGTGCGCTGTCTTATCTACAGCAGGATTATCAATACGAAGATGAGGATGTTGATGAGTTTCGGTAAAAGGCCAATCGCAATCAGTGGAATCTCGACCGCTAGCAGATGATATATGTAAGATCTGAAATGAGTCGCTGGGCGTGATAGTTCGCGATTTGCGTCGAGTAATAATGCCTTTAAGCTGTCTACCAGGTCTGAATTCGGTAATTCCGATTGGGCAAAAGATAAATCACCCTGGGCGATCTGATAGGTTCGCACTAGAGCATCCGATGCCATTAGATCGGTCACATCAGATTTGCGGTGACGCGTCACTTCCTGTTGAAACGTGCGCCATAATTTGGCTCGCTGCCTTAACCACCTGCGGGCAACGATATCTTACATTAGCGGGACACCAAATTTTCAAGTCTTTGCTTCAAGGCTTTCTCATCTGTTGTGACATGAACATGCTCGCCTAGCTTATGCAGCAATGCCTGTCCAAGCTGCGCTCGCTTCGCTACTTCTAAATCTGACCAGCGATTCAGCAGCCGTTTGACAGTTTGTAATTCCTGCATGGATAAAGTCTCTGTCTCGAGCAAGTCATCTACACTGTCCGCCAGCGTCTCGCCACCATGGTCATAGACTAGCAAGGTGCCGGCAGCGAGGTCACCTATGCGAACCTGTCGCTTAGTGATCAAGCAGCAAACGATACCAACGATGTAAAAGGTAGGCATGCTATCCACTATGCGCATGATATTTCTTAGCATGATGGCTGTGCTGCTAGGCGCTAGGCCATCAATCGTGACAACTCTAACTTTCACGTAGCGTTTGCCGGGCGTATTGCCTTCCATCATAAGCTCAAGCACGGGATGGTAGAAAAAATAGATGAACAAGGCTGGGGCGATTGAAACGATCTGAGCGAGTGTTGATCCGATCGGCGAGAATTGAGTCACAATGAGCAGGGAGATACCAAGCCAGAGCAGTGCTGTTAAAAAGCGGATGTGCCAATCGATTGTAAACGCATATGCCCTCGCGCCCAGACCTGCTACCGCCACTTCGTAGTTGAAGCCGTAGCCTGATTCAATCTTTAGTGCGTCATCCTGGGACATATCTGAAAAGCTGCTCCAAACAGCTGCGATACAGAGAGACTAGATGAGAACGAATCAACGAGCAAATGACTTGTTGAGCACACAGAGGTTGCTACACAGAGACTTCAAGTTGTTAGCAGATCAAGCGCAATCGCCTCGGCAACCTTGATGCCATCTATACCGGCAGACAAAATACCGCCGGCATAACCAGCACCTTCACCGGCGGGATAAAGCCCGTTGGTGTTGATGCTCTGGCAATCCTTGCCGCGGCGAATTGATATGGGTGA
Source organism: Candidatus Azotimanducaceae bacterium (assembly GCA_051278195.1). Classification (GTDB taxonomy): domain Bacteria; phylum Pseudomonadota; class Gammaproteobacteria; order Pseudomonadales; family Azotimanducaceae; genus JAHRVQ01. The sequence goes on from JBNMQM010000010.1 coordinate 21,453, forward strand.
TGAGGTGCGTGTTTCGACGCCTGTGAGCAGGGCATCTGCCATAGCAAAGCCTTTAATTTGCTTGTCAAAGGCAGGAATGGCTTCGCGAATGGCCGCAATGGCAAAGTCTGGTAGAAGTTCAGCGAGGTTCACCAGTTTTACACCTGGTTTGTAGGAGGGGACAACCGTGCCTAATTCAGAGGAAGCTTTGTTGGCTAAAAAATCTCCAACTCGCTGCGCCGGCGCACTGTAATCGCGACCACCCAATTCAAATGCTAATGACTCTAAGTTGCGCTGCAAGTCGATGCCTGCCAATACATCGCCGGGGTAGTCCTGTTCCGGTTCAATGCCCACGACAATGGCTGAGTTGGCATTGCGCTCATTGCGTGAATACTGAGACATGCCATTGGTAACGACGCGGCCCGGCTCGGACGTTGCTGCCACGACTGTGCCGCCAGGACACATACAAAAGCTGTAAACGCTACGACCATTTTCACAGTGGTGTACCAGTTTGTAATCAGCGGCTCCTAAAATGGGATGACCTTTGGATTCGCCAAATCGGGCATCGTCAATCACCGACTGGGGGTGTTCGATCCGAAAACCAATTGAAAATGGTTTTGGTTCGACGTAAATGTCCTGCTCTACTAACATCTCAAAAGTGTCGCGAGCGCTGTGGCCGATTGCCAGTACAACATGACGGCTGCGTAGAGTTTCACCACTGGCTAGTGTAATGCCGGTGATTTGGCCGATGCCTTTTAAATGTGGAGCTGCTAAATTGGCGTCGTCAGCACCTGCTGGCGGCGCTCGATGAATCGTTTCAACTTTTTGCTCAAAGCGAACTTCGCCGCCTAAGGCAATTATCTTGGCGCGGATGCTCTCGACCATCTTTACCAGCTTGAACGTACCGATGTGAGGTTTACTCACCATCAGTATTTCAGCCGGTGCACCCGATTCAACAAACTCCTGCAGGACCTTTCTGCCCAGATGCCGTCGATCACGTACCTGACTCCATAGCTTGCCATCGGAGAAGGTGCCCGCGCCGCCTTCGCCGAACTGAACGTTAGATTCTGGGTTTAGTTCGCGCTTACGCCACAGGCCCCAGGTGTCTTTTGTCCTTTGGCGGACATCTCGGCCACGTTCTAGCACGATGGGCTTAAGACCCATTTGTGCGAGCAGTAAGGCCGCAAGTAATCCGCATGGACCAAAGCCAATCACGATCGGTCGTTGTTGTTCAGCCGACGGAAAGTCTGGCGGTGCTGTTGCGACAAAGTGGTAGCTAGTGTCGGGTGAAGGTTGAACGAGTCCTGAGGTTTTGGGGTTCGCTAAAAGCGATGCTTCAGATTCAGCTGTGAGAGTAAGATCCAGTTGATAGATTAACTGGATCTGCCGCTTGTTGCGGGCATCATAGCTGCGCTTGAAGATGTTAATGTCGAGCAGGTCCTCGACGGCGATACCCAGCCGCTCGATGACCGCCAGCGACAGATCTTGTTCTGCGTGGTTGAGGGGTAATTTGAGTTCGTTCAGTCTTAACATGGTGCGAAGTTTATCATGAGGAAAGGGCATCTAAACCAAGAACCTATGACAGGAGTTCATGACACGGATCTTTACCAGAACTTATACCAGAACTTATACCAGAACCTATACGGACAGCCCCGCACTGTAGCCGGATGACCAGGCCCACTGAAAATTGAAGCCACCCAGATGCCCGCTGACATCTAGTACCTCACCAATAAAGTACAAACCGGATTGCTGTCGCGTCTCCATTGTCTTGGAGCTAATCGCGTCGGTGCAAACGCCGCCCAGGGTCACTTCCGCAGTGCGATAACCCTCGCTCGCAGAGGGCTTCAAAGACCAATGCTGCAGCTGTTCTGCAACCCGTCGTAAATGCACATCTGGAATGCGTTCGAGACGTGTGCCGTCCAGTTCTGGACAGAACAAAGTAATCAGTTCTGCTGCCAACGACTTGGGTAGCGGCTGACCCAGTAGGTTTTTCAAGTGGGTAGAACGTTGCGAGTTTTTGGCTGTGATCAACCAGTCTTCTATGTCGATACCCGGCAGTAAATTCACGACAATGGCATCGCCTGGCTGCCAGTAGTTCGATATTTGTAAGATCGCCGGACCGCTGATGCCGCGGTGGGTGAACAGCATATTCTCGGTAAATGCCTCGCCATTGCAGCTGACTTCAACTTCTAAGGCCAACCCGGATAGCCGCTCGCATAAGTCTTTGGTGGCATCGCTGAACATTAGTGGCACCAGGCCCGCTCGACGTTCGATCAAGTCTAGATCAAATTGACGCGCAATCTCGTAGCCAAAGTCACTGCCGCCCAGGGTGGGAATCGACAGTGCGCCGGTGGCAATTACAAGGGCTTCACAATGCTTGGAATACTCCACATCGGATCGACTGAAATGAAGCTCATAGCCCCCGTCATCTGGGACAGGCTCAAGCCTTGACACCTCACAATGGCTCAAGATTTCAACGCCGACCTTCTGGCACTCATCCAGCAATAGTTTGACGATATCTTTCGCCGAATTCAGGCAGAACAACTGGCCGTGGCGACGTTCCTCATATGGAATGTCATGTGACTCGACCAGATGTATGAAATCCCACGGGGTATAGCGTTGCAATGCGGCTTTCACAAAGTGAGGATTGGCGCAGATAAAGTTTTCTGGTTCGACATAGTAGTTGGTGAAATTGCAGCGACCGCCGCCCGACATGAGGATCTTTTTGCCAATTTTGTTGGATTTCTCCAAGACCAGAACCCGCCGACCTCTTTGGGCGGCTGTTAAAGCGCACATTAGCCCTGCGGCGCCCGCTCCCAGTACAATAACATCGTGTTCAGGCATAGCTAATTGCGAGGCGAATTAGGCCGAGCAGCACTGCTTATATTTTTTGCCGCTGCCACAGGGGCAAGGTTCATTGCGGCCCGCAAGGCGGGTGGTAGTGGCAACGACCTTTTTATCCAGCAATAAGGTCAGTTGGCTGATGTCTTCTTCGTTGTCTGGAGAGATATCAATCTCACAAAACCAGCCATGCTCAGCGCAGAGGGCTTCAAGCTCCGCCCGTTTTTCTTCAGAATTCAACAGGAGTTTTAGCGGTGCCCGTTTAGAGCCCAAACGCATCGGCTTTTTGGTTCCGAAGGCTTTAGCTTCGAATTTCGGCTTCTTTAGAGGCAGATCTTTGTGCGGATAGCTAGACATAGGCAGGACTTAAACAAGGTATAGGGACTTATTATACAGACTATGGCGGCATAGAGTGGTGTTTGCGTTGTCGCGACTTGATTATCTGCCTACTCTGGCTGCAGCGTAGTGTTGTTAAACTTTCGTTCTACGGCTCTGTGGTAGGTTTTTCGTGCTTGTGGTGCCGTGAACCTAAGCCGTCTGTTCCTCATTTTGTCTTTTAATAGCAACATAGTGGCTGAAGCTTTGACGTTTAGGTTTCTTGCAAGGGTCGTCAGGAAGTTCGTGCGCCAATGCGGCAACATCTTTTGGACCGAGATCTACTTCAGCAGTGCTGGCCGAAGCAGCGGCTAAAGTCAGGCATAGCGCTGTGTTGCGAACTAGCGTCGTTATTGAGTATCAGCGTTCCTTTTACCTATGCCTTCTAACTCTGTGATAATGTTTTCCGCAAGATAAAACCCAGATCCTTCATGAACCTCCAAACTGCTATAGAACAGCTCGCCCAGGACGATCTTGGCGGAATTGCTTTGCCAGTGTTTATTCTTGCTATCGTGGTCGAAGCGCTGGTTTCAAAATCTCAGCATATGAGTTTATACAAGGGTAAAGACTTCCTTGTGTCGATGGCGATGCTGGTGATCTCGGCCGTGATCGACTTTTTACCTAAGGTAGTCGCCTTTATGGCATTTTTCTATTTGCACGAACTCAGCCCCCTAAAGGATATTGTGGGTCGGCAGTGGTGGGCTTGGGTCGTGTTGTTTTTTCTTGATGACTTTGTGTACTACTGGTTTCACCGCGCGAATCATGAAGTACGGTTCTTCTGGGCTGGACATGTTCCCCATCACTCATCCGTAAAACTCAATTTCGGCACGGCGCTTCGGCAGGGTGTCGGTGAGCGGACCCACAAGTATTTGTTCTGGCTACCGTTGCCGTTACTCGGTTTTGACCCGCTGATGATGTTCACGGTCATTGGTCTTAACTTGCTGTATCAATTTTGGGTGCACACGGAGCTGGTTCATCGCTTTCCGAAGATCATTGAAAGTATCTTTAACACGCCGTCTCACCACCGGGTGCATCACGGGTCTAACGTCCGATACTTAGATTGCAATCATGGGGGTGTCCTTATCATTTGGGATCGCATGTTTGGCACTTTTTCCAAAGAACTGGACGAGGAACCCGTGGTCTACGGACTCACCAAAAATATTGAGACTCTTAACCCAGCAAAGGTGGCTTTCGGTGAGTACGCTAATATTTTTAGGGACGTGTTTCGGGCTGAAAACTGGGGCGACAAAGCACGTTATCTATTGTTGGCCCCTGGCTGGTCACACGATGGCGAAGATAAGCGGGCGAAAGTGCTGAGGCGTGCAATCGATGCGAGTTGAACCACTGAACAGGGGACGTAAGTGATGCAGCATCAGCTGTTCGACTATCTAAAGCGTATTCAGTTCACCGGTCAACCAATCGTCGATCTTGTAACGCTCAAGCAGTTGCAACGCCAGCATCTGCTCAACATTCCTTATGAGAACTTAGATGTTCAGCTTGGCAGGCCGCTTGGTCGCGATCCCATAGATGCATTCGATAAGTTAGTGACGCGTAACCGAGGTGGTTGATGCTGGTATGGGTGATGGCTTTATAGAGCCAATAGAGCTTAAAGCAGACAAATTCCAACAACGCGGTTTTGATATGAGGCTTGAGCTTCAAGAAGACGGCTACTGGCGTTTTCATAATCAGCCATTCGGTGGTGCACCAAGTTTTGACTTTACGACGGATACAGCGGACGGCGCTCTGCTCGATTCCCAATGTCAGTGGCTCCAGGTTCATGAGGACTCGCCTTTTGTGCGGGCGCTGGTGCTGCAGATATTCAATGCCAATGGCTATGACATTCAGATCGGCTTAATGGCGAAGACGGTGACTCCGGAAGGCGTGACGGTTCGCCAAATTGAGTCTATCGCCGAGTTTGAAGAAAGGATGGCGAATGTTTTCAACTTGTCGGACCCTGACATGCAGGATTTATGGCCAAAGCTGACCGCCAGGCATGTGCTGATGTTTCCGGACGAAGCCTAAATTATTTGCCGTTGTCGCTCATCTCCTTCGTCGGCATCGGTTGGCGGATGGGGAGTGTGAGCGCTATGGTGGGGTTCTCTTTGTAGGCTTTCTTTTTCAAGTGGAGTTGGATCATAAATGGCTAGGACAGTAATTCGGGGCGGTAAAATTCTAGACCCCCATACGATGGCGTTGCTCGATAACGAAGCGTTGGTGATTGAGGACGGTATTGTCTCCGATAGTCATGACGGAAACGCTGCCGACATCATCATTGATGCCGGTGGCCAGTTCTTACTGCCGGGATTTATCGACGCTCACGTGCATTTTCGGTTGGCGACACTCAACTTCGCCAAGTTGGCCAGTTGGACCGAAGTTCAATTTGGGATTGCCATGGCAAAGCTCAGTGAAGAAACGCTGCAGCGCGGCTTCACCACAGTGCGTGATCTTGGGGGTGACATTGTTGGGCTGCGTAAGGCAATTTCATCCGGCATGATTAGAGGGCCTGACACGGTCCATGCGAACTTGATGATTACGCAAACCGGTGGGCATGGCGATGTTGAAAGTGGCGTTCTGCCTGTGCCCGATTGCGCCTGCCAAATGCGCCACAGTGCGTTTGGTGTTGTCGCGGACGGGCCGGATGCTGTCAGAAAAGCGGCGCGTCATGTGCTGCGTGCGGGCGCCGATTTTCTTAAAATTCACGTCTCGGGCGGTGTTGCCACGCCGATGGATCCGTTGGATTGCACCCAGTACACAGCCGAGGAAATTCAGGCCGCAGTCCAAGAAGCAAAGAATCGAAAAACTTATGTGAGCGCTCACGCCTATACGCCGGAAGCGATTCAGCTCGCAGTTAACAATGGTGTGAAATGCATCGAGCATGGCAATCTACTGGATGAAGAAACGGCGCAACTGATGGCTGTCAATGACGTTTACCTGGTGCCGACACTTGTAACCTATCAAGGTATGGCAGAGGAAGGGCGGCGCCTGGGGTTCCCGGAACGAAATCTAATAAAGAATGAAACTGTACTTAAAGCTGGTATTGAATCTCTGGTGATTGCCGATCGAGCGGGCGTGAAAATGGGCTGGGGCACAGATTTGATTGGTGAGATTCAATCGAGACAAAGACATGAGTTTGCGATTCGAGCGGAGGTTCAAACGGCTCAATCGATCTTAAAATCTATGTATGTCATTAATCCGATTATTCTTAAGATGGCAGATAAAATTGGTCGGCTGACACCCGGTATGAAAGGCGATGTCGTGATTTCGCCGGTGAATCCTTTGGAGAATATCGCAGGGTTGGCAGCAGATGATGCGGTTTCGCAAGTGCTTCAGGCTGGCGTGCCGGTGTAAACAGACGGCTAACACTTGTCGTATCTCAGTCATATTCGATTCGACGTTAAGGTTGGCAAGCGGGATGCGTTGTCGGTAGATCCAGTGAAAGAATCTAGATCTATGGTAGGTCGAATGAAGCTCAGTTTCGCGCTGATTAGCGACGAGGACCAAGCCATAATGAAAGCATACGGTGTTCGTAATCCCGATACTCAAGAACTCGCGTTGCATGCGGTTTTTATTATGGACGAAAACCCAAAGGTAATTCATCGGAAGATCGCGTCGCGGCGTCCAGTCTCGCAAGAACTGTTAGATGCCATTGACTACCACTACGGAAGATATCCACTGGGAGACCTAGCATTGGTCAGAGGTGACATTCCTGTGGCCTACCCAAGAAACATTTTTCAAGCGCTGATCGAATTAGGATCGCCGTCAGAACTTCTTGAGCGCGTCGTCCCTGAAGGTCTGGCGTCGGTACTGTCCATGCTTCTGGCAGGAAAGTCAGATGCTGGTGTCATTGCCTTTCGACAATGGGTACAGAAAAATCCGATGTCGATAGATGACCATTTGCAAATTGTCAGATGGCTCACCGTCAAGACGATGAGCGTTGATCAGGCGGCCATTAACTCCGGCAGAGAACTTAATAATGCTTTGATCGAACTGAGCGCGCTGGGATCCTCACCACTATCAGTTTCACCGGAAAGGCAAAAATCCGCTCAACTAAGGTTGGATCAAATACGCAGCGACATTCGTAACAGTGCCGGCGTTTGGCAATTGTCGAGGTTAAAAGACATGTTGAGGGGTTACCGGGAGCTTGCTATCGCCGGCAGTTAAATAGCTGATGCCAGCTATTTTGGCGCAGCCTATGGCGCCGGGTGTGAGCGTGCAAAATTCTTGAAAACGCTAACGAACTGCAATCTGATCGCTGAACTTCACGGGCTAGAGAGGTAACCCAAAGCGGCATCGGGCCCATCCGTTTTGCTATATGAGTTGCAATTTTCTCGCTGCCAGCGCCGCTTCAGCACGGCTAGAGATATTGAGCTTACGATAGATCTGTTTGAGGTGATCCTCTGCGGTGTAGCGGCTGATCTGCAGTTGCGCCGCCACATCTGGAGTGCTCAAGCCCGACGCTACCAGGGCGAGCACCTGGCTTTCCCTGTTGGTTAATGGTGAAGGTGCTTCGACCGCATCCTCAGTGAACTGTTCGAGGATCAGTGTCGCAATAGAGGGTGACAAGGGTAGTTCGCCAGCGACAGCCTGGGATAACATTTCTGCAATACGGACTTTGCTCTGGTCTTTTAGAATATAACCCTTCGCACCGGCGCGCAGGCTTGGCAGCAGGTGGTCCTCATCGGCGTAGATCGTCACGATGACGCAAATACAGGACGGATGCCTATCGAGCAGTACTGGGATAAAGCTATTGCCTTTGCCGTCTGGCAGATGCAGGTCAACCAGAGCAAGATCTGGTTTGCTCGATTTGAGTATTTCTCTCGCCGCCGCGATTGATCCCGCCACAGCGACGAGTGCATTCGGGTACGCAATTTTACAGGACTCTAATAGCCACTTTTGAGTATCGGGCATATCTTCAAGGATCAATATTTCACGCATGGGGAAGCGTCTTGCCAGATTGAGAAATCGGCACCGACCAGGCGAGTTGAACACGCCCCTCGCCGAGGTCAGTGATGGAAAATTCACCCTCAAGCTCTCGGGCCCTAAGCCTGAGGTTGCTGATGCCCCGCCCTGGTTGCCAAGTATCGGGGGGCTGACTTACGCCGTCGTTTTCGATGTTGATTTCTAGTCCGCCATGACGGATACGGATGTGAACACCAATGTTGCGGATCTTGGGGTTATGTAAGATCGCGTTGCTGAGCACCTCGCGAAGCATTCGGCGGAGTTGAGCCTGCTGAGATTCTTCCAGTATGGGGTCATTTTCCTCGGCGTCAAACTGCCAGTTGAGGTTTACGCCGGCATCTCGCGCTCGTCCAAACGCCTCTACCTGCCACTGCTGCACGGCGCTTGATAGGGAGCAGTTTTCTAAGGACTTTCGGGACACAATATCGCGAAGGTCTTCGAGAGCAGATTTTGCCAGCGTGCTGTTCGATTCGTCCTCCAAACGATAATAGAGAGACAGTAATTTTGAGCCCACGTCATCATGCAGATCACGGTAGATGCGTTCGCGTTCTTCGTTAGCCGACTGTTTGATGAGCACTTGCTCCATGACCTGGTAGTTTTCGGCTAGTGCTGCACTGGCATCCGCAACGCGCGTCTCAAGTTCAGCGTTGAGTCTGTCTGCTGAGTTTAAGGCGTAAATGTACTGCTTAATGAGACTTGCGCCTAACAACAGAAAGCCCAGAGGGGCGAAAAAGTGGACGATATTGAAATGATATCTAAATCCAGAACCCTGCCAGCCGTTGTTGACGATTGCCTGCATCAAAGTATCGTGGCTGCCGGCGATAAGCCCTACTACTATCATTGCCCCATAGAACGCTGAGATCGACTGTTTCGTTTGTATATAATGTCCAAACGATAACCAGGCGGCATAGCCAATAAAGATCAGCGAACCGATGTGGAAGTAAATATTGATATCGAATACCTGGAAGAAGCTGGCATAAAAGTACAGCGGCACACCCGCGGCAACGAAGTAGAGGGCTGCCTTTTCGACTCGAGGACTGCTGATATTGAGACTTTTCAAAACGAAAACGAGGATGGCACAGGCCCATACATCTGTCGCCACGTTGGTTATCCAGCGCCACAAATCAGCATCAATCCAAATATGCCGTGCAAATTGGTTAACGCAATAGATGCTCGAGCCTATTGAAGCAATGGCGTACCAAAGGTACTGCGATTCACGGCGGCCGTAGTACCAGACTGCTAGACCAAACAGCCCTGCCACCGCAATAAACACAAACAGCCCAAGAGCAATGTCGTGTTGAACAAAGTAGCGGGTGTCGTAGAGTGGTTTTAAAACTGTGTCAGGACCGACGATGACGTTCTGCATGGAACCCCAGCTATGATCAGCGAAGTGCCTGACGAGTAGTTGGTTGTCGTCACGAACTAACCCAGCTGGAAGCGTGAAATATAAGGGACTGTTCCAGTGCCTAACCAGAGGTGGCTCATTTGTGCTCCCCCCTGAGCCAATCTTGTTACCATTAAACCAAACATCTGCGGTCTGGTTCAGGCGCCAAATAAACACGCCTAGCATTGGCTCGTCTACTGCCAAAGCCTTTAGCTCACTACCTTTGATGTCAAATCGATACCAAACTACGCGGGCGCCGGAGAACCGATGGCGCCAGTGCACGGGAAGATTGACGTCGGACCATTGCTGGCTGCCGGTTAAAAGAGGCGCATCTGGTAAGGGCTCTGATTTTAGGCTGGCATCGACAACCAATGCATTACCCTTCGACAATATCAGCACCTCGTTACTGGTCTCAGGGTTTGTCAACAGCGGCAACAGATAGCTGTAGATGATCAAGCTCGCGACCACAAAGATTGCGAGCGGGACGATGAGCCCCTTATCTAGCAGTTCGGAAAATTTACTCACGTAAATGCCTGATAACTGTTCATTGTGCATTGTCCATATTCTATTGGAACATTTTTTCGAATGATTGGCGTCCCTGAATTCGGGGGGTAGGGCGCATCCGTTTATCCGATTTTGTGGTTACCCCCCCGGTTCATGGGATGTCGCATGGTACGGGCGCTTGCCAAACTGGCTGTTGATCTAAATCTACGGGGAGTTGGCAATGATCCGGCAGTTTTTCTTAATTGGTTTACTAGGTATTCTTCTCGGCGGTTGTTCAGATGGCGGCGGTTCAACTGCCACAACGGATGTCACCGTGACTCAACCCGACCCGACTACACCGGTATCTGGCGGTGGGGTGAAAGGCCCGCTGGTGAATGCCAATGCCAGTTTGTACCTTTTGGACGCCGCGGCGGCAGACCTCAAGGGCACCCTGATTTCCACCGGCAGCACTAGCACCTCTGCCGCGCTGCAGGGTATTACAATACCTGCAGCAGCACTCGATACCTTCTTGCTTGAAATTACAGCGGACGATGACACCGTCGATCTGAACAGCGGCGTCGCGCCCATTCTCACTGTCTATAGGACGCTTGTGAGTGCACAGTCCATCCGCGGTGGTCAGGTCTTTGCTACGCCCGCCACGACACTTGCTCTGGCGTTGGCACAGCAATCTGGCCCTTTTGATTCCCTTGAAGTGTTAACGACTGCGTTGAATATAAGTTCTCAGCAGGTGATTTCCACTCTGGGTTTCGGCTTGGCCGCCAGCACCGACCTGTCGACCAGTAACCCCCTGTTAACCGAGAGTGATACCACGGACGAACAGCAGGCAAGGGTACTCGCTTATCGACTGGCGATTGAAGGGTTGGCCGCCATTCTAGATTTGTTAGCAACAGAAATTCTTGCCGCAGATCCAAGCAGTACGATCACGGTAGACGATGTCCTAGCGGCTATCTCTGAGGACCTTTCGGACGGTGCGATTGATGGCATGTCCGCCAGTGGGGCAATTGCTGCTTTAACCGGCGTTACCGACATCGGTGCGGTGGTGAGTACCGATCCCGCGTTGCTTATGATCCCTGGTACCAGCACTCCGATTACACGGGTGGCAGATGTCGTTGTCAGTGAAACTGACACAACCGGTGTGACGGTAGCAACCACTGGTATTACTTCGGGAACTGTGGCCGTGACGGCCAGACCCGCGAAATCTCGGCCTGATATCGATGGCGATGGCACGCCGGATAACGCCGATGCATTTCCCTCTGACGGCAACGAGACCCTAGATACTGATGGCGATGGCACTGGCAACAATGCGGACGACGATGATGATGGCGATGGTGCTAGTGACGGCGACGATGCTTTTCCGCTCTTGGCAGCAGAGAGCCTCGATACCGATGGTGACGGTATCGGCAATAACACTGACACCGATGATGATGGTGACGGCACCGAAGACAGTGCTGATGCGTTGCCATTGGATGCGACAGAAATTGTCGATACCGATAGTGACGGGACGGGTAATAACGCGGATACGGACGATGACGGAGATGGCGTGACTGACGCCTCAGATCGCTTTCCTGTTGACGCTGCAGAGCAGGCAGACACAGATGGTGATGGTGTCGGTAATAATGCAGACACGGATGACGATGGTGACGGCGTTGCTGATGCAGATGACAATCTGCCGCTAGACGCCCGTGCATCAGTTGCGACATCAGCAACGATTGGTGCGGGTGGAGGCTCTCTTACCTCACCTGATGGACTGATGACTCTGACATTTCCCGCTAACGCGCTGCCGGTGGATACCGTGATTTCGATCGGCTCGCCTACAGTGGCTGCGACTGCCGAGTTTGATACTGACAAACTGCCAGTGGACGGGCACTACCTGCTAGAACCTGATGGCACACAATTTGCCGTGCCTGTTGAAATGGAATGGGACATTCCATCTAACAGCACTCGCCCGGGAGCGATAAGGATGGTCTCTTTACTCAGCGGTGGAGTCTTTACTGTGCCCGGTGAGCTAGTGGTCACCAACCCCGTGATCGGAAAGGTTACGACTTCAATCGAACACTTCTCTGATTTATTTTTTGTCATAATCGGCGGTGTGGTGGCTATCAATCAGCCGAGTACCACCGTGGGCACTACGCTGACTTGGAATTATGATTTTGATGTGCAGGATGAAAATTTTACATACGACTTTCGAACAGAAGGTGCTGTCATCTTCGACAATAGTGGCGTTGCAGGGATCACTAAGCAACCAGAGCTACTCTTAGGTGGCACCGTGATCTCGGCTCCGACTCACGACCAGGTGATCGACTGCGAATTCGATAAGGGTACAAATGAAAGCGAAGACCAATTCATATGTTCACCGTCTATGGAGGGCACTATTACGGCTACCTGTCTAACCGGTTCGGCAGAGGGACTGAAAGCAAGAATGGGCTTTAACTTCGAATTAAGCACGGACAATGTAGGCGTTATTTTGATTCCACAAGGACGTGGGCTACTGCGGGTGGAAGCGGACGCTTTTTGCCTGGATACCATCGAGATCACAGGGCCTGTTTTCATCTCGATCGGCAACGACATAGACCGCATTACCGAAGCGCCGGAATCTTTGGTGCTCGATGAATGCGGTAGCCAATCTCAGCCTTACAATGTGGTGGTTTCTAATACTCAAACGAAAATCGTCAACAGCGCTGGGAGTTGTTCACGAGAGCTAAACTTTACGGCGGGCGACAACTCGATTTTTGGTGCGCTGCTCCTTGTCGTGGACGCAATTTCGCGCTTGTTTATCTATGGTGAATCTGGCGTCTTTATCATTGAGTTAATCGATGGCGTATTTGGTCAATTGTCGGATTTCACCAGCGCCACTACTGACATACAGTTTGCAGTCAATGATGATGGAAGCCAAGTTTCGAGTCAGGCGTTCTCAACAAACAACCGGGGTCAGGTAAAACTGCGGACCCTGAACGCAGATGGCACCAATAGCGACGAAGAAGTGTTTAGTGCTTTCGGCCTGAGGACAGGGACATTCATCGGTTATGGGCCCTCGACCTCTAAGACAGGTCTTGCCATCACTTCCGCAAACCCGAGCATCGTTTATCACATTAACCACAGTGTTGATCCTGCAGTCGCAACAGAAATTGGTAACGTGGGTGACACTGCCTTGGGGATCAGTTGTGTGCGGCTGTCCTGTGCATCTGACACTGCATGCTCCGTTACCAATAGTGAAACGATGGGCTGCGCGGTGAGTGCTTTTGGCAGCGAAGAGGTCTACCCGATCTTTTCGAGTGACGTTGTCACAAATGCGGCAACCTCACCCACCTTCAACTTTAGCGCACCGATCACCGGCATTAAAACCGCCAGTCCATTCGTAAAGTCCAATGAGAATGGTCAGATAGTGATTGCCACGGTGAACGATAACGAGATAGGTAAGGTGATGCTAACGATTCGGGATCCGGCTGGCACGGAAGTTCAGACAGCCGAATTTTTCCTGACCGGATATGAAGGCACGACTGGCTTTATCGCGAATGGCAGCTCCATTGTGATGATTGACCCTAGTGCAGAGTATCCCAATGGGGCGCTTAGAATTGGGCTTAAAAACCCCAATGGCCCTGATGACGGTATTTTGACCATTCCTGCTACCGAAGAGTTATTGGGTTCCTCGCCGGAGCCCTTCTTTGGTCCTGCTTTCAATAACTGATCGATGGCGAGATTAGCTCTCTGAGCCCTTTTGTTTAGCGTTTTTTTTAGCTCTTTATTGAGTGCTGGGATAAAGGTGGTTTTCTACCGGTTGCGAAGCTCTTTGCGAAGAATCTTGCCCGCTGCGCTTTTTGGAATGACATCAATCACTTCGAGTTGCCTGATCTGCTTGTAACTCACTAGGTTTTCGCTGACCAGTGCCTGAACCTCTTCAAGCGTGACCTCCACTCCAGGGGGTGTGGTGACAAACGCTTTTGGCACTTCGCCAGCCTCATCGTCGGGTATACCAATTACAGCGACGTCGGCGACTTTCGGGTGCGTAATGAGTAGCGCTTCTAGTTCTGCCGGTGCGACCTGAAAGCCCTTGAATTTGATGAGCTCTTTCATGCGATCGACGATAGACATGTGTCCATGTTCGTCAATGATGGCAATGTCACCCGTGTGTAACCAGCCGTCAGCGTCAATTGTTTCGGCGGTGGCGGTTGGATTGTTGAGGTAACCCGTCATCACTTGCGGGCCGCGTACCCAAAGTTCGCCACGGCCGCCAACGTCCTGATCTTCACCTGTCTCTGGATCGACGACTCGGCTCTCCGTATTGGAAGCAGTGACACCGCTGGTGCCGGGACGGTATTGGCCTTCAACAGTCAAATGGCTGACGGGGCTGAGTTCGGTCATGCCGAAGCCTTGGACGACTTCGCAGCCAAGGCGGGCAGCAGCTTGCGCGGCGAGTTCCGCACCAAGCGGCGCGGCACCAGAAAAAACTTGTTTGATCGATGAGGTGTCGTAGTCGTCGACAATCGGCGCGTTGACGAGGCCAATAATAATGGGTGGCACGGCAAAGAACCGGGTGATCTTAAGATCTTGTACTGCCTGCAGCGCCTCAACCATATCGAATCTGGGCATGGTGATGGTCATGACGCCGTTGCTGAGGAGACTATTCATCAAAACCTGCATGCCGTAAATATGGAAGAAAGGTAAGGCAGCTAAGGCCACTTCGTTTTCCTGATAATGAATTGCATGAATGCACTGTTCGATGTTGGCAACGAGATTACGATGAGAAAGCATGACGCCTTTAGGCAGACCTGTTGTACCTGACGAATACGGCAGTACAACCGTATGCGTTGCTGTGTCTACAGCGATCTGCGCGATAGGATCGCCAAATACCTCGGACATTGCCGTCGTACCAGCGACGGCATCGCCGATGATGATGACTTCGGTGACGTCTGTTCCTGCTATTGCTTCGAGTGCGGTCGCAGCGAACATCGGCACGGTGAACAACATGGATGCACCCGCATCCTG
This sequence comes from Candidatus Azotimanducaceae bacterium, assembly GCA_051278195.1. GTDB lineage: Bacteria > Pseudomonadota > Gammaproteobacteria > Pseudomonadales > Azotimanducaceae > JAHRVQ01. Next base: position 36,478 of record JBNMQM010000010.1, read on the forward strand.
GAGTTGATGCCGAACTTCTTTTGCGCCATAGGTTGGGTTGATCGTGGTGACAGCAGCACCGGCCACTGCAACGCCGTGGAATACGATCGCGTATTCAGGGAGGTTTGGTGCCATCAGCCCAACGACTTTGCCCGGTGAGATGCCCCGTGCAGCTAGCCCGCCCGCCAGTGAGTAAATGGCATCACTCAACTCTGCATAGGTATACGAGCTCGTATTCGCCGCATCCCGAATCGCGACACGGTCAGATAACTCTGAGGCTTTTCGTAACACGTGCGCGGTAATTGTTACCTCTGGAATTTCGACATCAGGCAGCGGGCTAGAATGAATTATTATCGGCATAGGGCATCTTCAGTTTTAACGGGACAGCTTCAAGCTGAGAAGCATGAAGTATATTGCTGGTGACGCTGAGTACAATAGCAAACGTCTGACGACCTAAAATTATCAGTGCTCTTATGTGATTATGTGTAACCTATTACCATGTAGCGGAGAGGAGTCTGTTTTGACACCTCTCCGCAGTTGCTCAGTTGGCAATTCTGCAGCTTAGAGAATATCCTTTCTCTAAAGAGTTTTTGTTAATTGATTCGACTAATTGAAGCGCTTGATCGCTTTCCACAAGCGCGACGACGGACTCTTTTTGAGTCGTCATCTTCACCAACCGCTGGGTTGCTTTTCTCGGCATATAGTCAAAATGATCGACGAGCAGTTGTGAAACAACGGCGGCTGGCGTTTTGCCATCATGAATCAAGATGATGCCAGTGGCATTCTCTATTGGCCTAAAGCTCTCTGCTATCCAATCGAACACAGGACTATCTTTGAGAACGTCTGATGTGCCCATGTTGAGACAGATGACGGCCCCGCGTACCTCCATGAAATACGAGCGTGATGCCCAGTGTGCGATATCGCCAAACCTATAAGCATGATCAAGTCGAGTGGCTGGCCTGCCGCCGAGCATCACTTCTGTTACCGTCGCTGCAATACCTTCTTTCTCGAGACAATCTTTATTGAGATCGAACACATCGGGGTCTCCGCTGTTCGCTGCTGATTGTCTTGATTCTGCAGGCAGTCCCCAGAAAATGTTGACGATGCCATCGTGAATGATCGGGGCATTGCGAAGGTACCTTGCGACCTCAAATGCACTGTTGTAAATATCAGGCCCAAGATCTCGCCACGTTGAAGGAACTTCAATCGTGTCGCCGAAATCGTGGTTGTTAATGGTTTGAGTTTTTTGTTGTGTCATTGATTTATCCTCTGACGTCTGTTGACGGAGGACTTGATAAGCAACGGTGTAGGATTCACCCGTTCGAGCAATACGTGCGCGGACGCGTTTTTTGAATCGTCGGTCGCGTGTCATCTCAGCCTCCGAATCTCAGGATCCACATTCCCCAGCAATGCCACCTAAGACCAAGTGACTAAGTTAGAGCTTTGAGAACGTTTTCCCTTTGCCTCAAGGAAGTGATCTTGCTGGAGAAGATCTACAGAGGATTGGCGTAAAGCACGCCATAACAAATGAGGCTATATCATCAAGAATGAAAATCAACGTCTAAACGCTGTAGCATGTGCTGATGAATCCAAATGAATTACTCGCCCAACAATTAAGGCCATTCGAGGAGAAAGCCCGTGGAATGAGTGGTTGGGTGCTTGAATACCAGCCAACTCCGGTTTCATCGGGGCCACCCTGGAGCTATGAGGCCCGAGCAGCCGCATTGCTGGCAGAAACCACGTCGGTATTAGACTTGGGAACCGGCGGTGGAGAAGTTCTAAAGCGGCTGACTGTAGATTATGCAGGGTTTGCAGTTGCGGCAGAGCAGTATTATCTGAACGCACCGGTGGCCAGTGAAAACCTGAATGGTGTGGCGGATGTGGTCCGGTGCGACAGCAACATCCTGCCCTTTGCCGATAGGAGCTTCGACCTTGTGCTTTCTCGGCACACTGCTCTTAGTCCAAATGAGGTTGGTCGGGTGGTGCGAGAGGGTGGGCGCTTTCTCACACAGCAGATTATCCCTGACTATCTGTCCGAGCTAAGCAGCTATTTTCCCGATATGAATATCTACTCTAATCACTTCGAACAATATTGTGAGGGACTGAAAAAAGCAGGGTTCTGCATTCTTGACGCTCGTGAATTCCGAACACTGGCACGCTTTGAGGAGTTAGGACATCTTGTCTACTTGCTGGTTGCCGCGCCATGGACGGTGCCTGGCTTTAGTGTCGACACACATCTAAAAAATCTGCAAAGCTTGCAGCGATTAATCGCACTAGGCCAACCGCTTGAATTCACCACGGGATATTGTGTTATCGAAGGTGAGTACTGTATCTAACAGGCACAAGCAGTCGCTTTATCCTTAGCAGTAATTGTTTTCAGTTAGGCGATTAGTTAATCAATTGAGCTCTTTAAACCAGTGACTTGAGCGAGCTACCTAATAGTCCAGATCAAACGGCTCTAGGGTCAAAGCGCCTCGACGCAATAACACTTTGCCATCCTGCTCATCCACAGTGTGTGATTCACCAAAAACGCCATTCTGCATGCCGCTCACCCAGCGGAAATCTCGCCCATCCTGCTCACCAATTGACATCGCCATAGATGGGCGCAACACATCCGGTGTTGCCATTACCATGCGGTTACCGATGCGTTGAAATAAACTGTTACCCCAGCGCATGGTGTACAGGCCCGATATTTTGTCGAGCCAGGCGGTGTCAATACCTGTTGGTTCTGTCAGCTTCGATTCATTGGCTGCCACCACGTTGAGGATGTCCATTAAGCCGAAGGCGATCTCCTGAGGAAACGGGTTCAGTGCGTTACTGAGCACAACAATTACCAATTTGTGTTGTTGGCAAAGTAACGAGTAGGTAATAAATCCAGGGTAGCCGCCGCCATGACCCACATAGTCCATGCCACTGCTGTTGCCTAATTCAAAACCCAGTCCCCATTTGTAGGCATCATCAATAAACTGCGGTCGCTGCATTTCACGTTTGTCACGGTCGCTCAGAAAAGCCTCATTGCCTAGCTGATGGTGCCGATAAAACTGAATCAGGTCGGTGACGTTGCTACTGAATCCTGTTGCCGAGTTCATAACATTGGCGCGGACGTGCTCAAGCGGTTCGCGTTCTTGTCTCGGCAACTTACGACCATAGCCGGTTGCATGATCGGCTTCACGCCCGGGTTCAATGTCTGGTGCCGTATTTTTTAGGCCCATTGGATCTATAACAAGCGCTCGAACCGCATTCTCGTAGGTTTGGCCGGTAACCGCTTCAATGACTTGCCCCAGAATCGTAAACCCCATATTTGAATACTTCCAATGTTCGCCCGTCTCAAAGGAACTAAGGCCAAGGTCAGTCTGCTGCTTAATCTCGTCGAGGTTCGGAAATCGATCATCAGCCCAGTGCGCTGTTTGACCATCTCGGTTCATGCCCGATGAATGCGACAACAATTGGCGAATCGTGACATGTTCAAGATTTTTATCGGCAGCCGAACTGAACCAGTCGAGGTGCTGCTTGATCGGATCATCAAGCCGCAACCTACCCGCAGCAAACAACCTCATGATGGCGCTTGCGGTAAACAACTTGCTGTGTGAAGCAATTCGATAAAGGGTTTCTGGGGTTGCCACTTGGTTCTTTTCGACATTGCTGTAACCGAAAGATTTCTTAAAAACAGTTTGACCATCAATGTCTATGCCAACTGACAGGCTCGGTAATTCACGGATGTAGGTTTGGTAGTTCAACCATTGATCAATAAATGCTGTCGCCAGCAGCGCTGCGTCTTTGAAGGCCATCGGTAACTCCCGTAAAAGTGTCAATGAATAAAGCCGCTTAAACTCGCTTGTGCACGCGTAAAGGGCGGCCGAAATATACTGTTAACAAGTGGTTGAAGTTACGGCGTTATAGGGCTGAGCGTCAACTCTGAGTACCACTCAAACACATCGCCAAGGTTGGTGGCATGGGTAGGAGCTAAGTTAGGAGCTAAGTTAGGAGCAGTGCCTGTGGAATGGTTTGTGAACCAAAAACTGGCAGTGCTTGACCCCGATAATGGTCGCGCCTAATTAGGAGACAGCTTGGTTTGATTTCGATCCCCTACCTCGCAAGCCCTATCAGCACGGGTGAAAGCGCTGGCTAGATTGTCGTTACCCTTAAAGTTTGCAATGCCGGTCGTGACGGCGACGCGCAATGGTGCACCATTTTGATGGTCATCATTCGCAATAGATTCACGGAACGGCTCCATTACACCATGAGCCTGCTCCTTCGTCGCATTCGGTAATAGCACCACGAATGTTTCTTTGTTAATCCGGAATGCTTGATCATTGCTGCGCACGTGGCGTCGCAATCCGTCCGCCAGAGACTTGAGCGCGACTTCAAACTGCTCACTGTCCAGGCGCTTAAGAAGCAGTTGGTAATAGTTAATTTTGCAAACCGCTACGCAGAGGGGGAATCGCTCCATTTGCCAGCTTTTCAGCAATTTGGCCGCCCGTACTTGATAGGCAGTTTGGTTAGGCAATCCAGTCATCGTATCGGTTAGCGCGTGATTGCTCTGAATGTCGAGCCTCATCCCAGCAGCTTCTGTCATGTTCTCCATCCGCTGAATGTTTTGGGCCAAAGAGCCAAGTGCAGCTGTCATGCTCTGTTGTTCAGCGTGTGTTTGATGTGTGGCCAGTACGCTCGACATTTGCTTCATCTGGTGACTGAAGTCGCGCTTTAACTGCTCGATATCCGTCGTACTAGTGACCGAGGATTGCATTGCGTCAAAGCTGCTGGCCATAGAGCTATGCAATGCCTTGTCAGCCTCGGCGCTGGCCTGATTCAGAGTTTGGCAGGCGGTCACGCTAAAATTAGACTCGTTCAAGCGTGTGTTGATTCGATCCAGTGTTGCGCTAGCTTCTCGGCGGTCCCTGTTCAACGAATCCGTGGTCAATTCACACACTGACGAGACGATGTCCGGCACCTGATCCAATGGAAAGTTTGAGGCCAGCAGTCGCTCAGTGGCCACAATGTCCTCAGGGTTGCCCAACTGCTGGAGTAGGGTTGTAAATCGGTTTGACAACAATTCTCGAATATTGATCCGGTCTTGCTTGGCCAGCGGGTTACGTGCCGCAGGGTTGGTGCGAGTCCTGTCGTTCTTTTTGGACTGGGTGTCGACTTCTGTGCCTGGTCTCGATTCTAATTCAGGGTCTGATTCAGGGTCTGATTCAGGGTCTGATTCAGGGTCTGATTCAGGGTCTGATTCAGAGTCTATTTCCGGGCCCATTTCCAGATCCAATTCAGGGTCTATCTCCGGGCCCATTTCCAGATCTAATTCAGGGTCTAATTCAGGGTCTATTTCATGGTCTATTTCAGATTCAATTCCTAGATCGGTCCCCTTCTCAGCCTCGATTTCATCATATGCCTCCGGTGCCAGCCCGTCCGTGTTCGCGTCATCGGTCGATCCGGCGAACCACCGGCGCCACACCGAGTGGCCGGAGCTCTGTTTGCCCTGACGGACCGCCGTTTTATGCAGCAGTAAAAGGCGATCGAGAAGTTCTGGCATCTCACTCACAGACCGCGGTTTGGTGCCCAGATCCTTCTCGAATGACTTCAGGGCCTGCACAGTCACCGCTTTGCTGGCGAGGCTCCTCACCTGGGTTGAAAGCTGGCGTACACTGGCCGTGATTCGCTTAAGCTTTGCTTGGCGAGTTTCAAGACTCCGTTGTAGTTGTTTATCCAAAGCGCGAACGGCGGGCTCCAGATCGACATTTTTGAGCTTGTCCTGTCGAAGCAGGCCCTGAATGGCCAGCAGCTTCTCATCGGCGGCCTCATCGACGCCTCTGGCCAGTTGGCCGGCGCTAATCAGTGCAGCGGCCAGCAACTCATACTTGCGGCGATAGCGTTCTGTTTGTCTCTCCCGTTGATCGAGCAGTTCAGCGTAGCGGGATTTCCAATTAACCACAGTAGATGTCCGGATAGATCGATACTGTAAAGTATAGACGTTAGCTGGCGAGGCTTAGTGCTGCCTAGTGGCTCTGTCGCGTTATGCCAAAATGCACCTCAAATTGGCAGTTAGGCTGGGTCGGATATCATTCAGATGGGTCGAGATAAGGACGATCACCCGCAATGGTGACGCGTTCCATAATTCGCACTTCGGGAAAGTAGTCTGATGCGGCAAAGTGTTGACTGGCGCGATTGTCCCAGAAGGCGACAGAACCCTCTTGCCACCGAAAACGGCATTGAACTTCAGGATCCCAGGCCATTTTGTACAGTCGATCCAGTAGCGCAGCGCTTTCGTTGGCATCCATACCTTTTATATGGGAAGTGAAGGCGGTGTTCACATAAATCGATCGGTTGCCTGTCTCTGGGTGTGTGCGAACCAGCGGGTGTTCCATTGGTGGGTATTGATCATGTAGTTCTTCCGCCTTCTTACCCAATCGCTGGGCAAACACGCGAGCGATATCGTGAACGGCCACCAATGTCTCTATTTGTTCTTTGGTTTCGGCATCGAGACGTTCGTAAGCGAGTTCCATATTGGCAAACAACGTATCGCCACCGACACTAGGTATCGTGATCGCGTGTAATATCGAACCTAGAGAGGGCTTCTCTCTCCAGGTGACATCTGAGTGCCAAAAATTTTCAAAGCCACGCGAGTCAGGACCATGTGCGATGCGCAATAGTTCCGGGTCTGACTGCTCTTTCGGAGTAGCCGGGTGAACTTCTAGTTCGCCAAATTGCGATGCAAACGTAATGTGCTCTGCGGCAGTGAATGACTGGTCGCGAAAAAACACGACCTTGTGGGTCAACAGCGCGGCACGAATATCGTTGATCAGCGCAGTATCGAATTTGCGCAAATCGACACCCAGAAGCTCTGCACCGATCGTTGGCGTTAGCGGGCGAACGTCGAAGCGTTCGAATTGAGTCGTTTCTTCTTGAATACTCATGCAGCAGTGTCCTTGTATTGATGGTTCGCGAGTGCTGAATTCTTCTTAGCCCTACCTAAGCACAGTCTAAACCTAGTGATTAAGTGATTTCCATGGCGAATGTTTCCGGGCACTAAGTATTGTCCTGGTAGCTCATCCATTAGATCTGCGTAGGTGGATACATCACTCGCCTCGGCATTGATAACCTTTGCTGTATAGTTTCGAAAAATACTATCTTCATGGAGGATGCCAACTTGGAACAAGTGACACTCGACGGCACGTCGGTACATCGACTGCGAAGTGAGCAGATTGGCCAGGATTACTTGCTTAACGTTGGATTACCACCAGGTTACGACCCGGCGGGCGCACCCTATCCTGTTGTCTATGTCACGGATGGTGGGGCGCAATTCACAGCGTTGCACTCGGTCACGCCGATGATGCAGATGACGGGCGAACTTACCCCATTTATCACGGTCGGTATTAGCTACGACGTGCCACATGCTATCCACGCCATGACGCTGCGCAATAGAGATTTGACGCACTGTGAGGGTAGTCTGGATCTGGGCGCAGAAACTCCGGATTGGATGAAGCAACTTCCGCAAGTAGAGCCGGGCGGCGCCGAGCACTTCCTGAGTTTTCTTAACGATCAGGTGAAGCCGTATGTGCAAGAACAGTTTAATGCATCGTCAAACAGCACGTACGCTGGCTTCTCACTTGGCGGCTTGTTCGGTTTGTTTACGCTCTTCTCTAAACCTAAATCTTTTCAGCGATACGTTATTGGTAGCCCGTCAATTTGGTGGGGCGATAAGAACATTCTGTTGCTCGAAAGCGCCTATGCGAAAGAACATGACGATCTACCTGCTACCATTTACATGTCCAGCGGTCGTCTGGAAGAGCCAATTGAAGCGCCCGACAAGTCCGCCATGGTGAGCAATATGACCAACCTGGCGTCAACTCTGGGCAGCAGAGGGTACCAGAACCTCAATCTGTTTCACCAGATTATAGATGACGAAACACATATGTCTTGTGCCCCACTCGCGATACTTCGAGGTGTGAGGAAGGTGTTTGGTTGAATCTGTATACTATAGCGCTGAACTGGTGCCTACTTCCCATTACGAATACCAAAACCTAACCAAATAAAGATTTCAAATTTAGCTTTCTAATTGAATAAGGAGATTACCATGGCACCAATACCTCAAGGAGGAACAGTCGCAGTCACCGGCAGTGCCGGATTTATAGGCGGCTGGGTTGTACTGCAGCTTCTAGACGAGGGTTACCGGGTGCGCGCCTGTGTTCGTGATGCCAATGACGACGAGAAGGTGGGTTTTCTTAAGGCTATGCCGGGCTACACATCTGGTCGTCTGACGCTGCACTCAGCGAACCTTGATGAAGATGGCTGCTTTGATGAGATATTCAAAGGCTGTCAGGGTGTCGCGCACTTGTCTCACGTCTCTAGTTACGATGACATGGACTACGTCAAAAGGGTCTGTGATCACGTTATTAACAGCGTCAACCAATCAGAAACCGTCAACCGTGTGGTGGTGACGTCGAGTATTGCGGCTGTCATGTCCGAATCGGATATGCAGGAACTTGTCCGGCGTCCGGTCCTTTATGAAGATCGCTACCCTGATGAACAAAACCCTAAGCGTGTTGCGAATCGAGGACAAGGCTATTCCATGGGTAAGGTGCTCGCTGAACGTGCATTCGCTGATGCCGCTGAAATCAGCGGTCGCTGGGATACAGTTACCTGTTGCCCTGGCGACAATGTTGGCCCGATCCAATCGGCCCATCAAAAAAACGCCGCGTGGCAGCACAATATTGAGACCATGCTTTTAGGCAAATACTCACAGAACGTCGTGGGCGCTTATCGGGCCTGGTTTACGGTTGACGTTCGAGACGTGGCAGAGGCGCACATTCGGATGCTTGAAAGCGTGAATGTGAATAACGGCGAGCGTTTCATTGCCTGGTCAACAGAGACCCGCAATGTCGAAGACGTTTGCGCTAGTATTGATCGACTGTTACCTGAACTAGGCTTTGCTGGTGCGGAACTCGTTGACCCGCTGCCCGACAAGGTAAAGGCAAAAGAGGCTGAATTCAGAGCTATTTGGGGCGGTTGTGAATTACGCAATGATCGCATTCGAGAAGCGCTCGATATGGAATTTCGCCCTCTCGACATTTCGATTCGCGACTGTGTGGAATCGCTTATCACGGTGGGTAAAGTAGAGCATGTTCGACGGACGGGGTCTTAATCCGCCGGGGCTATTCCTAGGCGCACGCAAGGTGCGCCTTTGGTTAATTTTGCGATAGATTACTCGCACTACCTTTATTTAGGCTCATTATGACAAGGCAAACAATATTTATTACGGGTGCCGCAAGCGGCATTGGCCGAGCGACCGCCATCCAATTTCATCAGCGCGGTTGGTTTGTCGGTGCAACGGACGTAGATGAGAAGGGGCTCGCTTCCCTAAAAGAAGAGTGTAACAACGATTGTTTTACGTCCTACCTCGATGTGGCGGACAAGGTCGCCTATGACAATGTGATCAAAGAGTTTGCGATCCATGCTGATGATCGCTTGGATATTCTTTTTAACAATGCCGGCATCGCCGTTTTTGGTACTATCGCGGACATTCCGTTTCAAAAAATTATCGATACCGTAAACATTAATTTTATTGGCGTTCTTAACGGTGTCCATGCCGCGATGGATCTCCTTAAGCAAACACCCAATTCGTTATGTTTTACCACTGCGTCATCCGCTGCCTCATTCGGTACCGCTGGACTGGCGACCTATAGTGCCACCAAGGCGGCAGTGAAAAATCTAACAGAAGCATTAAGCGTTGAGCTTAGCCGTCATGACTCCAGAGCGGCGGACGTGTCGCCCGGTATTATTGATACGCCGCTTTGGGAAACGACGGTTTTTTCAAAGGGTCGTGAGAAGCCTGCGACGAATTTGGCAAGAGCGAACGAGGGGAGGACAGATGCGGGCAGAACCCTTTCTGCGGATGAGGTGGCGATCTCAGTGTGGGAGGCTTATACAGGGGATGGACTGCACTACTATGTACCTCCTGAAGTGGCAGATCGTGAAAAGGAGAAGGTGGCGAATCCTGAAAAGCTTAGAGATGAGTTGATCGGAACCCGCAAAAAGTGACGCGCTTCACAGAAGGCTATTTCGATACTGGTGGCGTACGGCTCCACTACGCGGAAGCGGGTGAAGGTCCGCTTGTTATCTTCTTTCACGGCTTCCCCTTGTTTTGGTATTCGTTTCACCATCAGATGGTGGCGCTGCAGGGTCAATATCGTGTCGTCGCGGTAGATGGTTTAGGCGTCAATCTGTCTTCGAAGCCAGAAGATCTCAGCCTTTATAAGCTGTCGAACCTGGCCAAGCAACTCGACGAATTCGCTAAGCAACTAGTGGGCGACGATAAGTTCTATCTGGTGGGTCACGATTGGGGTGGTGCACTTGCGTGGTCCTATGCGCAGAACTATCCAGAAAGGCTTCACAAAGTTGTTGGCATCAATGCGCCGCCTACCAATCAATTGCTGAGTCTCCTCGAACATAACCCGGACCAGCAAAAACGTTCTTCCTATATGTGGTCGATGCGCAGCGGCAAGACGAATCAATTAATGACCGAAAACGGCTCGCACCTTCTCTGGCAAAATGCCTACGCGGTTTTCCGTAAGCTTGAACATTTTACGCAAGAGGATGATGAAATATTTAGGCAAGGTTTAGCCCAACCGGGCGCCGTAAACGCTGCCATCAACTGGTATCGAGCCAATATTCCTGAGCTGGGTGCAATTGGCGACGCGGACTATTGGCCATCTCGTACCGCAAGCACCGACGTGCCCGGCTTGTTGATTTGGGGCGAAACTGACCAGACCTTTGTTTCAGCGTTTATCGATGACTTGCCGAATTACGTCAAGAATCTCGAGGTCTGCAGAATCAAAGATATTGGTCATACCCCTATGCTGGAAACCCCAGATATGGTGAATAAAGTTCTACTCAGTTTCTTTGCTAAGTAGATTTAATGAATAGATTTTCTGACTCAGCTTTTTTAAATAGGCTTTTCTAACAGCTACTGGCCAGCGGTTGGATTCGACGGCGAAGGCAACCATGAAATCTGTTTGAGATCAGTCACACTTGGTACCGCATCTGAATTGATTTCCAACAAGCTAAACAGGTTGCCGTCGGGATCGCGTGCATAAACTTCAGTGACACCATTTTCTTCACTCGGCTCATTTAGCATCTCAACACCCATATCCCGCAATCGCTGGCATTCAGCTTTAAGGTCACCCACTTCCAGTGCAAACTTGTTATAGCCGATTTTGTTAAATGGCAAAGGAGCACTGGCCTCTTGGGTTTTTGGCGTGATGAATTGCCAGATTTCTAAGATCATATTGCCTGTGTTAAACCACGCGACTCTTAAGCGCACATCCTTGATTCCGGTGACCTCATCAAAGCGAGGGCCGATGACCTTGTTCGCGTGGCGATAGGTTTCGACACCGAGTAGATTTCGATAGAACGCGACCGAGCGATCTAGGTCCGGGGTTGCTAGGGCGATATGCGCAAACCAAATTGGGCCCTCAAAAGGGGGTTCGTCGAGTTGTTCAACTTCGTACATGATGTTGTCGGCGTCTCGTGCATAGCCATAGCGTACACCCACGCTGCCTAGATCGATGGGCGGCTCGGCGATGCTAACCGACGTCGCCTGATGATCAATCAACTTGCTAAAAAGCGCATCTTCCGCTGGGGACTGAAAGCAGAGATGAGTGACGCCCGGCCCCTCAACGGGGACTTCAGTAATATCCGCAGCACCTTCAAATTGCATCAACTGAAGGTAGCCATTGGGCGCCTTGAGAACCGCGGACTGCGCGGGTGACTCGGGCAAGAAACCACTGACACAATCGCGGTCGAGGCGGTCAAGAGAAGTGGTTGATTGGTAAAAATCGAGCGATTTTGCGACGTCACTTACCGCTACGCCCACGTGGTGCATGCCCTTAATCGTTGATGGGATTAGCTTCTGTGACTCACTCATAGGGGTGCCTAAATAGAAAACACGAGTCTCTCTTGCCTACGCTCGAGATTCAAGCGGTTCTATGAATGGCTCACTAGGCTGGTTTTAGCTTCGTAGTAACCACGCCCGTTGATGTTCATCAAGTAACGTTACTGTTTTCTCATCGAAAAGTTTTGTCTGCGCAGGCGTCAGCTTGTGCTTCCACTGGCTGTTCTTGCCGTTCGCAAAAAAGGCGGTGTCCTTTTTCCATAAACCAGTCCCAGCGTTTGGTGCAAATTGATCGCCTTTTGCCTGCATGTTCTCAAATGTCGCGGCTTCCGTCATCGCATCGAGTTGCGAGTCTTCTAGGGCAATATCCAAGATCTGCGCAAGTCCAGCGATGTGTCCTCTTAGGTTTTGCTTCATATCGAAGTAGTGAAACAGATGGATATTGGGTGCGTCCCGGTAATCCCAGTAAGTCTTTAGAAAGTGCGTGGGTGTCTCCAGTGTCTGGGCATCGAAATTTTCCGGATCGAAAGAACCGCCCACCCAGCTTTCAAATTCAGTGTCGCCCCGTTCCAACAGGGTTGCGGCAAGGCTTTCATCAGCCATATTGTCCTGGTGATTCTTGATAGAAAAGAACACGTCACGCGGATCTCGGCACACGACGATGTAAGTGCATTCCGGAAAGTATGGAATGCCGTCCAATGGCGTGTGTGTCTTGATGAATCGCCGATGGTTCTGAGTCTGAATCTGCGCTAGATATTCATCGATCGGGGCAAAGTCGGCGTCAATCCAAGGGGAGATAATCCCGGGTTTCTCGCCATGATCCGGCGTGCCAAATATCAGCATGGCAACAATCGCCTGTGTCCATGTGGTCCCGCATTTGGGCGGTGTGCAGATAAAAATGTCATCGGGCCGTGGTTCAAAATTTTCCCAGCGAGATGTGTCTGTAATCGGCCCCTTGTATACCGCGGTACGCGCTGGTGTTGATGTGCTGGATTCCATTTTGGACATCTCCCGTCTTTGCATGAATTTGATGGCTAGGTATAAATTAAGCTGCTCTGCTTGCAATAGCAAATGCGTTAGCGGGACAATTTGATGCCTCTACGTTTGGCAAGTTTTGCGAGCGCTTTCGCCATGCTCGATTCACCATCGGCTAGGCCAACAAATTCCGGTAAAAATTCCTGCACGATACAATCTGATTCTGCTTGGATGGCAGCTGAGCGAGGTTCTCCTGTTAAGAACGACATTTCTCCGAATACACTTCCGGAGCGTAACCAGGCAACCACATCGGCGCCGCCTTCTGCACGTGGGAGGCTGACTTTCATAAGTCCCGCATTCAGGATGAAAAAGTTTCTCGAGGCTTCGCCCTGTTTTATGAGGGTTGTTCCGGCCTTTACGACACGAAGACGCCCATACAATTCCAATGTCTCAAGTTCTTCTATGTTGAGTTCTCTGGCGAGGTTACTTTCATAGAGTGACACAAAGTCTCTAGATTGCATTGCGCCTAATACATTCGCTTTGGAATCGGTTTGAGTAAATTCCCAAGCCAACTCATGCAAGCGTTCACGATGCACGTATCGTCGCTCGTCTTCTATGCCGATTGAGGCTAGATCTACTTCAGCGAAATAAACGCCAGCACGGTCCATTGCATCCATCGCTTCAAGTGCTGTGATTTCGGGTGGCAGTATTAAAGCGTTCTCCCCTTTTTGGTTCTGGCTCTGGTTTTTACCCTGGATGTTAACGACAGCCTGCAGTCTCGTGAGCTCTTTTGATTCCTGCTCATCCTGGTGCAGGATGTCGTCTAGTGACGTCGCCAGTTGCCGAATGGGTGTCACGCCTAAGCGGCGAACTGGCGTTGACTCCTCGTAACTCAGGCCTCGTTCTCGTAGTCGTCGATCAAAGAACGACCGCCCCATAAAGCCAGAATATAGATAGCAGGTGATCACGCAGGTCGAGAAACCAAGCGCAGCCACTTGATAACTCTGGGTCATTTCCAAAATAATAATAGCCGCCGCAAAAGGCGCGCCCACTAGCGCACTTGCCACAGCAAAGGCTGAGATGACGGGGAAGACATTGATTGATGTTTGTATGTCTGGGATGGATGCAAGCGGTGTCGCTAAAAGCAGGTTGCCGAAAATTGCACCCACCACCGCTCCAATAAATAGGCTAGGGGCAAACAGACCGCCGTAAAATCGAAGTGCCACACTGACGCCGGTGGCGAGAAACTTAGCAGCAAGCAGTAACAGCAATAGAAGCGTGGCATACCGTGTGGTGAATAAACTCTGGATAAAGTCTATGCCAGTACCGAGTACGTGGGGCATAAAGGCTGCGATAGAAAATAGCACGGCAGCAGCCCAAACTGGACCTAGTGCGGGCAGGGGGGTTCGCTTCGGTAATTCACGAACGAATAATTCAAGGGCTTTCGTAAAAGCGATGGCGACTAAGCCCAAGGCGATGCCTAAAATGGCTGCGGTGACGAGGCTGCTTATGCCCAGTTGAAAATTACTAGTCTCCAATGTGAATATTGGCTCTGAGTTCATGGCCAATGCAATTCCCCAGGCTGAAGAGCTGGCGACCGCTAGAGGTAGAAAATCTCGCAGATTCATTCTGCGCATGACAAATTCTGTCGCAAAAAGAGCCGCACCAATGGGGGTTAAAAAGGCAGCTGAAATCGCCGCAGCAACGCCACAGCCAACCAAGGTTTGCCAAGATATATGTGCCGTACCCATGACTCGTCGCATCACTTCAGCGACAAAGGATCCAAAATGAATGAGCGGCCCATAGAGTCCAACAGATGCACCACTGGCAGTACTGACGCCGGCAATCAGCGTTGAGATCAAACTTGTTTTGAGTGGCACGCGATGGTCTGGATCTGCAAGAGAGTGCAATGTGTCGGGTGGAGCAGAGACTTTGCCAGCTGGTAGCGATTTTAAAAGGGCGCTAACAATGAGTGACCCAATGAGCAGGGCCAGGCCAGAATAGATCAACCAATCGACGGTCGGCAGCGACAGGATTTCGTTAGCGGCATTCTTGTGCCAAAACTTGAATATGTGGCTAGACCCGGTGGTGAGTAACCAAACTGCCAATGCCGTGGCTACGCCGATGATAGCGCTTGCGACAATTCGCAGGCCGGCATCGGTAAGAAACTCTCGATAAATCAATCGATCCTGTTGCGCCATGGAACACACGGTCCTTATAGGGAGTGGGGAACAGGATTACATTCTAGGTCTTGGTGTCGAACGAAACCTAGAGGAATTTCACGGCAATTTTCTCTTCAACGCTCGACGATAAAGCAGTATCGCAGGGATCAGAGTGAATGTGCCTGCTATTAGCGCTGCCTTTATAGAAACAAGCGTACCGATAGCACCGAGAATGGGTCCGCCGCCCACCTGACCGATACCGTCAGCCTGGGCTTGCATTGAAAAAATGGTTGCTCTGGTTGATGACTCAAGACTTCTATTCAGCCAAATGGTGGTAAGTGGTCCTTTAATGGTACGAAGAATGGCGATGCCAAGGTAGCTCACAATCGCGAAATAAAAGTTTCCAGCGAGTACAAAGGCAAAAACACACAAGATCAACAGGGCGCTGGCGACGGTCAAGATGACTACGACGCGATGATAGTCAGAGGTGTCGACATATCGACGCACGCATTCCAGCGCAAGAAATGCCCCAATAGTTGCACCGGCACTCATCACTCCCCACCAAATTACGGAGTCCATGCCAGCAACTAGTGGGAACTCATACGATTCAATCAGAAAGGGGACGTTCAATCGATCGTAACCTTCACTGAACATACCTTCAAAAAAAGCGATAGCCAGTATTGTTAAAAGTCCTGGGCTTGCCCATACGATGCTGAGACCGGATGAGAGTGTCGCCTTTGTTTGGCGCCAAGATGATCGTTCTGTATCTTCAAGGGGACGGTAGTTTTTTTCATCCATAAACCAAATTGAGAAAACACCTAGGCCAACAAGTCCGAGGCTGCCAACAAGAATCGGTAAAGCAAGGTCGATGGTTGCGAGAGCGACGCACAGTGCGATGCCTACGAGCATTCCTATCTGGCCAATTTGACTCGCATGGATGAAGGACCGATTTGCGCGCTCGACACCAAGCTCGTCTGTGATCCACGCTTGGCTGGCGCCACTCAAAAAAGTGAAACCAATTCCCCAGATGACTTGGCTAACAAGAATTATTTCGAAGCTCGGAAAAAATGCGATGAATCCATAGCCTAAACCAACCATCACGTAGCCGATGATCATGGATAGGCGGCGGCTATAAACATCCGCAATCACGCCAGTTGGTATTTCGAAAAGGAAGCCTGATAGTTCTAGAACGGTTCCAACCAGAACCATCTGTAGTGGGTCAAGACCGGCCACCGTGACCATATACACCATCGAAATCGTGGTCATCAGAGCCCAACAAAACCGAAAGTAAAATGTGGAACCTAAGAAATATTGATAACTATCTATTTTTTTCAAGATGAATGCCTGCTTAGATCGTCAATAACAATCTATTCAAGATGCGAACAGGGTGTTCGCCGGCCATCTTAAAGTTTATTGAGTGTTATCTGTCGTGTTTGGATTCGACAGGAGAAACCTAAGTTAGCCTAACGAAAGTTTAAAGGAGTGCGAGAGTATTGCTTTCATGACAAGTGTCCTTCTTAGGTTGTTGGTTGGATACTAGGTGATGATAAAATATTTGGCAATAGTTTGCTCTTAGCACGTCGTTGATTGGATAGTTTATACTCAACATTTCCCCAGGCGCGTCTCGACAATATTCAATCTTAGGATCAATACAAGGCAGAACGACGTGTGACGGCAATGAATTTCCAATCCCTCGGTTTATCGACAGCAATCCAGCAGGCACTTGGCGCCGCGGGCTATCGCACACCTACGCCTGTGCAGCAGCACATCATACCCGTGGTCCTGCAAGGCAAAGATGTCATGGTCGCCGCGCAGACAGGCACCGGCAAGACCGCAGGTTTCGTTGCGCCAATGTTGGATCTGCTAGGTGCAGGTCCTAGCCCTGGGTCAAATCAGGTTAAAGGGCTGATCCTCGTGCCGACGCGAGAACTCGCCGTTCAGGTGCATCAGTCGATCATAGCTTACGGTCTGCACTCTGTTCTAAGTTCTGCTGTTGTCTTTGGCGGAGTAAAGATTAACCCTCAGATGATGACCTTGCGCAAGGGTGTTCATTTGCTGGTGGCCACACCGGGACGATTACTCGACCTTTATCAACAGAATGCGGTGAAGTTTGATCATTTGAAAATTTTGGCGCTGGACGAAGCAGACCGCATGCTGAGCCTCGGATTTGCCGACGAGATGAACCGGTTGCTCGACGTTCTCCCGCGAAAGCGGCAGACATTGATGTTCTCGGCGACTCTGTCGGCTGAGATTAAGCAACTTGGTAGTCGCATGCTGCATCAACCGGTAGAAATCAGCATCAGCCCCGAGAGCGTTGTGGCGATAAAGGTCAAGCAGTGGCTGGCGCCAGTCGATAAGAAGCGTAAGACAGCTCTGCTGCTTTTTTTGTTGGCAGAAAATGGTTGGGAACAAGCTTTGGTATTTGTAAACACCAAGAAGGGTGCTGACCGTCTAACGAGGGAGCTCTCTGGGGCTGGGCTTGAAGCTGGAGCGATTCACGGTGATAAGAGTCAGGCTGTCAGGTTGCGCAATTTACAAGCGTTCAAAACCGGCGAACTGAAAATTCTAGTCGCCACAGACGTTGCTTCCAGGGGGCTGGATATTGGCGATCTGCCTGTCGTGATTAATATCGATCTGCCCAAAGTTGCCGAAGACTATGTTCACCGGATTGGTCGAACCGGTCGAGCAAACAAGATCGGGGAGGCTGTTTCGCTGGTGAGCGCAGATGAGTTCGAGAACCTGCGTAATATTGAGCAGCTGGTTCGCCACGTCATTCCGCGTGAGGTTATTGATCACTTTGATCCCAGCGATGACGTACCCCTATCAAATGGTGTTCCTCCTGCCAGAAAGCCTAAGAAACCCAAAAAGCCCAAGAAGCTGAAGATTTAGAGCCCCATCATATGCATGAGTGCCAGTGGTAAACTGGTCTGCCAGTGTGAAAATTGGTGCGTGCCACCAAACTCGTGGTAAACCATGTCGTAATTTTTTTCTTGTAAGGCATCTCGCATGAGACGATTGGACTCTATGAGTTCATTAGGCTCGAGTTTCCCTACTTCTAACCAGACTCTTAAGGGGAGACGGTCGGTTGAAGCAATAGTTTTTATCATCAACTGCCGCTGGTAGTCTGCGGTTGACGGATTTACCGCTTCCCCGATGGGATAACCTGTTCCCCACCAGAATGAACCTGACTGGGAAATCACATTGCCTATTTGGTGCGGCATTTTGTAGCCCAGCCACAGAGAAGCCAGGCCACCATAGCTGACACCCGTGACATACCAGTCTGTTGGCAAGGAGCGGATTGGAAAGTGGTGATAGAGCCAGGGGATAAGTTCACTTTCCATAAACTCAGCAAAGGTATCCGAGCACGGCAGTTCAAGGTCTCGAGCCGGTTCTGCCGCGTTATCGATAAAGACTGCAATCAACGGTGGAATTTTTTTGTCTGCGATCAGGTTGTCCAGAATGCGATGGGTGTGCCCAACGCTAATCTGTGTGGCACCATCTAGCAGCAAGAGCACCGGATAAATCTCATCTGAATGATCATAGCCAGCGGGTGTGTAGATCCAAACTTTCCGCGTGTTACCGAGCACTTCGCTGACAAACTCTTCTTCGTGTAACCAGCCCCTGTCTATTTCTAGATGTATGCCGGCTCTTTTTTTCGCATATTCATCCGACAGGCTATCCTTCAACGCTAAGAGGGATCCGTCACCATTTTGACTAATAGGCGGAGACCGTTGGGTGTTAAATGGATCGGGTATGAAGTTCGCGGACTCAATGAAATCGAGCAAAGCCTTTCTTTCCACCGTATCACCAGTGTCCATGTTGACCGGTGGCATGTTGTGGACAAATGCATAACTTAGTCGGCTATCGTTTTCGAGCCGGTAACTTAGATGCAGAATATCTGTACCGTCAATCAGCTGCATTTTTTGGTCAACGGGCTGGCCAAATCTGTTTTCGACGCTAATGGTGTTTGCCTCGGTGTCGTTTTGAAAAACAAATGTGATCAGGCTGCAATCGTCATGGTCAGGATCGGCTTCGGTGAGCGGGGTGCCGCTTTGGGCTATTTGCAACCAGAACCCATCTGTTGAGAGTTTGCCATCTAGGACCGATTGGCAAAGGGGATGTGTGTAGTCTTTTAGCACACAGGATTTAATTGAAGCATTGTTGTCTGGCGAGCGCGACATACATGGGACTCCGATTGATAAAGGACGTGTTGCAGGTATTACTTAGATCGAGCGAACGAACGAAAATCAACTGTTCTTGATTGTAACGGCCGGTTCTATGGCCGTAAAGTCAGCACTTTGTCGTTACAACAAGAACTGGTTGTGAATCTTCAAACTACCTATACTCAATCGCATTACTCAGAAATGGGTCAAAAACCATGTCCGAGAGTGCGCCGCTTCAAATCACCTATCAGCATGTCCCGCATTTCAGTCCGGGCGCGCCAGAAGGGATCGCGTACCTGGAAGAACATGGATACGTTGTTATCGCGAATGCGCTTTCTGAAGAGGAAGCATCCACTGCTATCGACAAGTTGTGGAGGTAGTGGCTAAGCGAACGTCAACGACAAATTGGAGCGATATTTTTGTTAACGCGGATAAGTTTCCCGATATTGTTGCCGCAGAACCGAATAAATACACACTGCCACCGGTACCCGAACTCAAAGCCACGCAGCTTCAAATGGTCGGTTGGACTGAGGATGAGATCACCAGCAAGGTTTCATGAGAAGCGTTGTTCCCCTCTGATTGAGTTGTACTAGCCTGCAGTTGACTGAATATGGAAAACGCCAGCGCCTTCTTTGAGAAAGCCTTGTTCTCATAGGGGCGGTGCTGCCTAGTTCAGCCTGCTATCTAGCAAACCGAGCAAAACCCCTTATCCAGTACTTTTATTCGATGTCATTGTTCGAGTAAAACTGACATTCAGTTGTTGATCAATTGGCAGAAGCAAGGCTAACTCACCCCCTACCTAAATTGGCAATCGTAATGAGCTACCAAGCGTGAGTGAAACAGAAACGACATCTGCTCCAGGACTGAGCCGAGCAAAAACGGCAATTTATGGGCTGGCGAATTTGCCCACCTCCATTGTTGGTTTGCCGATAGCGCTTTACATACCAGCGTTCTACTCCCAAAACCTCGGTCTATCGCTAGCGACCGTAGGTTTGCTCATAGCACTTTCTAGATTGACGGATGTGTTTACTGACCCTGCGATTGGCGTTGCCTCTGATCGATGGAACACACGATTTGGTCGTCGCAAACCTTGGATCGTCGCTGGCATGCCGCTCATGATGTTGTCACTGTGGATGCTGTTTGTACCCGATAGTCCGTTCGCTGTGAATTTTTGGCACGCCTTGGGTGGTGATTCGGTGAACAATTTCTATCTGTTTATTTGGATCAGTGCTTTGTATCTATCTTTCACGCTGGTTGATCTGCCGTATAAGGCTTGGGGTGCTGAATTATCCGAAGACTATGACGAGCGCTCGAAAATCACCGGTTGGCGAGAGGCATTCGGTTATGCAGGTTTGCTCAGTGCCCTTTCAATTCCTTTGGTGATGTCGTTAGTCTTCGCTAAGCCTGGCGCCAATAATGCGTTGCTGGCGATTGCGACGGTCGTGATTGTGCTATTGCCGATACTCACTGCCCCGGCAATTCTGTTTGTAAAAGAGCCACCGCCCAGGAAACCTAAAACAGGCACCGTTAGTTGGCGTAGGGGTTTGAAAGTCATTTGGGCGAACGGACCCTATCGGCGTCTGGTGATTAGCCTACTGTTCTTGGTGATCGCTGTCAGCATGACCGCGACACTATCGTTTTTCTTCGTCAGCTCTGTGATGGAACAACCCTTTGATCGGTATGCATTCTTTATTCTGGCGTACTATTTATCCAGCAGCTTGGCCATTCCTATCTGGTTCGCAATTTCTAGGCGTATTGGCAAACATCGCACAGTGGTGCTCGGTATTCTCTGGCTGTCTCTCTGGAGTGCGCCTATCCCCTTGCTAGGTGCTGATCAGTTTTGGCTGTTTTTTGTCATTATGTTGCTCAAGGGGTCCGCCGTGGGTGCGCTGGTCTTCCTGCCTGCATCGATGGCAGCGGATGTGGTCGATCTTGATACATTACGCACCGGCGAACAGCGCACCGGTCTGTATTTCTCTTTGTGGGGAATGGTGAACAAGGGTGCCACCGCGCTTGGCGTTTTGATCGCCACCAGCGTTGTTGCTTGGTTTGGCTTCGATCCAGCTCTGGCAGAGAACACTGCTACTGCAAAGATGTCGGTTGCCTGGTTGTATAGCATTATACCCGCGATATTGGCCTGTCTAGCACTGCCGCTGTTGTGGAAGTATCCGCTGACTCGCAAACGTCAGGAACGGATGCGTAACCACATTCAACGGCGCGATAGTCGGCGAGCGGAAGATGTTGCTGTCGAAGTCTAGGGAAATGTAAGAAGGTCAGGCCACAAGGCAGGTTTCTGAGTTCGTTCCGCTAATGTTGATTGGTCTGAATTTCTACTTTTACCTCTGCACCTTTGATCGATTCGGTGTAACTCATTCCCTTCGAAGGGTCCGTGAGCACTTTTGCACCCACCGCTAGCTTCTTTTTCTCTTTGCCTTTTTGGTTGGCGAAGAGATCAGGGAGGGCTTGAGGTTTTTCGAAATCAAGTGCCGTGTCTGACCCTTGATCCTTATTTTCTGGAAGGCTCAAGTTGAGCATAGGCCTCGCTGGACGAGCATTCGAGTGTACAGATTGTTGCTGGCTTGTGGCTGTATCTGAAGTTTCAGTCGTTGTTGCTGGCTCCGTAAGGGCGCTAGTGTCTGTTTGTTGCTGTTCTTCTACTTCTATTGGTTCAGAGATCTCGCCACAGGACATCAGGCAAAAAAGTACTGTGATCAATGTTACTGGCCTAAACATCACTCACCTCTAGTTGAACGTTATCATCTAAGCACTGTGCCTGAATAAGCTGATTGGCTAAAGCGACCACTGGCCTTTTTTACCAACATGTGGCGGGTTTTCCCCGCAGTCACGGCAGATGATCCGGGTTAAGATAGGTGGTACGTTGCAGCCCTGTAAGCAGCGCGTGATACACGACTGGCTTTAATTCGCGCTGATGCGTGGTCAAAACCGACCAGTAATGGCTTACTTTCCAAACATCAAAGACGGGATACCCGGTGGCAGACGAAAAAATATCAAATGAGTCTCAGGCCGAGGCACTGAAGCTGGCCAAAGGCATACAACGCCCGGAGCAGACCAAGGCGCAGACGAAGCTCATTGCCCAGGGTATTGAAAAAGGCATTGCCGAGTTCAAAAAGCAGCAGAAGGCTCTGGCCCGTGATCGCGACAAGCACCGTAAGAAGGAGCTGAAAGCAAGCCTGCGCAAAGGGGCGGATACCTCTGACGAGAATATCGAGTCAACGAGCAATCTGACATCTCGACTGCTAGTTGGCTTACCGTGGCTCCTGCTGGTTGCAAGCTGGGCATACTTTGCTGCAACAGCTCCAATGTGACCGATCAAAACCCGTTACGTCTCAGGATCCACTCGGCTGTTTCCTGCTGGCCCATAAATTCAGCGACCAGTAGCGGCGACCAACGTCGATTCAAATACCACAACCCCTGCCGCTGAGCCGGGCTCATAAACCCGTATCGTTCCCGTGTGATCAGCCATATAGATTGGCTTATCGATTTGATTGGCTGAATGGGTATCAGACGGCGAGAACATCGACTTGTGATGACCGGCCGTGCCGTGCGTGTGCCAGAGCGCAGCGATTCGACACTGCTTGGTCTGGCTGAACGAAAACTGCACTGGAGCCTGGTGCCTGCGGCCATGACCGTGGGTGTAAATGTATCGACAGTCCTCGCACTTGAGTACGCCGCCCACGTACTCACGATTGGCGGCAATAGAGTCTGTGTTGTATTGTAGCAATGCGTGCAGACCAGCCTGATCCATATTCTCAAACCCTGCTTCCGGCAAGTTCTCAGGGTTAGCCGTGTTAACCATCCCTCGAACTCTTGAACGGGTTTGGTCGGATGACAACACGAGCGCCTCACCTCACCTCACCGCTTCTAGCAGGCCATTGCGCTGCTATGTTGGCGGCTCAAAGCTACTTACGGTCAATTTGAGTTAGAGATGCTCGAATAAACGCTATACTCCCCTCTGGTTCGAACGACGTCATTGTCTCGCCGGAGTAAGTACGAAAATCGCGCCTGACCGCCGAGTTCAATGCCTAGGAATCCGCGCATCCCTTATCGCATATTCGGTTATACTAGATTGTTGTATAGATCTGGATAACGACCATTACGGCCCAAACACCAACGCCAAACCCAACACCAATAGCAGAGCCGTCCAGTAGTAAGTCTGGTTCCGCCTCGGTTCTGTCGATTCCGGAATTTCGGTGGTTGTTTTTCGGTAACGTCGGCTTTTTCTTCGCTATGAACGGGCAGATACTGACTCGCACAATCCTTGCTTGGGATTTGACAGGTTTGGCCCAGTCATTGGCTTACATCAACCTGGTGGTTGCGGTTCCTATGATATTTGTGTCGATGATCGGGGGTGCGATCACCGATCGGGTTGAGCGTCGCCGTTTGATCATCATTGGTCAGTGTCTGATTACCGCAAACGAATTATTCATCCTCAGCCTGCTGGTGCTGGGAAAGCTAGAATTTTGGCACCTGCTATGTACCGCGTTTGTTGCCGGTTGTGCCTTCCCGTTTATTATGCCGGCAAGAATGGCCATTACCGTTAATGTGGTTGGCCCCGCCCGAATTCAAAGTGCAATGGCAATTTCAAGCGGGGCGATGAATTTAAGTCGAGTGGCAGGTCCTGCCATGGCGGGGATCATCATTTCGCAGTTTTCAATTGTGGCTGCTTATATTGTATCGACGCTACTCTATGCTTTCGCCGTGTTTTGTATGCTGTTCGTTAAGCGCAATACAGCCATTCAACCGGAAGGCGGTAAAAAACCTTTGTTGGCGGACATCGCCTATGGTTTTCAGTACATCAAGCGCAATAAGCCGGTCATGATTTGTCTTCTTTTTGGACTCGTGCCAATGTTTTTGGCGATGCCATTTCAAAATCTGTTGGTGATGTTGGTGGAACAGAACTGGCAGACTGGTGAGAGTGGTCTTGGCATCCTGATGGGCGCTGGTGGCGTGGGCGGTGTTCTAGGTTCCATCTGGATAGCGAGGCGTGGCGACAAGACCGAGAGGCTGCGGCTGATGATCATGACCGTCATTGGCTTTGCCTTGTTTCTTGCGGTGTTCACCCAGACCAGTAATTTCTACTATGCGCTGGTACCTCTGATACTAGCGAACTTATGTGCGAGTGCTTTCCAGACCGTCAATAACGCAACGGTTCAGATATTGGTCGATGACAGCGTCAGAGGCCGTATGAGCAGCTTTATGATGATGTCATTTGGCTTGACCCCACTGGGTGTATTTCCCATGGCAATAGCGGCCGACCACTTCGGTGCAGCATATGCGATCCTGGGCGCTTGTGTTGCCCTTGTTGTTATCACCGCTGCATTTGTGGTTTTGAGCAAGACGCTTCGAGCCATCGATGGCACGGTAGAGATCGCAGTAGAAAAAGTCCGCGGCGCTTAGTCACTTTAGGACCTGTAATTTTTACAGAGCCTCTTACAGGAGCCTCTTACAGGAGCCTCTTGCAGGAGCCTCATGCAGGAGCAACGTGAATCTCAAATTGGCTGAATGATAGTGGTGTCTAGCCTCGCGCCAGTTTAACTGGTCCTGCTTCAGGAAATTCAGGGAACACCACTAGCCCATCGGCTGCAGTCGAGACGAAACCACCTGCATTTGGTTCTACGCGCCAGTTTGCCTGATAGTGCGTGAGGCGGGCCTGTTTGGAGGGGATGCTAATATTAAGCGATTGCTGCGATTTGAACTTCACCACCACAGTTTTATCTTTAGCATCCGCTCTAAGTTCAATACCGGAACCTGACTCTACTCTAAGATGGCGAAGGCCGGCGTGTCCCTCCCCGGCATCTTCGATCACGAGTCCACCTGCTTTCAGCCATTCGACGGTCATTTTCAAATTCTGAGCTTGGAGTTCTTGGCTACCGCACTCATAGACTGTGATCGAGCCTAATTTGAGTGACCCAGAGAGAAGGTCAACAGAATCATTCCCTGACGGTACCATGGTGGCTGAAGTTGCAATGACTGTGGCGTGCATTTTTGTTGCGACAGGGATGGGAGGGTCCTCTCATGTTTTGTGAGGCAGACGCAGACAGCCTATTTGCGATAGCCGGGGGCCTTGGCTATGACTCGAGCATTTTAAACACCACTCAGGCCACGCGCTCGGCGGTGATCAAAGGGGTTCGAGCTGTAGCTGCGGAGCTAACGGCAGGCGATATCTTTTTCTTGAGTTACTCGGGTCATGGTGGCCAGGTGCGAGATGTGAATTTCGATGAAGCAGATGGCGCTGATGAGACCTGGTGTTTATTCGACGGCCAGCTGATAGATGATGAACTGAATGTGCTTTGGCAAACCTTTGATCCGCTTGTGCGCATTCTGGTTCTGTCAGACTCCTGTCATAGCGGCACGGTGACGCGAAATCAACCGCAAGTGACCATGCCTTCCGGCGAACTTGCACTAAAACTCTATGGCACTGAGTCACCCTCCTTTCGCTATATGCCTCGAGTTGAAGCGCAACGGACCTATGGTCAGAATGCACAGTTCTATGACGGTATCCAGCGTGGCCTATCGACCTCTCAAACCGGCGAGGGCCCCATGGTGTTGCTGATATCTGGTTGCCGCGATGATCAGTTGTCCGTCGAAGGCTGGGATCATGGCTTGTTCACCAGTGCGTTGCTTGAAGTCTGGAACGAAGGGCAATTTGAAGGTAACTATCAGAGCTTTTATGATCAGGTTTTGAAGTCCATGCCAGAGATTCAACAGCCCCAGCTGTATGCCACAGGCAACAAAGAAAATGACTTTTTGCACCAGTCGCCTTTCTTTATCTAGGTTTATCTAACTTAGATCATGGTTGCATTATGAGTGTATATGCATCTATTATTGGGGTTCGACGTTCGAGAATCCTGTATGAGCGACTACCTCAGTCCCATCCATTGCGTGAGCAATAATCTGCACCAAACAGCGCGTGCTATTACGAAAATCTACAGCGAAGAGATGCGCCCGAGCGGTATTCTACGCTCTCAATATTCTATTCTCGGGTATCTTAATCGATTAGGTATTATCCAGCTTACTGAACTGGCGGATAGCCTTTATATGGATCGAACAACACTCAGCCGAAACCTTAAACCGCTTGAAAAGAGGGGTCTTGTGAGCATTAATAAGTCCCCGACTGATGCTAGGGCTAAGGAAGTACGCCTGACTGCGGGGGGTAAGGCGCAATTTCGGGAAGCCACTAAATACTGGCGCAGAGCGCAGAAAAGGATTGTGACTGCCTTCGGTGAAAAAAATTGGGCTGACCTCGAATCCACTCTGTTGAGCCTAAGAAAGCAAGTTTCCTGATCCTATTTATTTCTGTTTCTAGTTATTTCTGGCTATTTCTGGCTGGGGTAACTCCTGGCATAAAGCCTATTTGCCAATAATTATTGACCTTGATCTCACTCAATGCCAATATAAGTGCATATACACCTATATTGGTTAATTTATCCAGGAGGATAAGCAGATGGCAGCATCAAGTTTTTGGCAGAAGTTACAACGCTGGGCCGAGGTCATCGAGCTCAGCACTCAGAATTCGTATTTTGAATTTCAAGAGCTTCAGCGCCTTGAAATCGAAGCACTCAAGGCGCGGGTTAGTCTCCTAGAAACTGGGGACTAAACTCAATTTTGCATTAACGTGCATATACACTTATATATTTAAATAGGGCAACTATCGTGAACATTCGATTCTTTCAAACTATCATTCGCTTTCGCGTCGCCGTCTTGGCCATGGGTCTTACGGGTGTGCTCGTTGCTGCGAGCTTTTTACCCGGGCTGACTCGTGATACGAGTTCGGATGCCTTCATCCCAGCTGACAATCCTGCGCGGGTTTACCGAGAGCAGGTGAAGGACATTTTTGGTCTCGCAGATCCCATTATTGTCGGAGTTTTCCGAGACGGCGAGCACGGCGTCTTTACCCCGGAGGTCTTGCAGTTAGTGGAGGCACTTTCACTTCAGGTGCAGGATTTGCCTAATGTTGACCCAGAAAGAGTCGTCAGTATCGCCACAGAAAACAACATCGAAGGTACGGCGGATGGCATGAGGGTTGATCCTTTCTTCGAAGATTATCCGGACAATGCTCTTTCGGCGCTGGCTATCTGGCAGAAGGTGCAAGACTTTCCACTATATCTCGGTAGCCTTGTCGCCAGAGATGGCAATGCAACATTGATTGTCGCGGAAGTATTGGACGAATCTGCAGCTGAGCAGACCTACCTTGACCTTATGGAACTTGTTAACAACACCGATTTACCTGACGGAGTGACTGTGCATGTCGCCGGTGAAGCCTCAGTGACGGGTTATATGGGAATGTATATTGATTCGGACGCGCAGCGACTTAATCCTATTGCGGGTCTCATCATTACCGTCATTCTATTCTTGGCCTTCCGAACCATTGCCGGTGCGATTCTACCGAACTTGATTGTCGCCGCGACAGTGTTGGGTACGGTTGGTCTGATGGTGGCAAGCGGCGTGTCATTTTTTGTGATCACTAATGCCATGCCAGTTGTGCTTATTGGTATCGCCGTTGCAGATTCGATTCATATCTTCTCTGCGTATTACGAGACGATTAGCGACAAGCCCAGTATTCGAAATGATCAGGCCGTGATCGCGGCCATGGTTGAAATGTGGCGGCCAATAACCTTAACCACACTGACCACGATAGCCGGTTTTTTAGGTTTGTATATCTCGTCGGTGCAGCCACCTATGCAGTATCTTGGGCTGTTCACGGCATTCGGGGTCGGGATCGCGTGGCTCTACTCAATGACCATATTACCTGCCGCCATGAGCTTTCTAAAAATCAATCCTGAGGCGCGCCATATTAGTCGTCAGGCGAGCGATATCGCCATAAATTTGATGACGAAAGTCGGACTCTGGGTCGTTCTTCGACCGAAAACGATTGTGGCTATCGGTCTTGTCTTTGTCGGCGCCGGCATTGTTGGCGCATCTAATGTTGAAGTGAATGATCGCCGAATCGAGGTATTCAACGAAAAAGAACCCGTGTTTATCGCCAACGAGATGATCAATGATCATTTTGATGGCACTAGCGTGTTCGATATTATGATTGAAACCGATCGGCCAGAAGCGCTGTTTCGACCGGACTATTTAAGAAAGATCGAAAGTTTCCAGCGGGAAATTGAGCGCCATGCCATTGTTGGTGGCACCACGTCGGTCGTCGACTACCTGAAGCAAATGAACCGATCACTGAATGAGGGTAATCCGGACGAATATCGGCTCGTTGATAATGAAGTATTGAACGCGCAGTTGTTCTTGCTCTATTCAACCTCTGGCGATCCAACTGACTTTGAAGAAGAAATTGACTATGACTATCAGCGCGCCAATGTGCGTGTCAATTTGCAGAGCGCCAGTTATCAAGAATTGAAGCCTCTGGTCGCAGCACTCAACCAATACATAGCAACTGAGTTTAACGAACCAGGCCTGACCGCAACGCTAAGTGGTCGTGCAATGATTACTTATGAATGGGTGGACGGGGTAGGCAAGGGCCACTTTAAGAGCGTCCTGGTATCGCTAGCGCTGGTATTTTTGACGGCTGTCGTCGTGTTCAGGTCAGTCGCTGCAGGGCTGATCTCTCTGGCGCCGGTGGCAATCTCAATCTTGTTTGTTTACGCCACCATGGCACTGTTGGGTATCGACATTGGTATTGGAACTTCTATGTTTGCTTCTGTCGCGATTGGCCTTGGTGTCGATTTTGCGATCCATACCATCGATCGAATTCGCATTCTGTACGCCGATGGTGATGATAGCGATGAAACAATGCTTGCGCTATTTCCGTCAACAGGCCGGGCACTGTTCTTCAATCTTCTGGCAATCTCCTGTGGCTTTGGTGTGCTGATGATTTCGGACGTGGTTCCGTTAATGCGGTTCGGCGCTATTGTCGCGTTGTCAGTGAGCACGGCGTTTGTGTTCAGCCTGACCTTTTTGCCGGCTATCATACTGTTGGTAAGACCGAAGTTTATTTACGCAACGTCTGGTAACAAGGGACTGAGCGGAAGCTCGATAGCGGGGCTACTCATTGTTGTCGCGATTGGTTTGGTGAGTTTTGCTTTTCCCGTCCACGCAGAAGAAATCACTGCTCGTCAAATAATGGCGCGGGTCGTCGCGAGAGATGATGGGCTTCAGGTGACTCGTACGCTGTCGATGGAACTAATGGATAGGCGCGGCAAATCTCGAACCAGAACCACGCGGGGATACCGGAAATACTTCGGTGATGACAAACGAACCGTACTATTTTACCTGTCTCCGACGAACGTCAAGGACACGGCATTTCTGACCTACGATTATGCTGAAAGCGCACAAGATGATGACCAATGGTTGTATCTCCCGGCTGCCAGGAAAATCAGACGCATCTCTGCGTCCGACCGGGGCGACTATTTTCTTGGTACTGACTTTAGCTATGAGGATATCAAGAACGAAAATAAACCTAATCTTGCAGATTATGCCTATAAGCGTATCGGCATGGAGTTAGTTGGCGGAGTTGAGTGTTTCGTTATAGAAGGAACACCGATATCTGATCAGGTTGCGCGAGAGTTGGGTTATGGCCGGGTATTGATACGGGTTGACCCGGAGATTTGGATGGCAAGAAAAACTGAGTTCTGGGATATCAAAGGCAACTCGTTGAAAACTATTCTGGTCAATGACATTCGGCTGGTCGATGACATTTGGACCAGTCATGAGCTTTATGCTGAAAATCACAAAACCGGTCACCAGACGCGGTTCACGTTCTCCGACGTAGACTATAAAGCGGAGGTCAGAGATAGCTGGTTTGAAACTCGTCAAATGCGGCGAGGTCTGTAATGCTTATCTCGTTGCAAGTGAGGGTGTCTTTAGCTGTGCAGGTGGCGGCATTTTTGACAATGCTGGGCTTCGCGTTGTCAGCCGCTGCGCTGGAGAAAACGGTGCTTGTCGATGCTGAGCAGGTTTGGACTGGCTCATCTGTACAAGCTGGGAGCGTCTCGGCACGATTTGAATTGAGCGGGGCGCTAGGGCCCTATACAGCGTTGACCTCAATTATTCGCGCGCGGGTTTTTGGTTCTAATGATTTGTATCCCGACCACCCTGAACAATCGACATTGTCTGCTGCATCAAAGCGCCTCTATGTTGGTTCGGCCTTAGAACTAGAGTTGCGTGAACTCTACATTGATGTCGGCTTCAAAAATGCCAATCTGCGTGCGGGCAAACAGCAAGTTGTCTGGGGTCAGGCTGACGGGCTAAAACTATTGGACGTCGTTAATCCTCAGGATTTCAGTAGATTTATACTTGATGACTTCGACCAATCGCGGATTCCGATATGGATGGTCAACCTTGAGCTTTTTCTGCCGTTCGGGGACCTGCAGTTGTTATGGATACCAGATGCTTCGGTTCACAATCTGGCTAACAGCAACACGAGCTACGAAATGACGGCGTCTCTTGCGAATGTACCCGCTGATGCTCCGTACTCAATAGAGGTTGCGGAACATCCGGATAACGTGATTAAAGATAGTGACATCGGGACACGGCTATCGATTTTCGCCGGTGGTTGGGATTTAACCGTTAACTACCTTTACCACTATGACGACTTCCCTGTCATACGACGAGAACTCACAGGCAGCGGACTGATCTTCTCGCCAGGCTACGAACGTACGCATACCTTCGGCAT
Source organism: Candidatus Azotimanducaceae bacterium (assembly GCA_051278195.1). Lineage (GTDB taxonomy): Bacteria > Pseudomonadota > Gammaproteobacteria > Pseudomonadales > Azotimanducaceae > JAHRVQ01. Next base: position 67,297 of record JBNMQM010000010.1, read on the forward strand.
AACAGCCAGTAACGCGTTCGGCGACTTCATTGTTCGTTCTGAGCTTGCTTACAATTCAGAAAAATATGTTTCGACCCGCACCATCGCCAGCAGCAACCTCCCTAATTATGAAAGGGACAGCAACGGTGTCGAGTCAAGCCGCGAATTCGGTTACGTTGTCGGGCTCGATTGGACGGGTCTCACAGATACCTTTATTAGCCTGCAGTTGTTTCAGTCAATACTGTTGGATGGTGGTGATTATGTTCGCGATCAAACCGACACTAACGTATCTATACTGGTGCGCCGCTACTTTCTCAATGAAAGTCTAAAGTTTGAGTTATTAGGTCTCCGTCACCAAAATGATGGAGATAGCCTGATCCGGCTCAGCGCAGACTATGAGCTGACATCAAATACAACTCTGGGTTTCTTTAGTGATACCTTCAATGGTGCAGCAAGCGAGCTTTATGGGCAGTTTGATGACAAGGACCGCCTAGGCTTTAGGGTCACTATTGGGTTTTAACCTCACTTTCAGGGTCAGTGGGCTTGGTCGGCGCGGTCTGAGCAGACAAATTGGCCAATAATTAATATTGAACTCACGATTGGGACAAATGCTCAAATTGGTTATACTGGGTGTCATTGGGATGTTTAGCGCATTTCACTTTTTAGATCGATAGACACCCAAGGACATAGTGAATTGACAGACGATGTATCGGCTTCAGAGATCGCGAGAGGCTTCGCGTCGTCTTCGTATAGCAAAGCACTGTTTCAGTTTGGCAACACGTTGCTACTGTACGTAGTCTCAGTCTACTTGATGTTCGTCTTGCTGCCTGTTTCCTATGGATATGTACTTGCGGTATCGCTGCTCGCAACCGTGGCTCACGTTCGGCTATTCATGATCGGGCATGACTGCGCACATCAGTCTTACCTGCCTAGGACGAGTTGGCAGAATAAGGCGCTTGGCAGCCTGGTTGGCGTGTTGGTCAACACACCGCTCGACTACTGGGGCAGCCAGCACCTCCTGCACCACCAGACCGTCGGCAACCTGGACCGCAGAGGTTACGGTGATGTTGATACGCTCACTACAGAAGAATTCGAGGCGAAGCCTTTCTGGGGTCGAGTTTGGTACAGGATTGGCCGCAATCCCTACATCCTCATGTTCATCTTCGCGCCTATCTACTTTGTCGTCATGCTGCGTTACCCGTTTGAACAATCAAAAGCACCTGGAAAAATTTGGCTCAGCATCATGGGCACGAATCTCGGGATGGTGATTTATTATGGCGGTTTGATTGCGCTGTTTGGTGCAACGCCTGTTTTACTCGTTTTTGCTCCGATAGTGATCATGTCTTCGGCGATCGCCACCTGGTTGTTTTACGTCCAGCATCAATTTGACGAGGCCTACTGGGAGCGCAAGGAAGCTTGGAACTACAAGGACGCAACTCTACAGGGCAGTTCATTTTACAACCTCCCTCGCTGGCTTCACTGGGCAACGGGTAATATCGGTTACCACCATATTCATCACTTAAACCCAAAAGTCCCTAACTATAAATTGGCTGATTGCTACGAATCAGATCCCATGTTGCAGGAAGGTAAATCGATTCAGTTTTGGGAAAGCTTTCGGCTCGCGAATCTTGCTCTGTGGGATGAATCAAACAGACGGCTTATTTCTTTTGCGGAATTCTATCGAACGCGGTGACCCATCGTTAATTTGCTAGCGAATGCCAAGCTAGATTAGCTCGATAATTGTCGCTAAGTTGTTGAGCACATTCCTGCTTCGGCATGCCGCTTTTAATGTGACTCGCTTAATGTGAGTTTGAGAGTTTTACGCGCACAAACGTCGGAAAATAGACTTATTCGGACAATTCCCTCTGTTCCTGGGAGTTTACGGGTTACTTACCCAAGGCTCTCTACTGGGATTGTTATTGTGGTGTTCGCTCTGCCCAAAAATTTTTTCTGCCTAGACCGGTTCAAGTTCGCACTCCTAATTTCAGTCGTGCTGGCCTTGGCGTCAAAATGGTTGACGGTTATCGTCCCCAGCAGTCCTTGATTGGCGAGTGGGATCCGGACGCATTTTTTAGTCGAGTGGCCAGATTGGGCGTCCTTTACAAAACTTGCGGCAGACCCTGGCTATCAAAAAATTGCGTACTTGAGAGAAGACGTATTTGCCGAGTTTTTGATGATTCAGTGCGGGAAAGTATCTTAATCTTTGTCGCTTTCGATGGTGCAATCTAAGTCGAGGCCGGTGATGGCCCTCGGTTTACGATTGCCATGGCGAGAGAGTAAAAAGAGCCAACGTCTCGCTGGCTCTTATGATCTAGCCTGTGACAGGAATCAGCACCAGTTCAACGCGGCGGTTTTTCGAGCGTCCCGAATCAGAATTGTTATCCGCAATCGGCCTAGACTCACCTAAGCCTGCGGTAAGGATGCGTTTAAAGGCAACTTCGTTTTCCTGCAATACAACGGCAACCGACTGTGCCCGACGTTCAGACAGCTGCAAGTTAAACGTATCAGAACCCGTAGAATCGGTATGGCCGGTCACTTCCAAAATAGTTTTATCGAATTCGGCTAGAACCAAAGCAACCGAGCTCAACACTTTTCTAAAGTCGGTTTTGACGGACGCGCTGCCAGTGGCAAACGTAATATTTCCCGGCATCACAAGAATCAAATTATCGCCGTCGCGAACAACCTGCACACCTGATTCACGCAAGCCGGCGCGAAGTTTGGCTTCCTGTCTGTCCATATAAAAACCAACACCACCACCGATTGCGCCACCGGCAGCGGCTGCAGCAAGTACTCTTTGATTACGAGTCCGAGAATCATCGCCGCGATTGTCAATTGCAGCGCCTATGGCACCAAGACCAGCGCCAATCGCCGCGCCAATAGTGGCCTTACTGACCTGCCTGTCTTCAGTGTAAGGGTCATAAGTCGCGCAGCCACAAAGAAATAACACCAAACACAAACCCGTTGTGATCGTGCGCATAAAGTGCCCCTCAAATACTGAAAATGTGCGACGGATGATAACGAAAACCGTTTGGCAATTCAGTCAATTCGGTCACAAGGTTACGGTCGAGTTCACATTTTTGGGATAAAGGAGATTCTATTCCCATTACTGCACTGGAAGTTGGCGACCTTTATCTCTGAGTCTGTGTAAACACGTTAGCGTGCCGATTACTGGCAGCAGGGTTTGACACAGAGGGTATGCGGCTGGGACTACAAGCGATGGGTCCTTATCGTTAGAACGCGTCGAGATCAGGCTGGCATATACGGCTCGAGTGCTTCAATGACCTTCTCCGGTACAGCATACCAAACCAGCTGCCTCACGCCCGGCAGTGCCTTCAGTTGGAATTTCGGGTGCCGGGTCAGCGCATCCTGCACCGTTGAAAGTCTCACTGTTGGATCTTCCATTCCATGCACCAATAGCATGGGAATCTTCGCGTCATGCATGAACCCAAACCAATCTTTTAGTACCTGAAAACCATCCTCTCGGAAGCCCCGATAGCCCTAAGCGACCGATGCCCAAGTAGCCGCGATACAAGGCGTTAGCATTTTCCGGATTGGCGACAATCAAGCGGTCCGCAGTGGACTGCTGATACATTGCGCTCACCAGTTTGTCGACGCCACCGGCGTCAATTTGTGCCAATGCTGCTCTCAGAATGAAAGGCAGAAACTTGCCGCTCAGCTACAACGGCACTCGAGTTCATACTCCGCGCAAGAGATGCCTACATAAAGAGAGCAGGCGAGAATGACTACACTAGGAAGTACTACTCGAATAGCAAGGCTGATATTGCTTTGTTAGACAGTGGGCTTCGAGTCCGACCTTTGTAGCTAACAATCGACAGTGCCGGTCGATTGCTCCTTTATTCACACATTAGTGAGGTGCTGGCTGCGCTAGGGCAAAAAGTTTAGCTGATTTGGCGTTTGCGCCTGGCAACGAAGATTCCTACCAGGCCAATAAGTGCAACGGGTAGGGTCCAAGGGCTCGGCACCGAGTGTCCAACAATACTGTAGTTAGTAACGCCAGGTTGGATGTTGATGGCATCTGGTCCGGAAAAGTACTAGCCAATAGAATTGATCGCCGCCATTAAATGGCCTAGGCGAATTTTGGTTAATATTACCGCTGAAATCGGCCACCACGATGGATGCATGAGCCTGTTGTACGGCAACATGAGTATTAGCAAAGCCGTGAGGTAGGTTCTGATATTCATCATGAATCTCTGACTATTTCTTGAATTTTACTATCGCATTGCAGTCATCCTCTCTACATCACCCAAGTGGAGTATTTTGATGAAAAGCGGACGTCGCTCTGATATTCGGTTCCTGCACCTGACCTCCCTTTCGGGTTCAGTTATACCCCTTGCATAAGTTGCGGGAGCAGTACGGTGAAAAAGTTGATTTTCTCGTGGTTTATATTCGCGAGGCACATCCGGAAGATGGTTGGGTCGTCAACCTGAACCGTGAAGAGGATATCGTCTTTCTTGATCCAACCAACGACAGTGAGCGTCTTGAGGCGACAACGAGTTGTACGATCCGGCTAAAAATCAGAATGCCTGTCGTCGTTGATGAGATCGACGACAAAATTGCCAGTGCATATGGTGCTTTGCCTGACAGGCTTTATCTCATCGGTAACGGTGGCAAAGTTGCCTACCAGGGTGAACAAGGACCATGAGGTTTTGACCCGAGTAAATTGGAAGAAGCATTAAAGGAAATTATATAGAGAGTAGACGTGTGATCCTAAATTTTTAACCTCTGCATCGGTTAACTTCAGCTTAAGGCGAGTTAGACTACGCGCCATAGACAGTTGAATAGTCGAGCAATGATGAATAAGTTAGTTTCTGCAACTCCTGCGAACAGAATTTTGGGCTGGGTTGAGCGCACCGGTAATAGATTGCCTGATCCCGTGCTGATATTTTTCTACCTTATCTTAGGGTTGGTAGGCTTGTCCGTCATTAGTGATGTGTTCAACCTGTCCGCTTTGCACCCTACACAGCTCGACTCGTCCGGCAACCCCAGGGTTGAGCAAGCGGTGAGTTTGCTCTCGGCTGCCAACATCCAGCGTCTCTGGGTGCAGATGCCGCAGACCTTTACGCACTTTCATCCGTTGGGCTATGTGCTGGTTGTGATGCTCGGTGCTGGCGTTGCCGAGCGTAGTGGTTTGTTTGCCAGTGCCATTAGGGCTGCTCTGAAAAATGCGCCTACCCATCTGTTAACCCCCTTTGTTGCCCTAATAGCCATGTTGTCCAACCATGCGGCAGACGCCGGTTATGTCGTGGTTATTCCTCTAGCCGCGATTGTGTTTGCTGCTGCCGGGCGCAATCCTCTGTTGGGTATCGCTGTCGCTTTTGCCGGTGTGTCGGGAGGATTTTCCGCCAATTTCGCGCCCGGACAGCTGGATGCACTGCTGTTTGGCATCACCGAATCGGCCTATCAGTCCAGCGGTATAGATGCTGGCTGGTCGATGAATATTGCGGGTAACTGGTGGTTTATCATTGCCTTACTCATGTTGTATTTACCCGTTATTTGGTTTGTCACAGATAGAATAATCGAACCGAGGCTCGGCGCTTGGAAACCATCTAGCGAAATCGACCTTGAGAGCTATAAGGATAGCGACGCACCTCTCACCGAACAGCAACGCAAAGGCCTACGACATGCGGCAATTGCCATGTTGGCGGTGATTGCCGCGTGGGGCGCAATGATGTTTGGCCCGGGTACTCCGCTATTAAATGATGGCCCCGATATGCAAGGTGCTGCTTGGTATAGCGTTGCCAAGCCGTTTTTTCAATCGTTGGTTGCTGCTTTTCTCATTCTGTTTTTGACTGCAGGTTGGTTCTATGGCCGGGCGGCCGGGACGATCAAAACCAGCCAAGATCTTGTGGACATGATGTCCGAAGCCATGAAAGATTTAGGTTACTATCTGGTGCTAGCTTTCTTTGCAGCGCATTTTGTTGCGATGTTTGGCTGGTCTAACCTTGGATTAATTACGGCCGTTCATGGTGCTGATGCAATCCGTGCCAGCGGCTTACCCTTGCCCTTGGTGCTTGGGCTAATCGTTCTCTTTTCGGGATTACTCAACCTGTTTGTCGGTTCTGCCTCGGCCAAGTGGGCTTTGCTGGCACCCGTTCTCGTGCCAATGCTCATACTCTTGGGTATCAGCCCAGATGGTGCAACAGCGGCCTATCGTGTTGGCGATAGTGCCACCAATATTATTACGCCTCTAATGGTGTATTTCCCTCTGGTGCTCGTTTTTGCGCAACGCTGGCAAAAAGATTTTGGGCTCGGGAGCCTAACGGCGATGATGATCCCCTATTCAGTATGGATGCTGATTTCCGGCACGGTCCTGATAATGCTCTGGTTATTTCTAGGGATTCCCCTCGGTCCGGGGGCGCCAGCAGAGATTATGATTCCGGGGCTGTAATGAGTGAGCTGATAATCTCCTAAGTCACTAAGGTGTCGCCGTTTTTTCTGACCACTTGGCGATCAGGTATTCAAACAGGAACGGGCCAAAGGGAATGACTGCACCAACAGCGCCGGCTGGCAGTGCCCACCAAGGCAATGGGTTGCGCATCGGTGTGAGTGCTAACTGCACTAAATACACAATAAACAGAGAGCAGTGCGCTGGGCCAATAACCCGTATTAATATCGGTTCACCGAGAATGTATTTTACTGGCATGGCGACACCGATCAGCAGTCATAAAGATGACCCTTCAATCTAGCCTATGCGGCGAAGGTTTTTTGATGTGAACATGGCGACATTACCGGGAGCTCTAGTCTCTTTTGCGAAACGTGACCTTAATCGTTGTTAACGGAGCCTTATTATTTTTTTGACCTTGGTATCTCAATTTTGAGTCCTAAATTTCTGATTTCAAATGGTTGTCACTAGCTCTGAGGTTGTGCAAATTGCATTTTCTGACAGCAGTATCGAATACTCGATGTCCTTTTCCTTTTTGTTTTCTTTTTTAATTTTCAAGCCTCGAAGCGCTTCTTTGTCTTTTTCTTTAATCGCCTTGTGTAGACGCACGGCGGTGACGAAGGTGTCACTACCATCGGCTTCTTTGTTGCTATGAACATAGATGCCAGCACCGTAGCCTTCTTCAAGATTGGACTCGTCGATCGGTGTGGGTCTTATTGAGAGTGAGATGTATCCATTTGCCAAAACTTCGGCTTCGACTAACGAATCATCGCAAGCTATCAGTTTGCCGCCCTTTGCCGCAGCAGCGGCTTGCATCTTTACGGCCTCAAGACTCGCCTCGGCGCTTTCCACCATATTATCTCGCTGATTGCTGACATATAGGCCAAACACAACTGCGACAGAGACCACAAGAATAATGACAGCTGTGACATATTCAGAAACTACAAACCCGGACATTTTTTTCATAATTACCCTAAATTGAGCTACTTCAAAAGTTCTACCAAAACACAAGGTGAAGCAAAGACACCCTTAGACCGCCCAACATGAGCGCTTCATAACGGGGCAAAAAAGCAAGCCTTCTTAAACGGCTAACCAAAATGGCGCAATAAAAATCCTAGGTCACCAATCAGGATATCCTGCGAATCAGCCCTTATTAACAAGGCATCGTCGGGTGTCCCAACGAACCAAGTTAGCCGCGCTAATTTCATACGAAGGTGAAGCAAAGAATGTGCCATTGAATGTTTTGATCTACCACGTCTGTCTTCCTCTACCCGCCCCAAGTTCTTCTCGTTGGAGGGGAGTCGTTAGTACCGCCAGGTAAGATAGGTGCACCGACAGAGTGCTGAGTGCCCAGATACGGGGCGAAAAATCGGCTTGAAATAGGTTCTGCAGCGGGGCGATGACTTCATCGCTCGATGTTCGGTTGTGGGTTTTGATGAAAGAGCTGACTTAAGACGTATGCTTATAATGGACTTTCACGTAAGTGATCACTTACGTTGTTATCTGCGTGCAACGGTTCGCTAACAGTATCAGTACGATCGATACCCTTGGCACTTTTCTTGCTTTTAGAATCGGACTAAATCTAATTCGACTATGGCGACAGAGGTCAAACCCATGAGCGATCAAACATTGGACTCACAAGAGTTCTCTATTGAAGGAAAGCCCGCGTCAAAAGCGCTGAGTGTAAGCGACATCCTCTGGACCGTCGCTCAACCTGTACTGGTTCTAGGTTCTATGTTCCTAGTGGCAACGATGGTCACGGGCGAATGGATGAATCATAAATTGTACGCACTCTTTATGATCATGCTGCCTATCCCACTGCTGATCGTTGCCGAGCGATATTGGAGCAAGCGTAAGGATTGGCTTCTTGAGCCAAAAGAACTAGCTGAAGATGGACTTTGGCTCGCTATGGCCGCTTTTCTGTGGGGGCCTTTGGTCAGTGGCTATTATAGGACGCCAGTATCTGAGGGCTTCAGAGCCATTCGAGACAGGTCGCCGTTAGATATTACGATGGCGCCCGAGACTGTTTGGGGTTTGGTTGGTGCAGCACTGATCCTGCGAATTTCTTCCAGCTTTATTTATTATTGGCTGCACCGAGTTCAGCATGAGTCGCTATTCTTTTGGCGCATGCATGCCACGCATCATCACATCACTAAGATGAGTTGTATGCGCGGCGACCGCACGCATCCGCTCGAATATCTTGCTCTGTCACTCAGTACACCCATGATCCTCGCCTTCGCGGGTGCAAGCGATAGTGTGATTGCGGTCTCAGCGGCGTTTGGTATGTGGAACGGTAAACTGAATCATTCGAACCTGCCGTTGAAGTCCATGCCTGTTTACGATTGGGTGTTTGCAACGGCACAGCAACATCATGTTCATCATGCGCTGGTCAGAAATCAGAGTGACAGCAACTATGGCTGCAGTATCATTCTGTGGGATCGCATTTTCGGCACCTACAATGGCGACACCGAAGTGGGTCAAATTGGCGCTGGTAAGGCAGTAGCCTTGTCCATTAAGGAACAAATGATGTTGGCGTTCTACCCAAACAAGAGACTTACTGACCTGTAGGCAGTTGTAAGGCACGTTAGAGCCCTAGGCTTCAACGTGCCAGTCTGTCTCTCGCTCAACTCAACAACGATTAAGGAATTGAAGTGCTATGGACGAAGCGAAGCTTGTTTTTCTGGGCATAGGTTCCGTGGCTTTTTTTGCGGCAGTTTACCTTTCCATTCAGCATCCAGAACTCGTCGAAATGCCTGGCGAAACCAGGCAAGAGCTCAGTGATAATCCACTCCGTAAATGGGACGATGTCATCGCATGGGTCATGTGGGGCGGTTGGGGTTGTGCCGCAGTACTGACCTTCCTTGACCGCGCGGGTTACCTTGAAGTGTTTGAACTATAAAATCTACATGAGCCATAGGATGTAGTTGAATGTTGGGCGCGCCGGCCCCGGGCTCATCTCCATCCCATTATCCGCATAGATGCTGTTGTCCATCCAAAATTGAAGTCCTAAATTAACCTGGTAATCACCGCTCATCAGATCAGTTGCACCTGTAGGCCACTGATCGTCGGCGGCAAGCAGATTGCCGGCACCATCATAGATGTCGAACCAACTTTCGATAAATAGACCTGAAGTGGATACCGCTGAAAAGAAAGGCGTCGCATAGTCTAGAACCATGTAGATATTGTCAGCGTTACCAGAAAAAGCGTCGTCCAGGTACAAAGGTTGCGTCGTAGGTCCCGCGACGCCTTAAGCTGCTAGGAAGCTTAAGGCGTCTGGTTTCAGTACGCCGCTATAGGTAGCCGTGATCACATCGGCGCGGGCGCTTGAAACTGTCAGTGTCACCATTACCAACAGCGTAGAGAGTGTGGATTTGAAATTCTTCATGCTAAGCCATCCTATGTTTTCAAAAATATGTAGCTGAACTTACATAGTGTTTAAGGAGTGTGCCGCTTGGGAAGCCGCAGGAGCATCAACCATCTGGGGTATTTTTCTGAATTACTAATAGTAGGTCTTGGTGCGGGGATCTAAATCGCGTCGAGGGAAGAGTAAAAAATACCCGAATTTTGGCTAATCCCAATCTTGCAAAAAGGGCGGCTCGGCCAGTATCGTCAGGTGCTCATTCACCAAAAAGCTCTGGGGCCAAATGCCTTCGCCCACAAGTTCACCATCCCTCATGCGAACAAGTGCCTTCTGCAAATCTTCGATATCCTGATGCGTGAGTTTTGGCGGCCGGGCGGCTTAACCCGGTATGCACCATAGAACCTCGTCGTCACCCGGTGCCCACCAATGATCGATTTGCCAGGTAGGCGCGGAAAAACCTTCTATCGGGCCGAGATGCTCCATTTCAGTGAAGCTGAGTTGATTACTTTCAGCACGATCACGCAGATAAGGCAGGTCAACAACCGCGCGCTCGCGAAAGTCAGTTCTGTTGATAATAACGGGGTTCGCCTATGGCCCAAGTGCCTTCAGCAATTTTCTCGATGGTGTAGTCGTCGTCGTACCATTGGGTATTTGGCCCTTCTGTGGTTCGAAGCTCGAGCGGTGGTGATTCGCTTCCGCCCAGTTTCATGATTTGGTACATCAGCATGTCTCGGTTGTAGAGGCTAACGACCAGAGTGAGCGCAAGAACCATCAATACGATGACGACTTTCTGGATGATTCGGATGAACATGACTTGTCCTTCTTAAATTGTCCGGATTGTTCAATAGATGGTCCTATGGATTGTGCCGCTCGGTTTCGTTACCCACAAGCTTGCACTCATAATCATTTAGGGCTAAAAATGGAAATAAGATTTCTCAATTGGCCAGATAGGGACTCCGACATGGAGCAGCAACTACAGGTACGCATCATGAAAGAGCTGATGCAGCAGTTGGATGAAGGCAAGAATATTGATGCTGGGGTTCAGTATCGAATGCCGACATCGGCATATGTCTGCCCGGAAATTGCGGCCAACGAGCGAGAACTCATGTTTCAGAATCATCCTCAGCTTATTGGCCTTTCCAGTGACCTGCCTGAACTCGGCAGTTTTCTGACGGTAGATGATTTTGGTACTCCGGTGCTCGCGACGCGAGATAAGAACGGCGAGTTTCGGGCGTTCCTGAATGCCTGCCGACATCGCGGGGTGCGGGTCGCGCAAGCCGAGCGCGGGCGCAAGAACGTGTTCACTTGCCCGTTTCACAACTGGAGTTATGGCAACAACGGCAACCTAGTATCGATTCCCGATGAAGATCATTTTGGTGACATTGATAAGAGTTGTAACGGTCTGATTCAGCTGCCGGCGGTTGAGCGTGATGGACTGCTTTGGGTGCATCCACAGCCAGACGGCGAACTGGATATTGATGAGCTGCTTGGACCACTGGCGGATGAGATCGCGTCTTATAATCTGGGTAGCCTGGTTCACGGTGGCGCGAAAACCATCACGATGAACTTGAACTGGAAACTGGCGAATGACACCTTTGGTGAAACCTATCATTTTGGCAAGTTGCATAAAAATACGCTGGGCAAGGTCTATCCGGGGAACAATTTGCATTTGCAAGAGTTTGGTCGGAACCATCGCTTTGTCACTGCGTCCCCTGCGATTGCCCAGTTTCGAGATATGCCGGAAGCGGAATGGAACATCCATGTGGGTGCGGCGTTTATTCTTTATTACCTGTACCCGAACATCACACTTGTCGTTGGTAATGGTACCTGCACGCTAGTGAAGATCTATCCAGCAGCGGACAATCCAGGTCGTTCTACTTCACAGATCTTTGCCTACTACTCGCAGGAGATGATTGATCAGGCAGAAGCGGCGAAGACTGAAGGAGGACGTAAGGTATCGGCGGATACTGTGTACGATATTGAGCAGCGCGGGCCTCCCTCTTTTGAGTCCACCATGGAAGTGTTTAGCAGCACGATTGAGAAAGAAGACTATCTAATGGGTGAGCTACAGCAGAAGTCTGCGCAAAACGGTTTGTTGACGCACGTCATGTTCGGCCGCAATGAGCCGCCTCTGCATCACTTCCACCGTACGTTTCGTGAGGTACTAGGTTTGTCGCCGCTGGAGAAAATTAGGTAGTACCTTTTAGACTTACAAAGACGTTTGCTTTTGACCAGAGTTTCACGCTCGGCTAGCTAAACTGTCTCTTCTCTACTTCGCAAGTAATGGGCAGTGCGCTCGTTACCGAAAAGTTTTTGTCCAATATAGAATCAACAAAATGCCATTGCGCGGTCATCTTTGTTGGCGTCAGAGTTAATTCAGTCCAACCGCGGTGCTCCGTATCGACTTCGAACAGCTCTGGGCTGCTGCTCATGAGTGCTTGCCTTAGCCTGTCGCTATTGGCAGGTAAAAATGACTCAAGTCCGGGGCTGGTAATACCGGGTGTGCCGATTTCCACCCCGACTGATTGGTTTTGTGGGTCTCTGAGGTTAAAGGCCCAGGCATTGTGAGTGTCCCCAGCCAATACAACTGGGTTATTGCCATGGGTTTTCATGGCAGTAAGGACGCGATTACGGCAGGCTGGATAGCCGTCCCAGGCATCAAGATTGAACGGCAGGCCAGCATCGCTGATGGTCGCAAGCCGGTCGATATATTGTTGTCGTCGCTCCGTCAGTTGGGCCGTGCCAAAGTCACTTTTTGTCAACATGGGCGTGCCGACCTTACCCATTAACACCTGCTGTCCGAGTATTTGCCAGGTTGCCCCTCGTGCTTTGCTGGCCTTAAGTTCGTCGTTTAGCCAGGCTTCCTGATCTTCGCCTAGTAGCGTTCTGTCTGGCGCATTAAGTTGCTCGCGAAATGCCTCAATTTCACGTTCGCTGCTGCCGGCTAGGTCTTGCTGGTACGAGTAGCCTCGTTGTCTAGCATGCAAGCGTGTATCCAGCATGATCAAATCAGCCAACTGGCCAATGGAGAACTGTCTGTAGATGGGAGCTTGATCACCCTCAGTGACACGAATCGGCATCCATTCATGATACGCCTGCCTTGCATGCTTCATTCGCTCGTAAAAGTCGCCTTCGCCTTCATTGTGATTTTGCGCGCCATCGCGCCAGGTGTTGTTCGTCAGCTCGTGGTCATCCCAGACACAAACAAAAGGGTGTCGCTGGTGGACAAGCTGAAGGTCACGATCGGTTCGATAAAGGCCATAGCGCATTCTGTAATCTTCTAGCGTGATAATTTCGTGTTGCGGTTCAACGTGCCGACCGAGCTTCTCTAGTGCAATCGGGTTTGCATAGCGTCCTTCGGCATATTCGTAAATGTAATCGCCGAGATGAATCACAAGATCAAGCTGGGATTGCGCCATGTGGCGATAGGCGTGGAAATAACCCTGCGGGTAATTAGAGCAAGAGGCAACGCCGATACGATAGGACGATAGCTCACCTATCGGCAGTGTTTTCGTTTCGCCGGTGGGGCTGATAGAGCCATTGCAAATAAATCTATAGAAGTATTTTTGACCAGGTTCTAGACCGAGAGCATCCACTTTAACCGTGTAATCATGCTTGCGAAGTGAACGAACCGTTCCGCTAGTGACTGGCAACGTAAAATCAGCTGTTGCTGCTATCTGCCATTCGCAATCAAATTCTTCGATGTCTGGCTTAGCAGGCACTACACGGCTCCACAGGATTACGCGATCTGCTAACGGATCGCCGCTGGCGACGCCGTGGGTAAAGTAAGCAGCAGCATCTGCCGAAATCTGGAAACCACTTAGAGCTAGCACGCCTGCACCGGAGGTGATGCCTTTGAGCACTGTTCTTCTATCGACCATTTTCGATTTCGTTCTTCAAATAAAATTGAATAGTAGTGAGGTGTCGATGATGAATAAAGAGTTTTCTCTGCATTGCTCCTTAGTTTATTTTTCGTGTCGCCGCTAAATGCTTCCGGATCAATAATCGTAGCTGCTAGTATTCCTTCAGTGCCTCACACACGCTGCGTAAACATCAAGCTCAGCGCGATTTACTCCAGGCGTATTCGAAAGCTGTATGCAAATTCTGTCTCAAAAACATCTAGAGGGTGTTCGGTCCGTGGAACAATTGATATCCAACTCTGCCTGCCGTGTCTGTGGCAGTGATGCCTTGCAGCTTAAAGCGCGTATCACCTCGACTGTGACAGGTGAATCGGTGCCGTCTTGTTTTTGCGTCGGGTGCCGTCACTACAGTCTGTTTCCCACTCGGTATCACGAATCAAAGGATTTTGACTGGGATGGTGTTGCTTACTACACGCACAACCAAGAGCATCGCCGCGAATACGCTCGGCGTTTGCTGAAACGAATCATTCATGTATATGAACAGCGCCACGGCACGCGACCCAAAACATTTTTGGATGTCGGCTGCGCCATCGGCATCGTCGTTGATGAAGCTAGAAAACTCGGGCTTCAAGCCGTCGGTATCGAGCCAGAGCTTCAGCTGGCCGCTTATGGGCGCGACAAGCTTGGTTTGGATGTCTCGAGTTGCCTGCTTGAGGATTTTCGCCATCCGGTAAAGGACTTCGATATCGTCTTCAATGAGCAAGTTCTGGAACATATCGCAGAGCCCGTCGAGTTTGCCAAAGCGTTGTCGGGTCAGCTTGCTGGCGGCGGTTTGTTGTATCTTGGTGTTCCGCTGGCATACCCGGTGACGATCTGGGTGACCCATGCGTTTTGCTACCTGAAACTCCCTCCAGTGCCGCAGATTTTGCTTAATATGTACCTTGATCCCGACGAACACATCAGTTGTTTTACGCGTCAGTCGTTCCAAAGATTGGCTTACGAGGCAGGTCTACAAGTTTGCGATCTGCCATTGAAGGGCGCGCCGATGACGCTCACAGCGGTCGTAAAACGGCTAATGAACTTTGGCCATAACACTGGGGCATACCTTCTGTGGGTAGGTGAAAGGCGCGCTTAGTATTGTAGAGCGGCGTGCTCAGTTTGAGTGGCTGTGTCGGAAATAGCCAACAGAAGCGTGAAAGTGACTAGCCCGTCTTGATGTGGCCAATCAACCGTCGCGTCGATGAGCGCCGCTCAATACCGGATGTTCTCAATACCAAGCCCCCACTACCACGCCCCCACTAATGGGGGTGCTCTGTTGATTCAGCTTGGCGTATGTTGTCACTGAACTGTTAGCACCGAACTATTAGCATCGAATTATTAGCACCAAACTTAAGCCCTGAGCGATTGGATAAGAATCATCATGAACCCTCAGTCAGTACTCATTGTTGAGGGCACAGAAGTCACCCGGATCTGGTTAGCAGCAATGGTCTTATGGATGCCGCTGAAACTAAGGGAATAGAAATGGGATGCAAGTTTGCGATGTTTGACACTTTTGAGTTTGAAGCAAGAGAATTTTATGAGAAACGCGGCTATTCGCTGATGTCACAGACGGATAATTTTCCGGAAGGCCATACCCATTTCCATCTTGTGACGCCCCGGTCTCTAAATAACAACGCATTACCTGCTGTCTAAACCGCCTGCTTACCTCCATGGGACGATGTCGACAAAGCCTAGGGTTTACCTGGGTGTTATGTGCCGGGGCTCGAAACGGTTGGCCCCTCAAAAAGAAAACCTTCCAAAAAAGGTAATTGGTGAACTCATACGAGACTCGGTTTTGTCGCAAATGATAATGCTTTCAGGCTTAGCCGCACTGGTCTATATAGGTATCGCCGCCATAAAGAAGACCAAGAGGTGTAATCGGCGATTGAACATGAAGTTAAAAAACCGACCTGCAAGACAAATAGCCTTACATAGGCAACTTTGACCAAAGCGTCGAGACAGATTTTGCCGTTAACGCCATAGGAATCTTATGCCACCGTATAACTAGGAGTTGTGTATCTCGGGATTCCGGTAGCCGGTAAACATTGGTAATATCGGAACTTACAAAATTTGAGGTTCACAATGACCAAAATCGAAGAAAAGGTCGACGAGCTACTCGCTAAACATTCTAATCTCACGAAACTTGAGGCAACCAAGATCGTCACCGAGAAAAATGCCAGAAAGCGTAAAAAGAGAGCGGAAAACACGGAGAGAAGCGAAGCCAAGAAACTTAAGTATGAG
Source organism: Candidatus Azotimanducaceae bacterium (assembly GCA_051278195.1). Classification (GTDB taxonomy): domain Bacteria; phylum Pseudomonadota; class Gammaproteobacteria; order Pseudomonadales; family Azotimanducaceae; genus JAHRVQ01. The sequence goes on from JBNMQM010000010.1 coordinate 83,180, forward strand.
GAAAACCTGCGCAAACGTGAGTGATTGGAAAAGCGCCATGTGACGTAGTGTAGTGAAGGTTAATAAAAATAGTGACTGGAAGATTAAGAGAAACAGAGGCGAGTCATCATGAGCAAAGCAATGCCGCAACAAGGCCAAGACTGGTCAAGCCTAAAAGAAGAGATGATAGAGCGTGGCGCAGGTGACGCGAAGTGGCGTGATGGTAAAACCGCTGTGTATGTTTTCAACGCCGGTGAAGATGTGCTTCAAGTCCAGAAAGAAGCTTACACCCTCTATATGTCCGAGAACGGTCTCGGGCCTTTGGCTTTCCCAAGTTTAAAGCAGATGGAAGATGAGGTGATTGAAATGGGGCTCAATTTGCTCCATGGCCCTGAAAACGCTGCGGGAACAATCACTTCTGGGGGTACAGATTCGATCACCATGGCGATTAAAACAGCCCGTGATTTCCATCGTGCAAATACCTCAGCAGACGGGGTGCGCAATATCGTCGTGCCTTGGTCTGCACATCCTGCCTTTGACAAGGCCGCGAAACTGATGGACCTGCAATTGCGCCGGGTACCCTGCGGAGACGATCTGCTAGCGGACACTGCTGCGATGGCAGGTGCCATCGATGAGATGACCATTATGCTGGTGGGATCTGCACCGAGCTTTCCTTACGGCTTGATTGATCCCATTGTTGAGCTGGGGGCAATAGCCGAGGAAAAGAATGTTTGGCTTCATGTTGATGCCTGCGTAGGCGGTTACGCCGCGCCATTTGTTCGAATGAACGGCGCTCAAATTCAACCCTTTGACTTTGAGGTCGCTGGTGTTAAATCAATGTCCGCCGATCTGCACAAGTATGGCTTCTGCGCGAAGGGCGCCTCAACCGTGTTGTTCCGAGATGTGTCGCTGAATCAGCACATGATTTTCGACTGCGATGATTGGCCAGGCGGCAGAATGATCACGCCGACCCTTGCGGGTACGCGTCCCGGTGGTGCTATTTCGGCCGCCTGGGCGGTGATGAACTATCTAGGCATAGAAGGTTATTGCGCCAAACATAAGCTGGTGACAGATGCTCGCGAAGTGATTGAAGCTGGTGTAAAAGCGCTGGGCTTTGACGTGTTGGGCTCGCCGCAATTAGGCTTGATCGCGTTCGGTCACAGCGATGTGAATGTCTTTGCCGTTTACAAACAGATGTATAAACGCGGCTGGTTCACGAGTCTCACATCGGCACCAAAAGCGTTGCATCTGATGCTATCACCGTTTCATTTTGAGGTGACCGATGTTTACCTTGCGGATCTTGCGGAGTCGCTTGAGGCGGTCAAGGCTGGAGACGCGAGTGCGGTAACGGAGGCGAGATATTCGTGAGAGCGAAATAGGCCGCTTGCTCTTTAGAATTGCTCTCTAGAAGATTGAAATCCCCGTTCGCGTAGTCAACATTTCCAGTGCTTTTTTGCCTGCGTGTGAGTTACCACTGGGGCCAAGACCAGGAGACCAGACGCACACTGAAAATTCTCGTGGCATTGTGCAGACAATGCCGCCGCCTACGCCACTCTTGCAGGGTAGACCTACCCGAAACGCAAAGTCCCCAGCGGCGTCATAAGCACCGCAGGTCAACATTATCGAGTTGATGAACTTTGCCTGGCTTGCGGATACGACAGCTGTTCCCGGCTCCCGCGTATTTCCCGCGTTCGCCAAAAACAGGCATGAATTGGCTAATTCAACACAGCTCATCGAGAGTGAACAATGATGAAAGTAAGCGTCGATTACATCTTCCGGTGAGTTGTGCAGATTCTCGAAGCTCTTGAGAAAGTTAGCCATGGCAGCATTTCGGTAACCGGTTTTTCGTTCGGAAGTGGCGACGTTGGTATCGAATATGATGTCAGGTGCCTGCGCCAGTTTTCGCACAAAGTTGAGGACCGTCATTTTAGCATCTAGAAGATGCGACAGAATGACGTCTGTTACAACCAGCGCGCCTGCATTGATAAACGGATTTCTGGGTATACCAAGTTCCCGCTCCAGCTGAACCAATGAGTTAAAAGGGCTGCCAGAGGGTTCACGGCCCACCCGCTTCCATAAACCTTCATCTTCTAGCTGCAGAGCTAACGTAAGCGTAAACAGCTTCGAAATACTCTGGATAGAGAACCGTTTTGTGGCATCGCCGGTTGAGAAGGTTTTTCCATCGACCGTGGAGAGCGCCATACCAAAGTGGTTAGGTGAAACTCGGGCCAATTCGGGAATGTAGTGAGCGACAACACCTCCTTCCAACTCGACTTGCACGTCTTCGCCAATCTGGTCGAGAATTCCCTGGTAGTCCATTTCAAAATTCCTGTCTTGAAAGAGCAACAATGGCAATTCATCGCCGTCGCTAATCGGTTTAATTCTGCCGCATAACCTGAACTTTGACCGTCAGGGATCGAAAGGCATCTGAAGCGCCATTCCAGCTTGCCGAAATTGGCACCGCCTGGCGAGCATCTCGGCTGACGCCAACCTTGATTAGTAGCGTCCCCCCAAGCAGGTTGTTGGTTGTGTCAAACGGTACCCAACCGGCACCAGGAAGGTACGCGTTTAGCCAGGCATGGGTTGCCCCCGACCCTACGGTCGCGGGGCCGTCGCTAGCGCCCGAATCAAGCATGGGATCATAGAGGTATCCTGAAACGAACCGCGTCGCGATTCCCAAACGTCGAGCCGCCTCCATCATAAGAACCGCAAAATCGCGGCAGCTGCCTGTGCCCAGCTCCAGCGTGGTCACAGGAGACTGTGTGCCTTCTTCATCACGAGCCTGGTAAGTGAAATTTACGCGAATATACCGATTCATTTTTACCAGTATATCTCGGGTGTAAGTTGGCCCCTCGTTGCTCATGGACTGCCGCGCCAGTGGTCGAGTTCACCATCAATGTCGTCGTGATGAGGACGCATATATGGCTCGAGATCTACTCTTTCATCAACCGAATAGGAAAATGGGAAAATTTCTGCAGCGGGTAACAGCGGTAGTTCGAGGTTCTGACTAGTGGCGTGCTCGATGGCGAAAGAACAGACTATCTTAAGCTGTGTCGACTCGCCCTTTGGCCGCACAAGGGCAATAGAATTCGAGTATGTGTCTTGAATCATTGAAATACCGGCTTCTGGGCTTACCTGAAGGCCCGTCGCCAATACTCTTAGGTCGTGGCTGTCTCTAGGTCCGAACATGATTCGGTGCTCACTAAAAATTACAGGTCCATAGTAGTCATATATTGTTATGTGAACGATCGAGTAGTTGATGTTCATGGGATGGTCCGGTACCCAAGGTGATCTATTATAAGGTAAGCGATGGTTCGATGATGTAGTCAGAAAATTGGGATTGCTGCTTGTTGACCACTATTCTCTATTGAGTCGATTGAATGTTAGAGGCGTGACTCTCTTTCGACAATTCGATTCACCAATGCGTCAGTTTCTGGGTTTGGCGCGTAATGCTGTAGTCGCTGTTCGGTAAACGTCGCTGCTATTTGCAGCCCGTCTGCAAGACTGACGGTACATTCCCAGCCGCCAACTGCGTCGATTACGCGTTGGTTATCGAACACAACTGAATTCGATTTATCACCCAACAGCGGACCGGTCCACTCGGGTTTGTACTGAATCAGTTTCTCTGATGCTACGTGCAAAATTTTTGGTGGCTTGTTTAGTGCGATACCAACAGCGGCAATAATTGTGTCCCAGGTGTGTGCTTGGGAATCCGTAATATGAAACGTTCGCCCAACTGTAGCCGGGTTGCCACAAAGTTGCGCAAACGCTGCTGCAAAATCCTCGGCATGAGTCAGTGTCCAAAGTGACTGCCCGTCGCCATGAACTATAATCGGCAATTCATTCTTTATCCGCCAGGCTTGATGATCGCCGTCAATGATGGTGCCCGGCAGCCGTGTTCGGTACGTGTGGCTAGGGCGCACAATTGTCATCGGTAGATTCGATTTCATTAGCAGTAACTCGCAATCTGCCTTTTTCCGAGAATATTCCCAGAATGGATTTCCCAGTGGCGTATCCTCGGTGATGACGTGGTTTGTTAACGGTTTCTGGTAGGCCGAAGCGGTCGAGATAAAAATATATTGTTTGCACCTGCCTTCAAAAGTTTCAATATCCCGTTTAATCGCTGCCGTATCAAACGCCAGAAATTGGCATACAACATCAAATTCTCGGTCTTGAAGTGCTGTGTAAGGCGCAGCTGATCCCAGGTCACCCTGAAGTAATTCTACCGACTCCGGAAGTGAACCAGGGGTGGTGCCTCTATTGAACACACTAACCATATGACCTTGTCGCGCGGATGCCGCCACGCAGGCATGGGAGATTTCACCGGTTCCACCAACATAAAGAATACGCACCAAGGTTATCGCTTTGCTTCATTTGGATAAGGCGTAATGTTCGCCGACTTAACGACGCGCGCGCCACCCAGTAAGTGGGCATCCAGAAAGTGATTCACTCTCTCAGGTGCTGCTACAAATCGCGCAT
>JBNMQM010000011.1:0-86042 GCA_051278195.1 Candidatus Azotimanducaceae bacterium
CTGGCGATTGCCGCTGATTTAGCCGATATATCAATCGAAGAGCTATATTTGCTCAATCCAGCCTACAACAAGTGGGCCACCCACCCTAAAGGCCCTCACAGGCTCCTTGTACCGACCGCTAAGGCTGTCAAGTTCAACACTGCCCTAATAACCCTAACCGCAGATCAACGACTGCGATGGCGTACACACAACATTAAGTCAGGTGAAAGCCTTAGTGTCATCGCCAACCGCTACGGCACCAGCGTCGCAACAATTAAAGAGGCCAACAATATTCGGGGCAACACTATTGTCACGGGTCAAGAACTGCTCGTACCGATGGCAGCGGCAAGTAGCCAGAACTATGAACTGAGCCAGGGTGAGCGACTTAAAACAACACACGCGATTGCCAAACGCAAAACAGGTGTTGAGCCGGTTAAATATGTTGTGAGGCCTGGAGACAATCTGTGGGACCTCTCACGCAAGTTCAAAGTCTCTACCAGATCCCTAGCGAAATGGAATGGTATGGCACCGACCGATACGCTCTTTCCTGGCAGGGAAATATTGGTGTTCGGAGGGGAAGCGAGTCAATTAGCGGCACTCCCTGAATCAAGAGGCGTCATTCGAAAAGTGAATTATCGAGTTAGGCGTGGCGAGTCACTATCGAGGATAGCGACCAAGTTCAATACATCGGTTAGCCAGATCAAAGAATGGAATCAAAAGGTCGGGTCACAAAAGTACATTCAACCAGGCGATCGATTGACGCTTTATGTCGATGTGACCCAAGCCCGCTGAATAATCGCTACTGCTTTGAGATGTTACCCGTTGCTGCGAGATAGTCTCGTAGCTCCTGGTAGTCTGCTGCTCCTTCGCGGGTCGCCAGAACACGGGCCAGACTACTCAAGTTACTGGTATCAATCTCAGTCGGCAGCTTGTTCTTAACGTTCGTCACACTGACCACAGCCGTATCGCCATTGGCTAAGCTGACAAAACCCACAGACTTATTGCCGTCAGTGGGTCGCGCCAAAGAGAATGCCTCTCGGTTGATTTCAGGATCGATTCCTCGATCATTTCGATTCGCTTCTGAGACCACAGTCCACTTTAAGCCGAACTGGTCAGCAACAAATCGTGTGATAGATCCATCTTCTAGCATCGCCACCATAGCTTTGGCTTGTTCCGTCGCAAGAGCTGTCGCTTTCTCTCGGACAAGTGTTTCCGTTACTTCTGCATTGACGGTTTCCAGAGATTTAAGTTCGCTGGGTTGGTGTTCGTTAATTCTGACCACCACGTGATGATTGGGTGTGATTTCTATCAATGTGCTGTTGTTGCCATCCAGCAATACATCTGAGGCGAACGCCGCGTTGATGAAAGCTGGGTTAGCCGCTATTCCTTCCTCGCCCACTCTCTTAATAAGACCCGTCGCCTTCAATTCAAGCTCAAGCTCTTCTGCAGGTTCTTGAAGATCCGTAGCTTCGAAAGAAATTTCGCTTAAACGAGCAGAGAGGTCAACGAACATCTCCTCAGCGCCAACTTCACGGAACTCAGCTTCAACCCGATCGCGAACTTCTGCAAATATAGGCTCTTTAGCTGCTTCTAGGTCAATGAGTCGAATGATGTGATAACCAAACTCGGTCAATACCGGCTTCGACATCTGATTCAGTGAAAGCGCATAACCGACTGACTCAAACTCGTCGACGAAGGTACCAGGATCATTGAAACCAAGATCGCCTCCGATTTCTGCTGAACCAGGATCATTGGAAAATTCTTTAGCAAGGTCGGCGAAGTCTGCACCATCTATAATTTGTTGGTAAATTCCGTCGACCTCTGCTTTTGCGACATCTTCAAGCTTTGCATCTGAAATTTCAATGAGGATATGGGCTAAGCGTCGACGCTCTGGCTCAGCGTAAATGGCGCTGGTATCTTCAAAAAAGTCCATCAGCGCTTGGTCGTCTACCTCAATCTTTTGCAATAGATCACCGCGCTTTATCTCGATATACCCAATGTCTGCCATCTCATCTGTCATGAATAGGCCTGGGTTACTCTCGTAGTATCGTTCTACCTCTGCCTTGTCTACGACGACGTCACTCTTCAATGCATCTACGACTACACGCAGGTACGCCACGTCACGAGTTTGTTGAGAAAGGCTTGTTGCGCGTTTGGCTTCTCGCTCTGTCATGAAAGCAGTGGATTGAACAGCGTTTCCAAGTTGCGCAAGTAGCTTGTCTTTACGCATCTCGTTGCGATACCCGGTTGGCGTAAAACCTGCTGAGTTAAGCACAAGCTGAAACTGATCAGGATTGTAAAGACCGTCGACCTGAAACACCGGAGTATTGACAATTTCCGCATCTAATCGCAAATTTCCATAAGCTAAACCAAGATCATCGGCTGCTGTGGTCAGCAGTGCGCGATTGATCAGGTTCTCAAGCACATCTGATCTAAGTTGGTCCTCGTTAATGGCTGACGGGTCAGGATTCTGAGAGAGCATTACACGACGGCTGCGTTCGACTTGCACCTCCATTTGCTGCTGGGTCACATCCTCACCGTTGACGGTTGCCACTTTAGGCGTAGGCGCTAGAAATGTCGTAATTGACCCCATACCAAATAGGGCAAAAACGACCACAATGAGACCTACAATAACTTTGGCGACGACGCCATCGGAGTTGTCACGCATCGTTTGGATTGACATTTTTTAACCTCGACTAAAACCCAGTTGGCTAAAAGACCTACCGAGTGCACTGCATTAACGAAAATAGGGACTTATGACTAAACGAAAAATGGCGCATCGGAATGCGCCATTTCTGGAAAAGAATTTTACCGTTTGTTACAAATTTAGCAAACGGAGAATTCTGTTCATAGAACTACTAACCAGAACTACTAACCAGAACTACTAGTTCACAGCGTCTTTAAGAGCTTTACCGGCTTTAAAGGCTGGGACTTTCGCCGCAGAAATCTGGATCTCTGCACCTGTCTGAGGGTTGCGGCCAGTTCGAGCAGCACGGTCGCGAACGTTAAACGTACCAAAACCAACCAGTACGACGGAATCACCCTTCTTTAGTGCATCGGTAACAGAGTCGATCATCGAATCAAGCGCGCGTCCAGCTGCTGCTTTTGTGATGTCGGCCGATGTCGCGATATTCTCAATCAGTTCTTGTTTATTCACTCGAAACCCCTTTTGGTCAATTGTGTTGTTAATCTATAGTGTCGGCCCGATGTTCAGGCTCGTTATTTAAAATTGTTTAAGCGTATGCCCTTCCGGTAGCAACGAATAATATCGGCGATTAATGCCGATATCAATGTCCAACAGACACGACAACTTATACCAATTGGGTAAAATGACTGTCAAGACATTAGGGCTTAATGTGCAGATATTCTGCGGTCTCCGTCTGATTCACCCGATGATTCGGCTTCGCTGGTTGCTGTCTTTTTTGGTTCATCTGGCAACGGCTCCGGCTTTCGTTGAAGTGCAAACTCGAGCACTTCATCAATCCACTTAACTGCGTGGATGATAAGTTCGCCTTTGATGTTGTCTGGAATCTCCTTCAGATCACGCTGATTTTCATCTGGAATCAAAACTTCCTTGATACCGCCTCGGTGAGCAGCCAATAGTTTCTCTTTTAATCCACCAATAGGCAAGACCTGACCCCGTAAAGTGATCTCCCCCGTCATAGCAACATCAGATCGAGCTGGGATGCCGGTCAGTACGGACACAATGGCTGTGCACATACCAATACCAGCACTCGGTCCATCTTTTGGTGTTGCACCTTCTGGCATGTGAACATGAATGTCATAGTTTTCGTGAAAATCCTCACGAATTCCGAGTACTTGCGCCCTGCTTCGGACGACAGTCATCGCGGCTTGGATCGACTCCTGCATGACATCACCCAGCGAGCCAGTCTTAATGATGTTGCCTTTACCTCTGACGGCAACAGCCTCGATGGTCAATAATTCTCCACCAACGCTTGTGACTGCAAGTCCAGTGACCTGGCCAATTTGATCTTTCTCCTCGGCACGCCCATAAGAGAACTTGTGCACACCAGAGTAGTCTTCAAGCAGCTCAGCTGAAATTTCCAGAGTTTTGGCTTTTTCCTGTTCTTCCGTGTCCCGCAGTGCGCTCTCTTTGACAACCTTGCGACACAATTTAGCTAGTTCGCGTTCAAGGCCTCGAACACCTGCTTCTCTCGTGTAATAGCGGATCAAATCACGAATGACAGCTTCGCCCAGTACAAGCTCATTCTCGACTAAGCCGTTATTTTTGATTTGTTTCGGGAACAAATACCGCTCTGCAATATTGAACTTTTCATCCTCGGTATAGCCAGGAATTCGGATAATTTCCATCCGATCCAGCAATGGCGCTGGAATATTCATCGAATTAGAAGTACAAATAAACATGACCTCAGACAGGTCATAGTCAACTTCCATATAGTGATCGTTAAATGAGTTGTTTTGCTCCGGGTCTAGTACCTCCAGCAATGCCGACGCGGGATCGCCGCGATGGTCCTGGCCCATTTTGTCAATTTCGTCGAGCAAGAACAGTGGATTTCGAACGCCAGACTTAGACAGTTTCTGAATAATCTTGCCGGGCATTGAGCCAATGTACGTTCGTCTATGACCACGGATCTCTGCCTCATCACGCACGCCACCTAGAGCCATTCGAATAAACTTTCGGTTGGTCGCTCGCGCAATCGATTCGCCCAACGATGTCTTACCTACGCCGGGAGGACCAACGAGACACAGCACTGGACCTTTGATTTTCTTCACGCGTTTCTGAACCGCAAGATACTCAAGAATCCGTTCTTTCACTTCGTCTAACCCGTAATGATCAGATTCAAGCACGTCCTTCGCTGCTAGAATGTCCGTACGAACCTTCGAGCGTTTCTTCCAGGGTACTCCAAGCATCCAGTCGATATAGCTGCGCACCACAGTTGCCTCGGCGGACATAGGTGACATCATCTTCAATTTGTTTACTTCAGCGACCGTCTTTTCTTTGGCCTCTTTTGGCATTCCTGATTCTTCGAGACGTTTTTGCAGATCTTCTATTTCGTTCGGAACATCTTCCAGATCACCCAATTCTTTTTGAATGGCCTTCATCTGCTCATTCAAATAGTACTCACGCTGACTCTTCTCCATCTGCTTTTTGACACGGCCACGGATGCGTTTTTCGACGTTAAACAGATCGATCTCTGACTCGAGCAGCTTCATCATATGCTCGATTCTTTCATCTAAGCTGGTCATCTCGAGTATCTGTTGCTTCTCATCGAGTTTTAGATTCATTTGCGCCGCAATGGTATCCACAAGCCGACTCGGCTCATCCACGCTTGCGAGGGAAGTCATGACTTCAGGTGGGACTTTCTTGCTCAACTGGACATACTGGTCAAAGGCTGACATCAATGAACGTACCAATGCTTCTGATTCGCTCGCACTGAACTGTTCTTCCTCGATCACCTCGATGTCACCAACAAAGAAATCGTCGCTACTTTCAAGCCGAGAAAGACGAGCACGACTGCCGCCCTCAACAAGGATTTTAACGGTCTTATCGGGTAGCCGAATCAGCTGTAAAATAGTGGCCAAGGTGCCAAATTGATACAAATCCTCAGGACCCGGAGCTTCATTCTCAGGATCTTTTTTTGCGACCAATAGTACTTTCTTATCCTTGTCATTCTTCTGGGCAAAGTCCAGCGCTCGAATCGACTTTTCTGTACCAATAAACAGTGGCTGAACCCCATGAGGGTATACCACCATATCGCGTAAAGTGACGATCGGAACATTTAGCAAGCTGGTCATAGTTTCTCCTGCATTGCGAACAGAAAATTCTGTTCTAAGGTTTAAGCCTAGTTATATTACAAACAAAAGAGGGCCTACCGGCCCCCTTTTCACTGCTATTCATCTGAAACTTGCCTATCCAAGCTTTTTTATTCAGACTTTCCTATTCAGGTAAGGCTTTCGGCTGGTCAGTATTTTCATAGATCAAGATCGGAGCAGAAGTACCTTTAATGACATTTTCATCAATAACGACTTTAGTGACGCTGTCCTCTGAGGGGATGTCGTACATCACTTCCAGCAGGACATTCTCTAGAATCGAACGCAGACCCCGAGCACCTGTTTTACGTTCCATGGCCTTCGCTGCAATCGCCTGGATGGCATCTTCACGAAAATCAATTTCGACATCTTCCATCTCGAACAATTTGGTGTACTGCTTCGTATAGGCATTCTTAGGTTCTTTCAAAATTCTGATCAGTGCGTCTGTATCAAGCTCATCCAGAGTCGCGATGACAGGCAGACGCCCAACAAATTCAGGAATCAAACCATAGCGAACCAAATCTTCTGGCTCGACTCCACGTAAAGTGTCGCCAAGATTTTTCTTGTTGGCTGCGGTTTCGACAGAAGCACCAAACCCGATGCCACTCTTAGACGAACGATCCTGAATGACTTTATCTAAACCAGAGAAAGCGCCGCCACAGATAAACAAAATGTTTGACGTATCAACTTGCAGGAACTCTTGTTGTGGATGCTTTCGACCACCTTGTGGTGGAACCGAAGCAACCGTGCCCTCGATCAATTTCAATAACGCTTGCTGAACACCTTCGCCCGAGACATCGCGAGTGATAGAAGGGTTGTCAGATTTACGAGATATTTTGTCGATTTCATCGATATACACAATGCCTACCTGCGCTTTGTCCACGTCGTAGTCGCATTTTTGGAGCAGCTTTTGAATGATGTTTTCAACATCTTCACCCACATAGCCTGCTTCTGTGAGCGTCGTTGCATCAGCAATGGTGAACGGCACATCCAACAGTCGGGCGAGAGTTTCAGCAAGTAGTGTTTTACCAACTCCTGTTGGCCCTACCAGTAGGATATTACTCTTCTGAAGCTCAACGTCATCTTTGCGGCCCGCATAGTTCAGCCGCTTATAGTGATTGTATACAGCAACTGAGAGCACTTTCTTCGCCCAGTCCTGGCCGATGACATATTCATCGAGAATTTCTTTGATTTCTTGAGGGGTTGGGAGCTTCTTCTTCTCTCCTTCTTCCGTCGTTTCTTGTAACTCCTCTCTAATGATGTCGTTACAGAGTTCTACGCACTCGTCACACACATACACCGAGGGGCCCGCAATCAACTTGCGAACTTCATGTTGGCTTTTGCCACAAAAATTACAATGGAGTAACTTACCGTCACCATCTTGATCGTCGGACATCTTTCACCTCACAATTCCAAACCGGTCGGGGCTTGCCCGACGTCAAACCACCACAGGTGCTCAGAAAAAGGTCCTGAGCACACCACTGCAGCTTAATGAATACTATCTAAAACCCTACCAAATGAGAACTCGCAAATTGTTACGAGCATATGCCACCCCGTAGAGCCACTACTTGCCCGCGACTAGATGGATGACAGCGTTGCGCGGGGCTCTTGAACCTTATCGACAAGACCGTATTTTTCGGCCTCTTTAGCCGTCATAAAGCGATCTCGCTCTGTGTCAGTTGCAATTTGTTCAACGGATTGGCCAGTGTGGTGGGAAAGAATTTCGTTGAGTCGAGTGCGGAGAAAAAGAATTTCCCTCGCTTGAATCTCAATGTCAGACGCTTGTCCCTGAGAACCACCACTAGGTTGATGGATCATGACACGACTGTTGGGCAGACAAAAGCGCTTACCTTTTGTGCCTCCGGCGAGAAGAAAAGCGCCCATACTAGCAGCCTGACCAATGCAAGTGGTTGATACATCACAGTTGATGATTTGCATAGTGTCATAAATGGCTAGACCCGCAGTGACTGAGCCACCTGGGGAGTTAATATAGATCGAAATATCTTTATCAGCATTTTCTGACTCGGCAAATAACAGCTGAGCAACGACCAAATTGGCAACATGGTCATCGATAGGACCAACAATAAAGATAATGCGTTCTTTCAGAAGACGAGAGTAAATATCGTAAGAACGTTCACCCCTGGCAGTCTGTTCTAGCACCATAGGAATCAGTCCTAGGCCCTGAGTCACTGGACGCTCAGCGTCTCCGATTTCGTAATTCATACTAACCCCTCGAGATTTAGTTAGGACGGCATCAGCCGCGTATGTTTCTAATATTGCGTCTATTTGGTCAAACTTCAATGGGCGCATAGAAATTTACGCAAAATTGCCCAATCGGATGATTGGGCGGAACAATTTTTCTCAACCGGCGCTGGATTCTTCGCTTTCTTCCTCTGGAGCCTCTGGAGCCTCTGGAGCTGCAGGCTTTATGGCTTCCTCATAGGGCTGCTCAACATCGGTTACCTTTGCACCAGCCACGATAAGGTCTATCACCTGATCTTCTAGGACGAGATTCTGTATCTGACCTAGCTGCTGTTGATTATTATAGTAAAAGTTTATCACTTGCTCTGGATCTTCGTAGGAGCTGGCCATATCGTGAATCATCGTCTTTACACGATCGTCATCAATTTTGATTTGATTTTGCTCAACGACGGAATTAACGAGCAGCCCAAGAGCTACGCGCTTCTCAGCCTGACTGGTGAACATTTCTGACGGTAGCATGCTGGCGTCAATGCTCATCTGACCACCAAACTGTTGTATCGCGTCCTGCTTAAGACGTTCTATTTCCTGTTCGACCAATGCTTTAGGCAAAGAAATGTCATTCGCCTTCTGTAAGCCATCTAAGGCTTGATTTTTGACCTTACCCTTAACGGCTGCGCCAAGTTCCTTCTCCATGTTGGCAGAAACTTCGTTGCGGAATGCCTCCATACCGCCCTCTTTCACGCCAAACTGAGTGAAAAATTCATCGTTAAGTTCAGGTTTAAGAGATTCGCTGACTTTATTCACCTTTATCGCGAAAATTGCCTCTTTACCCTTCAGGTTTTCTGCCTGGTAATCCTCGGGAAAAGACACCGTGATATTTTTATCTTCGCCGGCCTTCATGCCGTTGATGCCCTCTTCGAAACCGGGAATCATGCTGCCAGAACCAATGACAATGTCACTGCCCTCAGCCTTGCCGCCATCGAACAATTCACCATCAATGCTACCTTCAAAGTCAATATTGACCTGATCGTCGGTCTGACACTCTCGCTCGACTTCGACAAACTCGGTACGTTGCGTTTGAAGGGTTTCTATCATTTTATCGACGTCAGCGGGGGTGACTGTCGCTACAGGCCGTTCAATTTCAATGCCATCAAAGCCCGTTAACTCGATTTCAGGAAAGACTTCGAAGACCGCGGTAAATTCTAAATCCTGGCCTGCTTCGATCTTAACATCTTCTATTTGTGGCATACCCGCTGGCGAAACAGATTCTTGCTGAACGGCTTCAGCAAAAGAGCTCTGCATGATTTCTGAGCCCACTTCCTGGCGAATACCATCACCAAACCGTCTCTTTACCTCTCGTAGAGGCACCTTACCGGGACGGAAACCCTTGATCTTTGCCTGCTTGGCAGTTTCCTTTAGCTTCTCTTCGACTTTGGTTTCCAGCTCCGCGCCAGGAATAGAAATGCGCATGCGCCGCTCGAGTCCCGAAGTCGTTTCAAGGGTAACTTGCATAGTGATATTTACCTTTACAGTACCGGCTTCGAAGCCGGGAACAGATGATGTGGTGCGAAAGGAGAGACTCGAACTCTCACATCCTAAGATACTGGTACCTAAAACCAGCGCGTCTACCAATTCCGCCACTCTCGCACATAAACCATGGTCTCCCCGCGACCCTTTAGGTAGCACAAACAGGACAGGGAGAGATCAGTCAAAACCAGCAAAGAACCGTTTTTGAAGGCCGGCGATTATAGACACGGCCCAAGGTAACAGCAACCCATATTCGACAACGAAACCACCAAACATGAGGAATTTGCACTTTAAAGGTCAATCAAGTGGCTATCGGTCGCTTTAACGGGCAGAAACGGCGACACAAAAGAAAAAAAACAGAACAGCAGCGACGAGCCTACCGTAACCGGATACGCACTTAGCGAAATATTAATTTGACGTAAAGACAATGTTAAGGTAACTTAAATATATCAAATTAATCAAGCGTAAAGAACGACTTACAGAACTAGTTGTTAAGAAACGCTCAGGAATGATCATGAAAAATCTTATTATTGCCGCTCTTATCTCTTGCTTCGCCAGCGCGTCGTACGCCGATCAGAAAAATGAAGCCGGCGAGCAGCAAATGGATCGTTATTCGCAACTTTGCCTTGCTGTATTAGGGTCTGAGAAAGAATTTATCGCAAAAGCCCGCGAGCTTCGCGTCACAAAAAATGAACGTAATCGCCTCGTTTGCAACAACATGTCCTTGGACCAGTTTGCTGATTCACATCAACTGACAGACCAAAACACGATTGCAACTGTTCAGTAACAACAGAGCTACGTAACAACCTTTCTATAGAAAGTATTAGCACATCCCTAACGCCGAAGCATTTATGCTTCGGCGTTTTTCGTTTATTTACCGGCACTTACGTGTACTTACCGAAATGTTAACGGAATATAAAGAAATGTTAAGTACTGGTTAATTCAGCCCTGCCGATCTTTCCAACTCGCAGAAGCCCCACTAGAATGCGCTCTTCTTAGAAATCAGATGACGCCAAATTGAAACTAGCGCTGCTCCTCGCCATTATCAGCTTGTCTTTGCCCCTTCTATCCGAAGACAGCACGGCCGGTCATCAGACTTTTACGGATCTTGTGACAACCGTCAGCGAACAAGCGTCGACTCTACCCTCTGCTATGACCCAGGTAATCGATGATCACTACGGCAACCCGGATCATTTCATCCAATATATAATCCGAGTTCCACCCGTCCACGCTTAACCAAGCGATTTGACACACACAGCCCAACTCCAAACACCTGATAGTAGAAGCCATTAGCGTGCTTGCGCCCTTGTGGGGCCCCTCCTTAGTTCTCATCACCAAGTGAATGAACTACTGGCGAGCAGTTTGCGCCCCGCTATTTCTGATAACGGCACTAAAAGTATGCCAGCGTGCACAACACGCGAAGCCTGGTTTCGGAGATATTAACTAATCTGAATAGGGGCCGGCACTGCAGCTAAGCGAAATATCGAGAGGCAAAGAGCCTTGCCTTGATATGGGGTGAACGACGGGGCTGACGCGCACGGCTAGTGCCGCGACCACCAACGATGGTTTGGTTCTACCTAAGATATGGGGTGAACGACGGGGCTGACGCGCACGGCTAGTGCCGCGACCACCAACGATGGTTTGGTTCTACCTAAGATATGGGGTGAACGACGGGGCTTGAACCCGCGACCACCGGAATCACAATCCGGAGCTCTACCAACTGAGCTACGCCCACCATATCATAAACTTCGCCAAGGACCTGACGTATTGAGCGCGCAGATTATATTCAAAGGTCTGGTCGATTGACAGGACGAATTGCAACAATACTGTCGCCGAATCTCCTAGCCCTTCATCCGCTTAGAATAATCCCATGATGTTAACCAATGGGGCTGGATACGCAGCACGTACTCTTGTTCAACACGACTTAGCAACCAATCTGCGAGACCAGCATTACTGACATCTAAATAACGACTGGTCAACCGTTGCAATACCTCTTCTACCCCTTCTCGTTCTAGGCTGACGCTGGCTTTACCACGCACTCCCTTATAAGGCGGGTTGTCTGCGGCAACTTCAAAACCGCACTTAGCACTCTTTTGTAATTTAGAGACCAAATAACTGCTTTCGTGCGAGGCGCATAGAATTGAGGCACTGGGTGCATCCCACAAGTACCAAACGGAACAAATTAAAGGAAATTCACCGTCCGCAACAGCAAGTCGAATCGGAATGACATGTTTTTCGAGATGGTCTTGTATTGCGGGCATCTGCCACGCACTGGAGTCTGCAATCTTCATGATGTAACACCGCAAGTGTTAAGGTACAGGTAGGGACAAAACATCAGAGAGAAGATTTCATTGTCCGGGAGCCCCGCGTTACTGGTACGCCCGACAGGAATCGAACCTGTAACCCTCGGCTTAGAAGGCCGATGCTCTATCCGATTGAGCTACGAGCGCAAAACAAACAACTGAAATTAAAGTGGTCGGGGTAGAGAGATTCGAACTCCCGACATCCTGCTCCCAAAGCAGGCGCGCTACCAGACTGCGCTATACCCCGACATCTATTGCAGCCGGTGTGGAGAACACCGGATAATGGTCTCTTTAACGACCAACCTTGCAAAGAGGGCGCATTCTACTGAACCTCACCCAATCCCGTCAACGTGACTTGTAACAATAACGGATACTTTATGAACGATATTTTCATTTCCGACCTGCATCTGGACGAAAAGCGCCCTGAATTGACCGCGGGGTTCCTTCAATTTTTAGCTAATGACCTTAAAGGCGCCACTTCACTTTACATTCTGGGCGACTTTTTTGAGGTTTGGTTAGGAGACGATCACAACACACCCTTCAATCAGTCCATCATCCAGGCCCTACAAGCTGTCGATCTGCCTATTTATATCATGCATGGCAATCGCGACTTTCTACTCGGTAAACAATTCTGCACTGAAATCGGCGCAACACTACTGCCCGACCCTTCAATTGTTGAAATTAATGGCGAGAAGATTCTGCTCATGCATGGGGATAGCCTTTGTACTGCCGATGTTGAATACATGAAAGTCAGGGGGCTGCTCCGAAACGAAACGTTTCAAGCAGACTTCCTCACAAAATCAATCGTCGAGAGGCAAGCCTTCGCCGATCAGGCCCGCGGAGAGAGCAAAGCTCACACAGGCGGGACCGCAGCTGACATTATGGATGTCACGGAATCAGAGGTCGTTAGAACCATGCAGGCAGCCGGCGTCAAAACTCTAATTCACGGCCACACCCATCGGCCCAATGAGCATGCCATCAACTTGGGTAGCGATCAGGCCGGCAAACGACTGGTATTAGGTGACTGGGGCACCCACGGATGGATGATCCGCGCCACAAAGGGTCAATTCCAGCTAACGTCCTTTTCGATAAGTTAAGCTCACATCGGGCATCCACTATGGAACCTAAAGTCTGGATCTGGTGTGCTGATAAGCTCCCGGTCCAACTCGAGGAAATGCTGGACTCGATCTTCAATACTTGTTTCTGCGAATTTTTTCGCAAAATCTAAGTAGACCTTAAAGTGCCTCGCTTCGGACTTTAATAGCGAGCCATAAAAACTGGCCAATTCGTCGTCTAGTACATCGACCAGGCGAGAAAAACGTTCACAACTTCGTGCTTCGACAATGGCACTGACGACCAGCATGTCGATGAGCCTAGCCGGTTCATGAGTTCGGACAGATTTCCTCATTTCACCCGCATAGCGCGCGGAACTAATCTGCTCATATTGGATGTCTCTGGCCTGAAGGATCTCCAGCACCTGCTCAAAGTGCCGCAGCTCTTCTCTAGCTAGCCGAGACAACTGTTGCAGCAACTCTGGGTGCAAAACATAACGATACATCAAGTTGAGAGCCGTCGAGGCTGCCTTTTTCTCACAATTAGCGTGATCGATCAGCAATGTCGGTAGTTGTTCAACGGCGGCTTCAAGCCAAGCGTCTGGGGTTTTGCAGAGCAGAAAAGCATTAATATCCATGAAACGACCAATCGCGCATTATCTTAACTTCGGACGCCTATTCTAGTAGAATTAGCCCCCTAAATCGCGAGCCGCGAAGAGTTCATTTTACGATAGAGAGGAATCAATGTGTTAGAAGCTTACCGACAGCATGTCGCAGAACGCGCTGAACTTGGAATTGACCCAAAACCTTTAACTGCAGCGCAGGTGAACGGCCTAATTGAATTACTAAAATCACCTCCGACTGGCGAAGAAGATTTCATTGTCGACCTCATCACAAACCGCGTACCCGCTGGCGTAGATGATGCCGCTTATATTAAAGCCGGTTTTCTCACCGCGATCACCAAGGGTGACGACGCCTCCCCGGTTATCTCGAAAGAAAGAGCAACCGAACTACTGGCGACCATGCTGGGAGGCTACAACATCGAGCCCTTGGTAGACCTGTTAGACGATGCTGAACTGGCACCGACTGCCGCTAAAGGCCTTTCCAAAACACTACTCATGTTTGATGCATTTCATGATGTCGTTGAGAAGTCGAAAACCAACGAACATGCAAAGGCAGTCGTTGAAAGCTGGGCAAATGCAGACTGGTTTTTAAACAAGCCAAAAGTGCCTGAGCAAATTAAAGTAACTGTTTTCAAAGTCGACGGCGAAACCAATACGGACGATTTGTCTCCTGCTGGTGACGCATGGAGTCGTCCAGACATCCCTTTGCATGCACTTGCTATGCTGAAGAACACGATGGAAAAACCACTCGAAGCAATCGAGCAACTCAAGAGCTCCGGCAACCCTTTGGCTTACGTCGGTGATGTTGTCGGTACCGGCTCTTCACGAAAATCTGCCACAAACTCTGTACTTTGGCATATGGGCGACGATATCCCTTTCATTCCAGGCAAACGCGATGGCGGGTTTTGCCTGGGCAGCAAGATCGCCCCAATTTTCTTCAACACAATGGAAGACGCAGGTGCTCTACCCATTGAATGCGATGTCACCAAAATGTCCACTGGCGACGTCATTGTCATTCATCCTTATGAAGGCAAAATCACCAATGACAAAACCGGTGAAGTCATCAGCGAGTTTGAATTAGCAACTGAAGTACTGTTAGACGAGGTGCAGGCTGGCGGTCGAATTCCTTTAATCATTGGTCGTGGTCTCACAGAGCGCGCGCGGGAATCCTTAGGTCTAGGCACCAGCGACGTATTTCGTAAGCCTGTACCAAGAGTAGATTCTGGCAAAGGCTTCACCCTCGCACAAAAGATGGTCGGTAAAGCTTGTGGTGTTGAGGGTATTCGCCCCGGTACCTATTGCGAACCAAGAATGACCACAGTCGGCTCACAAGATACAACAGGCCCTATGACTCGTGACGAGCTAAAGGAACTGGCTTGCTTAGGCTTTTCGGCGGACCTTGTGATGCAGTCTTTCTGTCACACGGCGGCTTATCCCAAGCCCATTGATATAGACACGCAACACACACTGCCTGATTTTATTCAAACTCGTGGCGGTGTTGCTCTGCGACCTGGTGACGGTATCATTCACTCTTGGCTAAATCGAATGTTGCTACCGGACACTGTTGGTACCGGTGGTGATTCACATACGCGCTTTCCAATCGGCATCAGTTTCCCAGCCGGTTCCGGACTCGTCGCCTTTGCCTCCGCAATCGGTGTCATGCCGCTCGATATGCCTGAATCGGTTCTGGTGCGTTTTTCAGGCACGATGCAACCCGGCATCACTCTGCGGGATCTTGTTAACGCAATTCCTTACGCAGCGATTCAACGCGGTTTGCTCACCGTCGCTAAAGAAGGCAAGAAAAACATCTTCAGTGGTCGAGTGCTTGAAATCGAAGGCTTGCCAAACCTAAAGGTTGAACAAGCGTTTGAAATCAGCGATGCATCAGCTGAACGTTCAGCTGGTGGTTGTACGATCCGACTGGGTAAAGATCCCATCATGGAATACATCACCTCTAACGTCACCATGCTTAAGTGGATGATCTCAGAAGGCTATGGCGACGCTCGTACCATCGGTCGACGAATTGAAGCGATGGAATCTTGGTTAGCGAATCCAGAGCTATTGGAACCTGATGCAGATGCGGAATACGCAGAAATCATCGAGATTAACTTAGATGAAATTAAAGAACCGTTGCTGGCCTGCCCTAATGATCCAGATGACGTGAAACCGCTGTCTGAAGTTCAAGGTGTGCATATCGATGAGGTGTTCATCGGCTCTTGCATGACCAACATTGGTCACTTCCGTGCAGCAGCCAACATGCTCAGTGAAGTGAAATCAATCCCAACTCGGCTGTGGATATCACCGCCGACCAAGATGGATGAACACCAGCTACGTGAAGAAGGCATATATAACATTTTTGCACAAGCAGGTGCTCGCACGGAGATGCCGGGTTGCTCATTGTGTATGGGGAACCAGGCACGAATTGCGGCTAATTCAACAGCCGTATCAACCTCTACGCGAAACTTCCCTAACCGTTTAGGTGATGGCGCTGACGTGTATCTCGCGTCGGCAGAGCTCGCGGCTGTCGCCGCTCTACTCGGAAAATTACCTACACCCGAAGAATATATGGTGTATGCGAAAAAACTGAACTTGATGGCAGATGATATCTACCGATATTTGAACTTCAATGAAATAGCATCGTTTCAGAAGAGTGCTGACAGCGTGACAATTCCAACGGTCAATATCGTTGAAACAGCACGCTAAAGTATGACTCAGGATTGAGCGGTGAGAGTGCGTAACCATAGCGCTCTCACTGCTCGTTTCAGTCCGGAACCTTGGTCAGATTCACCTCGATAATTTGCTGCAACATAAGCCTCCGTTACGACTTTAATTTCCGCTGACAGCGTCGGCAACTCCCCAATTAAACGAGCCTGATAGTCCAAGGGCCCCTCTCCTTTTTGCCTCGGCGACCCACGCTTTGCCATAGTTCGACAAAAAAGCAAATAATCGCTATCCACCGATGACAAAGGCGTGCGTGTACGTTTCGCGAGAATAAATAGTGCAATAATAAAAAGCACGGAGAAGAAACTTGCCAGCATCATGGTGCCTAAGTGCTTCTTACTGACATCATCAAAGTAGCGGCTCAATAATCCTGTTTGCATCTCAGGCGTGTAACCCACAACCCAAGTGTCCCAATAATGACTAACCGCATCTAGTTGTAAACGCAGATCCGTTAACCACAGCAGCTGGCGGTAACGAAAAATGGACAGTGGTGAATTCGCAAGAAACGTGTTTTCTTCTTCGACTGCCGCTTCTAACCCTCGTTCGATTCGCTCAGGTGCCACTGCCATTGTCGGGTCTACTCGGACCCAACCTTGACCCTTAAGCCAGATCTCTGCCCACGCGTGCGCATCGAACTGCCTGACGGCGACATAGTTACCATTCGGATTAATTTCTCCGCCCTGATAGCCGACAACAACTCTCGCGGGAACACCGGCAGCTCGCATCATGAAGACATAAGCACTGGCGTAATGTTCACAAAAACCCCGACGGCTATCAAACAGAAAGCTATCGACCGAGTTCGTATCATCCGTCCTGCCAGGTTGCAGTGTGTAAACAAACTCTTGCTGGTAAAACATCCGCTGAATATCGCGCGACAGAGCGGTTGGCGTTATGGCTTGTTTGTACATTACTTGAGCCAAAGCAACGGCTCGTGGATTACTGCTTTCAGGCAATCGCGTATAGCGGTAGCGCCAGAAGTCATCCAATTCCTCTTGCACCGTAAAGTCGAGATGAGACGTCAATTGATAGCGGATCTTCTGCCTGATTTTACGACTCGAGGCGACCCGAAAATCGTGAAGAATCACGAAGTCTCTATCCTCAGGCACCTCCGGCATCATCAAAGAGAACATCCAATTTTGAAAACTAGGTTCCATAATGATGTCATAGGTAAAACTATCGCCTTTGTACTCTATGCCATCGACCCACCCGGGTTCAGCCTGGCGATAGCGATAAACACTTCTCAGTAACAGTGGTTCATTTTGCGTCCAGCTACTCCCATCAAATTCTGTCAGTACGAGACCACGCCAATACATGTCCGTGAACGGAGGCAGTGCACCCTCAAAGGTCGCTTTAAAAACCAACTCGTCTGATTCTGTTAGCGCCGCCAGGCTGCCCGGTGTCATCTTGTCACTGACACCGGTTATCGCCTGATCACCAGGTAATGGCACGGTCCAGAGCGGCGAAATGCGGGGGAATAGTACGAATAGAATGAGCATCAATGGCACCGCTTGCGCCAACAAGATAACAGCTGATTTAAAAGCATTGATCGGTTTTAGATGCGATTGCGTCTGGTGTAGACCAATCAGTGCTGCTGTCACCATGGTGACGCAACCAAACATGTAGATCGCATAGGGAATAGATTGCTCGAAAAGAAACTCCGTAATGCAGACGAAGTACGCGAGTAAAATCACCATGTAGGCATCACGCTTGTGGTGCATTTCGATCAACTTCAATGCAAACGCGACCATGAGCAACGATACAGCAGGCTCAACGCCGTAGATTTGATCGTAAGCTAAAGGGACAGCGGCGAACCCTGAAACCACCAATAGAGTCTTAACCAGTCGACCGGGAAAAGACCACCGACCCTGAAACACCATGACTCGCCAAACCATACAGGCCACACAAACGCCCACCACCCAAATTGGTAGGCGCACCACATGCGGCGCTATCACAGCGACTTGCGCCGCTAACATCCAGGCCAAACTATTACGTGGGATCTGGTAAATTGCTGTACTCATGAGGGCAACTCAAACATCGCAAGCGTATTGAGAATTCGGGTTCGATGTTCCGGTCCACGCGCTGGCTCAATTTCAATTCCGGGTAGACGAAGACCATAGTCATCCGTCGATTTCGACGCTTGAATGACCCACCAAGTGAGTCGGCTTAATCGAGTTTCGCGATCCAGGCCAGGCAAGTTATCCCACTCCAACCAGACTCGGCGATCAACATAAGCAGCAAATTCCTTGATGTGCAAGTCACCCGTTCTTGCATAGGTCTTCCAGGCGATCTGTTTAATCGAGTCGCCGTGCTGGTAGTTT
This sequence comes from Candidatus Azotimanducaceae bacterium, assembly GCA_051278195.1. Taxonomy (GTDB): domain Bacteria; phylum Pseudomonadota; class Gammaproteobacteria; order Pseudomonadales; family Azotimanducaceae; genus JAHRVQ01. Next base: position 18,519 of record JBNMQM010000011.1, read on the forward strand.
CGCAAGCCGTAGAAATCATCCACTCCATTTCGTTGCTGTATCTCACCTTCATTAGCAGCGCTTGACGCTGCTGGAATCTCGCCGGCAAAAAAGGGACTCGGATAAGTCACCGCATGCAGATCCAGATCCACCCAGGACCAGGCTCTAAATAACCCGACGGGATAATAAGTTTGAACCAGCATTCGACCAGGACTGAACCGGCCGCGCTGCTGGGTCGGCACGTAGATTTTTATCCTACAGCTCGACGCGTCTAACAAGTCTGCTCCCTGCATCATATCCACATGCCAGCCGACGTTAAGCGCTTCAAAAGTCCGATTGCCAGCTCGATTCAATGTCACCGTAAACTCGGCATCTTCTCCGGCAAACACAGAGGTACCATGGCCGCCCTGCAAGCTAAGACCTGACAAGTTTCTAAAGGTGTGCAAGATGCTCACCATAAACAGACTAACAAGCAAAAAAGCGAGCGCGAAAATCAAACTATTTTGATAGTTGATACCGGCCAGCATCATGAAAAGAATTAAAACAACAAAGTACAGACCGTGCCGCGTAGGTAAGATAAAAATATTCTTTTGGTTAAGCGTTACCGTATTCGCAGGCGGTACGCGCCTGTCCAACCAGCGTTGGAATCTTGCAGAGCGCCAGAACCGACTATCAGGTGGGGTCTCACTCGCGGCCATCAGATCTTATCCAATAACGTCCACTTGGTTCAGCAATCTTTGCGCAAGCGCGCCGCCCCCATGTCCAGAAAAATCAGCGGCCTCTCTGAGTCTATGCTCGACGATCGGGCCAAGCACAGCTTGAACATCTTCTGGTACGACATGGCTACGTCGATCGATATAAGCCCAGGTTTTAGCACAACCTAACAACGCGAGCCCGCCTCTTGGCGACAACCCATAAGCAAATTCCTTTGCCTCTCGGGTGTATTGAACCAGGCGTTGTACATAGTCCAATAACGCATCGCTTACCTTTACCTGACGACATTGATCTTGAATTTCTGCCAACTGCTGAGCATTTAAGCTGGCGCCCAGTCGAGCCAGTACATCGCGTCGACTTTCACCCTTCATGAGGATTCGCTCCGCGGCCGGATCCGGATAGCCAAGTTCGATCTTCATTAAGAAGCGGTCCAACTGGGATTCTGGCAGTGGAAAAGTGCCCGCCTGCGTATCCGGATTTTGTGTTGCTATGACGAAAAATGGACTGGGTAAAGGCCGAGACTCTCCTTCAATTGTGACCTGCCCTTCCTCCATCGCTTCAAGTAGCGCGCTTTGACTCTTGGGTGTTGCGCGGTTTATTTCATCGGCAAGAATCACCTGATTGAATATTGGTCCCGGATGAAAACTAAACTGTTGGTTTTGCTTGTCAAAGATCGAAACCCCAAGAATATCAGCCGGTAGCAGGTCACTGGTGAATTGAACCCGATTAAAACTAAGACCGAGCACTCTTGCCAAAGTGTGCGCGAGGGTTGTTTTGCCCATACCAGGCAGATCTTCTATCAACAGGTGCCCACCTGAAAACAAGCAAGTCAGTGCAAGGCGGATTTGCTCGTCTTTGCCCAGCAGGATAGTGCCTACCTGTTCAATCGTTCGGTCAATTAAATCGTGCATCGTACAACCGTTAGCTATTAAGTGGGTTAAATACCGTTACGCTTGATTATGCAGCTCGATAATTTCTGAGTCCGTCTGACTCGCACGCCTGGTTTTCGCACCGTCACTTCGTTTCGACTGCAAACGGTGCAAATATTCGTCATTAACCGTACCAGTGACATACTTGCCATCGAACACGCTGCAATCGAAGTGGTCGATCTTGTCATTAATACCCATCGCGCACTCTTTAAGATCTTCCAGATCCTGATAAACCAGCCAATCCACCCCGATATAGTCCGCAATTTCTTGCTCCGTATTGCCATGCGCAACAAATTCATGCGCCGATGGCATATCGATGCCATAGACATTGGGGTAACGCACGGGCGGTGCGGCTGATGCGAGATAGACCTTTTTCGCACCTGCCTCTCGAGCCATCTGCACAATCTGCCGCGATGTTGTTCCGCGTATAATAGAGTCGTCTACCAACAGGACGTTCTTTCCTTTGAATTCTAGTTCGACGGTGCTGAGTTTTTGGCGGACGGATTTCAATCGCTGTTGTTGATCAGGCATGATGAATGTTCGACCGATGTATCGGTTTTTAACCAGCCCTTCGCGGTATTTCACACCCAGCCTATGCGCCATTGGCAATGCGGCCGTGCAGCTGGTGTCGGGTATCGGAATGACCACGTCAACATCATGATCTGGCATCAAGCGCAAAATTTTGTCCGCGAGTTTTTCACCCATTTTCAGTCTGGCTTTATACACTGATATCCCGTCAATGACAGAATCAGGACGAGCCAGATACACATGCTCGAATATGCAGGGTGCATAGTCAGTTTTGTCGCAACACTGCTTCTTGTGTAGTACGCCATTGGTCTCGATGTATACCGCTTCACCCGGCTGTATATCGTCAATCACGTCAAAACCTGCGACAGTGAGAGCGACACTTTCAGAGGCAATCATGTATTCAGCGCCATTCGGCGTAAGGCGCTTGCCGTAGCACATCGGGCGAATGCCGTGGGGATCCCGAAAGCCCACGATGCCATGCCCGACAATCATCATGACCACAGCGTAGGCGCCGACAGCGCGTTCATGGACCCGACGAACCGATTCAAAAATCTGCTCCGGCGTAGGCTGCATGCCAGCTAGACTCTGCAATTCGTGGGCGAACACATTGAGTAAAACCTCAGAATCTGATGAGGTATTGATATGCCGACGATCGGACCGGAAGAGGTCCTCATTCAGGGTCTCTTCATTAGTGAGATTGCCGTTGTGGGCAATACATATCCCAAATGGGCTGTTGACGTACATGGGCTGCGCTTCCGCAGAACTGGCGCTACCTGCAGTTGGGTATCGAACATGGCCGATACCCATCATGCCTGTGAGGCGGTTCATATGCCCCTGGTGAAACACATCACGAACCAGCCCATTGCCTTTACGTAAATTGACCCGGTCACCTTCACAGGTCACGATGCCTGCCGCATCCTGCCCACGGTGCTGGAGAATCGTTAGAGCGTCGTAAAGGTCGTAACCTACCTGACCCCGTCCCACCATGCCTACGATGCCACACATAACTAGATACCCGCCTTAAAAGATGAAAGTCGCACTGACAATAGATTCAAAAAGATACACTTCATTTTAGCTCTTAATTTTAGCTCGCGGTTCCAGAACTGGCACCGGCTTGCTGTATTAATCGATTTGCGCCATCAAGACCAAATGCCTGTAACCAGTCTCCAATTGCCACAAACTCTGGGATCAATAATGACTCTTGCCACCAAAGGCTCTCTGATACACCGACCCGGGCAAAAACAGCAGTAACAACCACTAGAATCAATACCCCTCTGGCGAAACCAAACACCATACCCAGCGTTCGGTCCAGGCCGCCCAATCCTGCCATTCGAATCACCTGCACGACGGCAGAGTTGATCAAACCACCAATGATAAGGGTGACGATGAAGAGCCCTGCATAGGCTGTGGCATAACGGATAGCCGGAGTTTCAATCCAGTTGACCAGCAAGGTGGAAGCTTCAGCGCCAAACAGACGGGAAATGATCATGGCGGCGATCAACGTGACCAGAGAAAGTGCTTCTTTAACGAAACCGCGCTTAATGCTGACCAGGGTGGAAAAGCCAACGATTGCCAATATGATCCAATCAACAACTCCGAGTGTCACGCCCTGCCTCCAGAGAATTTAGAACCATTAGCCACCCAGTTGGTATCGGTCATCTTCGATTCTGTAACGTACTACTTGCCCAGAAAGTTTTAACTCAGCTTCGATCTTAATTTGGACTTTGAGCAGTTTGTCTTTATTGACCATAGGGCCGACATAGACGCGAAAAAGTTTATCATCGGCGTCACCGCTCAGAATATAGCTTCGGTAACCTTTATCTCGAAGCGTTTGGCGAAGTCTGGTGGCATTAGTTTCTTCACGGAAGCTGCCAAGTTGAAAACTCCAACTGATCGGCAGACCATTTTCGTTCAATGAAAAATTATCGGTATCTTGGACGAGGACAGCAGTATCCTGTTGCATTACCGGCAGCTTAGCTTTGCTAACCTCGGCCATTTCAAGGATTTTTTCGCTGGTCTGTTCGACAGTCAGACTATTGATATCGATTACAGGGGCTTGAGGAATCGCAGATTCAACTCTCGCTCGATCCTCCGAAGAACCATCAAGCAACATGGGCAGGATAATGATCGCAACAGCTGTCATCACCACGGCCCCAATGACTCGTTGTTTAAGCCTTGTATCCACGCTCGCCAGAATTCGCTTTTAAATGAGATGTCACTGTCAATGTTGGACCCCTACTATTATTAGGAATCCAGATACTCCAGTACTGCGGCGACAGTCAAAAACGAGCCAAAAACCAGTACTGTACCTTCTGGATCTGAGCGGCGCTTCGCTGCCTCGATCGCATGACCTACTTTATCATAAGTCTTGCCGCTTAACCCACAAGAGTCTGACAAAACGGCCTGAAGGTGCTCTGCTGACGCTGCCCGCTCACCGGGTAAATCAACAAAATGCCAATCTCTGATCATCGGGGACAGGTGTTGAAAAACCCCAGCGATGTCTTTGTCCTTATATAGACCCACCACAGCTTGTAAATTTCCATAACCTTCTAGCGCTAGCTTGTTCAGTAAATAGCCTGCAGCATCCGGGTTGTGGGCAACATCTAAAATTAAAGCCGGTGAACCTGGGATTTTTTGAAAGCGACCGGGTAGCTGGCTGCTCTCGAGCACGTGGCTTACCGTTTTCTGGTCCAGCGGGTACGCAACGGCCAGGAAGGCAACCGTTGCAGCAACCGCACTTGGCAAAGGTAACCGGGTTTGCGGCAATTGAAAGGTTTGACCTTCGACAGCCAGCTCATCATCGACCACTTGGAAGTCGCGCTGAATCACTTTCGCAATTGCACCCTGCCGGTTAGCTTCATTAATGAGGCTCTCGGGCGGCTCCGGGTCAACGATCACCACCGGCACATTTCGCCGCATCACCCCAGCTTTTTCAACCGCGATGGCTTCACGGCTATCACCCAACCAATTCTGGTGATCCAAAGCGATGCGGGTAATAACGGAAACATCTGGGTAGACGATATTCATTGCATCGAGTCGGCCGCCGAGGCCAACTTCAAGAATCGCAACATCGACTTTGCTTTGCTTGAAAATCAACATGGCTGCCAGAGCGCCAAACTCGAAGTAACTCAGCGATATAGTGCCCCGCGCTTGATCGATTTCTGCAAATGCCGCACTAATTGTATCGTCAGAAGCCAGCTGGCCGTTTACAACGATTTGCTCGTTATAGACAGAGAGGAAGGGCGACGTAGCTTTGCCATAAGACAGGTTCAGCGCCTGACAGTATCTCGCCAAATATTCGCAGGTTGAACCCTTGCCGTTGGTACCGGCCACAATAAATACTTTTGCGGCAGGTTTCAGAAGGTCGAGTTTTCTTCCGACCTCACCGACACGCTCAAGACCAAGGTCCCACTCAATCGGATGGAGCTTTTGAATTTTCTCAAGCCAGGCGGCGAGTTTCATTAGTAATTGATAGCATCCATTTGGTTACGCATGTCAGTCAACAACTCGGCCACTAAAGGCGCAATCTGGCGCGGCGATTGCTCGTGCGCCTGAAAGATATCAACAATCGCGGTACCCACAACCGAGCCATCAGCAAACGCTGCAACCCTTGCTGCAGAAGCACCATCCTTAATCCCAAACCCAACGACCATAGGCAGGTCAGAAAAGGCCTTCAGATGCTTCACGCGGGCCTCAACCTGCTCAAAATTAATGGTACTGGCGCCCGTCGTCCCTTTCAGCGAGACGTAATAAACAAAACCCTGCGCTGCGGAACAAATGTACGCTGCTCGCTTGTCCGTCGTTGTCGGTGACAACAAGTAAATCGCGTCCAGACCACGAGCTGAAAGCTCGATGTTCAACGCCGCACCTCCTTCCGGGGGCAGGTTAACAATGAGCGTACCATCGACACCAGCCTCTGCAGCGATGCTCGCAAATGTGTCGTAACCCATGGCGTCAATCGGATTCACATAGCCCATCAAGATAACCGGGGTTTGGCTATTTTTTTCACGAAAACGCGCGACCAGATTAATCGTATCACGCAATGAAACGTTGTTCCTCAGTGCTCGCTCGTGAGCCAACTGGATACTGGGCCCTTCAGCTTCCGGGTCAGTGAAGGGGACGCCCAACTCAATGAGGTCAGCGCCAGCTGTCACCATCTCGTGCATCACGTCTAAAGAGGTGTCCAAGTCTGGATCACCCGCAACGATATAAGGAATTAATAACTTACGATTCTCTGAACTCTGTCGGGCAAAAGTATCTGCAATACGACCCACGGTGACTCCTTAGCTGATTCCTTAGTTGATAGAAATGCCGTCAATATTGGCCAGAGTAGGAATATCCTTGTCCCCTCGACCGGAAAGATTCACCACGATGATATCGTCCGGTGACATTTCCTTCGCGAGCTTCTTTGCATAGGCGATTGCGTGAGCGGACTCAAGTGCAGGAAGAATACCTTCCAATAAGTTTAACTCACGAAATGCATCTAATGCTTCTTGGTCTGTAACTGAAACATATTCCGCTCGCTTGACGTCTTTTAACCATGAGTGTTCAGGCCCTACACCAGGATAATCGAGGCCAGCCGAAATTGAATGGGTATCTAAAATTTGGCCGTTCTCGTCCTGCATCAAATAGGTTCGTGTGCCATGTAAGACCCCGACCTTGCCGCGGCTGAGCGGTGCTGCGTGCTCGCCCGTTTCGATCCCTTTGCCTGCTGGTTCTACACCCAGCAACCGCACCGATTCGTCATTCAAGAAGGGGTGAAAAATACCCATGGCATTAGAACCACCGCCGACACAGGCAACAATGGCGTTTGGCAGCTGGCCGAACTGTCGTTGGCATTGGACGCGAGTTTCTTTACCAATCACCGACTGAAAATCCCGTACTAACATCGGATATGGATGAGGGCCCGCGACGGTGCCTATGATGTAATAAGTGTCGTCTACGTTGGCTACCCAATCTCGCATTGCTTCACTTAAAGCGTCTTTTAAGGTTTTAGACCCACTATCGACCGGCACAACTTCCGCCCCGAGCAGCTTCATCCTATAAACATTCAGGCTTTGTCTGGCGATATCCTCGCTACCCATATAGACGACACATTTTAGGCCGAATCTTGCTGCCACAGTTGCCGAGGCGACACCGTGCTGGCCTGCACCTGTTTCTGCAATCACACGCGGCTTACCCATATGCTTTGCCAGTAACGCTTGGCCGATACAGTTGTTAATTTTATGCGCGCCAGTATGGTTAAGGTCTTCACGCTTGAGGAGTATTTTTGCACCACCGACTTGATCTGTTAGTCGTTCTGCAAAATATAACGGCGAGGGTCGACCCACATAGGTTGCAAGATCATGCTCATATTGCTGAATGAACACAGGATCATCCTTCAATATATTATATTGCTCCGTCAAATCATCTAGAGCAGCAACCAACACCTCTGACACAAACCTGCCACCATAGATGCCAAACTGACCATTGCTATCGGGTAGTTCTCCTACCTGTGTATTGTCTCCTTTGGCCAGGTTGCTCATGTTCTGCTCCGATCTGCGGCTGCAACCGCGTTAAAAAAATTCGTCATCTTCTCTACATCCTTTCTTCCGGGAGAAGACTCAACCCCACTACTCACATCAACGGCATAGGGGTTAAATCGTTCGATAGCGGCCGCGACGTTCTCCGCCTTCAAACCACCAGCGAGAATGCTGCCCTCGGGCAATAGGTCTAAAAGTTCCGACCCGATCTGCTGCCCTGTTCCACCATAGAGCCCTTCGACGTGGGCATCAAACAAGAAACCGTCAGCGTCTGGGAAGTCATCCATTTTTGCGAAATCGCTAATGCTACTGATACGCAAGACCTTGATAAATGGCTTGCCGAACTGACGACAAAATTTGTTTTCTTCATCGCCATGAAATTGCAGCACATCAAACGGTAACTCAGAACAAATCTCAGAAACCACGTCAGCACCCTCATTGACGAATAAACCAATCGCACTGACAAATGGCGGCAACGCCTCCACCATCGAGCGGGCAACATCTACTTTGACATAGCGTGGGCTAGCTTCGAACATATTGAAACCGATCGCATCGGCACCTAATGTGACGGCGAGCTTGAGATCGTCCGGATCGGTAATGCCGCAGATTTTAACTCTGGTACGCATCAAGAAAAATGAGCCTGCTGTCGCTTAAAAGGAGCGGGAGTTTAGCAGAATCCGGAACTGCCGACAGTACCTGAGCAGTTTTAAAGCAGACCTTCCATAAAGTGCGGCAATGCCGCTCCGATGGGAATTTGCGGCTCGTCGGGGTAAATAACATCAACCAAGTACAGACCATGCGGAGGCGCCGTCACACTACCTTTCGTTCGATCGGACAGAGCCAACAGCTCTGCAGTCCAACCTATCGGATAGACGCCTGCACCTATATCGAGCAGTACCCCGGCGATGTTCCTCACCATATGGTGTAAAAACGCGTTTGCTTCAATATCAATGACGATCAGCTCCCCCCTACGTGTGACCTTAATATGATGAACATTTCGCATTGCGGTTCTCGACTGGCAACTCGAGGCTCGAAAACTCGTGAAATCGTTCTCTCCAAGCAACGCCTGCCCCGCTTCATGCATTGCTTCAGCATCGAGACGTCTGGGGTCTCGGGTATACATTCCTGGCAGTAAAGCTGAACGTACCGGGCTTGTGTAAACCACATAGCAGTAACGCCTTGCTACAGCCGAATGCCGAGCATTGAAATCAGTCGGCACAGGCCGCGCCCAAACAACAGACACGTCATCGGGTAAATGGGCATTAGTCCCCATAACCCAAGCCTTTTCAGATCTCTGCTTTGTGGTGTGTAAATTGACAACCTGCTTGGTCGCATGGACACCTGTGTCGGTTCTTCCGGCACAGGTCACTTGCACAGACTCGTCGGCAACAACGGTGAGCGCCGTTTGAAGCGCGAGTTGAATTGTCGGAGTAGATTCGCTCTGATATTGCCACCCATGGTAGCGGGTACCTTGATAGGCAATACCAAGCGCGAAGGTATTAACGGTTGCGATCAAACCAATTAGTCAAATTTTTCCAATAACTGGGTTGCTTCCTGCTTTTCCTGATCAGAACCATCTTTCAGGACTTCTTGCAGCAAACTCTTGGCACCGTCGCTGTCACCCATGTCGATGTAGGCGCGAGCCAGATCCAGTTTATTGTCGTCTTCATCGTCAAGATCAAAATCAAGAGCGTCTTCATCGTCTAGATCCAGAGAAAACTCATCGTCTTCTAGGTCCAAAGAAATTTCGCCGTCACCATCAAGATCGAGAGAGATTTCTTCGTCATCGCCAAGGTCCAAATCGTCATCATCAAGATCTAGATCTAATATGATTTCGTCTTCATCATCGCTAACAGCCTTACCTAAACCCTGAGCGGCGGTTTCAAGATCCTTCTCTAAATCAAGATCATCTTCGACCGAAATACCACTCAAGTCGAGGATGTCATCATCATCGTCGTCCAGGTCGAGGGTGATTTCATCATCATCTTCTAGGTCGAGTTTGATTTCTCCGTCATCTTCCAGGTCGAGGGTGATTTCATCATCATCTTCTAGGTCGAGTTTGATTTCGTCATCATCTTCTAGGTCGAGGGTGATTTCGTCATCGTCGTCTAGGTCGAGTTTGATTTCGTCATCGTCGTCTAAGTCGAGTTTGATTTCGTCATCGTCGTCTAAGTCGAGTTTGATTTCGTCATCGTCGTCTAAGTCGAGTTTGATTTCGTCATCGTCGTCTAAGTCGAGTTTGATTTCGTCATCGTCTTCTAGGTCGAGTGTGATTTCGTCATCGTCAAGATCAAGGCCGATCTCATCGTCGTCTAGGTCGAGATCAAGCTCGTCGTCTAGGTCGAGATCAAGCTCGTCTTCGAGGTCGAGGTCGAGATCAAGCTCGTCTTCGAGGTCTAATTCGATCTCACCGTCATCGATACTGGTCTCAACCTCAGGCTTTTTGCGCTGGACCGTTGCATTTTCATCTTCAAGTTCGAAATCAAGTTCGAGGTCATCATCCGCCTCAAGAGACAAGTCTAATATTTCACCATCGTCATCCAGATCTAATTCAGTGCCAAGCGCCAAGTCATCTTCTTCGGTTTCTGAATCAAGATCATCAAGATCAAAGGACAGGTCATCATCATCCAATGACTCTGAGATTGCCTCGACCGGCGCCATACTGATGATAGTCGCATCCATCGCGGCAGCAGCATCTTCTGCAGCGCCAGGTATCTTCTTTTGCAATTCGAGTGCAGCAGCAACGGCAGCACTATCGTTCAAAAGCCTTAGCTGCTCTAATTGTAGATTGAACGCGACGCCATCTTCAGTTTGGACATAAACTTCAAGCAATTTTAGTTGGATGTCAGCACGATCAGGTTCTGCTTGGATTGCATTCTGTAAGAATGTAATCGCCTGAGGGAATCGACCATAGGCAATATAAATCTCAACTTCGCCAATGACATCGCTTGTTTCAGGAGAAAGATCTTCTTCCTCTTCTTCTATGGCAGGCGCTTCCTCAAGATCAGCAACGACTTCTTCCTCGGCTTCAACTGCAGATTCTTCAAATGCGTCTTCGAACTCATCATCGTCGGCTTTGTCCTGTTGGCGTCGACGCATCAATATCATGCCGCCAGCAACCACAAGTACCAATAGCAATCCAAGAATGGCCAGTACTAGCGGGTTATCTAACAATGAACCCGATTGAGCAGTAGGTGCAGGCTGCGCTGCAGCTGGCTGGCTGGAGGCTGCCTGCATTTTTTGAACTTCGGCTTTCAACGCGGCGAGCTGGTCATCTTTCAGAGTGAGAATTTCATTTAGGGTATCAAGCTGACCCTGCAGGTCATCAACCTTTACATTCATCTCACTGTTCGCGCGACGCGCACGATCCAGATCTTCTTCGGCAACAGCTAACTCATTTTCAATCTCTTGAACGGCCTCTGACCCACCCGTCCCAGAACGTTCACCGGCACGCTCATTCGAAGCCAGCAGTTTGAGCTCTCCATTCGCACGCCCGGAATCCGCATCACTAGGGCCTGGCTGACGACGGGTTGCATCTAATTGAACCAGACTACCGTCTTTATAGTCATCAAATTCTTGGTTTTGGCTTCGGACTTCCTGAACTGCCGACGCGACTGTTTCAGCACGAATCTCACGGACATCGGGTATACGAAGAACGTAGCCCGCCTTCAGAAGGTTAATGTTGTTGTTAATAAAGGCTTCTGGGTTGGCGCGCTGCAAAGCCAGCATCGTTTGTTGCACGGATACCGAGCCATTTGGACGAACTCGCAGTGCGATCTTCCATAACGTATCACCCTGCCCCGTCATCCCATATTCTGCTCCCAAGACATCACCAGTGCGCTCTGAACGACTACTTGTCGCTGGCTGCGATTGCGGCTGGCGCACACTTGGCACTGCTGGTTGGATTGCTGGTACGGGAACAACCGCATTCGGCTGTGCCACGCGATTGGTGACTTGGCTTGGCTGGACTGACTCGATCGCTTTATCAGCGAATACCGGCGGGTCGAGCAGAACAGTATATTCACGCAAGATACGGCCTGTGGGCCATAGAACTTCTACAATAAAGTTCAAGAACGGTTCGATAACCGGTTTGCTGCTAGTGACGAAAATGATCATCTCACCATTTTCGTTGGGCGCAACTTTAAACCGCAGGTCAGTCAGCAGGTAGTTTCGCTCCACGCCGACACGGTCGAAATCCTCTTGAGAACCCAAGTTCGGCAGGATCTCCTCGACTTCGAGTCCGCGAACATTGGTTAACTTAATTTCTGCACTGAACCGCTGATTGAGCGCTGAATTGAGTTCCAGCTCCCCTAGCCCGAGGCCATAAGCAGGGGACGCCAAGCATCCCAACAAAACTGCTACGAACAGCAGGAGTTTCCGAATCATTATTATATCTCTCCCCAGCCCCATCGGCAGAGTTGCGTTTCTACAGTCGCCCGCTGATCATTTTTGTGATGGCGAGCGAACCTAGAAACGGTCTCTAATTGTTGCGATAAGTATCGCTTATTACAGATGTTTTATCAAAACTTCTGCGATTTGTATACTGTTTAGCGCAGCACCCTTTCGGACGTTGTCAGAGACAACCCACAGACTGATCCCATTGGGGTGGGAGATATCCTTGCGAATCCGACCGACAAAAACGGGGTCGTTCCCTGAAGCATCACTCACGGCCGTCGGGTATCCACCGGCAACTTGCTCGTCAATAACGGTCACGCCTGGTGCATTTCCCAGTAATTCTCGCACTTTTTCGGCACTGATCGGTGAACCCGTCTCGATATGAATAGACTCAGAGTGGCCATAAAAGACAGGTACTCTAACGCAGGTCGGGTTTACCCCAATCTCGTCATCACCGAGAATCTTGCGCGTTTCCCAGACCATTTTCATTTCTTCATTGGTATAACCATTATCTTCAAAATCCCCAATATGCGGGATCACATTGAAGGTAATTTGTTTAGGAAAGAAGTCAGACTCAAAAGGCTGGGCGTTCAATAGTTTTGCGGTTTGTGTCGCCAATGCTTCAACGCCCTGCTTGCCTGCGCCGGAAACCGCTTGATAGGTCGACACGTTAATTCGCTTGATCCCAACGGCATCATAGATCGGTTTCAGAGCCACGAGCATCTGAATGGTCGAACAATTCGGGTTCGCAATGATATTCGAGCCTTTATATTCAGCAATCTTCTCGGGGTTGACCTCTGGTACAACCAGCGGGATCTTGTTATCACGCCGAAAATAAGACGTGTTATCAATAACAACACAACCCGCTGCCGCGGCAATTGGTGCGTACTGCGCGGAGATGCTGCCTCCTGCGGAAAAGAGCCCAATGTGAGTATTTGAGAAGTCGAAGGTTGCCAAATCCTGAACAGGCACACTTTTACCTCGAAATTGCAGCCGTTTGCCGGCAGAATTAGCACTTGCCAAGAGCGCAAGCTCTCCGACGGGAAAACCCCGCTCCTCTATGATCTCCAGCATGGCTTCTCCGACAGCACCCGTCGCGCCCACTATTGCTATGTTTACTTTTTCCAAGGGTTACACCACTTTTTTGATTGATAGGGGTAATGTTAAGATCACCGGCTGGATAACTCAAATTCATATTATTCATCAAATTGATGAAACATCGGAATGACTAAATGATAGACATCGATGGTATTAAAGCGTTTGTCACAGTTGCAGACGCCCGCTCATTTTCGATCGCTGCAAACCATTTGCATCTGACACAGCCTGCCGTTAGCAAAAGAATTGCGCTGCTCGAAAGTCAAATGGGCGTCCGATTATTCGATCGCATCGGGCGAACCGTCAACCTCACCGAAGCCGGCCGAGCGTTAGAGCCTCGCGCTCGTGACATTCTGATGAACATTGAAGATACCCAGCGTGAAATAAGTAATCTTGCCGGTAACATTGGTGGACAACTTTCTTTAGCCACAAGCCACCACATTGGCCTATGGCGCCTACCCGAGGTACTTAAAAAATTCTCCCAGCGCCACCCGGACGTATCACTCGACCTACATTTCATGGATTCAGAGGTCGCGCACGAGCAGATTGTACAGGGTAACCTGGAGCTTGGTGTGATCACTTTAGCACCCAAGAGCCATGAAAGACTTACCGCTATCCCTATCTGGCGAGATCAGCTGGTATTTATGTGTGCTGCTGACCACCCTCTCGCAAGCCAAGAAAAGTTCTATATAGAACAACTCCCTGACTATCCGGCCATTTTACCTGATATGAGCACTTTTACCGGCAGGATTGTGAAGACGCTCTTTGAGGAGCGTGGCCTGGCACTTAATGTCAGTATGTCCACAAACTACCTTGAAACGATCAAGATGCTAATTTCGGTTGGCTTAGGTTGGAGCGTTTTACCCATTTCAATGATGGATAGCAGCCTAAAGGTGATTAACGTGCCCAACGTCACTATTGAACGTCAGCTCGGCGCCATTCATCACGTCCAACGCACACTATCGAACGCTGGAAAAGCATTTCTCAATTGTCTCGAGGAAGATTCGACTCTCAAGAACGGATAAAGACTCAAATAGGCTCACTGACACCAACTTCGCAAGATCGAGTCGCTAGTACCTTTTATAGGTCCGGCCCGACATTACCAACATCAAAGTTCTGACCACGATCGCGGAGCAAGTGATCCATCAAAGTAATCGCGAGCATTGCTTCAGCAATTGGCGTAGCTCTAACGCCAACACAGGGATCATGCCGCCCCTTGGTGATAATTTCTGCCGCCTCACCAGTAACGCTAACGGTTTGACCTGGCTGAGTGATGCTCGACGTGGGTTTTAAAGCAATACGAACAATAATATCTTGGCCTGTAGAGATACCACCAAGAATACCGCCGGCATTATTCGATGCAAATCCGTTTTGCGACATCTCGTCCCGATGTTCGCTACCCCGTTGTTCTATGACATCGAAACCAGCGCCTATCTCAACACCCTTTACAGCGTTGATACTCATCATACCGTGAGCGATTTCAGCATCGAGCTTGTCGAACACTGGCTCGCCCAGTCCGGCTCGAAGGCCCTTAGCAACAACCGTGATTTCTGCACCGATCGAATCCCCGTCCCGGCGCAGTTGATCGATGAAGGCTTCCATCAATGGCACTTTGTCTTTGTCAGGGCAGAAAAAAGGATTTCGACCGATTTCTTCAAAATCCAACTGCTCTACTTTGATATCCCCCATTTGCGATAGATAACCAGTAATTTCAATGCCCTGTTGGCCTAGGTATTTCTTCGCGATGGCCCCCGCCGCCACACGCATAGCAGTCTCTCGCGCTGACGCACGACCGCCGCCGCGATGATCTCTGGTGCCGTATTTTTTCAGATAGGTGTAGTCTGCATGGGAAGGACGAAACAAGTCCTTGATGTCGGAATAGTCTTTGGATTTCTGGTTTTCATTTTCGATCAACAAGCCAATTGCGGTACCCGTTGTGTGTCCCTCGAAAACGCCAGACAAAATCTTAACCTGATCACCTTCTTTTCTCTGGGTGGCATATTTAGACGTACCCGGTTTGCGGCGATCCAGGTCTATCTGAATGTCAGCCTCAGTTAATTCGATTCCAGGTGGGCATCCGTCCACGATGCAGCCCAGCGCGATGCCGTGGCTTTCACCGAAGGTTGTGACTCTAAACTGCTCGCCGATAGAGCTACCGGGCATACTGCTTCTCCGCACAAAAATGCGCATTATAGCGACTAAAGACCGGTTCCGCGCGCCAAAATAAATTTTTGACCCAGCTTCTATGATGACTTAGTGTACCCGCTCTTTGGTAACCCGAAATTTAGCATGGAAGATGCATATAAAAAGATTATTGAAGCCGTTGGCGAAGACCCCAACCGAGAGGGCCTACGTGATACACCGCAACGTGCGGCCAAGGCGATGGCATTTTTAACCCATGGTTATGACCA
This sequence comes from Candidatus Azotimanducaceae bacterium, assembly GCA_051278195.1. Lineage (GTDB taxonomy): Bacteria > Pseudomonadota > Gammaproteobacteria > Pseudomonadales > Azotimanducaceae > JAHRVQ01. Next base: position 34,092 of record JBNMQM010000011.1, read on the forward strand.
ATCGTTGGATGAAGTGGTTAACAATGCGCTGTTCGATTCTGATACAAATGAGATGGTCGTCGTGCAAAACATCGAACTCTATTCTATGTGTGAGCATCATATGCTGCCTTTTATAGGCAAAGCCCACGTGGCTTATTTGCCCACGGGCAAGGTACTCGGTCTGTCAAAGATTGCTCGAATTGTCGACATGTACGCTCGCCGACTACAGATTCAGGAAAATCTCAGCAAGCAAATCGCAGAGGCTATTCAATCGGTCACAAACGCCGCTGGCGTCAGTGTCATCATTGAGGCTAAACACATGTGCATGATGATGCGTGGCGTGCAAAAACAAAATTCAGTCATGCGGACTTCAGTCATGCTCGGTGAGTTTCGCGACAGTCCATCGACCCGTATGGAATTTATGTCATTGCTCAATCTTCCGCTCTAGACCAATCAAGCCGATTTATTGCAAGACAACTAGCTCTAGTCGTTGTTGACCAGAGCGATCAATGGGCGCAATTGGACCCGCACCGATCGCGATGAGCTTGCCAGAATCAGTACCGATTTCTTCGAGCGCGGCTTTAACGCGAACGGCTCTTTCCTTACTTCTCACCTGAGCCGCTTCTAAGGTCTCATTAGGCTGCAATCGATTGTGAGCAACCAGCGCCAATCTTTGCCAGTCACCGTTATTCACGACATCACGAAGGGCAGTTAGAACAGTCTTATCAGTCTCAGACCGAATGACAAAGCGGCTTTGTAACCGCAAGGCGGAAGCTATTAGACGACTATCTAAGATTAGACTAACGCTTACATCGCTAATCAGCTCTACGTGAGCATAGCGTTTGCCGGTTGCTCGTTGGGCCAGGTAAATGATCACATAGTCACCTTTATCCCCATTGAGCTTGCCGAAAATATAGTGCTGATCTTCCGTTGGTCCATAAAGAATTGACTCTTCGAATACGTAATTCGCCCAATAGCTGCTCGGACCGCAATCGCGACCGATACACTCGAACAAGATCTGTCCACGGGATTTAAGCTGCTTTTGAAAAAACTCACTGATAACTTCGGACTGCCGGACGTCCACGATTTCAAATGTCTCACTGGTTTTAACGCCACGAACATAATCTGAAAACTCCGGTACCACCTTGCCGCCGGTTCGTTTCACTTGACCCGTGATCAGTCGATGAATGCGTACCTCATCCACTTTGGTCGAACCCACCTGTATAGACCCGGGGTAGAGTTCCAAGGTCACAGCAGATGCATTTGCTGCAAAAAATAATAACAAGGCGATCAGTCTTAGATGACCCACTTTAAATCTCCACTTAGTCTTTTCCAGGAATTAAGTTCGACGAGCGCAATATTAGCGGTACTCATACCGACCTGTTCACCGGAAAAGAAAGCAATTAACAGACTCACCAATGGCTGGTGGCTGACTAACATTATTTCAGTTTCACCACGTTGTTCGAGATAACCCACAAGATCTTCAATAGCCCCGTCGGGGGACAAAAAGGCTACGGTTTCCTGATTCACCATAGATACTTGGTTGTACGCCTCTTTAGCCACTTCCGATGCCGTTTGCTGCGCTCTAAGCAACGGACTCACCAGAAGTAATTCTGGTCTATGACTTTTTTCGACAAGCAATCTAGCAGCGGCTTGTGCCTGCTCTACGCCCCAAGCAGTTAGAGCACGATTAGCATCACTATCAGCCATTGGCATTGCCTCGCCGTGGCGCATGATCAATAACTTCATTTTCAGACCTAATTTTCGACCGCGTGACTATATCTTAGGCTTGGTTCACACCGAAAGGTATTGTTGTAGTAAGGTTTTAAAAAAGCTTTGTAAGCATCTAAAATATCTACAAAATATTTACAATAAACCCAATTAATTCCGACTCACTTTCTATACTATCGAGGCTAACAGCATCATCTTTTAATGGCGTTTGCCTGGCAGGATTCAACTGTGTCTGAGATTATCGATAAGCTCCAACAAACCACCATTCGGACGATGAGCCGAATGGTGCAGGAAGCTTTGAGCGAAAACTCCGAAATTATGTCCATTAATCAGAATCAGGATGAGATTCTGATGCAGTTTATCGACAATATGAACGAGGTCTTCGACAAGCTGACAGGTAAAGTCAAAGAAGAACGTGTAGTTGTGGACTTTGAAAATCTGTCTTTGGTCGAGGACGACGAATTGACGGCAATGGTTGCCTTAGAAGGTATGTTAGCCAGTGCTAGAAATCTACATCTGCCGAGCTTTATCAGCTTCAATACCAGACTGAACTCTCTTTTCACTGATGTGCGAATCAATGAATCGACAAACCCGCTCGACCCGATGCAGGTCGCAGGTTCTTTTTCACGAGCGCTCACCCGGCAAGGCTTAGCGCCATATCAGAGCATCCAGGTCTACCGTTCTTTCAACAACCTCGTGCTTAGGCAGTTAGACGTGGTGTTGCGTGAATCTAACCAACTCCTGATTGATCATGGCGTCATTCCAGATCTTCGCATGGATACTGCGAAACCTAAGGCAGCGCCCACCAGAAGCAGTCCACGAAGTACCGTCGCTAAAGAGTTCGGTGCATTTGGCACTGTTGAAGAAGAGACTTACGAGCCCAACCCAGATACCGCAGAAATGTTCTCGATGATGCAGAATTTGCTGCACAAAGAATCGCCTGCAACAGCAGTTCCTGAGGGGGTGCCAGGCTCTGGACAGCAGCAATATGCCGTGCCAGTTTCGATGTTACCGTCGGATGGCCAAGGCAACACCGTGATGCAGGCTTTCCAGCCTGCGCCGGGGGAACAGGTACAGATGGTCGATCAAGGTCAGCTGATGGATATTCTGACCAATATTCAGAAAGTCCTTGAAGAGCGCAATGGCGCCAAAGAATCGATTCCTTCCAGCTTAGAAGACGTAGAGAAGGTCAATATATCCGCGTCTCTCGGTGAGATGCTGAAAGAAAACCAGACCGAGGGTGTGATTAACGCGGTCGACCAACAATCATCTGACATCATCAACCTAGTCACCTTGCTCTACGATGCTATTTGGCAAGACGAGTCCGTACCGATCCCTATCAAAGAGTTGATCGGCCGAACACAGATTACCATCATCAAAGTTGCACTCTCAGATCAGACATTTTTCAATGATGAAAATCACCCTGCTCGAGAATTGCTGAACGAGTTTGCCGAAGCAGGCATCGGTTGGATTGAAGCGGAGAACCTGAAAGAGGACCCGCTTTACAAACAAATCGAGTCGTCGGTAGGCAGAATTCAGACAGGCTATGACGGCGAGGTTTCATTTTTTGATGAGTTAAACAAGGAGTTCAGGTCTTTTCGAGCCAAAGAAGCCGCAAAGACACGCCAGCTAGAACAGCGGATATTAAAAAACAAAGAGAGCCAAGAAAGGCTAGACGATATTCACGAGTTGGTCAGCCAAAAGATTCAGGAGCGTATCTTGGGTCGTGACCTTCATCCATTTGTGGTTGAGCTCCTCGAAACACACTTCCATAAATTTATGGTGATGTTGGTGTTGAAAGAGGGACCTGGCAGCAATGCCTGGAAGCAATCCATCAATACGATCGATGTCCTGCTATGGAGTGTCCAACCTCACGAACAGGACGGTGATCGCGGTCGCCTGACTACGGTCAACCCCCGCCTACTGAATAATTTGCGCAAAGCGCTGCGAATTGCTCAGCTAGAATCTGCAAAAGTCGAAACTCTGATTATAGAACTCAAGGCCGTGCAGGATGAAAGTTTCGGCGCTCCCGAACCCATAGTCGAAGCAAAAGCCGAGTTTACCCTAGCGTTAGAGGGCGAAGCACCGCCCCTAGCAGAGATAACTGAAGCAAATACCGAAGCAGAGCACACCATTGAACCACCAACCGAAGATGTATTAGACGAAAACCATCCCGCCGTTCATCAAGTCGATCTGTTGTCCGTCGGCATGTGGGTAGAATTCGCTGATGACGATGCACAAAACATTCGCTGCAAATTGGCGGCAAAAATCAAAGCCATCGACAAGTTTATTTTTGTTAATCGCCAAGGCGTAAAGGTTGTTGAGATAACTAGGATGGGTCTCGCCAAAGAACTACGTGACGGCAGTGTGCGCATCATCAGCGATGGTGCATTGTTCAGTCGAGCACTAGAGTCTGTTATCGGTAATTTGCGAGAAACTCAGCATGAGCAACAAACTGGTGGCGCCTATCAACCTGTTGCCGAGTAGTTTCGGGCACCGCTTCCGCCTAGCTGCGGCTTAACTTCCGTTAAGCCGCCTCTTAACATCCGTAAGCCGCCTCTTAACATCCGTAAGCCGCCTCTTAACAGCTGTTAAGCTGATAGCTCCAGCAAGAGCTTGTTCAAGCGTTTGACGTAGCTCGCTGGCTCGTCTAATTGGCTGCCTTCTGCCAGCATCGACTGATCGTACAAGACCAGCGTCAATTCCCTGAACCGGTCCATATCAGGTTCATCATTCAATTTGATGACCAACGGATGTTCTGGGTTAAGCTCAAAAATGCGCTTGTTCTCTGGCACGCTTTGACCGGCAGATTCCAGAATCCGACGCATCTGCATACCCATGTCATCGTCCTTGACCACAAGACATGCGGGTGAATCAGTGAGGCGAGACGTCATTCTGACTTCTTCGACCCGATCGCTGACCACTTCTTTAATTCGCTCAACCAGGCCCTGGAATTCCTGCTCAATTTTTTCTTGCTGCTCTTTCTCGGGTCCTTCATCAAGATCACCTAAATCAAGGGCACCCTTCGCTACATCTTGGAACTGCTTGCCATCAAACTCCATTAAGTGGCTCATCAACCACTCGTCGATTCGATCACTTAAGAGCAACACCTCGATCCCCTTCTTGGCGAACACTTCCAAGTGAGGGCTATTCTTCGCCGTATGATGATTATCTGCCGCGACAAAATAGATCTTGTCTTGGCCTTCTTTCATACGCGTGATGTAAGCCGCTAACGACTGATCTTGGGTGTCAGAATCTGTCTCGGTCGTTGCGAATCTTAGCAACCCGGCGATCTTTTCTTTATTGGTATGGTCCTCCGCCGGGCCTTCTTTTAGCACCTGACCAAATTCATTCCAGAATTCTTGGTATCTTTCCGCATCGTTCTTCGCAAGCTTTTCAAGACTGTCCAAGGCGCGCTTAGTCAGTGCATTACGCATCGAATCGATGGCGGGGTCGTTTTGCAGAATTTCACGGGAGACATTCAATGGTAAATCATTGGAATCAACGACACCCTTTACGAATCGAAGGTAAAGCGGCATGAACTGCTCCGCTTCATCCATGATGAAGACCCGCTGAACATAGAGTTTGACGCCGCGAGGTGTATCACGCTGCCACATATCAAACGGCGCTTTAGAAGGAATAAATATCAAACTGGTGTAATCCAACTTGCCTTCTACACGGTTATGACTCCAGACAAGCGGGTCTGAAAAGTCATGGGAAATGTGCTTGTAGAACTCCTTGTACTCATCGTCTGATACATCAGAGCGAGACCGAGTCCAAAGTGCTTGTGCACTATTCACGGCTTGGTATTCAGCAGCTTTTATATCGGGAGTTTCATCAGAAGTTTCACCATCAGCATCAGCCTCTTCTTCTGGAGATGGCATTGGCTCTTCCAGCATCATTACGGGTACTGAAATATGATCCGCATATTTCTTTACGACGCTCTTAATGCGCCACTCATCCGCAAATTCTGTTTCATCGGACTTCAGATGCAATGTTACCGACGTTCCGCGGGCCTCACGGCTAATAGACTCCACTTCAAAATCAGCTTCGCCAGCGGATACCCAGCGAACCGCTTCGTCCGTAGACGCTGTTGCAGATCGCGTTTCTACGACAACTTTATCGGCGACGATAAATGATGAATAAAAGCCGACACCGAACTGACCTATCAACTGAGCATCTTTTTGCTGATCCCCAGTGAGCGCTTCTAAAAACTGGCTGGTACCTGATTTCGCGATCGTGCCCAGGTGAGAAATGGCTTCTTCGCGGTTCATACCAATACCGTTGTCCGTAAACGTGATGGTCTTGGCTTCGCTATCAATATCGATCTTTATTTTTAGTTCAGTATCACCGTCTAAAAGGTCTGCATTCGACAGACTCGCGAATCGCAGCTTATCAATGGCATCCGAAGCGTTAGAGATCAGCTCCCGAACAAAGATTTCCTTATTGCTATACAGGGAGTGGATCATTAATTGAAGCAACTGCTTTGCTTCAGACTGAAAACCCATCGTTTCTTTTTTTGCTTCTACTGACATGGAAACTCCTACTCACCAAACGTCCCTCATTTATGGGGGCATGAGTGACAAATTCAAGGCAAAAAAAAGCCCCGTGATGCGAAAGCACCACAGGGCTCTGATTGAGCGCTAAAAAAAGACAGCGATTACCAGCCGGTGACCGACTTCAACGTGTTGCCTATCTCAGCCAAGCTCTTACAGGTCGTAACACCTGCTGCGTTCAGGGCAGCAAACTTATCGTCTGCTGTGCCTTTGCCGCCGGCAATAATGGCGCCAGCATGGCCCATACGCTTACCGGGAGGTGCTGTGACGCCAGCGATATAACCAACAACAGGCTTTGTCACATATTCCTTAATGAACTCAGCTGCTTCTTCTTCGGCATTGCCGCCAATTTCACCTACCATAATAATGGCTTCCGTTGCCGGATCATCCTGGAACATCGCCAAAATGTCGATAAAGTTGCTACCTGGAATTGGATCACCGCCAATGCCTACACAACTGCTCTGACCGAAACCTAGATCCGTCGTCTGTTTAACAGCTTCATAGGTCAACGTTCCGGACCGAGAAACAATACCGACTTTACCGGGGAGGTGGATAACGCCGGGCATAATACCGATCTTGCATTCGCCCGGTGTAATAACACCAGGACAGTTAGGTCCAATCAAACGAACATTGGTGTTATCCAGAGCAGCCTTCACCGCTAGCATATCCAGTGTAGGCAGACCTTCTGTGATACAAACGATCAGTTCAATACCTGCTTCAGCTGCTTCCAGAATTCCGTCTTTGGCATACGGTGCGGGAACATAAATGACAGATGCCGTTGCACCCGTTTCTTCAACGGCTTCCCGTACGGTGTTAAATACCGGCAAACCCAAGTGTTCCTGACCGCCCTTGCCTGGTGTAATACCACCAACCATTTTGGTGCCATAGTCGATAGCTTGTTGTGAGTGCAGTGTGCCTTGAGATCCTGTAAAGCCCTGACAGATCACTTTGGTATCTTTTCCAATCAGAATACTCATGCCGCACCTCCTACTGCTTTCACCGCTTGTTCGACAGCATCCGTCAAACTGGTCGCGGCGATAATATCCACATCGCTTTCCGATAGCGTCTTGGCGCCAAGCTCAGCATTATTTCCTTCAAAGCGAACCACAACCGGCACAGTAACGCCGACTTCTTTTACAGCACCGATAATGCCTTCTGCAATAATGTCACAACGAACGATACCGCCAAATATGTTGATCAATACTGCCTTCACGTTAGTGTCCGACAGAATGATCTTAAATGCTTCGCTTACCGTCTCCTTCGTTGCGCCGCCGCCGACATCGAGGAAGTTCGCGGGTTGACCGCCATGCAATTTGACGAGGTCCATAGTGCCCATCGCAAGACCAGCGCCGTTGACCATACAGCCGATATTGCCTTCCAGTGCGACATAGTTAAGACCAAATTCAGACGCTTGGCTCTCGCGTTCATCTTCTTGGCTGGGGTCACGCATTGCCTCTAGTTTTTTCTGGCGATACAAGGCATTGCCATCAAGCGATAGTTTGGCATCAAGGCAATGAATATCGCCCGACTTGGTGATAACGAGCGGATTAATCTCAAGCATCGACAGGTCGCACTCATGAAACAGCTTAGACAACGTAACGAAGACATTGGCGAACTGATTAATCTGCTTGCCGGACAAGCCTAGTTGAAAAGCCAAATCTCGGCCTTGATAAGCCTGAGCGCCTAGTGCTGGATCTATCGTTGCGCGGAGAATTTTCTCTGGTGTTTCTTCAGCCACGGTCTCAATTTCTACGCCACCTTCTGTCGATGCCATAAAAACAACCCGCCGAGAAGAGCGGTCGATAACCGCACCGAGATAAAGTTCGGTTTCGATATCAGTACAGTCTTCAAGGTAAATTTTGCTGACTGGCTGCCCCTTCTCGTCTGTTTGGAAGGTCACTAGATTGGTACCGATGTGTTGTTCACAGAACGCCCGCACTTCGGCTTCTGTTTTGACGAGTTTGACGCCACCCGCTTTGCCACGTCCACCGGCATGTACCTGAGTTTTGATCACCCAAACATCACCGCCCAATTTTTGCGTCGCAGCGACGGCCTCATCGGCAGTGTCTACGGCAAACCCTTTTGAAACCGGTAGCCCATATTCGGCAAAAAGCTGTTTTGCCTGATATTCATGAAGGTTCATAGATCTAGAATCCCCTGATAGTTAAATAAAGTGGTTAATTAAAGTCGTTGCTATTAGTTTCGAAATATCTTTGTTGTGATGAACCGTTACTTTTTCTTCTTTTTGCGATTTGCGATGTGAATAGCACGGCCAGATACTGCTAAAGCTGCCTCATGCAATCCTTCGGAAAGCGTTGGATGGGCAAACATCGTCAGCCCTAAATCTTCTGCACTCGCACCAAACTCCATCGCGATAACTGCTTCCGCTATGAGTTCAGAGGCGTGCCCACTAACTATATGTACGCCCAGGATCCGATCGGTTGCCGCATCAGCAATCACTTTGATCACCCCAACGGTATCATTAGAAGCCATCGCACGGCCGCTGGCCGCCATAGGAAAACTGCCGACATTGTAATCTTCACCGGCCGCTTTCAGTTCTTGCTCAGTTTTACCAACCCAAGCAACTTCTGGGTGGGTATAAATTACAGATGGGACAAGATCATAGTTCACAACGGGTTTATGTCCCGCGATTCGCTCGGCTACCATAATACCTTCTTCCATGCCTTTATGAGCAAGCATAGGTCCCCTGACAACATCACCAACGGCGTATACACCAGGCGCGTTAGTCACACACAAATCATTCACATAAATAAAGCCGCGCTCATCTAGATCCACGCCACTGTCGGCTGCTAACAAATCTTCTGTGAACGGTTTGCGACCAACTGCAACGATCAATTGGTCGAAAGTCTCGGTCTTTTCGCCCTCAGAGTCGGTATAGGTCACTGTGACTTTTTTACCCTTAACCTCGCTGCCGGTGACTCTAGTGCCGAGACGAATATCCATACCCTGGTTTTTAAACTGCTTTGCGGTCTCTTTGGCGATCTGCTGATCTGCCATAGGTAAAAATTCTTCAAGTGCTTCCAAGACAACCACTTCAGACCCAAGCCAATTCCAAACACTACCAAGTTCCAGTCCAATAACGCCAGCGCCGATCACGCCCAAACGCTTGGGTACTGACTGAAACTCCAAAGCACCTGTTGAATCGACAACGATGCCATCTACTAGCGGACAAGGCGGGATGTTGATCGGTACCGAACCTGTAGCAATAATAATGCTATCGGCTTCTAACTTTTCAGTCGTGCCGTCATGCATGACAACATCAACTTGTCGGCCTACATTCAGCTTTGCGCCACCTTCATAGGTTGTAACACCATTAGACTTCAATAAGCCCGCAACACCCTTCGTCAAATTCAGAACAATCTCATCTTTGCGGGCAATCATGACGGGTACGTCTATTTTTAACCCCGAGGCTTTAATTCCTAGTTCGGCAAAATGCTCGTTTGCTTCCAAGAATTTATGTGACGTGTTTAATAACGCTTTCGAAGGGATACAACCAACATTCAGGCAAGTACCGCCAAACGCCGGATCGCCCTGCTTGTTAATCCATCTATCAATGCAGGCAGTTTTCAAACCTTCCTGCGCAGCTCGGATAGCGGCATGGTAACCCGCTGGACCACCGCCTATAACAATGACATCAAACTTACTCATGACACTCTCCAATTATATATCGAGCAAAATACGTGCTGGCTCTTCAAGGAAATCCTTAATGGTGACAAGGAAACGAACCGCCTCTGAACCATCAATCAGACGATGATCGTAGGAGAGTGCCAAATACATCATGGGTCGGATTTTAACTTCGCCATTCACAGCCATTGGCCGCTCTTGAATTTTGTGCATACCCAGTATGGCGGTCTGCGGTGGGTTCAGAATCGGCGTTGATAACAACGAACCGAAGACACCACCGTTTGAAATGGTGAACGTGCCGCCAGTCATTTCATCGATACTAAGTTTGTTGTCCTTAGCCTTGATACCATAATCTCGAATCTGAGTTTCAAGTTCAGCTAGCGTTAGGCTATCGGAGTCTCGAATAATCGGTACAACGAGCCCACGTGGAGAACCAACAGCAACACCAATGTCCTGATAACCGTGATAGACAACATCATTGCCATCAATCGAGGCATTAACAGCGGGAAAACGCTTCAGCGCCTCGATACTGGCCCTGACAAAGAAGGACATAAATCCGAGCCGAGTCCCATCGTGAGCCTTTTCAAAAGCATCTTTATACTGTGTGCGCAAAGCCATAATCGCTGTCATATCCACTTCGTTAAAAGTGGTTAGGATCGCCGCCGTTTGTTGAGCGTCAAGGAGCCTCCTTGCGATGCTAGCGCGAAGCCGCGTCATGGGTACACGCCGTTCGACTCTACCGTCAACTATCGGTGCTTGAGGCATTGAGTCTGAATTAGTAGCCGGTGCTGCAGGTTTCACGATGGCAGCTTCTTTATCGGATGCTGCAACAGTATTGAGCACGTCTTCTTTCGTGATGCGCCCGCCTTTACCAGTACCTTCGATACGAGTCACATCGATCTTATTTTCAACAGCAAGTTTTTTCGCCGCGGGGCTAGCAATCGTTTCGCCAACAACAACCGCCTCAACAACTGGTGCTTCGGGTTCTGCCGCCGCTTCAGTTTTGGATGCGGCCGCACCAGCGCCTTCTTCAAAATGCGCAAGTACCTCCTCCGCAAGCACGGTGTCCCCTTCGTTTTTCAGGATCACTGTGATGATGCCGTCGGCGGGCGCAACCACTTCGAGCACCACCTTGTCCGTCTCAATATCAACGAGAATCTGATCTCGCTTAACGGCCTCTCCTGCTTGCACGTGCCAGGTGGCCACTTCTCCGTCCGCGATCGACTCGGGGAATACGGGTGCTTTAATATCACTCATAGTGTTTCCTTAAAATACGCCATGCGTCCTGTCTAATTATGTTCGCCGTACAAAGCGGCCTTAACGAATGCTTCTAATTGTTGTAGATGCAGTGACAAGTAACCGGCTGCTGCCGCAGCCGATGGTTCACGCCCTGCATATTGTAGATTGAGCCCAGGGAATACCGCGTTTACTGCTCGACGCATATGATGCTGACTGCTGTACCAGGCACCCTGATTCATGGGCTCTTCTTGACACCAAACCGCAGATGCCAAGTTTTTATACTGACCGACTATTGCCAGCATCTGCTCTTCGGGAAATGGGTACAGCTGTTCAATTCTGACGATAGCAACGTGATTCAACTCATCCTCTGCTCGCTTCGATTCAAGGTCATAATAAACCTTACCGGAACAAAGAATGATGCGAGTGATGTCATCTAATTTTGCATTACCGTGGTCGGCGATCGCTGGTTGAAATTCACCTTCGCTCAAATCTTCCAGAGAACTAATCGCCTGCTTATGTCGCAGCAGACTCTTTGGAGACATGATGATCAGCGGCCGACGAAGCGGACGAATCGCTTGCCGCCTCAGCAAATGGAATATTTGCGCTGGTGTGGTCGGCACACATACTTGGATGTTGTGCTCGGCACACAACTGCAAGTATCGCTCAAGCCTAGCCGAGCTATGTTCTGGCCCAGCGCCCTCATAACCATGAGGTAACAACATCGTTAAACCGCACAGTCGTGCCCACTTGTGCTCACCGCTGGTAATGAATTGATCGATGACAACTTGGGCGCCATTTGCAAAATCACCAAATTGCGCCTCCCAGATTACAAGTGTATCGGGACTTGTTGTCGCATAACCATATTCAAACGCTAACACGGCTTCTTCTGATAAGAAGGAATCGTAGAGCTTAAATCTATCTTGTTCACCAATACTACTAAGGGGCGTATATTCAAGGCCTTCCTTCTGATCGTGCAAGACTGCATGGCGATGAGAAAAGGTTCCGCGGCCAACATCCTGTCCGGTTAAACGGATTTTGTAACCCTGATCTAACAACGTGGCATAGGCCATGATTTCAGCGTAACCCCAGTTTATCGGTGCCGCGCCAGCAGTCATCTTCTTACGATCTTCGATGATCTTGCCGACCTGCTTTTGCAGCACAAAACCTTCGGGTAATACTTCTAAACTATGTGCCACCGCTTGAAAGTCTTTTAGAGGAAAACCGGTCTCCGCTGACGCGGTCCATTCGTGATTGAGGAATGGGTGCCAGTCTACAAACATGGAAGTATCGGGTTCCGTTAGATGGTCCCAAGCAACTGCATTGCCGACATCCAACGCGTCGCGGTAAGCATCAATTCGGCGCAAGTATTCTTCTTCTTCAATTGCGCCTTCGCTGATAGCCTTTGCGGCAAACAACGTTAGAACCGTTGGGTGCTGGCGAATTTTTTGATACATCACTGGCTGGGTAATGGAAGGCTCGTCACCCTCGTTGTGGCCACGACGGCGATAGCAGACCATGTCGATGACAACGTCTTTCTTAAACTCCATTCGATAGTCTACGGCCAGCTGCGAAACAAACAGCACTGCTTCTGGATCATCACCATTAACATGGAAAATGGGTGCCTGAACCATCTTGGCAATTTCCGTACAGTAGCGAGTTGAACGCGCATCTTCGACCCGGCTAATGGTGTAGCCGATTTGATTATTAATGATGACGTGGATCGTACCGCCGGTGTAAAAACCACGCGTCTGAGACATTTGGAACGTCTCCATGACGACGCCTTGTCCTGCAAATGCTGCATCACCATGAATGTTAATGGCCAGAACCTTGTCGCCAGGTGCGTCGTCTCGACGATCCTGCCTTGCCCGCACGGAACCTTCAATCACTGGCGCGCCAATCTCAAGATGAGAAGGATTGAAACCAAGTGCCAAATGCATCTCACCGCCAGGGGTCATCAGGTTTGATGAAAAGCCCTGATGATATTTCACGTCGCCTGAGCCAAACCCAGGGGTGTAACGTCCTTCAAACTCGTCAAACAATTCTGCGGGGTTTTTACCCAATAGATTAACCAAAACGTTGATTCGACCGCGATGCGCCATGCCAATGACCGTTTCTCTGACGCCAGCGGTACCAGATCGATGAATCAGTTCTGCCAAACAAGGGATAAAGCTCTCGCCGCCTTCCAGGCCAAATCGTTTAGTTCCGGGGTATTTCTTGCCGAGATACTTTTCGAGGCCTTCAGCCGCGATCAAACGATCCAACAAGCGACGTTTGACACCATTGGAATAACTCGGGTTTGAACGCGCTGATTCCATACGTTGCTGAACCCAGAGCTGTTCTGCATCGTCGCTAATGTGCATGTATTCTGCACCCACTGAGTCGCAGTAGGTTTGCTCAAGCGACCCTATAATGTCGCGCAAGACTGCCTCTTTGTTGCCAAAGAATAAGGTGCCAGTTTGAAATTGGGTATCGAGGTCGGCCTCAGACAAGCCATGAAACTCGAGATCGAGCACCGGCACTGGCGGCTTGTCTTCTAACTCAAGTGGATCAAGATTGGCGTTTAAGTGACCACGGCGGCGATAAGCGGAGATTAGTTCACCGACAGCAAACTGCTTTCGCTCAAAATCGGAATGAACAGTGCTCGCTGGGACCGGCGTTACGCGCGCCTGATTTTTCGAGAGCAGTAAAAAGTGATCGCGAATGGTCGAATGAGACAGATCATTAACCACCGCACCTTCGACCCGCGGCAGCGTCTGAAAGTAACTTCGCCACTGATCAGGCACGGAGCCTGGATCAGCCAAATATTGTTCGTAGAGTTCCTCTACGTAGGAGGCATTACCGCCGGAAATATGGCCACTACGCCACAATCTTTCCATGTTGCTTTCTTGCATTTACTCGAGGCTCCCCGCATACCACATGCCAACAATAAGCATAACACCCGGTTGGGTGTTCGCCAGCCATGATACAGGAATAAAGGGCTACCGGACATTGTTGCCGGTAGCCTTATCTAACAAAAGTTCAAACAAGAGCAAGAAATTGATCGGGGCTTTACTAGACCGCTCGTTTAAGGAGCATGTTCCGGATATGGCCGATTGCCCGAGTAGGATTCAAACCTTTAGGACAAACATTGACGCAATTCATGATGCCACGACAGCGGAATACACTAAAAGGGTCTTCTAGATTCGCCAATCGTTCCTCGGTCGCCGTATCTCGACTATCGGCAAGAAATCGATAGGCCTGAAGCAAACCAGCAGGACCGATGAACTTGTCAGGGTTCCACCAAAAGCTCGGGCAGGCTGACGAACAACAGGCACAAAGAATACATTCATATAGCCCATCCAACTTTTCACGTTCTTCAGGAGACTGGAGGCGTTCCTGTGTCGGTGGCGCATCTTTGTTAATCAAGAAGGGGGTGATCTTTTTATACTGGGTATAGAACTGCTCCATGTCTACCACCAAATCTCGAATGACCGGCAGTCCTGGTAACGGTTTGATACTCAGCTTGTCGCGCTTACTGACTTCCGAAACTCGAGTCATGCACGCCAAACCGTTCTTACCATTCATGTTCACGCCATCGGAGCCACAGACTCCTTCGCGGCAAGATCGTCGGTAGCTGATTGTCTCATCCTGCTCTTTGAGCATTTCCAAAAGTTCAAGAACCATCGGGTCCTTGCCTTTAAGATCAATACTAAAGTCTTGCAGGTAAGGTTCGCTGTCTTTGTCTGGGTCGTAACGATAAACGCTAACTTGCATTAGTAGACTCTCTCTTTTGGTACAAAAACTTCATCTGGAAGGTCAGTATCAGACTCAAGTATCGAGGGTGTAAAATTCACATCGCGTTTGCCCAGTGTTTTATCACGGGGGTCATAAAGCGAGTGACACAACCAGTTTTCATCGTCGCGTGTTTCATAATCATCACGAGCATGAGCACCACGACTTTCTTTGCGGGCTTCTGCAGAGATTGCGGTGGCTTCGGCGATTTCTAGCAAATTCTCTAGCTCTAAGGCCTCTAACCGGGTGGTATTAAAGGCATTACTCTTGTCAGAAATAGAGGCATTTGAAATGCGTTCACGAAGCTCATCCAGCTTCTTGATGCCCTCTTGCATCGTGTCTTCGCGACGGAAAACACCAAAATTAAGCTGCATTGTGGACTGCAATTCCTTTTTAAGCTGAGCAATGCTTTCACCGCCACTCGACTCGTTCCAGCGGGTTACCCGCCGAGTCGCTTCGTCAATGTCGCTTGCGCTCGCTGGATCAAAATCAACCCCTTGATTCAATACTTCTGTGATATGCAGCCCTGCCGCTCGGCCAAATACGACCAAATCAAGCAGGGAGTTACCGCCAAGTCGATTTGCGCCATGAACTGAAACACAGGCTGCTTCGCCAACGGCATATAGCCCTTGAACGATTTCGTCTTCGCCGGCTGAGTTGCGAACAATCGCCTGGCCATTAATGTTGGTTGGAGTACCGCCCATCATATAATGGCACGTCGGAACAACGGGGATTGGCTCCTTGACCGGATCGACACCGGCGAAAGTCTTCGACAGTTCAATAATACCGGGCAATCTTGAGTGCAGAATTTCTTCACCCAGATGATCCAATTTCAAGAACACATGATCGCCTTCAGGACCTGCGCCACGACCTTCGAGAATTTCTAGGATCATGCTTCTAGCAACAACATCTCGACCCGCCAGGTCTTTTGCTGTGGGTGCATAACGCTCCATGAACCGCTCGCCATCCTTGTTTATGAGGTAGCCACCTTCACCTCGACAGCCCTCTGTTACTAAAGAGCCTGCACCAGCGATACCCGTTGGGTGGAACTGCCACATTTCCATATCTTGAACCGCGTAACCGGCACGAAGTGCCATACCCGTTCCATCACCGGTGTTCATTAACGCATTGGTCGTCGATTGATAGATGCGACCGGCTCCGCCCGTGGCAAAGACTGTCGCTTTCGACTTGATGTAATGCAATTCACCGGTTTCCATGCAAATTGCGGTAACGCCAACCACGACACCCTTTTGGTTCTTAACAATATCCACTGCGAACCACTCAGAGAAAAACACTGAGCCGGCCTTAATATTGCCTTGGTAGAGCGCATGAAGAAGGGCATGGCCAGTTCTGTCAGCCGCCGCACAGGTTCTAGCAGCCTGACCACCTTTACCAAAATTTTTAGACTGGCCGCCAAACGGACGCTGATAGATGCGCCCTTTTTCGGTTCGAGAAAATGGTAATCCCATGTGCTCCAGCTCAAAGACCGCCTCTGGTCCTACGCTGCACATATACTGAATCGCATCTTGGTCGCCGATGTAGTCAGAGCCTTTAATGGTGTCGTACATGTGCCAGCGCCAATCATCATCCGGATCGTCGCTCGCAATCGCACAGGTAATACCACCTTGGGCAGATACTGTGTGAGACCGAGTAGGGAATACTTTGGAAATCACGGCCGTTTTCCTGCCGGATTCTGCCAACTGAAGCGCTGCCCGCATACCCGAACCACCACCTCCTACAATGATGGCATCAAACTCTAGCGTTGCGATATCACTCATCTAACCGTTCCCCCACAAGATTTTAACGGTCCAAATCACGTACACCGTCAACAATAAAATACAACCAACTTGATAAACCAGGCGAATACCATCCGCACCAGAACCAAAATAATGCTCACGTATATAGTCAGTACCAATCGTCCACATGCCGATCCAGGCATGCGCACAGGTTGATAGAATCGCGAGAAGCGTCATGACCTGCATCCAGGTCTGAGAAAAAAGCGCCTGCCAGTCCGCATGTGTTATTTCACCCTGCAAAAGCATGATGCCGACAAGAAGAACGGTGTAAGCCGCTAAAATATACGCTGAGACACGCTGCACGATCCAGTCGGACATGCCATTGCGAGAAAAACTTGTAACTTGAGTAACCATGTTTGGCATCCTATCCATTACTGTATAACCCAAATTCCAGCCAGGAAGATCAACACGGCAGAAAAGAGAATCGTGATTTTTGCTGCGAACCTTGAGCCTTCAATGGTCTCAGCAAAGCCAAAGTCCATCACTAGGTGCTTGATACCAGCGACGAAGTGGTAGGCCAACGCGGACAGCAGTCCCCAGGTCACGAACATGCCAAACGGCGATTTAATCATGCCTTTGATCGTTTCAAAGCCTTCTTCCGAAGCCAAAGACATTTCAAGGGCATATAGGCCGAAAGCGACGCCGGCGAACAGTATGACACCAGCTATTCGATGGGAAATGGAGGCCAGTGCTGCCAAAGGCCAAGCAAAAGCCAGCAGATCTGACGGATTTACATTTATAGGACGATGATCGTTTTGCACAACTCATTCTCGTTTGGGCCTGCACTTCATACGGTTTTGTGATATCCCTTTGGCCAATTACGGCAAAAAGATCACAAAGCCCTGAAGCGCAAGAAGATGACTTTGAGGCGTGGTTTGCCCACACCCGAATGTACGTCAAATGATGATAGTTAGTTTAACTTTAAAAAACAAACCAGCCACTGGTAAAAGCCACGTGACTCAAGCCTTTACAACACAAGGCCGTTTTGGAATGATGTCCGCCCGGCCGACCCAGGCAATACAAATCCAGTTAACGGCAAGAGCATGAGCCCGTCTCATGGGAGTGAACGCATGACGCAAAAAATAACAATCACAATAGACGGGCAAACCACAGAATTACCTGTGCTCGAGGCGACCGAAGGCTTAAATGTCGTCGATGTTCGCGGCCTAATCAAAGAAGGTGTTTTTACCTACGATCCTGGCTTTTTGAGCACTGCAAGCTGCGAATCTACCGTCACATACATTGACGGAGATGCTGGTATTCTTACGTACCGGGGCTACCCAATAGATCAGCTAGCACAGCAATCAAACCACCTAGAAGTTTGTTATCTGTTGCTCAACGGCGACCTACCTTCCAAATCTGAATACGACGCTTTCGAAACGTCTATCAAAGCTAATCAAAACATCGACAAGACTTTCCAGAATATCTTCAAAGGCTTTACCCAGGGCGCACACCCCATGGCGATGGTCGGCTCCGCAATCTCAGGATTGGCCGCGCTGTATCATGAAGAAACTGATATCACGAATGCTGATGATCGAATGCTGACGGCGCATCGTTTGATCGCGATGATCCCTACCCTGGCGGCTATGGCCTATAAACACGGCAAAGGCGAAGCATTCGTTGAACCCGATGTTTCATTGGGCTACGCAGAGAACTTTTTGAATATGTGCTTCGGCGAAGCCGGCAAACCGTCGACAGTGAGCCCAACAATCGCAGCCGCTATGGACCGTATCTTTCTGCTTCACGCCGATCATGAGCAAAATGCCTCGACATCAACCGTAAGAATGGCAGGTTCCACAGACTGCAACCCTTACGCAGCAATCGCAGCCGGAGTTTCTGCTCTATGGGGACCTGCACATGGGGGCGCAAATGAAGCTGTTCTCCTCATGCTGAATGAGATTGGTGACGAATCTCGAGTAGAAGAATACGTCGCTAAAGCCAAGGATAAGGATGACCCCTTTAAACTAATGGGTTTTGGCCACCGGGTTTACAAAAATTTTGATCCACGCGCGACGGTTATGCAGGAATCCTGCGAAGCGGTCTTTAACGAGCTGGGGTCAGAAGACCCGCTGCTCAAGGTCGCTCGGCAGTTAGAGAAGATTGCGCGAGAAGATGAGTACTTTATTGAACGAAAACTCTACCCTAATATCGACTTCTACTCCGGTATTACGCTCAAAGCCGTCGGTATTCCAACCGAACTTTTCACCGTGATTTTCACCCTCGGACGCATGCCGGGTTGGATCACGCACTGGAACGAAATGATGAGCGCACCCTACAAAATTGCTCGACCCCGCCAGCTTTATCTTGGCGAGAAAAAGCGCGACTACGTCAATATCGGCTCACGCTAATCGCCCATAAGGTCCTTTACCGTCCAAATAAAATGCTTTAACCAACGCAAACCGGAATACACATGAACATTACTGCACAGATCGAAACGTCAAAAGGCAACATTAACATCGAGTTCTACCCGGACAAGGTACCCGTTACCGTTGCCAACTTCGTCAACCTCGCCAATAAAGGTTTCTATAACGGCCTGAATTTTCACCGAGTCATAGCGAGCTTTATGATCCAAGGTGGCTGTCCCTTAGGTTCAGGTACAGGTGGTCCCGGATACCGCTTTGAGGACGAATTCGATTCAGAATTGCGTCACAGCGAGCCTGGCAAATTGTCGATGGCAAATGCTGGTCCAGCGACCAACGGCAGCCAGTTTTTCATCACCCATGTTGCGACGCCTCATTTGGATGATGCGCATGCCATATTTGGCGCAGTGGTTGGCAGTGAAGATCAGGCGATTGTTGATGCCATTGAACAGGGTGACACGCTCGTTTCTATCAAACTTTCGGGAGACGTAGACGAACTCCTCGCCAGTCAAGCTGACCGCGTGACGACCTGGAACGAAACCTTAGCAGAACAATTCCCAGACCTAGGCTAAGCAGTAAGACAGCGGTCTAACAACCGTCGTCACGAGAGTCCAGGGGCGGTATCTCACCTCCTCTGGATATATCGTATGACCTATCTTATTTCACATGCCCTTCCACATACCCTTTAAGACATGCCTTGAATCTAAGTATTCAGGTCAAAATAATCCCGCCAGACTTTAATCTTGCCATTCGACATTTCAAACATCCCAAAGCAAGGTAAATCGACCCTATCGCCCGCTTGGGTTTTATCTAAACGCTCAACTGCGACATAGTTCAGTTTCTGACCAGGGTCCAAAAAACCCGCCAATATGCGCCTTTAGTGCAGCGGTGCCCTATATAAGTTTTGTCGGTATGTTGTGATAAATACCGTCTTCGGCGAAGTATGAGACGGATTCATCAACCTCCATTCGGGACCACGCTTCGAAAAATGATCATACGACGGTCGAATTTATATCGGTTTGATCCTTCTCGGGTTAATTGCTCAAGGCTTGATCGTCCCTGTCGCGAAAAGGTGGCTGTATCCGCAGACTAACCTGATTAACCCGCCTCTAGAAAGCCACAAGCCATAAGGACTTCCTTGTTACTGAAAGGTTTTTTCAGAAACTTGTCCGCACCCGCTCTGATCACTCGCCGTTCATTTTCGTCGCTGTGATAGCCCGACATCGCAACCACCTGAATATGCATGGTATCGACATCAGATTTGAGGTTTTCACACACCTGAAATCCGTCCATGCCTGGCATCATAATGTCTAGCAAAACGACGTCTGGCATCACTTGCTGAACCTTGCTGCCTGCCTCAAAGCCATTGCTGGCACTTTCAACCAGTGCACCGTCATCCTTTGACTTAAACAACTCGACCAGAAACCGGTTCAGATGATCGTCGTCATCCACCACCAGAATACTACGAACCGCTTTGCCATTGAGCCTCGATGCCATGCCCTCTTCAATCGCGAAACGGCGAACCGCATCGATGCTGAACCGGCGATGTCCGCCCGCGGTCGTTCTCGCTTCTAGCTTACCCTTTTGTGCCCACTGCCTAACGGTGACGGGTGATACCAATAGCAATTCTGCTACTTCATTGGGCGTTAGCCATTCCTTGTTGCGCACCGGTGTTCCTGAATTTTATGCTGATACCTAAATATTAGACGATTTTCAAATTTTCGCGGTCTGCTAGTTAATCAGGACGACCTTTGGCACACTCTTGATCTTGGACACAGGAGAGTCACCTTGCACGGAGTAGTTCTAGATGCTGAAAGTATCGGAAATGCATCACTTGAACCGATCATGGCGCTGGCAGATGATTGGCAGATTTATCAGTTTTCATCGCCTGAGCAGGTCGCCGAACGCATTCGTGACGCGGATTTAGTGCTTAGCAACAAAGCAATTATCACCGGCGCAGCGTTGGCGCAAACCCAGCAACTGAAACTGGTCGCAATCATGGCGACAGGTACCAACAACATTGATATTGAGGCTGCACATGCCAAAGGAGTCACAGTGTGTAATGCACAGGCATACGGGACACCGGCCGTGGCTCAACACACAATGACGCTGATGTTGAATCTCGCGACCCAAATGCCCAATTATCTGAGCGATGTGACCCAAGGGAAATGGCAAAAAAGTCGGGTATTTGGTTTGCTAGAGCACCCCATCATCGAACTCAGTGGCAAAACTCTGGGAATTATTGGCAAGGGCGAACTCGGTCGTGCGGTCGCGAAGCTTGGTGAAGCTTTCGGCATGCAAGTATTAATCTCTGCGCGGCCTGGTCAGACCAGCCAAACATCAGAACGAGTACCCTTTCGTGAACTTTTGGGGCGCTCAGACTTCCTTTCTCTACACTGCCCGCTAACGCCAGAGAACCGTCAATTGATGAACAGCGAAACCCTTGCGTTACTGTCACCAGAATCGTTCCTCATCAATACCGCAAGAGGTGGGCTCGTCGATTCGAAGGCTCTCATCAACGCGATAACCAACGGCAAGCTAGCCGGGGCAGCACTAGACACACTTGATATTGAACCGCCACTGCCGGGTGACCCATTGATTAGTGCTGCCGCACATCTACCCAATCTGTTGATCACGCCACACAATGCATGGGGTGCTATAGAATCTCGACAGCGCCTAGTGTTGCAGGTAGCCGAGAACATCCGTCACTTTTTCAACGGTACACCTAGGAACGTAGTCAGCTCCTAGGAACCGGTGATACCATCTATTTATCAGCCAATTTTCATCAGACATTAAAGAGGAGTACCACTTGACCATAGAGTCCTTTCGCGCCGAAACCCGTACATGGCTAGAACAACACTGCCCACCCACAATGCGCACACCTATGGGCGACAACGATACTGTTTGGGGCGGAAAACATGCAGAATTTACTAACCCAGAAGCAAAGCTCTGGCTAGAACGAATGGGCGAGAAAGGTTGGACCTGCCCGACCTGGCCAAAAGAATATGGCGGCGGTGGACTCGACAAAGAAGAAAATGCCGTACTTCAAGACGAGCTGCGACGCATTCACGCGCGACCGGCACTGACGTCCTTTGGCATCAGTATGCTTGGCCCAGCTCTGCTTGAGTATGCCAACGAGGAACAAAAAAAGGCTCATCTCCCTAAAATCGTAAAGGGTCAAATTCGCTGGTGCCAAGGCTACAGTGAGCCCGGATCTGGGTCTGACCTGGCTAGTCTGCAAACCAAAGCGATACTGGATGGCGATGAGTATGTCATCAATGGCTCCAAAGTCTGGACGTCCTATGCTGATCAGGCAGATTGGATCTTTTGTCTGGTTCGAACGGATTTCAAAGCATCAAAACACAATGGCGTTAGCTTTATCCTCTTTGATATGGCCACCCACGGCGTCACGACGAAACCCATCAAACTCATCAGCGGCGCTTCGCCGTTTTGCGAAACCTTTTTTGACGACGTACGAGTTCCCCGCGAAAACCTTGTTGGGCAACTGAACGAAGGCTGGACGATCGCGAAACGATTGCTTCAACATGAACGCAGCATGATTTCGGGTATGGGTCTGGGTGGCTCTGGCAGCTCGGAACATTCGATGGAAAATCAAGCCAAACGGTACGTGGGTGAACGGGACGGTAGGATCGCAGACGGTCGACTGCGTCAGCGCATCACAGCCCATAAAATGAACGGCGCGGCATTTGCATTAACCATGCGCCGAGCCGCCGACGAAGCGAAATTAAGCACCGGACCCAGTGCAACTTCTTCCATGTTCAAGTTGTATGGTACCGAGCACAACAAAGACCGCTACGAGGTTATGTTAGAGCTTCAGGGTACCAACAGCCTTGGCTGGGAAGGCGCAGGGTTTAATGACCGTGAACTTTCAACCACGCGAGAATGGCTAAGATCAAAAGCCAACTCTATTGAGGGGGGCACGTCGGAAGTACAACTGAACGTGATCGCGAAGCGCGTTCTGAACTTACCGGACTAGGTAACGGGCGGCTTGCTCTATCCCCTCAACGCTGAGGGGATACATATGGTCATCCATGATTCGTTTTATCATGACTGTCGAATAAGAATCCTGCCAACGTTTCTCTGGCACCGGGTTTAACCAAACGACTTTTCGAAACTGGTCTTCCACGCGTTGCATCCAAACTTCACCAGATTCTGCGTTAAAGTGCTCGACGCTTCCGCCTCGATCAGCAATCTCGTGCCTCGCCATATTGGCATCGCCAACGAAAATAATTTTATAGTCCGAGCCAAATTTTCGAATCACGTCCCAGGTACTTATTTTGGCGTCGGTGCGGCGCTCGTTATCAGGCCAAACCGACTCATAGATAAAGTTATGGAAATAGTAGGTTTCTAGGTATTTGAACTCGTATCGCGCCGCTGAAAAGAGTTGAGCGCATAGTTCGATGTGATCATCCATGGACCCACCAACATCGAGAAACAGCAGCACTTTGATCGAGTTATGTTTTTCTGGCACTTCTTTGATATCTAACATACCGGCGTTGCGAGCCGTACATCGAATCGTATCGTCGAGATCCAATTCCATTTCCGCACCCGTACGGGCAAATTTTCGAACTCGGCGCAACGCCATCTTAAGATTGCGAGTGCCTAACTCTACGCCTGGGTCATAGTCTTTGAACCGTCGAAGCTGCCAGAGCTTTTGTGCTCGCCGTTGCGCGGCCTGCTCAAAGGTCGCTTTTTCACCTACTTCGCCGGTTGCCGAAGTTCCCTTTCCTTCGACACCGTCATCTCCCTCGCCTTTTTGGCCACTCTCACCGCTTTCCCCTTCTTCGCCACTTTCCCCTTCTTCGCCGTTCTCACCTGCTTCACCGCTTTCACCTGATTTATCACTCTCGCCCTCTTCGTCGTTTACGCGTTGTTCATCTTGAGGATCAACAACCTCAGCAGACTCGTTCTCTTGCTCGAAGTTCTGGGACTCACCATGATCTTCACGATCGACGCTGCTGCCTACATCAGACCGCTCTTCATTATTGGCTTTAGCATGAGCGGCAAGACCAGCGCGCTGCTCATCGAGTTGCTGATGGTATTCTGCAAGCACTCGCTCCAATTCAGCGGGCGCCAAACGAAAGTAATCAGATTGAAGAAGACTTAGTACTAGTGCTTCAACGTCAGGTTGTTCGATCAGCGCAGGGAGATCATCAAGACCAGAAAAAAATGAGCCAAAAGCACGATCAAAGCGATCGTAATACTTTTCATCCTTGACCAGGCTAGTGCGGCTCAAATAATAAAAATCTTCAACATTAAACTGCAAAACACGATGCTGAAATAGATTCAAACAATCGAGAAATTCACGGGTTGAAACCGGTACCTGATACTCTCGGAGCCTTTCAAAAAATGCTAACAGCATCCTAAAGTTGCATCACAATTCCCTGACGGTATTGTTCAAGCCGACTGGTGTAAGATGAACGCTTGCGACTATCAGCAGGCACCAATTGCAGGACTCTTTCCATGGTCTTGAGCGCCTTGTCGAAGTCGCCCACCCTGGCGTAGCCTGCTGCTAACGAATCTAATCGTTCGGGGGATTCACCCAGTTCGAGCGCTTTCTGCGCCAAAATAACCGACGCATTGCCATTACATACCTTTTCCACAGGACAACCTGCTAATAACCAAGAGAGCCGATTCATGGCACCCGCAATACCCTGATCAGAAGCCAGCTGATACCAGGTCGACGCTTGGACATAATCTTGCTTAACCCCTAGTCCACGCCGGTATAGATAGCCCAATGCGTTTTGCGCCTCGCCATGACCCTGAATCGCTGCAATCTGATAGTTACGTTTAGCCAGAGCTAGATCGTATTTCACACCACGGCCCTTTTCATAAGCAAAACCAAGGTAGTAGTTCGCTTCCGTGACACCGGATTCGCTGGCGCGCTTAAATAGATGAAAAGCTCGCTTATAGTTTTGAGGTGCGCCGTCACCTGACGCGTAAATTCTGCCGAGTGGCGTAAATGCCATGTTGTAATTCGCTTCAGCAGCCTGACGATACAACTCGAAAGCACGCCTTGTATTTTTGGGCACCCCCTTGCCGTACCAGTAGAGGTTAGCAAGGTTGACCTGACTCGCGGAAAATTGTAATTCGATCGCTTTTTGATAGAAGCCAGCCGCCAGAGCATAGTCCTGATCAACTTGCTCAGCCAGAAGACCTAAATGGTTCAAAGTCAGTGGGTGGTTCGGGTTTATGCTCAAGGCAATTTCCAAATCCTGTTTCGCTAGCGCATAAGCCTTGAGCAAGCTGTAGGCGATGCCACGATTGGCAAACGCGACGACCCGCTGATCCGGGTCCAGCTCATCCTCTTCCAACGTTTTTGACAAAATAGTGACAACTTGGCGATAGTTACCCGCCGCCGCTGATTGCTGAGCGTCGTCAAAGCTCGCCATGACGGGGGTGGCAAAGACCAACAAAAACAATAAGATCAGCCGCAACAATTGATTACCAGAACAAAAAGAAGCAAGCAACAATAATAACAGATCAAACGCCCAGTCGATATCTGCCGTGCGGGTTTGAACTTGATATACTGCCTCCCAAAAGGACATGTCGGATCTATGACAGACACCACCTTCAACGAAAGTTCACAGTCAACATCAGGTCGAGCTCCCGATCCACTATTGCTGTGTTTGGCGTATTTGAGCCGGTTTCATCTACAGCCATTTTCTACTGAAAGCCTCGCTGCAGGACTACCACTGGAACACGACCAGTTGAATCCTGAGCTTTTTGTCCGAGCTGCAGAGCGCGCCGGTTTCAAGGCAGCTTTTGCCAAAAAGGCATTGGAAGATATTTCAACCCTGACCCTGCCTGTCGTACTTATCCTGAAGAACAATCGAGCCGCTATATTGCTCGAAAAAGACGGCGATCAATGCAAGGTTGTCTTCCCAGTTGACAGTGAGATTGCCCAGGAAGTTACCATTGAAAAACTTAGCGATGAATATCAGGGCACATATCTGCTCTGTAAACCAGAACCGGGTCAGCACACCTCAGATGAAACTGGCAAGCGCGGCCATTGGTTTTGGGATACCGTCAAACTTTCTCGAGGCATCTATCTCGAAGTTCTGGTGGCGTCGTTACTGATTAATCTGTTTGCCCTGGTGTCGCCATTATTCATCATGAACGTTTATGATCGCGTCGTACCCAATTATGCGATCGAAACCTTATGGGTACTCGCTTCCGGTGTATTCATTATTGTGCTCTTTGATCTCGCGATGAAAATACTGCGCGGTTATTTTATCGATATTGCCGGTAAACGCGCCGATGTTTTATTGTCAGCGAAAACCTTCGCCAGGGTAATGGGTATCCAACTCGACCAGAGACCTAAACAAATCGGCTCGTTCGCCAACAACCTGCAAGAATTCGATACCTTCAGAGAATTTTTTACCTCAACAACATTGACCACACTCATCGACATGCCATTCGTCATCCTTTTCCTCTTGATCATTTATGGCGTCGGTGGGCCCATCGTTTTCGTCCCTCTCATTGCCATACCGATCATTCTTGGCATTGGCCTCATCATTCAGAAACCTCTGCAGAATTTGATTGATGACACTTTTGCACAATCGGCAAAAAAACACGCTTTATTGATCGAAGCCTTGTCTTCACTAGATGCAATAAAAAGTAATCGTGCCGAGGGTGTCATTCAAAAGCGTTGGGAGAATTTCACAGGGCAGCTTGCACGTTTGTCCCTCAAATCTCGACTCTTGACCATGGGGGCCATCAATTTGTCCCAGATCATTCAGCAGCTGGCTACCGTTGGCGTTGTGGTCGTTGGCGTGTATTTAATCATGGACGGTACGCTTTCCGTCGGTGGTTTAATTGCCTGCACTATATTGACGGGACGCTGCCTCGCACCTATGGGACAGATTGCGGGCATTTTGACCCGCTATCAGCATTCCGTTGCCTCCTATCGATCTATCGATAACATGATGAATCTGCCCGTAGAACGTCCCGAAGGCAAAAGCTTCCTACACCGCAGCAGCCTCACTGGTGCTGTTGAATTTCGCGATGTAGGTTTTTCTTATTCAGGCCAGACGAACGCTGCAATTAAGCAGGTGAGCTTCACCATCGAACCAGGAGAAAAAGTCGGGCTCATTGGTAAAATGGGCTCAGGAAAAACCACCATTCAAAAATTATGTATGGGCTTTTACCGGCCCTCAGAAGGGACTATCTTGCTATCCCAAACGGACATTAATCAGCTGGATCCTCAGGATGTCCGACGAAACGCCATATATGCATCACAGGATGTGCAGCTATTCAGCGGTACCGTCAGGGAAAATATTACACTCGGTGCGCCCCTTGCCACTGATGACGAAATACGTGGCGCGGCAGCGCTTGCAGGTTTATTGGACTTTATCAATCAACATCCAGACGGCTTTGATCTGCAAGTAGGCGAGCGCGGCGGCCTGCTTTCGGGTGGCCAGCGACAGGCCGTTGCGCTTGCCCGAGCTCTCATCAATGAAGCGCCCTTGATGTTGTTGGACGAACCCACAAGCGGCATGGATAGCACCGCAGAAATGGCGGTCAAACAACATCTAGAACAATTTTGTCAGGATAAGACGCTGCTACTCATTACGCACAAGACCAACATGTTGACGATGGTGAATCGACTGATTGTCATCAACAATGGCCAGGTTGTTGCAGATGGCAAACGCGATGACATACTGAGAGCTCTGGCAGGTGGCAGCAATTGACAGAGGAAGGCACAGCCGCAATGGATGGTAGCAATGGATAAAAAAGCCGATCGACTAGATCTGGAGTTCATGCCAGATATCCACGCTGCATCGTTAGAGAACCCACCCTTCTCCAGCCACGCAATTCTATGGGTGACATTAAGCTGTCTGGTCATCGCCATCGTCTGGGCCAATTTCGCTAAAATAGACCAGGTTGCTCATGCTGAAGGCCGGGTGATCCCATCCTCTCAAATTCAGATTGTACAGAACCTTGAAGGCGGTATTTTAGCGGAGATGCTGGTCGAACCCGGGGCAACCGTAAGGGCCGGACAAACCCTGATACGTATGGACGACACTCGCTTCGCATCTTCCTATAACGAAGGCCTCCTTAACTCAGATGCTATTTTGGCGAGGATTTCCCGACTCAGAGCGGAGGTAAACAGTGAACCGTTTGTACCACCCGAAATTTTCAATCGAGAAAACCGCGAGTTGATTATCAATGAAGCATCTCTTTACGAGTCTCGACAAAACGAACTTCAATCGAGTATCGACATCCTTCGTCAACAGCTCACTCAACAGACCCAGTCACTCGCTGAGCTTCAAGCTGAAGAGCAAAAGCTGGATCTCAATTCTCAACTCGCTGAGCAAGAACTCGCCCTCACTGAGCCTCTCGTTGAAACCGGTGCCGTGTCTAAGGTCGAACTGCTACGGCTTCAAATAGCGGTTAACGAGTCCGTAGGCAGACTCAAAGTCATACGCCTTGGTATTCCTAGAGTTGAAGCCGTGGTCCGAGAAGCGGAAGAGAAAATCGAAGAGCGGAAGCAACAATTCATCTCTCAGGCGCGCGCTGAACTCAATGAAGCAGAGACTCAGATTTCGCTATTATCAATATCTAATGTTGCTTTAGAGGATCGCGTAAAACGAACCGAAGTACGCTCTCCGGTCGACGGCACCGTCAAGCAGGTGTTAGTCAACACAGTAGGCTCAACGATCCAGCCCGGCATGGACCTTGTCGCAATCGTACCGACAAATGACTCACTATTGGTAGAAGCCAGAATCCGTCCTGCAGACATTGCTTTTATCCACCCTGGTCAACCTGCCACGGTGAAACTAACTGCATACGACTTCGCGATCTATGGTGGTTTACCGGCAGTATTGGAACTGATTAGTGCAGACTCTATTACGGATGAACGAGGCGAACACTTTTTCGAAATCAGAGTCAGAACCAACGAAAATCATCTTGGCTCTAAATCTAACCCACTACCGATTATGCCGGGCATGGTCGCCACGGTCGATATTATGACGGGCAAGAAGACGGTTATGGACTACCTCCTCAAACCCCTAAAGCGCGCCCAGGAAAAGGCTCTTTCTGAGAACTAAAAGCCCAAATACAACAAGTCTGAGAGACTTTCACCTCCAACCAACCTAATCACTCGCGGCTCTCAATTCACGCGCAATATCTCGAAGCTTATTCTTTATTGCATCCGCATTTTTTGGCCCCATTCGAAGCAGCTGCTTTTGCGCAGGACTTAAAGATTCTAATTGCGGGTCTTGATACTCGTACATCACAACTGGACGAACTAACTTAGCCGGTTCCGTTACGCTAGGAGTTTCAAGTAATCGCCCAATAGCGCGTAAAATAACTTCGTCGAACTCGCCAGATGGGTAACCCAGTTCACCATAGGCTTGCTGATAAAGTGGTCGAAGCAGCACATAAAACTCCACCGCACGCTTTGAATCAATCGATAACATGATGTTGGTCGCGTTATTAAAACGGTCATAAGAGCGATTGTTTGCGACGTACACCCCTTCAGACACTTCGTCGACCGAAAACTGTCCCCTAGGCGCAAGCGCCATTGCCGGTTCCTTAGCGATAGTGCCATTGGCTATGTTGTCGGTAAACGCGACCGTCTTACGCAACAGTTCATCCACTCCGAGCCAAGTATTAATACCTTCATGCCGGGTTAGACTCACTGCACCATCGCGAATCAGTTGGTCGCTATTATCTAATCGAGGCAAAACAAATGCAGGCGCTTCGGTTTGCTCAACCACATCGACGATTGGCTCGGGCACAGGTTCGAGATCAGCGGTTTCTATCACTTCTATCGTTGGGGGTTTCTCCGTCGACAACTCAATGTTAGTACTCACGGTATCCGGCTCTGCAGGAGCAGTAACAAAATAGTAAACAAGAAATCCGAGCAGCAGAACTCCAGTGACAACAAGTGCAATAAGCACAGGCTTATTTTCAGACATATCCATTAACCTCGATCAGTGCAGGTATTTTCGTTCTAATAGTGGTGTAACCACAACCGGAATAGCGTCATTCCACTAAACCTCCATCCTCTTGCGCCGCATCCCATCGCACGTGAGACTTTCGATACGGACCATTTGCGCCGGGTTTTGGTCGTTTGCAGGTATCAGGCTCTAGTGAGCGCTTTGATCAACAGTAGACCGGCTTGTTCGCAATCGGTTCCAAAAGAAACGACGCCATCTTCATGGCCCAACATACTAAACACGCCCGACTCGCTGTTGATGAGCGCCGTGACAGCATCCGCCATTTCTGGTGTCCCATAACGAATATGACCGGGGGTACTGACCTGCTCCTTGCGCCAGAGCACGGGACAATGAACATGAAAAACAGCTCCGATCTTGGGCTCTGCACGGTACACAGCAGCATGCGTCAGGGACTCTGAGGACGGCTGAATACGACCTATGGACACTACATGATTAGTTTCCGAGTCTGCTTGCAGAACCTCCGCATAGTGGTCGAAGGTCAGGTCTTCGATATCGCCCGTCTGACTGCCAGTAATCAAAAAACCTCGTTCGGTTCGCTGACTTAAGTTACCGAAGCCAAACCCATCATATCGATCTGGCGTCGCGCCTATCAGCCCAAGTTTGCGCAAAATCGTTCGCCAGCGATTGAGCGGAGCAATACTGACGTTAGTCAAAGGGTTAAACTCATGTTCTAGGTTGAATTTAACAACGCCTTCTTCTTCACCCATATTCTTTACCCGTATTGTTAAAGCACAGCGCTAAATCATAGTGTTTGGCCAGTTTGCTTAAGCTCGACCAGTGTTTAGCTAAAGCGCCCGCTAGCAATCTTATTCGAATCTGGCTGGTGAACAACACCACGATCGGTAATCAACGCAGTGACCAGCGCTGCTGGTGTGACATCGAAGGCCGGGTTGAATACTGGCGTATCGGGGAGACACGTCAGCGTTTCAGAGAACTTTCTGACTTCATCTGCGGCACGATACTCGATATCGATATCGGCGCCACGCTTCGTTCGCAAATCAATCGTCGAGGTTGGGCACGCCACGTAAAAAGGGATATTGTAATACTGGCAAAGGATCGCTAGGTTTAGAGTGCCGATTTTATTGGCTACGTCACCGTTCGCGGTCACACGATCAGTGCCAACAATCACCGCATCAACCTTGCCCAGAGACATAACATGAGCGGCCATGTTGTCTGTGATTAAGGTGTGAGCGATGCCATGCCTTGCTAACTCGTAACTCGTCAGCCGGGCTCCTTGCA
Organism: Candidatus Azotimanducaceae bacterium; assembly: GCA_051278195.1. Taxonomy (GTDB): domain Bacteria; phylum Pseudomonadota; class Gammaproteobacteria; order Pseudomonadales; family Azotimanducaceae; genus JAHRVQ01. The sequence continues at coordinate 65,396 of JBNMQM010000011.1, forward strand.
GCAATGGCCGGGTTTCGTCCACATAAACATGCAGATCCTGCCCCTGCTCAACTGCTCGATAGATGGGCGCTAACGCGGTGCCATACTCCGATACGGCTAGAGAACCAGCATTACAGTGAGTGAGCAAATTGTGCTTACCCTTAAGCAAAGCAAGACCATAGTCACCAATTGCCTGGCAAGATCTACGATCTTCCTCGTGAATTGCCATGGCCTCCTGAAGTAACTCATCCCGCCCGATAGAACCAATTTTGCTTAATGCCTCGGCTTTAACGAGCATCCGCTCTAGCGCCCACGCAAGATTAACCGCTGTTGGCCGGGCTGAAACTAGATATTGAGAACGCCGTTTAAGTTCTGTGAATTCAATCTGAGCGTCTGATTCAACCAGCAGACCATAGGCAGCCGCAATACCAATCGCAGGGGCCCCCCGAACTCTCAAACAAGAAATTGCGTCAAAGACTGAGGCAACAGTCTGACAATGGATCATCACTTCATCGTGAGGCAGGCGCGTCTGATCCAGTAGATACAGTTCGCCCGCCTCCCAAGATACTGATTTGGGTAAAGCCTGGTTCGTCGTCAAATCCTAAATCGCCCGAATGCTTTTCACCATCTCGAGTCGAGTTTCGGTATCAACGAACGAAAAACCACCATTCATTCGTGTCGTGAAATCACTGTATCGCTCCTTGATGGCCGGCACAATTTCACCGGGCTCGCCCATCACACCCATTGTATTGAGCATTTCATCGGTGATCATTTCACCCATTTCAGCCCATTTACCTTGCTTAGACATGGCATTGAGTTCTGGCTGCATATCACCCCAACCATGAACGCCCAGCACATTCTTATAGGCTGGAGTCGAACCGTAGAAGGCAATTCTATTCTTCGCTTCGAGCTTGCTGGCCGCAAAGGTTTCTTCATCATTGCCAGAAACCAGGAACGGCGTGTAGGAAATTTCAAAATCATCCATCGACCGACCTGATCGCTCCAAACCCTCACGAACCGCTGGCAAGGTGACCTCGCGGATGTACTTTTCATTACTAAAAGGATGGATGATCAAGCCATCTGCGACTTCGCCAGCAACCCTTGTCATGATTGGTCCTACAGCGGCCAACGTGACCTTAGGAGCACCATATTCCTTGTCTTGCGGCGTGAAAGCAGGAGTCATGAGCGTGTGATTGTAAAATTCACCTTCAAACCTAAGCGGCTCATCTTCGTACCAGTTAGCCCATATCGCACGCATCGCAGATATGAGTTCTTTCATCTGCTTTGCTGGAGCGCCCCAAGGCATGCTGAAACGTTTGGTGATATGAGGACGGATCTGAGAGCCGAGCCCCATTGTAAAGCGACCTCGTGAATAGGCATTCAGATCATGGCCAAGATTCGCCAGTACCATTGGACTTCTGGCAAAAGCGACGGCTATCCCAGTGCGGACGCCAATCGTTTCGCTATGTTCTGCCGCGAGCATCAGCGGAAAAAACGGATCATGGTTCATTTCAGCAGTGCCAACACTGTCATAGCCTTCTGCTTCGAGCTTTTTGACGTGATCTGGAATCTTATGCCAGTCCGGGGTCAGATGTGAATCTACGTACATGGGGTTTCCCTCTGCTTGAGTCGGTTGTAGTCTTTCAGGTCGGTATCAGGTATTAACCATACCGATTTTTGAGAGCGCTATCTAGCAGCTCAGGTAGTGTAGATCAGAGACAGCTCTTAGCTGCCTAGCCGCTTGATCGGGATCGACATCATTGAGGAAATGCCCACCGCCGGATTCGACACCCGCAAGATACTTTTGCAGGGTGGGCTGGCGCATCAACGGATGGATCTGAATGTGGAAATGGTACAGGTCCCCAGCACCGGCAGGTGCCTGATGGAGCACGAGCATATAAGGAAAAGGCCTTTCCCAGAGATTATCGTAGCGTACGAGTGTTTGCCGCAACGCACTGGCCAATGCCTGCCGTTCAGTTTGAGAGAGTTCAAACAAGTAGGCACGGCGCTTAATCGGACAAACAAATGATTCAAACGGAAATCGAGAAAAATAAGGCATAAACGCAATCGCATTGTCGTTTTCAAAGATGACCCGGCTACCTGTCTCCTTTTCGCTGCTAATCACATCCGACATTAAGTGACGGCCAGTTTCCTTGTAATGAGCTTCCATGGCGAGGCGTTCCAATTCAAGGTTTTTGAATTCAAAACCCGCCGCATAGATCTGGCAATGGGGATGCGGGTTAGACACACCAATCACCTCGCCCTTATTCTCGAACACCAATACCTGCGCCACATCTGAGCGGCCCATTAGGGCATGAGTCTCGTCAGCCCAGCAATCCAGTACTGCTTCAATGTGGGTTTGATCTAACTCCGCCAGAGATTCAGTGTGATTTGGCGAATAGCACATGACCCGGGTGATCCCCATCGCCGCTGCATTGCGATATATGCCCGGCGGGACCTCAAGGTTTCGAGGCGCATCATCACTAAAGGATGGATGATCATTATCAAAAACGAACAATCCCTCGTAAGCATCATTTTTATGACCTGATACTCGAGTGTTGCCGGGACAAAGATAGCAGTCGGCATCAAATGATTGCTTTCTACTGTCTCGATTTGAGGGTGCGTCGGCAGATGACCAGGGGCGCGCGTTACGATGGCTTGTTATGGTGACCCATTCGTTGCGAAAAGGATGCCAGCGCCGCTCCCAGACACCAGCTTCTTTCTGGTCTTTACTGGTCATCAGCGAGCACCTTTCAGGATTGTGCTCTCGGTTTTTCTGAGGGCTCTTTACCCGCTGAGGGCTCTTTACCCGCTGAGGGCTCTTTACCCGCTGAGGGCTCTGCCAATTCGCTGATAAAATCTACATGACGCATCAGCGTGTATTGGTAGGCTTCTATCAACGCGTTCCAACTTGCCTGAATAATATCGACATTGACGCCGATTGTGCCAAAAATTTCACCTTCAAAACTATGCTCAAGGTACACCCGAACTTTCGCCGCAGTCTCCTCGGTACTGTTGATGACCCGGACAGAGTAGTCGGTCAAATGCAGGTCAAGTAACGAGGGAAAAGGCTCTACCAATGCTTTCTGCAGTGCTTTATTCAACGCATCGACTGGGCCGCGGCCCTCCGCGGCACAGAGTTTTACATCATCGCCTACCCGAACCTTCACACTAGCTTCGATCAGCCCTTCACTCTCCTGGGGCTCCTCGTTCGATGGACTATAAATTCGATAGTAAAGTGGCTCGAACTGGGCCGCATAGCGACCAATATGACGCCGTACCAATAGATCAAAACTGCCGTCAGCGTTCTCATAAGAAAATCCGGCATGTTCCTTGTCCTGCACTTCATCCAGGATAGCTTTTACAGCTTTATTGTCTTCAAGCTCAGAATATCGATTCGCCAACTTCGCTCTTAAGTTAGAACCACCTGCCAACTCGCTGATCAGTATCTTTCGAGAATTGCCAACTAGCTCAGGGTCAATATGCTCATAAGTCGCAGGGTTTCTCTGCACGGCACTCACATGCACGCCACCCTTGTGAGCGAACGCCGAGGGACCGACGTATGGTTGTCCCGACGGGCCCTGCATGTTGAGATATTCCCAGACAACTTTCGATAGATTAGTAAGCCCCTTGAGTCGCCCCTCTGGTAAACATTCATATCCCAGCTTCAACTCAAGATTAGGAATAATGGAAGTTAGATCGACGTTACCGCAACGCTCACCGATACCATTGATGGTGCCGTGAACTTGAATGACGCCCTCTTCGATTGCCCGTAGTGTGTTGGCGACACCCAAACCGCCGTCATTGTGGACATGGATCCCAAGCTTAATGCCAGGAATTTCCTTCAGCACTTCTCGTATCGCTGGCCCGAGTTCATGAGGCAGTACGCCACCATTGGTATCACAGAGAATGACTCGGCTAGCGCCAGAGTCCACTGCACACTGCAAGGTTGCGAGTGCATATCCCGGATCGCTGCGAAAACCGTCGAAGAAATGTTCAGCGTCGTAGAAAACCGGATTGCCTGTTGCCGCAACCAGATGCGCGACGGAGCCACTGATCATGTCGAGGTTTTTGTCGGGACTCACTCTTAGGGCTTGTTCAACATGCAGATCCCAAGATTTACCAAAGATGCAGGTTGCATCTGCTTTCGCTGCTACTAATTTTTGCAGGAAAAAATCGTCCGCGGGCTTAACATCAGCACGATGGGTAGAACCAAAAGCGACAATTTTGGCTGTCTCTAGTACAAGGTCCTTCGAAAGAGCAAAAAATTCGTCATCCTTTGGATTAGAGCCCGGCCAGCCACCCTCAATAAAGTCGATACCCATGGCATCTAAAGCCACAGCAATATCCAACTTATCGCCTAAGCTGAGATTGACACCCTCGCCCTGATTTCCATCGCGCAATGTGGTGTCATAGATTTCAATTTTCTTTCTGGCCATCCCAACCCCGGGGTTATATGTAGCCTAATCGCTCGGCCGTTACCTTAATCGCGTCGTTTGCCTGAAGCAAGGTATCAAGCGGGTCATAATTGGCTGAGAGAAAAGCCTGACGGCTGCTTGCCTTCATCGTTATGGGGAAAATTTGATTTGCGCAGACCACCTGCATCTCGTGTAAATCGACGGTCAAATCAACTTCCGGCTCAGCTTCGATAATTTTCGCCAATGCTTCGCGTTGCGCCTTTACCATCACGACGCAAGGAATACCCAGTGTCGTGCAATTGCCCTGAAAAATCTCGGCGAAGCTTTCTGCAATCACCGCCTTAAAACCAAACTTCTGCAGTGCCTGAGGCGCATGCTCACGACTGGAGCCACAACCAAAGTTAGCGTCAGACATCAGTATCTCGGCGCCCTGATGTTCGGCTGCATCAAGCGGGTGGTTCTTACTGTTGTTCTCAGTATCAAACCGCTCATCAAAAAACAAAGCTGGCCCTAGTTCGTCAAAGGTCACACACTTGAGGAATCTGGCCGGAATAATCCGGTCCGTGTCTATATCATTACCCGCGACATAAATGCCTTTGCCGTTAACTTTCGTGACGTCGTTACTTTCCATAATATTTCGCTCTGACTATTGTGCTCTGACCGTGTGCTCTGAATCGTTGTTCCGTCTAGGTGAGGCCAAATACCTCGCGGGCGTCTGCGACCTTCCCTTCTATCGCAGAAGCCGCAACCATGATGGGGCTCATCAAAATAGTTCTGCCGGTAGAAGAACCTTGCCGACCAATGAAGTTGCGATTCGAGCTAGAAGCACAAACCTCATCCCCGACCAATTTGTCGGGGTTCATCGCGAGGCACATCGAACAACCTGGTTTGCGCCACTCAAAGCCTGCAGCTTCAAAAACCTCGTGCAAACCGAGTGCCCTTGCAGCAGCGTCCACTTTCTCTGAACCTGGCACCGCAATAGCCTTGATACCAGGGGCAACCTTGCTACCAGCAATCAACTTCGCCACTGCCTGGAAATCAGATAAACGGCCGTTGGTACAGCTGCCGATAAATGCCACGTCGATTTTAGTACCTTTAATCGGTGTGTTCGCTGGTATCTGCATATATCTCAGTGCGTCACTGATCAGATCTTTCTCTAGCCCTTCAAGTAACTCCGGGTCGGGTGTCGATTCTTTGATTGAAATCGCCTGTCCGGGCGTAATACCCCAGGTCACAGTCGGCTCTATATCCTTAGCATGAATAACGACAAGATCATCGTAGCTGGCGTCAGGGTCCGATGCATAAGACAACCACTTTTCAGCAGCAGCCTCAAATTCTGCACCAGCAGGTACTCGATCTCTGCCGCGCAAATATTCAATTGTGGTCTGATCTGGGTTGATGTAACCGCAGCGAGCACCGCCTTCAATACTCATATTACAGACGGTCATACGCTCTTCCATGGTCATCGCGCTGATCGTCGAGCCCGAGTATTCGTAGGCATAACCAACGCCACCGTTCACGCCAAGCGTTCGAATAATGTGCAGAGTGACATCTTTCGCAGTAACACCCGCGCCAAGTTCACCTTCAACTTCAATCCGACGGACCTTAAGCGGGTCCATCGCCAGAGTCTGGCTGGCGAGCACATCTCTCACCTGACTGGTGCCGATACCCAATGCAATACAACCAAACGCGCCATGCGTAGAAGTGTGACTGTCACCACAACAAACTGTCAGCCCTGGCTGGGTTAAACCAAGTTCTGGCCCAACGATGTGAACGATACCCTGCGATCCTGATTCCGGCGGAAAAAATTCGATGCCGTGTTCTGCAGTGGCATCACTCAAAACCTGAATCATCTGTTCCGCCATATCATCTTGCAATGGCCGAGACTGATCGTCTGTGGGAATAATATGATCAACGGTCGCGAATGTCCGAGACGGATAGGCGACACCGAGACCCTTATCACGCAGCATGCCAAACGCTTGGGGGCTGGTAACTTCATGAATCAAATGTAAACCAATGAATATCTGGTATTGCCCACTGTCGAGTTGCTGTACGACATGACCATCCCAAACTTTTTGAAACAAATTTTTGCCCACGGGCGGTTCCATCCAACGTGCTAAAAACGAAAACCAATTCTAGCATCTTTGGTTGTCGAGAGAATTCCAATCCGGAATCTTGGAAATTACTCTCGGGGGTGCCAAAGGTCAGAAGACTTACTTCGAAAGGTCGATAACCTGGCTGCTCAGTTTCGAATTAGGGAGCACCTCGTAAAAAACTTCTTCACTGTGGTCACCCTGCACTTTGCCGTCTTGCCAGCGCCCCACTCGGCCTTCGCGAATCACCAGATCACGTTCTTTGCCTTGCAGATCGGGGAATTTACCCACAAACATGGTTTCTGTCGTTTCACCGGTTTTAAGTTTGAGTTTCTTGAGTGGGATCTCCGACATCAGCTTTTTGAACCCTGGCTTCGACAGCAAAATACCATTTAGGTTATAAGTAAGATGATGTTCACCCTTCTCACCGTGCTGTTGGTCACTGGCATTTACTTCGAGCACATCGACATTGAAGCGTCCCTCATAGCCATCTCGCAGACGCCATGAACAAGAAGACAAGCGATCAGCGTCACCAATCGCTGACGAAATCATAATGGGCTTGTCTTCATCAAAGAGAAACAGAGGTTTGTCGTCGGAGAAACAAATGCCAATGCCAATCTCTAACCCGGGCAACCCAGTTTTGCCTGCGTGAGCATTTTTCGAGATCACAATATCCAGTATTTCTTTCGCCATCCCGCAAGCACGAGCCACGGTGTACCAATGATTCGGCGCATCATTGTGCTCATAAAATCCAAGAATGACCGCATCGCCTTCGATAAAAACTTTTACTGCACCATAGGTTTGTAACCTTTCGGTTATTGGGCCGAAAAAGCGCAAACTAAAATAGGATGCTGGGTTGAGAGACTGGTTTAACAATTCTCGGGTCACGGTCGTGGAACCACGGACATCCGCCTTCAAGATCACATGACGAACTATTTTGGATTCAACCGTTGTGACCTCTTTCAACTCAGCTTCATCGATAAGTTCGTATAGGTGCCCACCCGCTCGCGCCAGTTGTATATCTTTAACTTCAGTAATCACGTTAATGCGATTCAAAGCTCTATGAGCAAAGCGAAAATATTTAAGGTGCAAACGATAACGAAATAAGTCTGACAGAATTCTAAGAAAGTATTCGTCGCCCTCTTCTTTTATGACCTTGCTAAGCTGCGAGGTCACATCATCAAGTCGTTTCACTAGAGCGACGGCCCCTTCTCGCGATTGATCGAGCCGGCCTATTGCCTTCTTACTATCGTTGCCCGCAATGTAGGCGCAAGCTATACGGATATCCAAAAGCAACTGATCACTCGTTGACCAGTTGCCGCGCAGTAAATAACAAGCAACCGCCTCGCGAAACTCTGTCTCCGTGTACATCTTCTTGCGAAGGTCGGCGGTCAGCTTTTTGAGTTTTTTCAACTCACCTTTAAGCTCCCACTGGCCTTTGATACCTAACGAGTCCTTAAGCTCACGGAGCTCCTTCTCCTGCACAGACGGATCAAGCAATGCACGGACATTGCCAGGATGTTCAAGCCAACCGTAGCTTTCGGTCAATGTCGTACTTTGATCTACACTTGGCCCTAGTATGTCCTGCGAGGAAAACAAACCGTGTAGTGTGTCGAAAACCTCTGTCGCGCCAACCTTTACATCGTCTTTTAAAGCACGAGTTTCAAGCTCAGGCACTTCGAGCTTAAGTGTGTCTTCAAGTCGGAGATTGATGGCTGCAAACCCTTTACCGCCATTCGGCCACAGCGCGTAGCATTCCGCCAACATGCCAATATCAATTGGCGAATCAGCACAGAGCATAGGATTGAACATTACGTTTAAAATATCACTGGTATCGCCCGGCGTTATTTGTTTACGCAGTTCTCGCAAACCATTCTCTTCTCGCTGAACCAGTTGGAAAACAGCCCGATTCGCCCGAAACAAAAAGTCATCGTGATGTTTGCGCAGCCATGCAAGACGCTCTTGCGTCGCCAACAAACTACGTGACCCGGCATATTGCTGTTGCGCAACAGCTGCCTCTGTTTCGTCATTGAGTTTAGACAACGCCCGACGAACCTCTTTTAACAAGAACTTGACGACGCCAAAATGTAGCACTTGTAGCTGGCTGGCAGTCAAATCGGATTTCGTTCGATGCAGGCTCACCGTCATCATATCGCGGTAACTGGTTCTAAACTCATCCATTTCATCTGAGCTGCCAGCTGGTCGTTTTCCGGCGGCTACTTTCTTCGCGATCTTTTCGATGACTTCTCTAGAGTATAAAATAAAGTCATCGCTCAGGCGGACATCGATGTGATAATTGTCAATACCTTTCGACAAGAGGCTAGTGTCCAGAAAACTATCGCCTGGCACTTCAATTTTTGCAAGTAATCGCGACCGGGCATCGATGTTGACTGGCTGGTTCAATCTAGTTTCCACTCTTTATCATTTTTAGCTTCACTTTAAAGTAGCACCTACACGTTGAATTATGCTCGCTTTAGATCATGAGTACCCGCGCAGAATAACGAGAGCACGTCTTCGCTGCGGTCTAGAGGTAACCACTGACTCAGTGCAGATCACGGGCTGACTCATCGATAGCGATCATACTCATTAAAGGTCATCGTGCAGATATTGATGGGTATCCAAAACCGACGACTGACAACCGGCACAAACCTGGCGATAAAGCGGTCTTTGAATACCCAACTCACACCCTTTGCTGCATCTAGCCCCTCTATCCATCCGAACTGCTTTGGCGAACCAATGACTTTGCATCTCCCGCAGCGAGCAATCACCTATTCATAGCCGGCCATAGCCAGTCTCGCTTTCACTGGTATGATAACGCCAGTTTAACGTCGACCCAGTGAAAATGAGTAAAATCAGACCAACTGCAGTCACACTGCAAAAAAATGTAGAGCTCGCGAGCCTGCCTGCAACAATAGTGGCGCGTTGTGCTGCACTCCATCCAAAAGACAGGCAAGCCTGCGAATGATGAACCTTGGCGCTAAGCGGCCACCGACAAGCTTCAAAACTAAGCGACTGTCGATTCAGCGTTGTGACCCTGCGTTTACCGATAGACTATTTGAGTCTGCAGCCAAATCGATAGAGGAAATTTACCCTTTTTTGCCATGGTGTCACCCAGGATATCAAAAGCCAGAAGCTAACCAATGGTTAGAGATTGCCCTAGCCCGATGGCGAAACGGCGATGCTTATGACTTCAGCATATTCAGTTTGGATGACGGCGCGTTATTGGGGGGTTGCAGTGTCAGCATCATCGACGACCATCCCGTTGGTAATTTGGGTTATTGGATACGCACCGGATCTACGGGCGTCGGTATGGCGACGGAAGCAACGCTCGGTCTTGCTGAATTTTCTTTTCAGTTTCTGGACCTGCAGCGTATAGAAATTGTCATGTCGACCGAAAATGCGGGTAGTCGTCAGGTTGCGATCAATGCGGGCGCGCGTTTTGAAGGGACGCTTAGAAATAGGCTACTGCTTCACGGTCAAAAGCACGATGCACACCTATATAGTTTGGTACCAGAATCATCAAAAGAAACGTAAACTCAAGGGAATATACACCAAGGGGAAAAGGACATGAGCGATAACGAAATCAAGGCAAATATGCTGGCAATCCTGGATCGGCAGAAACAGGACTACCTAAGAGAAGGTGTGGTGAGCGCAGAAACGCGGATCGACCGATTGGATCGCTCGATTAATCTGCTGAAAAAATACGGCCCTGAACTATGCGATGCAATGGCAGCGGATTTTGGTCACCGCTCTCTTCAACAATCGAAACTAACCGATATCGATGGATCGATTGGACCTCTGGAAAATGCCAAGAAAAACGTTCGACGTTGGATGAAACCACAAAAACGGAAAACGATGTTTCCCCTCAACATACTCGGCTCTAACTCCAGAGTCGAATATCAGCCTTTAGGTGTTGTCGGTTGTATTTCGCCCTGGAACTTCCCTGTGCAACTGACCTTTGCACCGCTTGCAGGTATCTTCGCTGCGGGCAATCGCACGATGATCAAGCCGTCAGAGTTTACACCCCAAACTTCCGCATTGATGGCAAAGATGTTTGCCGAAGCCTACAGCGAAGAAGAAGTCGCCGTGTTTACGGGTGGACCAGAAGTTGGCAGTGCTTTTAGCACGCTGCCTTTTGACCACTTGCTCTTTACCGGTGCCACCTCTATCGCCAAGCATGTAATGAGGGCAGCGGCTGAAAATTTGGTCCCTGTCACATTGGAACTCGGCGGCAAGTCGCCGGTCATTATCGGTGAGGACGCTGATATAGAACTTACTGCTGCCAATGTCATGGCGGGTAAAACCATGAATGCAGGTCAAATTTGCCTCGCTCCCGACTACGTATTCGTGCCAGAGAGTCGCGCTGATGAATTTGTCGCCGCAGCACAGGCTTCAGTGAAAAAAATGTTTAGCGACATTAAAGATAACCCCGATTACACCTCCATCGTAAACGAAAGACATTTTGAACGGCTCACCGGTTATATAGATGATGCTAAAGCTAAAGGCGCCAGGGTCATTGAGATCAACCCCGCGGATGAAGATTTCAGCCAGCAACAACATCACCGTATTCCTCCTACCATCATCATGGATCCCACCGATGATATGACGGTCATGCAGGAAGAGATTTTTGGTCCTGTGTTGCCGGTTAAGCGATATACCAATATCGATGAACCGATTCAATACGTCAACGACCACCCTCGCCCACTGGGTTTGTACTACTTTGGCAAGGATAGTGCTCAGGAGCGTAAAGTTTTAGACCGCACGACTTCTGGCGGTGTCACTGTCAACGACGTCATCATGCATATTACGCAAGAAGACCTGCCATTCGGCGGCGTTGGACCGAGCGGAATGGGTTCTTATCACGGCTACGATGGATTCAAAAATTTTAGCCATGCAAAAGCGATCTTTTCTCAATCCAAGACAGTCTCGAAGTTGGCAGCTGCGATGCGACCGCCTTACAAGAAAGCGTCGTAGAGACCCAACGAAAAAGGCCCCCTATCGTATTGGCGATAGAGGGCCTTTTTTTATTTCGTTAAGCCTCAGTTCGGAGCATCACACCCCTTAAGTCATTAGGAATTTGCGGGCATCAAGAGTGAAATCGAGTTATTGCTGCCATCAAAAAGGTACAAGCCACTCTCACTACCTTCACTGATGACATCGACCAATGCGTACTCGCCTCCACGAGAATAGTTCAATACCTGAACACGTTTTCCTTTGAAAGCATTCGATAGTCCTCTCAAACGACCCACTTCAGAATGCGTCTTATCGAAAAATTGTGCGGTCGTAGTGCCTACCGGATTAACGCCAACGACATCTCGATCAGAGGTATGGATGAGATCCTGTTTTCTCATATCAAGTTGCTCATGCTCATAGAGCGCTTTAACCTGACCCGTTTCTAGTTGAAGATGAAAAAGGCCTACCGTGCCATATTGGGATTTCGCCAGGTAATAGACGCCAGTATTTCCTGCATCAAAGCCGATCACAGGATTGATTTTTTGCTGTTCTTCTACGGCAATCGAAGCACTAAAATCATACTCGACCCACTCGCCAGTCTTGCCATCGGGTCGAGAAATTTTAAGGTTGTCTTCGCTATCGACATAATAAGCTAGACGCAGCTCACCATCATTGTCAGCAACAAAACCACCCGATGGATAGGGACTGCCTTGGCGATTTTCGAGGCGTTTACTAGACACTTTTGTGCCGGTTGATTGACGATAACGCTTATAAATATCTAGGTTATAAGCGACGGGTCTGGAAAGGTCTAGATCAACACTCCGACCGTTCTTGATGTCAGAACGTATCACCCGAACCTCTTTGTCATTCGGCGAGTAGGCATCAAGAAATTCATAGTTAGCTGAATCACCAGCAGCGAAGCCTGCAACCGCAAACTTGCGTGTATTGTCGACATTCAAAGCATGGAGCTCACCGGTCAGCAGTGGGAACTCAGGATCACCGTTTCGCAATGACAGATTAACGACAACGCGTTCGTTATTCGCCCACCAGAAACGCAATATATCCTGCTGAACGTCTGAACTGAGCGCGGCCACAGGTTTCATCGTGTCTAGCTCAAAGATCAGTAAAGTTGCTTGACCGTCGACCCGATTTAGCAGCGATAGATGCTTACCATCTGGGGACAGTTTCGCTTGCTCATAAGCCCGTTTGGCATTAAAAACTTCACTCGTGGTGGCATAGTCCGCTTGTGCGTAGGCAATACTAAGCGCGAGCAAACAGCTCAACAAACCCGCAAAAATCGTCTTAAACCCCTGTTCCAATTTCATTCCTTTAACTCCAATTATGACTAAGCTTTCAAATTAAGACGTGACGTACCCGGCTTTGGTTTGAAACATTGAAGGAAAAAGGAAAAAATAATCAAAATTATCGCTGGAGCGAATTCGGCATGCGATAAGACGCGAGTTATCAAGCGCAAACATGATAGATCAGACACCTCGCAGAGGCTGCATGCCGGTGTTCCCATAGGAATATGCCCTGCCACACAGAGCAAGCCGACCAACGATGACCGGGACCATGAGGCTACTAGCCGTCTGGGTCGAAGCTCTCCTGAATGAGCAAACTCGCGGAAGTATGTTGGATGAAAATTGAGCAGATCCCATTCGGGACGGTCTGTGACTCTACGTAATTTTTGACGATGCCAGTAACGTCACGCAGACCCTGGCCGGACACCTGGACCCGAATCTGCTCAGGCATTATTGATCAGCCAGTTTTTTCGATTCCGAAGCCGCGTAGCCAAAAATGCCTTTTGCCATCAACGAGGATTCCTGCTTGCGTCGCGCCGCATAGATCTCTGCCCTGACGCCATGAACCGCCTGGTTTGTCGGCTCTGCAAGCGCAGCCATTTCTACCAGATGACAGGCCAACCTATAGTCGCCGCTATCTGCTAACACCTGCGCCCGGGTCGCGAGCAATAGAGCACCACCGCTCAGATGACAAATTTCCGCAGCCAACGCCTGTTCTTTAGCCGGTTTGAGATTGGCCGGGTTACCGTCATACCAACCACCATAAAGCCGCCAAATGTTGTTCACGACGAATTCAGGTTCATCATAAAGTGGTCTTAGATAGGGCTTATCCAGAACGGTTTGGTCAACACTGACGGCGTGTACGATGTCGTTTAAGCGTGCGCCCTCATTCATCATATCGACGGTGTCATGGACGAGTTTTTCAAGCGCCGACGCGACGTCTTCTAACACCAGCTTTATTTGCTTCGCACCGCGAATGGGTAGACCGTGAGCAGGCAGAAACATCTCAGCCCCCTGGGCCGCCATAGCGCGCATTGCAATCGCCCACTCGAGTGGATATCGCTGCACCTTCTGTGGGTTACCAGCATTAGGAAAATTCCAAATAAAAAAATCGCCCGCACAAATAGCCTTATGCTTAGGTACCCACGCCCATGTATGGTCGTCGGTCTCACCAACGGCATGATTCAATTCGAAATCCAGCCCACCGACGTTCATCGAAAGTGAGTCGCGGTAGGTTTCGTCGGGTTTGGCTACATCGTCAGGCAAAAAATTCTGATGGCTGCCCAGAGATAGTCCAGCAGGCCCAAACTGGCGTGTATTGACCACCATGTTGTAGCCGTTAGTCATGTTATAACGATCAAATCTAGCAGGCACATTCTCATGACAGATGACTTTCGGACGATCTCGTCCAGCATCGGCTTCAGCAGCGATGAAAGCACCGCTGCCGCCAACATGGTCGACGTGACCATGAGTGTAAACAAGAGAGTTGAATGCCTCACCGGACCAACCACGAATCGCTTCCACTACCGGTTTTCCACCTTTCGCGCTGCTAGTATCAAACACCACAAGACCATCATCGGTGTTGAACACGACAGAATGGGAGAAGGCTTCAACCATGGCGACATTGTTATCCAGCTCTGAAAGCTGGTGATTCACACGATTCACCGGTTCGTGAGCGACGCCTTCGCTCAAAATCTTATCGGACAAAGCAAACAAATCAGCCATGGTATTCCTCAATCGAATTTAGGAAGGGTTAGCGACCCGTAAATTTCGGTTTGCGACGTTCTAGAAAGGCGCTAACACCTTCCTGAAAATCTTCACTCTTAAACATGCCATTCAAGTGCACCATCAGCTGATCGACTGAAGTATCATAGGACTGCTCAAGACCCATGCGCATCATTCGTTTAGTCGTTTGCACAGCAAGTGGTGCATTGTCAGCGATATCAGTGGCCCACTCCCAGGCAGTTTCCATCAGCTTGTCATCAGGTACGACGGTATTAACAAGCCCGATATCAAGACACTCAGCAGCACCCACAACACGGCCACGATAATAAAGTTCACTCGCTTTAGCCCAGCCAATTAGACGGGGTAACAACCAGGTGCCACCACTTTCTGGCACAACATTACGCTTAGCGGTAACAGCTGCCATTTTGCCGGACTCGGCGGATATTCGAATATCACACAGCAGTGCGATGTCCATGCCGTATCCTGCAGCAGCTCCATTGAGTGCACAGACCACGGGTGTATCCATGTTCCACATAACGGTTATCGGTGCGTTGCGAATGCTAAAGAGTTGCTTTGGCCGATTGCTACCGCTGCCTGAACCGCTGCCGATACCGCCTTGCCCCACATCCACTAGATCAAGGCCCGCGCAAAAACCACGCCCGGAACCCGTCAAAATAACGCACCGAATCTCTGGATCTTCATCTGCCTCAATCATTTTCTTGGAGAGCTCTTGGAGCATGTCGGAACTGATCGCGTTCAATCGCTCCGGACGGTTCAACGTCAGGAGTGCGATATTGTCTTTTGTCTCGACGAGCAACTCGTCTGTGGTCGATTCGCTAAGTGCCATGGGAAATCTCCTTTAGATTTTTATTGTCTTGGGTAGCTTGGTGTTCAGTTGATTCGTTTTGAGCGGAATTGCTGTGCCGCTCGGACTGCAAAAAGTCTGTAATGTGCCGAATAACCGCCGATCTTGTACGATGCACCCTGGAAAAAGCGAGGATTATCTCAACATGGCCCAGGCCCGGATAAACCTCTCGACGGGCGACGCCACCGACGGCCAGTTGCTTCTCCATTAAGCTTTTCGAGTGACCGCGGCGTACACGCGTATCATCAGCCCCGTGGAGCAGATACATCGGAGGTGCATCCGCGTGCACGAAGTTGATGACCCTAGACTCAGGGTACATCTCTTCCGGGGCGAACAGATCCCAGTGATCATCTTCTGTGAACGGGAAATAATCGTAGGGTCCAGCAAGACCGATAAAGCCGCTGAGACGACTCCGATATTGCTCGGGCAACAAAGATCGATCAAGGGTGACTAGTGCACCCAGGTGCGCCCCAGCAGAATGCCCCAGTAAATAGAGTGGTTGATCGGCTGGTCGCAGGTCGCAGGCTAATTTCAAGGCCGCGACGGCATCGTCTCGAATCTCACCAAAACGCACCCAAGGATAAAGCCGATAGTCGGGGATGATGACATTACACCCTGCTGCGAGCAGTGTGTCGGCAACAAAACGATAATCTTCTTTATGACCACTGCGCCAGTTCCCACCGTAAAAAAACACAACCGTGGGCCGTAACTCATGGTCGGGGAGCAGATACTGATCCATTCGCTGTCTAACGGAATCACCATAAGGCACGTCGCGGACGACGCGATAAGGGCCAGACTTGGCAATAGCATTTATCAACCAAAGCCCAGCGCGATGATAGATTTCAGTGATGACTTCTTTTAATTTCAATGGCTTAACGACTTGTATTCAAGTAACATTCTGTCTTCGCAGCGACCTCAGGACACTGACGTTAACCAGCTCTCCCGCAAATCACAAGAGCCGGCAATGAGGTTCTTTTTCGATTCGCCTTTCCACTCCCACACGAGCCTTTTGTGAAGTACAGACTGTCTACCGTTTTAATTCTTGGATTACTTTCCGCACCAGTGAACGCCACTGATGATCAACTAACACCCTTCGTAATGCATCGGGCTGGTGCAGACATTTCAGTCAAGATTGACGGCAATCTCGATGAGCCCATCTGGAGTGACCGTCAAAAGCGCGGCAATATGGTGGTTATCGAGCCAGACACCCTCGCCGACCCAGTTAACGAAACAGAAACCTATTTCTTTTACACCGATAACGGCTTGTACGTCGGTGTCGTCAGCCATCAAGATCCCGATACTCTGCTTGCGCGGTTGAGCTCTAGAGATAAGTTCATCAGGCGCGACGGTATATCATTCACGCTGGACCCCAGCGGCGAGGGTTTGTACGGCTATTGGTTTAGTGTCAACCTCGGCGGCACTCTGCAAGATGGAACAGTCATTCCAGAACGACAATTTAGCAATCAATGGGATGGCGCCTGGTATGGCGCCTCAGCAGAAACAGACACTGGCTGGACGGCAGAGATGTTTATCCCCTGGTCAATTATGACCATGCCCGATATCGACACCAGTACGCGAAAAATGGGCTACTACCTATCCAGATCGGTCGCTGAGCTCGGTGAGCGATGGTCACATCCAGGCTTGCCCCGAACCCGCAGTACCTTTATGTCCGCCCTTCAGCCCATTGAATTCGAAAACGTCACACCGAAAAAGCAGCTGACTTTTTACCCTTATGCTTCCTCCGCCTACAATCGAAACGCTGCAAATAGTCCAGATGCCTACAAGAGTGGGTTCGATATTTTCTGGCGCCCCCTCAGCAACCTGCAACTCACAGCGACGGTAAATCCTGACTTCGGCAATGTTGAGTCCGACCGGGTGGACGTCAACCTCTCTTCATTCGAATCGTTCTTTTCAGAAAAAAGGGCATTCTTCCTAGAGGGCCAGGAAATTTTCAACACGTCGCCGAGAGCACGACAACAGATGGGTGGCGGTACACCAACTTCGCTCATTTACACCCGGAGAATTGGCTCGTCACCCAGAGACACGGGTATCGCTGATCTTGAATTGCCATTAGTCGTAAAGAACCAACCCAGTGAACTTTATGGCGCGGCCAAAATTACCGGCCAAAACGGTAACTGGCGATACGGGTTATTGGCGGCTTTTGAAGAAGATACCAAACTGGATGGACTTATTAATGGCACGCCCTTTCAGGCAACTCAAGATGGCCGCGATTACGCCGCTGGCCGATTTCTTTACGAAGACACCAGCACCGGAGCAAGGCGGTCTGTCGGTTGGCTCACCACCCACGCTGCTCATCCGCAATATGATGCAACCGTACATGGCCTAGATACTCACTATCTCAGTAGAAATGGTAAATGGCAGGCCGATGCCCAGTTGATCGCCTCAGACGTCGATGATGTGACTGGCCAGGGCGGATTTGTCGACATTAGCTACACACCCAAGCGAGGCCGAAAACATAGCCTTGCGTTTGACTATTTCGACGACAAGGTCGACATCAACGATTTTGGTTTTTTCAGACGAAATGATATCAAAGGTGGCCGATACAAATACGGCCGAACAGACAGTAATATTCCCGGATTGCAGGAACGTAGAACAAACCTGCGAATCGTAGAAGAGTATAACCGCGACGGCCAACGCACCCGGTCTGGTATTTTCGCCAACCAGGACCGTGTGTTTGATTCAAATAACAGTGTTTTTTACGAGCTGAACTACTTCCCCAAACGTTGGGAAGATCGAAACAGCGAAGGCAACGGTGACTACCGAGTAGAAGGCCGCTGGCAAACCGGGGCTTTTTTCGAGACCGATGAATCGAGACCACTTAGCGTAGGCATCGGCGCCTTTTACACTGGCGAGCACATTGGCGGCCGGACATTGGAATACTCTGTTGAAACAGCCTGGCGCCCCAATGATCGCTTCTCTCTGATTGTTGATCTCGGCTATGAGGATAAGAAAGGCTGGGTGCTGCATCAGTCGAATCGAGAATTCGGTGCCTACGATGCAGAATTTTGGCGCCCACAAATCGAGATGGACTTTTTTCTTTCTGCTCGCCAACAGTTTCGAATCACCGCACAGTGGGCCGGTATCAAAGCTGACGAACGAGAGCGTTTAGACGTGCCTCTGGGTGACGGCTCTCTACAAACGTTAAACCTCGCCGCTGGCGCAAGCGATAGAGACTTCACTATCAGCCGAGTGACATTTCAGGCCCGCTATCGATGGGAACTCGCGCCTTTATCAGATTTATTTATCGTTTATACCCGTGGCTCAGATGTTGACAGTATGCCGGACGAAGATTTTGGCGAACTGTTAAGTGATGCCTGGACAGACGCACTGATTGACATATTCGTGATCAAACTACGTTATCGCTTAGGAGGCTAATATGCAGCCAATCAAACTAGTTGCACTGGATCTAGATGGCACGCTTGCTTTGGAAAACCATCAGGTAGCGCCGGCCACCCGCCAGGCGCTACACGAACTGCATGAAGATGGCGTAGAAGTTGTCATTGCCACCGGCAGACGCTACCGCTCAGCACGCTATGTTATTGATAATCTCGGCATAGATAGCTATTGCGTTTGCAATGGCGGCGCGCTAGTCAAAGACCATAGCCAAACAACACTGAGCAGCACCCCGTTTGCGAGTAACGAATATCAGCAGATTGTTGAATGTGCTCGAATTTGTGGTGTCGTGCTATCGGCTCAACGAGATTCCCATCACTTAGGCGGAGCGGACTTCGTCATTGATGATTCTATTCCCTGGAATTCGATGAATCATCGCTATTTCAATGACAACGCCGAATTTAGCGAACGCTCAGATTTACTCGGCGCACCGGATGAATACCTTCTGTTTGGCGCCTATGAAACCGAAGAGAAGCTGCTGCGCTTCACCCACATGATCCAGCAGCAGTGTGATCACATCAACACTGTCATGGTCAGCCTCACAGACAACGACTTCTATTATTGTGAAGTCGCTCTGTCCGTGGTCGACAAATGGCACGGCCTGTCCCATCTAATGAACCACTTCAATTTCACCGACCAGAACATTTGCGCAGTCGGCGACGAGATGAATGACCTGCCAATGGTGCAGCAAGCAGCACATGGTATTGCAATGTCGAACGGTCATGCGGATCTACAAGCCATTGCGAATTTTGTCTGCGGTCACAATGAAGAAGATGGGCTTCTAGATGCCATACGGTACATCAGAGATCACAACGAGAAGTATGCTTCCTGATCCTTATGCGTCAGACCTTTGGGTGTTTGGCTACGGTTCTCTGATTTTTCGGGCAGACTTTCCCTATACAGACAAGTGCCCTGCCACAATTCAGCACTGGTCAAGGCGTTTCTGGCAAGGCTCCGCCGACCATCGCGGCACACCAGGTTATCCTGGCCGTGTTGTAACGCTGACAGCTGCACCCGAGGTAATATGTTGGGGAATGGCTTATCGCATCGCAGGCAATCAAGTTGACGAAGTACTCGACCACCTCGATTATCGCGAGAAAGGCGGCTACGAACGACTAGAACTACCGCTGAGCCTTGAAGGACAACAAGTTGTTAACGGGCTGACGTACCACGCGACAAAAGGCAATTCTGATTACCTCGGCAGCGCCGATGCCGACAGCATGGTGCGACAAATCAGTATCGCCATCGGTCCCAGCGGGCCAAATCGCGAATACCTCTTAAAGCTAGAAGCTAGCCTCAAGGCGCACGGCGTCGTTGATGACCATGTCTTTGATTTGGCAGACAGACTTCGCGACCTAGAGTCTGGCCAACCTACTTGAATTGCATTCTAAGCAGCAAGCACCTACATTAACCCAAAATACATAAGACCAGCCGCTATGAACACGATTCCCGCACTCGAAGCTCACCAGGCAGAACTGACCAAACTCCGTCGTGACATTCACCAACACCCAGAACTTGCCTTCGAAGAACATCGGACAGCACGGATCGTTGCAGAAACACTGCTTGCCCTTGGTATTGAAGTCGAAACGGGTATCGCTGGAACCGGTGTCGTCGGTTCCATCCAAAAAGGTCGCGGTAACCGCGCCATTGGTCTGCGAGCTGATCTAGATGCACTGCCCATCCATGAAGCCAATGAATTTTCACATGCTTCTAAACACCCTGGCAAGATGCATGCCTGTGGCCATGACGGACACACCGCGATGCTATTGGGCGCGGCAAAATACTTGAAAGAAGAAGCCAACTTTGAAGGCACAGTGCACCTGATATTTCAGCCCGCTGAAGAAAATGAGGGCGGCGGCAAAGCAATGATCGAAGCAGGCCTATTTGATCGTTTTCCGG
>JBNMQM010000012.1:0-84362 GCA_051278195.1 Candidatus Azotimanducaceae bacterium
AGGCAGATATTAAAGGAGGCCGCTGAGCGTGCGCGGTAAAGAAGACCAGCAGTTAACTGCGCAGATCAAGCAATGCGGTAGCAGAAAGTTTCTTTGCGAACTTGAAGAAAGAAAAGATCAGAAGGAGGAAGTATCAAACGCGCGAGGACGCCCGGCAGTCAATTTTCGAATATATTGAGTTGTTCCACAATCCAAAACGGCGTCATACTTACAACAATCGAGTAGCGCCAACGATCTACGAACAGCAACATTCGGTGCAATAACGAAGTGTCGAGTAAACTCAGGCCGCATCATACCAGTATCGGCGATAACACACTTGCAGACGCAATCCTGGATCGCCTCATGCACAACGCACACCGTCTTGAACTAAACGGAGAGTCTATGTGCAAACTAAAAGCCGAACTTGACCTATCGTGAACACCTGAGGTACAAAACAGCTTCGTGATGCATCGGGGAAACCGGCGTTCACGATGACCGGATTGAGCGTTCATGTTCAGCGGAATATGCAGGCGCCTGGTCTGGGGCGCGCACCCGGACGGAATCTCTGCATAGCTTTACAGTTCTAATGACTAGGGTTGCTGTGGTGCCCAAGGCTCGTTACTTCAAAAGGCTTTCTAATCGAACAGGAACACCCTCGCACTCCGCATCGCCGCCACTTAGAAAGGCAATAGTCTTATCTGCCCAACCATACTTTTCACGCCTCAGTTGATGATAAAGGTCGTGAGAATCTCGATCAGGTGTGCCGATATAGTTGACGGTTTGACCGCCTCGATCCAAGACTACGTTCGCCGATTCTGTGAGCTGAGTCATCCAAAAAGAATCTGCATCTGAGTGTTCGATCCAAGACGAGTCCTGCTGATCAACGATCCAGATTCGAATTCGGCTAGGATCGCCTTCTAGCTCGGCTCTATCGAGGGTTACTACTTCTCCACCCAACTCCGAGGCCCCGTAAATAATGAGTATTGGGAGCGTTGCCACAATCACGACTAATCCAATTAACCAATACACTATTTTCATTATTCAGTTCCACGATTGGGTGCCTAAGTAGCACATAATATTATTGTTAGCGTAAAAAACTTCGCTGATCTTCGATGGGCAATTTGCCCAGGCTTCCTTAACTGATTCTGAGGCGTTAACAACGCCGAATCAGGATGAGAAAATTCAGTGAATCGACTGCCGGCATTCACTCGGGTCCTTTAACTTATAACGAGAATCACCTATTCCAACTACGCAGTCTATTGTTTTCACAATTTGCTTCTCATTTCCTTCCTAAGGCTCTGTTGCGCTGGCATTTAAGTAGGTGGTCACTCGAAGCATGGCATTTTCACGGATGTCCATATAGAAACCGCCTAGTTGAGCAGGTGGTAACTGCCTCCGCTGAATGAACCGCCCGTAGTGCCAAACTCGGTGTCGACCCAAATGCCGGTGCCTGTTCGTGCACATCGTCTTCGCCGCGATAGCTAAAGATGTTGGCCTGCCGATAGCGAGGTGCGTAGACCTTGCAGCATCCATTGGGTGTTATCTTCCGTGCTGGTGTTGGCGTCCATCGAGAAAGTCCAGCTATTGCCTTTCAGGTAACCCGGTGGATGGATGAAGAATACGTCTACGGGTGCGTGGTCCTGTGCGTCTTGATCTGAGATACCGGCCGGTATCCGGTCTTCGCCACCTTGCCGGGTTGGCAGCGCAGCCCAGTTTTTTCGCGAGCATAATCCGGTTGTTGAGCAGCTTCTGCGGGATCAAAAGGTATTTGTGGGCCACCGAAAATAAGCGCCCAACCCAAGGTCAACATGGCTCCCTTACCCGTAACAAATAGTCCGCCAATGAAGAGTAGCAACAATGCCGAAAACCTAAGCAGCCCGTCAACGCGTTTGAAATACTCAATGAAATTGGCATCATCAATCAACTGAGCACATCTAGCTTCGAACGCTTGCTAAGTGAAGGGCTGACGCGATCTCAGTTTTCTGTTTTAAACCATTTCGTCAGATTGGGCGGTACTCGAACACCAGCTGAACTGGCAGATGCGTTTCAAGTCACTAGAGGCGCAATGACAAACACACTGAAACGCCCTGCGGATCGTGGCTGTGTCCAAATTGAAATAAGTGATAAGGACGGCCGTAGTAAAGTCGTGACAATCACGGCTGAAGGTCGTCGATTGCGTGATCGCTCAATTTCTGCCACGCAACCAGGCCTGGCCAAAATGGTAGAGGCTGTTGGAGACCAAACGTTGCGAAACCTGCCGCCACTGTTAGCAAAGCTGCGCGTGTACTTGGATGATGATCGAAGTGCGGATTAGAGTCGTTAAAGTGGTCCACAGGTAAAATCCGTGCGAGTGGCAGCCAGCTTATTCAGCAGACGTGGGACTGTCGCTAGGAAACACTGTCATTAGGAAACACTGTCATTAGGAAACACTGTCGTTAGGAAAAGTGGTCTGAACGCCAGCAGCCTCGCGTCGGCCATCATAGTAGATCGCCATAACCAGTGCGAAACACATCATAACCATCACAATCGAGAATGGCAGTGCGCCAATGACCATCGCCGTCTTAATGGCGGCCGTACCGCCTGAAATAAGCAGGCCCGCCACGACAAGTCCAAGTGCTGCACCCCAGAACAAGATATGTGGTCGCGCCTTCGGGCCTTCGTCTCCACCTGCGTTGATGGTGTTTACGATCAACACCGCAGAGTCAGCCGATGTGACAAGGAACGTCATCAACAATACAACAATCAGCAGAGTCATTCCCCAAGCTAACCATTCACTGATTGGCGCCAGCATGAATTCCGTCATGGCGAAGATTTTATCACCATTGGCTGCGTCAAAGATCAAACCGTTAGCGCCACCATTAAGTTCCAGATCGATAGCAGTTCCACCGGCCCAGGCGAACCAAACAAAACACATCAGTGATGGTACCAGCATCGCGCCAAGCACGAATTCTCGGATCGTGCGCCCACGTGAGATACGCGCGAGGAATAATCCAACGAACGGAGCGAACGCGATCCACCATGCCCAGTAAAATACCGGCCACCAGCCTTGCCACTGTGTCAGCAAGAACGCCTCTGATCCTTCAATACCATCTGTCTCCCAGACGTTAAGACTCATCTGTGGCAGTGCGATCAGGTAATCCCAAATACCAAAGAGAATCGCAGAACCCCCAAAAAAGGTAGAGCCAAACGTGATGAAGAAGCCCAGTAGAATGATCGACAGAACCATGTTGATATTAGACAGCCACTTAATGCCTTTGCCCACACCCGACAGGGCCGACAACGTCGATGCCCCCATGATGATAATCAAAGCGATAATGATGCCGGAGGTGCTTGCAGCGCCGTCTGCATCTACGAGACCGACAATACCGATTCGGGTCAGACCAGCAACAAACTGTTCCACACCAAACCCAAGTGTCTGAGCCACACCCAAAATGGTCGCAACAACAGCCACAATATCAATAAGGTGTCCCAGGGGGCCAGACAGCGCCTTGCCGAATATGGGTGTCAGCGATGACCGAATGGTCAATGGTAATGCACGGCGATAACTAAAGAACGCCATCGACAGGCCCGCAATCGCGTAGCATGCCCAAGCGCCCAATCCCCAGTGCAAGAACGACCACTTGTAGGCCATGCGCACGTTGTCTGCCGCACCGCCTGTGGTGAGACCTTGAATCACCTCAGGGTTACTGGCGAAATGAGTAACGGGTTCAGCCACCGCCCATGTCAGCATTCCGACACCAATACCCGCGCTGAACATCATCGAAAACCATGAAAAATTTGAAAACTCGGGTTTTTCGCCCGGTTGCCCCAGATTGAGCCTCCCGGCCGCGGGCCAAAGTGCCAAGCCCACGCAGACAACGACAAAAAGAGCCACAATCCAGATGTACCAAGCAGCGAAATTGGCCAGAATAAGTGTGTTCCAAGCGCCTAGTGTCTTGCCTGCCTGGACTGGCCAAAAAATTGCCCAAACGACAAGTGCGCTGATAATGATTTTACTGACAACGGTTACGTCGACACTAAATCCCCGATAGAATCCGGTCTTCGCGAGCTTAATCGGAAGTTCCGATAAAGCTTCTTTTGGAGCCATAACTATTTTCCCGTTAGCTATTATTATTGGAATTACTTTGGGGTTAACTCAACATCTAAACGAATAAAGTAGGCCACTAAGGTAACACGCTTACTCAATTCATGAAAATTGACGGGGTACGCAACCAAAGCAATAAGGTCTGTGTCACGGTTCAGAGCAAAAGCGATTGGGTTAAGAATGAATGGAAAATCGAGAAGATAAATTTGAACCTCGTGTTACTTGCAGCAGCGTAAACCCCATCACCGCAATTCCATTACTCGACCTACTTCTTTTTCCATAACAGTTAACGTAAATGGCTTGGTGAGCCTACCGCTAAACCCATAGTCACCGTAATTAGCCATAATGGGAGCAGTGGCGTACCCGCTTGAAATGATGACCTTTACCTGAGGGTCAACAGCAAGAAGCTCAGTGATTATTTCTTTTCCGCCCTTACCTCCGGGGATGGTTAAATCCAAGATAATAATATCAAAGGGCCTATCAGTCTTTGATGCAGAGGTGCGCTTCGCTAATGCTTCTGCTCCGTCAGTGGCAAAATCGACTTTATATCCGCAGGACTCAAGCATGCTCGAAAATAATTCTCTAACAGATACTTCATCATCCATCACTAGTATGTGTCCCAACACTGAATTAGGTTTTTCAGTTATACCCGCTGGAGCCGTATCACGTGAGTCGAGTGAATTTTTGTCAGCAGGCAAGTAGATTGTTAAAATCATGGGCAATACCTCCCGCTAAAATGCCGATGGACTCTAGCTTTCTAGCTTTCAATATTTCCTCTTCCATTTGCATACGCTCGGTGATGTCGCGCGCACGGTAGTCGGTTACAACGTCATCCATATCAAGAACGAACTGTAGATCCCGGCTGGATTCATATGCGGCCTGCAGTACATCGTTTGCCTCGTTAAGATCCCGAAACCTGAGCTCAAGTTGCTGGCTCATTTCGTTTAAAGCAGCGCTAAGCTGCCCGATCTCACCTCCACCGCCAATAAAGCTGATGGCGTTCGACTCACCCAGGCTCAAGGCTTTTGCGCGGTCTGACAGGTACCGAATCGGTTTGGTGACGTGCTACGCGGTTTTTAACATCAGCGCTTCTTTAGCGGCAGAGATAGACTTCTCGGTTAGTTGTAATTGAGTATATTCCTTGGCGATACGTCCTGGACGTTAGATAGGGGATTAGCGTTGCCATGAAAAGTATCAGAGCACTGCCGCCATAAAAAATCCATGTTGAGAAGTTCTCGACAGCTAGCATCTCTTTAGTCGCGACACGTATCTCGTCCATGATGTGCTAACCCTGATTGGTCAGGACAAGTGCGAGCGCGGCCTAAGTTCTACCTGATCGGTGCAACTCAATCGTTATGGCCAACTCTTCCAGTTGCTGACTAACCAAGTTTAATTCAAGAAAGTGCCACATAATCCTATTGTGATGCCTCTATCGGTTAAGTTTGGGTCTAATCGTTGGAGCGTTCGTCTCTCAACTCCGCCGGTCGTATACTGGGCTGGTAGTAATCCTTGGTAATAATTTTTAGTAATAACTCTGAGGCACAAGAAGGAGGTACAACAAAGTTGAATATTAGTTGGTTGGCGCTTACCTTGTCGGTGATTTTGCTCACAGCAGGCTGTGCGAATACATCCGTTAAAGATCAGGTAGCCGTTAAAGATGGCATCGAACTTCGCTTTGAGGACTTTCCAGGTTCTTCGATTCCCACCTTCGTGGCTACTGTGCGAATTGAGTCTTCAGTGGGAAATTTGATGGCGATGTTAATGGACTTCTCTAGTTGGCCGAATTGGGCATACGGCTGTGAGCGAATCGACGTGTTGCAGACGATCGGCTACACCGAGGCATATGTTTATCAGGTGACGAATGTTCCAGTGATAAGAGACAGGGATTCAATTCTCCACGCGATATCCACTGTTTCTGACGGCGAAGTGGTCATCGATTTTGAAAGTGCGCCTGACTATTGCTTGAACAATGATAAGTCAGCCTGTGAAAGCACGAAAAATTCCAGCCTCATCCGCGTTCGTCAAATGTCAGGGTCATTTTCATTGAAACAAGTTTCCGCCAAGGAGGTCGACGTGACTTGGTTGCAGCACCAGGATCCGGGAGGTCTTGTACCTGATTTTCTGGTGCGCTTGAACTTAAAGGATATTCCTCTTAAGTCACTGTCTCGACTTAAAGTTCTGGCAGAGTCGAGCAATTGAAAAACAAGCAGCACCCTTAACAAGCACCCTGCAACAGGCCCACTCGAGTCATTTTGGGTGGCGCGTCTGATTGCGTTTTACGCCCGCCAAATAAGTGACCTGTATTTGACGCGCCTGAAGCAAAACAAAGTTCCCGGGAACGCAATCGTGTGCTGCTTAAACGAAACTCGATAGCCTCGGAATACCAGTCTGCAGGACCACCGAGCAACGTGGCCTGTGCATCTGCTGATTCTGAGGGAGTAGATTTAGAGGTCGCTTCCGGCTGCCGATGGGCAAAGCGTTGGCGCTCAGCTCTCTTACACCTATTCTGATGCAGAGGCAGACCTTGGTAACCGAACCATTGATATGCCGGAGCAGTCAGATCATCTAGTGGCGCTCAATTTACGCCTCGCTAATCAACAGTGGCAATATCAGTCGCAGTTTTCCTGGTAAAGTGAGGCACTAGACAATGTCGGTTCTAGCGCAGCACAAGATATTTTTAGAGAAGAAGTGTTGGTATGGAATCAATCTTTTGCCTGGCGCTTTGATGCGCGCTGGACCGTTCGTTTTAGCCTCAACAATGTGTTGGACTATCCTGACCGATCCTATCAGGGCTCTAAGAGCCGTGTGGTGAACAATCAGTTCAGTGATTACAGCGCGGGCATGAACGTGGTGTATTCAACTTTCCCATCACTTTAAGCGCGCGGCCCTGCTTCAGTTTGCCAATTGCTTTGCCAATTCTGTCGCTAGCGCATCCGCACTAGCGTAGGCGTGTTCGACCTCATTGCCCAGGCACCAGTCACCGCAGGCCGCTAGGCCCTTTAAGTTGGATTGCCAAAAAGCTTCGCCATAGGGTTCGATTACCTTTGCATACTTCCATCGATGCAGCTGGATGGTGTCGGCCTGTTCTCGCACATTGCTTGCGATATTGGGTTCGATTTCGATCAGCTCTGAGAGTTCTTGCACTAACGTGTTTTTGATGAGGTCTCGATCATCGTCAAAGTGCTTAGAGGAGAAGTCGCCGGTTGTTTGCACGACTAGGGTAGAGTTTCGACTTCGGCCAGGTTTTCGATGGCCAAAAAAGAGCCAGTCTATAGGTGAATCGTTAATGCGGGCGGCATCGAATCCGGGGTCATAGTCTTCCGCACAGCTGACCATCAATGAAAATGAGGGTTGGTAGGGCACTGCGGGAGTTTCAGTTTTCGCACTAAAAATGGCTTGAGTTTGTTCCGCGGGCGCAGTGGATATCACCCAATCGAATGGCCCGAATTCAGAGCCTTCTGCTGAGTTGACCGTCCATTTCCCGGGCTCGCCGCTGATGTGGTTAATCGTTTGATTGAACTGGATCTTTTGCTCTGCCAACAGCGCTTTGCACAGGTTGTTCATGCTCGGTGTGGCGACATAGTGAGGTTCAAACCAGTTTCGGCTATAGGGTTTCGCTCTTTTCGAGAGTGTCATGACCTTGGCTTGCCAGACGTCGACTTGCCCCGATGATTGAAACGTTTTGAGCAACTGTTGAAAGGGTTTCGATCTGGCGGTGAAAAAAGGTGCGCCGTGATCATAACTGCCATTATCGCCGCGTCGCGTCGACATACGCCCACCAACCCCGCGACTTTTTTCAAACACATGCAGATTAGACCCGGGACAAGAATGCCTTAGGCGATAGACGAGAGTGGCGGCAGCGATGCCGGTACCGATGATTGCGATTTTCATGGGACTAGTACGTTCAAAACTACTGTTTGGTGTAAGTTCAGTGTCGCACGGCCGATATCTCCTCATTCAATCAATGATTTCCCCAAGGTATTGGGCCCTGAGCGGCGCGGTTGGATACGAATTACCCGCATCAAGTGTTGTTAGAATTGGCCCCGATTGCGTAGGCACGCCAAATGCTCAGGACAAGGCCCCGCGCTAAGGGCTCAACAATGCGGGCAAGAGTTTCAAGGCGAATTCTAAATTGAGCTGATAAGCAGTTCATGTATGATCGAGGCTAGTTTTTCTGTTGAGTTTTGCTTGATGTCAGAGTTGATGCTGCAAGCGCTAGATTTAGCCCTTTATGGTATGGGCACTGTGTTTGTGTTTCTGACGGTGCTGGTCTTACTGACATCGCTAATGTCACGCGCCGTGACATGGTTGGGTGAACCTGAGACTAACGCACCTCAACTAAGAGCCAGCCGTGAAGCGCCTTCAACTGGGCCATCACCCGCAATGCTGGCGGCCATATCCGCCGCCGTCAAACAATATCGTGAGCGACACTAGCGCCGAGTTGTCATCATGAAAAAAAACGCTGAATAAGGTACTCAACATGACTGCGCCAAAGCCATTAGGTATTACCGACGTCGTGCTACGGGATGCACATCAGTCGCTGTTTGCGACCCGGATGCGTCTCGACGACATGCTGCCGATCGCAGAGAAATTGGATCAGGTGGGTTTCTGGTCGCTCGAAAGTTGGGGCG
This sequence comes from Candidatus Azotimanducaceae bacterium, assembly GCA_051278195.1. Taxonomy (GTDB): domain Bacteria; phylum Pseudomonadota; class Gammaproteobacteria; order Pseudomonadales; family Azotimanducaceae; genus JAHRVQ01. The sequence continues at coordinate 8,695 of JBNMQM010000012.1, forward strand.
GTGCAACCTTTGATGCCTGTATTCGCTATCTGGGTGAAGACCCCTGGGAGCGCCTTCGCGAACTGAAAAAAGTCATGCCGAAAACGCCTCAGCAAATGCTCTTTAGAGGGCAAAATATCTTGGGTTATCGCCACTACGCCGATGATCTGGTGGAGAAGTTTGTTGAGCGCGCGGCGGTCAGTGGTATAGATGTGTTTCGCATTTTTGATGCGATGAACGATCCCCGTAATTTGGAATGCGCCATCGCTGCCGTCATAAAACAGGGCAAGCATGCCCAGGGCACTCTGTCTTATACATTAAGCCCGGTACACGATATTAATACCTGGCTGACGATGGGGCAGCAACTAGAATCCATGGGCGCTGACTCGATTGCGATCAAAGATATGGCCGGCTTGCTGACACCTTATGCGGCGTTTGAATTGGTCAGTGGCCTAAAGAAAACCGTGTCGGTACCCATTCACATGCAGTGTCACGCGACAACTGGTATGTCCACGGCGACCTACCTTAAGTCCATCGAGGCTGGCATCGATAACGTCGATACCGCGATCTCGTCTATGAGTATGACCTATGGTCACTCGCCTACAGAGTCGATTGTGGCGATTCTTGATGGCACCGAGCGAGACACGGGTCTCGATATTAAGTTACTCGAAGAAATTGCTGCGTACTTTAGGGTAGTGCGAAAAAAATACGCGAAGTTTGAAGGCAGTTTGCGCGGCATTGATTCACGCATTTTGGTGGCTCAGGTGCCGGGCGGCATGCTCACCAATCTTGAAAATCAATTACGTGAACAAAACGCCACAGATCGTATCGATGAGGTGTTGTTGGAGATTCCGAGGGTGCGAGAAGACCTGGGTTTTATTGCCTTGGTGACACCCACGTCGCAGATTGTGGGTACTCAGGCCGTGTTGAATGTACTCACTGGCGAGCGATATAAGAACATCACTAAGGAGACCGAAGGGGTCTTAGTCGGCGAGTATGGTTCGACGCCAGCGCCGGTGAATCAGGAACTGCAAACGCGCGTGCTGAACGGCAGAGAACCTATGACGTGCAGGCCAGCCGATGCACTTGAGCCGGAGTTTGATAAGTTGAAGGCTGAGCTCATTGGGCTCGAGAAGTCCGAGGGGCTGATCTTCGGTGAGTCTATCGACGATGATGCATTGACCTATGCGCTGTTTCCTAAGGTTGGCCTAAAATTTCTCGCTAACCGTAATAATCCAGATGCCTTTGAACCGGCGCCTGGGTTAGAACCTGAGCCAACACCTGCATCCGCCAAGTCAACGGCGACTGCTGCCTCACCCGCTGGGCCTGAAACCTACACGGTCGAAGTTTCTGGTCAGCAATTCGTCGTAACAGTATCGCCTGGGGGTGATGTGACTAGCGCAACGGCTCCACAGCCCGCAGCTGCGACACCAATTCCCGCAGCTTCTGCCGTTGGTATCACTGCGCCTTTGTCAGGCAATATTTTTACCCTGATGGTGAAAGAAGGTGATCACCTGCAAAGTGGCGATGTGGTGTTGGTGATGGAGGCTATGAAAATGGAAACTGAAATTCGTACCAGCAGCGCAGGTCAAGTGAGCCAGATTATGGTTCGTGAAGGCGATACTGTTTCTGCCGGTGACACCCTCGTGACACTTGGATAACTGATGGAATCTCTCACACTGCTGTGGCATTCCACGGGTATATACCAGTTAGAACTTGGCCAGTTCGCCATGATCTTGATTGGGCTAGGGTTACTGTATCTGGCGATCAATCGGCGTTTTGAACCGCTGTTGCTGGTCCCTATCGGTTTCGGTGGGATCTTAAGTAATATCCCCGGTGTTGATATTGCCGTCGGTCAGGGCGTCCTGCATCAGTTTTATGCGATGGGTATCGAGACTGGTATTTTTCCGCTGATTATTTTTATGGGTGTCGGCGCGATGACAGATTTTGGTCCGCTGCTGGCGAATCCAAAAACATTATTCCTGGGTGCCGCCGCTCAATTTGGTATTTTTGCTACGCTACTCGGTGCGGTCGGGTTTTCAGAACTGGGACTCTTTAATTTTACGATCAAAGAAGCCGCTGCCATTGGCATTATTGGTGGTGCAGACGGGCCGACGGCTATTTATGTGGCGGGCCAACTTGCGCCACATTTACTCGGCGCCATCGCCGTTGCAGCATACTCATACATGGCTCTGGTACCACTGATCCAACCGCCCATTATGCGACTGCTGACAACTGAGTCCGAACGCAAAATTGAAATGACCCAGTTGCGAGTGGTATCGAAGCGAGAAAAGATCTTTTTCCCGTTGATGTTGCTTATTTTGGTTGCGCTGGCCGTACCCAGTGCTGCTCCACTACTTGGTATGTTTTGCTTGGGTAATTTGATGCGTGAGTGTGGTGTCGTCGAACGTTTGTCTGATACGACGCAAAATGCGTTGATCAACATCACCACGATTCTGTTGGGGCTGTCGGTCGGTTCTAAATTGCGCGCGGAACAGTTCCTGGTGCCAGAAACGCTCGGTATTCTGATGCTTGGAATGGTCGCGTTCTGCATTGGTACGGCAACAGGTGTGCTGATGGCGAAACTAATGAACTTGCTCTCCAGCCAAAAAATCAACCCACTGATTGGCGCAGCTGGGGTATCAGCGGTGCCAATGGCGGCGCGTGTTGCGAACAAAGTCGGGCTTGAGGCTAATCCTCACAACTTCCTGTTGATGCACGCAATGGGCCCCAATGTCGCGGGCGTTATAGGCTCGGCTGTGGCTGCCGGTATTCTCATCACGTTCGCGGGTGGCTAGCTGACGTTGGTAAGATTGGGCCAGCGGGATTGATCTAACTCAAAGTGCAGAGTTTCAGATTTGTATTTGGACCCCGGTACACGAAAACGAATAGACGTTGCGGCCAGTTGCAAGTCTCGCTCAGTATCCTCGCTGCCGTATTGGCGATCTCCGACAACAGGATGATTGATGGCAGACAGGTGGCGGCGAATCTGGTGTTTACGACCCGTCGCAATTTCCACAGAAACCATTGAATAGCCCGCTATTTGTTGCAGGGCGCTGACGCGACTGATCGCAGCTTTCTCGTCCAATGGTAAATCGATGGTTCGGCCTTTCTTTAGTTGGCCATGAACAATAGCGTGATAACGCTTTTCTACTTCGCGAAAACTAAACTGCTTGGATAGATCAGCGGCGGTGGATTTACGATGTGCCACGACGATGAGTCCAGCTGTAAAGCGATCCAGACGATGCACGAGAAATACTGAATTACCCTGCCGATGATTCATTTCGATCCAGCGATTGAGTGCGGTGTGATCGCCAAACCGACTGCCACTGACTGTCATACCGGCGGGCTTGAACCAGACTGAAAAATCAGTCCCGTCGAAGATTAGTTCGGGGGTGAGAGACACCGAATCTAAAGCCTCGGGACTATGGTTGAAGACGATTTTATCGCCAGCTTTGACCCGCACATTGGCGCGTCGAACCCGTTGCTGTGTCTCGCCGGTTTTACGCCAGACTGCACCGCAGGTCATGGCATGTTTAATACGGGTGCGAGAGAGACCTGTCAGTTCACTCAGCAAGTCAGGGATGCTGGCCTCGGGATCTGTAATATCCAGGTTAAATGTTTCAGGACTGGTCGTTAACATTGGAATTCTAGCCGTATGAAGCGCATAAACTGCCGGTTTGAGGAGAGTGGTATGTATACTTAAGCGTCAAGTATACGCATGAGTCTGGGGTCACACTATGCTTTCAATCGATGTCTTCTGGTCTTTTCGCAGCCCATGGTCCTATCTGGCGACTGGTCGCTTGCGGTCAATGCAGGACACTTACGAGCTGGAGGTTGTTTTTCGGCCGGTATATCCCATCGCAATACGAACCCCGGATTTCTTTCTTCAGGTCAATCCAATGTGGCCACCTTACTTAGTGCGCGATGCGATGCGGGTCGCACAAATGTTGGAAATACCCTACGCCTGGCCAAACCCAGATCCCGTCAAACAGTATCGTGGTGACGATGGTCGTGCGCGCACAGCGGAAGATCAGCCCTATATTCATCGTCTCACGCGGCTTGGTATATTGGCCGCGGAGCAAGGCCAGGGCATTGAGTTTGCAGATGAGATATCCAGAGTCATCTGGGGGGGGACTGCTAACTGGCACGAAGGCGATCATCTCGCTATGGCCGCTGAACGGGCAGGCTTAACTTTGTCGAGCTTAGATCAGGCAGCGCTTGTAGAGGAAGAACGGCTAGAAGGAGTCATTGAATCGAACCAGTCTGCCCATGAGGCTGTGGGTCATTGGGGCGTGCCAACCTTTAGTTTTGCGGGTGAGCCTTTCTTTGGCCAGGATCGTATAGATGTACTTCTGTGGCGCTTGCGTCAATCGGGCCTTTCGATGCGGACTTGACAGCAAAAAGTCATCTTTGTAGTTTAGGCCACCTTTTACCCATTACACATTTAAATCTACATCCAAAAAGAGAGAGACACCATGCAAGAACATCTGAAGTTCTACATTAACGGCGAGTGGGTGGACCCGGTAACACCGGCGACCCTTGACGTGATCAACCCCACCACCGAAGCACCTTTTGCGACCATTAGCATGGGCAGTGAAGCGGATGTGAATAAGGCAGTTGCTGCAGCTAAAGCTGCATTTGATAGCTTTTCAAGAACAACGGTCGCCGAGCGCGTCGAAATGTTCGGCGCTATTTTGGCCGAATACACCAAACGCTATGACGATATCGCCCAGGTGATTTCAACTGAAATGGGCGCGCCCATTTGGTTGTCAAAAGCAGCCCAGGCAGCGACCGGCCAGGCGCACTTTGCCACGGCAATGCAAATCATGAAGGACTTCCAATGGGAAGAGCAAAAGGGCCGTTACTTTTTGCGCCGTGAACCTGTCGGCGTTTGCGGCTTGATCACACCCTGGAACTGGCCCATTAATCAGATCTCTTGCAAGGTTGCGCCCGCTCTGGCTGCTGGTTGCACGATGGTACTTAAGCCGAGTGAAGTTGCCCCGATCAATGCGATCATCCTGGCGGAAGTGTTACATGCCGCAGGCGTGCCTAAAGGCGTCTTTAACCTGGTGAATGGTGACGGCATCAATGTCGGCAACGCCATGTCATCGCACCCCGACATTCACATGATGTCTTTTACAGGGTCTACTCGTGCCGGTATTCAGGTCGCGAAATCCTCAGCGGACACAGTAAAGCGTGTCTCGCAGGAACTCGGCGGTAAATCTGCAAACATTATTCTAGACGATGCTGATCTTCAAATAGCGGTTGCCGGCGGCGTGTCTAATTGTTTCACGAACTCTGGTCAATCCTGTAATGCACCGACTCGAATGTTGGTCCCAGCGGCCAAGCACGCAGAAGCTTTGGTCATTGCTAAAGCGGCAGCAGAAGGCGTTAAGCCAGGCGATCCTTTTGCGGAAGGTACTGTGATGGGTCCAGTTGTGAGCGAAGTTCAATTCAACAAGATTCAAGCTCTGATTCAAAAGGGTATTGATGAAGGTGCCGTATTGGTTACCGGTGGTACCGGTCGTCCTGATGGTTTGAACGTAGGCTACTTTGTGAAGCCGACGGTCTTCGGTAATGTGACGAACGACATGACCATTGCACAAGAAGAAGTGTTTGGTCCTGTGCTGACGATTTTGCCTTACAACACGGAAGAGGAAGCTATCGAGATTGCTAACGACTCACCTTATGGTTTGTCTGGCTACGTGCAGTCTGGTGATGTTGAGCATGCGACGAAGGTGGCTGCGCAGATTCGCACCGGTAACGTTCATATCAACGGTTCTGGTCCAGACTTCAACGCACCTTTCGGTGGCTACAAGATGTCTGGTAATGGGCGCGAGTGGGGTGAGCTTGGTTTTGAAGAGTTCCTCGAAACAAAAGCGGTCTTTATTCCAGCTGCTTAGTCGGGAGTCTTCCAAGGCTTAGATTGGATTGATGCGAGCCTCGAAAGGGGCTCGTTGTTTATTAGAGCTTATGCCTGACCATTTTGAACACGGACAGACGTTTGGCGATGGTTTTCCCAGGTCGATATTAATGCTTGGACAGACGGATTGCTCTTCAGGTTGACCTGCCTGAGCTTGTTTAGGGTCGGTTCGATGCTATCGTAGTACTCGAGGAAAGGTGTCCGTTTTAAAGCTGGAAACTTAAAGCCTACACACGTCAGTTCAGAATGATCTTCGACCAAACCTGTCTCATCGTGAAACAGCATCACTGTCATCGCCGCGCATACGGCATTTAATTTCACGGTGTCTTGCTTTCGTTGCAACTCAAAGATCCAATCAAAATAAAATTCGATACTCGCACTACAAAGGTGCGAGGGATGGATTCTAGTGAATTCTTGGAGAGTTTCGGAAGAGAATTCTGAACGAAGCGCACGCAAAAGGGCATTCACTCGTCGATCTCCCAAATAGAGCAACCCCGCTAGGGCTGCGCCTGCATTTTGAAGTTCTTCTTTTTTGTACAAATCTAGTACTTGTTTGACGCCTGCAAATTCATCAGAAATTGAACATGATTTTAAGCGGATGAATTCACCGGTAGCCCGATGGACCAATTTCGCATTTGGCTCAAAGCGGACAAAATAGATTAATGTTTCTGGCGCTAACTTATTTTTTCGAATTGCGTTTACGAGGCTATGGAAGGTTGCTTTGCGTTCCCAGACTTCAGTACTTTCGATTATTTGGGCAAAATCACCTTTGTTTAATTCACGCGGGTAATCGCACAGTGCACCGTACAGGCCTTTGAGTGCTGCATCCTTATAACTTTGTTCTTTGAATCGCATTGCTATCACGCCTATCCCTCATCCCTGTTACTGGATTTCGATAAGTAAGTATAAGTTGGCTGAAAAAGGATAAAGGTGACACAGTTCACATTATCGGTAATTGGCCTGTCATTTGATTGCTTGAATCTGTTGTAGGTGTTGATTGATGCTTTTGTCATTGGGTGACAACCTTGCTGCCTCCTCAAGCAATGCGGTGCCGGCTTCTTCAGCGCCGCTTTGGAATAAAAACCAACCGTGAGTGTCCAATATCGCGGGTAAACCGGGTGCCAGTTGATAGGCATGCTTACTCAGGCGGAGCGCCTCATCCAAGTTGGTCTCCCCGTAAATCCAGGCCAGATTATTAAGTGCAATCACGTTCTCAGGTTCTATCACCAACAGTTTCTCATACTCACGTTGAGCCGCTTCTAGTTTTTGGCTCGAATACAAATAACCGGCGTTGCTCATTCTACGAACTCGACTGTTCGGTAGTTTTGTTTGCCAATCCTCAAGAAATGCGGTGATCTCATTATCAGTACTTTCGCCAGATTTTAGTGTTGCCAACAATTTGAAGCCCAATTGATCGTCGGGCGCGGTGAGCCATGCTTGTCCATATGCTGAACGAGCCGCTTGAAAATCCTGCTCAGCGATGTGGAGGTCACCGTCTAATAGGTAAACAAACGCTTCTTGGCTCACATCTTTAAGTGCCGAAAGGGTTTCTGCAGCCCCAACCAAGTTGTTGTCGGCTATGTATATCGTGGTCATTGCCGCTAATAGCCGGCTGCTGGTGGGGTACTGTTCTAGGGTACTCCGGATTAACTGAATGCCTTCTGTGCTCTTTCCTGCGTTCATGAGTTTTCTGGCTTTACTCAGGGTGAGGGCCTCAGTGAGGCGAAGCTTGGTGTTGCTTGAGCTACCTTCCGCTTTGCCGAGCCAAAGTGCCGAAAGCTCAAGGTTACCATTGCGCCCGTGAAATTCACTCAGGACAAGAGCGGGTGTCAGAGAAGTGCCTTTGTTTGCCAGTGCTTCTAATGCCCTGAGACCGTCGTCTTTTAGACCTGAACGCTCGTAAGCGGTCATTAAGCCCCTGTGCGCCTTTGCGTCGTCCGGGTCTTGCTCAATCAGCTGCTGATAGCTCGCTATCGCGTCTGAATACCGTGATCGCTTCAGATTTATTGCCGCTAGCTGATGTTGCGCGGTCTTTGAGGGACCGAGTGCAAGTACCTTGTCCAAACTATCTTTGGCCTGGTCGAATTCACCTGCCGTTAGATAGTAATTGGCGACGATCAGTTGTGTCTGGGGGCTATCGGGGTAGTCAGCTTCTAAGCGCTTGACGAACTTGCTGGCGAGTTCGAGATTGCTGGTCCGCAGATAGTAGCTTACGAGTGCACGTTGGATTGTGGCGTCTGATGGGCTTCGGTCGATAGCTTTTTGTAATTCAATCTTTGCTTCTTCAAGCCGGCCAAGATCCACGTAAAGTTTTGCAAGCGGTAGATAAAGGCGACCGAAATCCGGGTCGAGTTCTATTGCTCGAAGGAAGTAGCTTTCGCTTTGACGAAGACGCCCACTGTTAGTCATCGCGATGCCGTATAAGGCCAATATCCTGCCGTCTTGAATGTCGTCTATATCAGCTTTTAGTCGATCAATAACACTTTGCGGTTGTCCTAGCTTGAGTTCTGAAACCGCAAAAATTTGCAGGGTATTAGCGTCTGAGGTTTCGGCGTCGATGAATCCCTCTAAGCGAGCGGCTGCAGCAGCATGATCGCCAGCTAGAAAATCGACCATCGCCAACATCGTATTGGCCGGCTTTGATCCAGGTGCGCGATCCGTGATCTGCTTTAGCTCTTCTCGGGCGTCGTTGAATTTGCCCTGTTGGAGAAGATCAATCGCGAGTTGCAGGTCTTCCTCGGTGGCGACCGCAGTGGGTAGCTGTTCTCTGATGATGCCCGCATAAATTCTAGCTTCTTCAAGTCTTCCTTGTCTAAATAGGATGTCTCTCAACTCATTGAGCGCACGATAGCGCGTTGGGGTGGGTAGATCAGTACGAGGAAGAAGTGATATTACCTGAGTCAAGAGAGACTCTGCTAGCGCGAGGTTGTCTGTTTGCCGCTCTAGTTTGGCCATGGTGATAAGTACGTCTGTATTGTCAGGATAGGCGGTTCCTAAAACTTCTAGTTGAGTACGCGCGTTTGGATAGTCTTCCCGTACGAGCTCCAACATAGCGATCTCTAACGCGACTTCGATATTAGTCGGGTCAAGACCGCGGGCTAGCTCAAAAAACTCGCCGGCGAGATCATAATGTGCTCTCGCCACCTGGAGTTTGCCGCGCAGCAGTGGAATGGCAGCGTCGTCCTGCTCCTCAGTGAAATATTTGTCTAGCGCTTCTTCGCTTGATCTTACTTTACCTGCAAAGAGGAATGCCTGAGCGAGCAGCAATTGCAGTTTAGTATCGGCAAGATCGGTGGAGTTAAGGTATGCGATCGCTTGCCTGTTTTGGCCAATTTCCAGATAGAGTTTAGTCAGTAGCGTTTGTGCATTCAGATTAGTAGGTTGTTTTTGTAATACTTTTTTGGTTTCTATAATAGCGGCTTGATATTGTCCTAGCCGCTGAAAATCTTTTGCCGCAGCCAGCTGAGTGCTGCTGTTGATGGAATTTTCACCATCTTGTTTTGAGCAAGCGACCAAACCTAATTGGAGGGCCAACAAGAGTATTATGGCGCTTCTGAGAGAGGGGGGGTTATTTATCATGATGAAGAAACCAACTCAATTAGGTTTTAATTCTCATTACCATGCCACAAACAGTAAAGCTGTGAAATCGATACCGGCGCTGCCTGAATTAGCCATCATCAGGCATATTCTTGCAAAGGCGTTCGGTGATAGCGAGTTTCGTGAAAGTTGCTTCTATGATTGGGTTCTATGAAGAGTTTGGCAGTCAACGCTAACGTCGACTTTCTAGCCTGCGCTCGATGGTACGGCGGTTTTGTTCGCGGCGTTCAATGGAGGGGAAAATGCTAACAACACGGCGGTCGTGGCTTCGTCGGCTACTTTTTGCGCGTCTTGGGGCAGGCGTGCTTCTGCGCTCGCTGTTCTCTTGGTCAGGATCACAGAGAAATGAAACTAACTTGTCTACTGCCGGATTATTAAATTGGTTAAGGCTATCGAATATAGGTTCAAATTCTGCAATGACGTCGTCATAACTGTTTATGCTGCTTTCTGTATAAGAGGCGAATGGGAAGTGGCCAAAATTAAACAAGCGATCTTCAACCGACTTGCTCCGTGCCTGGGAAACCATGCTGATGACGGTTTTGGTCAGGTTAGAGACATTTTCTTTTAGTACCGGTTTTGATTTCGCTTCACGAACCAAATCGACTAGCCAGAGAAGCAAATGATCTATCGTGCATCTGTGTAGAGTACTTCCTTGGATAGACGATACTAGCTGCTCATAGGTCTTAATTTTGAAGTCATCTTGATAAGGTCGTAAAGCGGCACAGACCCGGCGGTCTCCAAATGACAGTAAACCGGCCAGAATCTGGCCTTTAGTATCAATTATCGGGTCGCTTAACATCGGTAGAATGTCTGCGAGCGCTTGCAACGGGTCATTAATTCGAGTGCTGCCAAGCATTAGGTAATGCTGAATAGCCGTTGTCACGAGTCCTGCGGATGTGTCGTTCTCGACAAATGCGAGTAGGGCTTCAGGTTCAATCTCAGAATCTCGTACGCTGCCAATAACCGCGTTCAACATCATTGTTCGTAGGTTTGGGTCCAGGTCCTTAACGAATCGGGCATACACAATCCGCTGCGTGTCTCGCTCGGATCGAAAGTTACGACGATCAATCCGCTGGAGATTATGCGCAAGTGTCTGCATGACGCCGGGCACTGGGCCCTGCAATAGCTGCTGAAGAGAACTGTCTTCAGCCTCTCTGGGCAGCGACGCCTGTTCTAGGCCTGTTAGGCTTTGATCCATTTATCAGTCCTTCCACGACATACACACTTAAGTGTAGTCGTTAAAAATGTTCAAGTCGCCGAAATTGGCCGTGATTTTGGCAACTTTGTGTTGTATTTGAGCGAATTCTTTCTTGTATAGCTTCAGTTTCATTTATAAGCAATATCTAGGAAGCAATATCTATGCCGAAAAACCTTGTCGCTTTTTAACTCTATAATTGTGGGGTTTTTTGAAATAAAAAATTATTAGATTAACTTGTGCAGCCCCAACCTGAGAAATAGTAAGGAAAATGTAAGTAAAGTGTAAAAAATCCCGACGTGAATTGGCTTAGCACTTGTGCTAAGTCCTGCTCCTTAAGGAAATCTCCTTCCCTTGTACGATCAAAACAGGGTGTAGATGAATGGCGCAAGCACAGAGCCTTGAGTCGTGATGATTAACCCGCCGACCAGTACTAGAGCAATAAAGATTGGTGCAAGCCAGTAGTTTCGATGCACTCTCAGAAATTTGAGTAAATCTCGTGCGAACTCAATCATTAGAAAGGGTCCCTCGAATCTTCACTTAGAGTAATCGGATCCCTATAGCTGATGACTTCACGGTCGAGTTTGGTTTTGATTTTAGATTTACCAAGCGTTCGCTTGGTCCAGCCAATTGGCAAAACGAGTCCAAAAAAGATCATGCCCAACATTATTGGGTTGAATATGGCGCCGAGGATGTCTGCTAGTTGAAACCATCGTTTGTGGACCACTAACAGGTAATTGGGCTGCACTTCGGCGGTTAGAGCCAATCCTGCTGCTAAGACCCAAGGCCATAGCGGATGAGTATAGCCAAATATAAATGGCAGCACTGCACCGAATACAACACCGATCAGCAGACCTAGCGACCAACCGAATTTTCGCATTTCCTTTTGATCTAGTGGCTTGGGCTTACTGTCGCTATTCAATGCTTTTTCCTGATTAGGTATCGATCCATCACTAACACGTCGATACCAGATTTAAGAAAGCACTCTATTGCATTCGCTGGTGTCTCGACAATCGGTTCGTCGCGTACGTTAAACGAGGTATTGATTAATACGGGGCAGTTTGTTTTAGCGTGAAATGCCGACAGCAAGCCATGCAGCTTAGGGTTCTGCTGCTGGGTCACTGTCTGAAGCCGTGCCGAATTGTCTATGTGCGTCACCGCGGGGATTGTTGAACGGATGTCGTTAACTCTGTCGATCCCGGTCGATGTGGAGGACGACTGCACAAGGTGTGATGGCTTTACATATTCAACAAAGGACATGAACGGACTCATCGCATTCGAGTCAAAATAGTTGGACACTTCTTCTGCCAATACAATCGGCGCGAATGGTCGAAACGATTCGCGATTTTTAACCTTCAAATTCATTGTTTTTTGTATGGTTTCATTTCTTGCGTCGCCGAGTATTGAGCGGGACCCCAGCGCTCTTGGTCCAAACTCTGAGCGACCCTGATACCAGGCGATGACTTGGCCGGAAGCTAACAGGTCGGCTACGGTTTCGTATAACGGCTGCCATTCGAGTTGTTCTGCTTTTATGCTTGCAGCGTCTATCGCAGTAATAATTTCATCCTGGTCATAGCTTGGCCCTAGCAGACAGTTCTGCATTCCGTCAGCAGAAACATCTCTAGGTGTCCCTGGGTGTTTTTCATGCCAAGCGCAGAGTGCAGCGCCGATCGCGCCGCCAGCATCACCTGCCGCTGGTTGTGCCCAAACCTCTCGAAACAGGTTCTGGCGACGTAATTTGCCATTCGAAACACAATTTAAGGCCACGCCGCCTGCCAGGCAAAGTTGGTGCGATTGAGTTTCTGATTGTAGGGTTGATGCCAAGCGCATCATGACGACCTCTGTGACTTGCTGAATTGAAGCTGCGACATCCATGTCGAATTGACTGATGTTTGTTTCTGGTTTTCGGGCTGGTCGACCAAATAACTCTTCGAACCGCGTATTTATCATCTTCAATCCGGTGCAAAAATCAAAGTAGTCCATGTTTAATCTAAAGGTACCGTCACTCTTGATATCAATGAGGTGTTCTTGAATCACGTCGCTATATATCGGCTTACCGTAGGGTGCGAGCCCCATAAGTTTGTATTCACCCGAGTTTACTTCGAAGCCGCAATAATAAGTGAAAGCGCTATAAAGTAGGCCGATAGAATGTGGGAAGTTAATTTGCCAAAGCGGGCGTAGTTCGTTGCCAACACCCTGCCAAGCGGAAGTTGTCGCCCACTCGCCAACACCGTCAACACACAAAACCGCAGCCTCTTGATACGGGCTGCAATAGTATGCTGATGCAGCGTGGGATTGATGGTGCTGAGTGAATAACAGCGGCGGCAATTCACTGATTTTCAGGTTGGCCGCTATACTCAGTTCTTTCTTTAAAGTTTGCTTGAGAAACAATTTCTGATTCATCCAAGCAGTAATAGAATGACGAAATTGTCCAAATCCTCGTGGTGCGTAGGCCATATAGGTTTCTAGCAATCGTTCAAACTTTAGAAATGGTTTCTCGTAGAACACGAATGCGGATACGTCAGCGATGTCCAGGTTAGACAGGCAATAATTAAGTGCCTGATGAGGAAAAGTCGCATCATTTTTTTGTCGGCTGAAGCGCTCTTCTGCCGCTGCTTTAGTAACCTGTCCATCGGTGATCAATGCGGCCGCGCTGTCATGGTAGTATGCAGAGATACCAATCACGTGATTCATTTCTTTTGTCGCACTCAAATCGTCAAACTCTGATTAAGTTTTCAGCTGTCATAGTCGGCATTATTCTGACGATGATCATCAGTGAAATCCTACTCCGTGTCTATGCCGGGTATGCGACCAGCGAGACAATGCAGCCAGGACTAGTGCAGCGCGACCCAAATTTAGGCTGGAAGCTTGCCACGAACTGGAAGGGTGATCACAAGCATCATGATTATCAAGTGCGTTACGCAACCAATATAAAAGGTGAGCGCGACGCGCCCTCTAGAACTTATGAATCAGGTGCTCCCAAAGTACTTATGGTGGGCGATAGTTTTACTTTTGGCCTCGGTGTGAATGACGAGGAAACATTTAGTTACTTGCTTCAGCAGAAAACCTCCCAGCACCAGGTCATCAATGCGGGTGTGCCGGGTTACTCGCCTGAGCAAATCGCCCTGCGTGCTATCCACCTTGCCCGTCTTTACCAGCCCGAAGTAATCGGTTTTGTGCTGTATCTTGGTAATGATCTGATTGACATTGGACATGAATTTGCTGTCCAGGCTCCAGGAGGAAAGCCCTATATGGTGATCGACGAAACGACGCATGGCCGGATCGTTAACATGCCAGTGGTCAGAAGCAGAAAACCCACCGAACTCGCAAACATCTCCCTCGGCGATCGCATCTTAAAACAATCATCTGCTAGTGTTAAAGGTCCGAGAATTTTGGACCTGATTTGGACGGAGTGGGGTGCCTTGGCCGAAATTGATACAGGCAAGTTAGATTTGTCTGTTCGATTGTTGGCAGAAACGTTGGCCTACCTAGAAACGAATACGACATCTAGGCTAGTGGTGGTCGTGCTCCCCGGAGCTGGAGCTTTGAACTCAGATTCAGGTGTCACTGCGCAGTATCAGTTATCTGCTCGAACCAGGGTGTTAGGAATGTTAGCTCAAAAGAATCTCGAGTATATCGACCTGTATACAGACCTAAATCAAGAATATGAGGGTCGTCTATTTCATCCGAATGATGGTCACCTAACGTTGAAAGGACATGAAATTGTCGCGACATCTTTGGCAGAGTATCTGCTACGTCGCAGGTAGCAAGTTGGCGCGCGTTTAACTGTTACTTACGAGCAAAAAGCGGCACGACCTTTTGCGCTTTGGCGTTCGCATGATCCTCAACGAACTGCTGCTTGATGCGGTGTATTTCGTCAAGGGCACCGACGCCTCGTTGGGATATCTCAATATGCATGAGGCTCATAGCGTTATTAAGTTGAGAGTCGAGGGGAGAGTTGTCTAAATTTCGAATAGATTCCCGTATGAGTTGAAACTGCACATCGGTTTCGATTTCGTTGTTGATGCGTTGGGATATCTGCCGTGCAAACTTCAGTGCTTCTAGGCGAAAGTCCGACGTCTTGCTGCGATGTTTTTGCTCGATACGCTTAATGCCAGTGAGTGACCGAAATATTTGGTATTCAAGCTGCCAGCCCGCATTGTGTTTTACCACCGTCTTTAGCCTGGACATCAGGGTGTTAATAGCTGTAAATTTTTGCTCCAGTAAATTCTTGAATGCTTGCCATTCTTCGCGCCTCGCCTTTTGATCGACCTCTTCGACTTTGGCTACGCTGGTGACTTGTTGATTTATTTTGGCAGCTTCGAGGTGATGTCTAATTCGGTCCTCCAATTCACTCACGAGCTCTGTGATGGCCGAGAACTCTGTCGGTGGCCTCACGAGCGCTTCAGATTTGCCTAGGTTGCCGTTCTGCCTTTCGATCAGGGTGATTTCCTCCAAAAATGCGTGCTTATAGCAGTAGGCTCGAAGTTCGTGCAGGCGCCAGTATGAGGCAAACCGGCTTTTCATTGTTTGCAGAAAATCCTGTTGCAGTATGCGGACCATCGGTTCGTTGCTACCGTCCCTGGTCGCGGATTGTTTTGATTCTTTTACAGCTCTTTCGACCATCAACTTGTAGGCGACATACCACTCTCTTCGCCGAGCTATTTGAGAATAGCGGAGCCTTAGGGTGTTAATCGCTGTGTCGATATCATCTTTCGGAAGGCGTTCTGTCCAATTTTGATATTCGTTAAAGGTTTTCGCCGTGGCGGACATTTGTCTGCGGAAGCGGCGTTCTAACTGAATTAATATTGGCCTGAGCTTGGCGTTTACCTCATCCGGTGAGAAGAGGTGGATCGGCGTTGCCGTTCCAACTGCAAGCTTCTCTTTGCGTGCATGCTGCGTTGACCGCAGATCTGTGCCAGTGGGCTCAGGGCTTCGATGGCTTGGGAAAGGAAGTTTGCGTGATAAAAATAGAAAAAGGGCAGCAATAGGTGACATTTTTCTTTGGCCGTCCAAAATATTCTCGTCGCGGCTTAACAAGCCATGTCGTGTCTGATGTAGAGCCTGATGCCGTACTTGATTTTGTCTGGCGGCGATTTCCGACGCCGAGAAAAGACTGTCCACCCCATTCGTGCGACGGATTTGCAGCTTTCTTACAGCGAGCTCCATGCGAGTGAGCTTCCAAAATGGGTGTTCCCCGACTTTTAGCCATGAGAGTTCTGCGCGCAGCGTAGCGCTGTCTGAATCAGAAGTCTTTTGTGGCTCCGCAGGGGCTGGTTTTAAAAAGTCCATAATCTCTCTACAAGCTGTAATCGTTAGTTTACGGGTGTATCGATGCGGCGCAAGGGGTGTCGAAATTCTTTACATTATTGCCGATCAGTCGGAGCGACGAACAGTCCCGGATTCTTAATTACCTGAAACTAAACGGGAAAATAGTTTTGGTACGGAAATTGTATATCGAGTTCGTATTGGAAATTATTGGACAGCCAGCGTGATTGAATCAAATATAAAATCAGATAAGCACAACGTTCTCGGTGGACTCATCGCTTCACTTGCGATCGCTTTTGCTTGTTCGGCGACAGCCGACATTGTCGACCCACCTATGCAGAAGTTTGTAGACGAAGGCTGGGTTCAGTTTCAGGATGGCGGCTCAAACGAAGACGGCACACTAGGTCCAGGTGTTGGTGGGCAAGGGTTCGACGCTGAGTATCTCTTTTATAAGCAGGAAGGATCAAAAGTCAGCATTGCACTGCAAACTGGTTTCGATGTTGTTGATGGCAAATACACATACGGTGGTGTTGACTACTACGCGGGTGATCTAGCGCTGTCATTTGACGGTGATGTTACACCCACAGATGAAACAACTTACGAGTATGGTATCGATTTTGGCTTATTCACCAAGAATTACCAGAATGAGAATGTAAATTTCACTCCGGGTGACAACAAAGATCCAGCCGGTCTTTATAAGATTGCAACTGATGGTACTGGCACGGTCACTGGCTGGGACATCGGTGTAGTAGGCGGCCCGGGTAGTGGCGCAGGGGAAGGTAATGCTGGTCACCACGAGTCTGACCCGTTCGCGATTGATGAAATTGACGTGTGGGGAACCGGAATCGACTTTGATGCGTCGACTCTAGATTTTTCAACATCTGCAATGCAGGGTATTGGTACAGAATCAGACAACTACTACCGAATCGTTTCGTTTGATACGGCAGGCGTCAACTTTGACCTAACGCAAATTGATATTCACTGGACGATGTCTTGTGGCAACGACAATATCAATGGCTCAATCAGCGTTGCAGAACCAGAGTCTGTTGCAATGATTCTATTAGGATTGTTCGGTTTGATGGTTGCTCGATTCCGCAAGACAACGAACTACGCAAAGAGCTTTGTATAAGATTTCAGATTGGTCAAAATTAGAGCGCCGCTTGGCGCTCTATGATTTTTACTGACGTAGTACCCTAACTCCCTGTTTGTCTATCCAAACCGGTCGCTCCAATACCTCTCAACACGGCCAAATAGCAAAGTTCGGCCGGTATTTTTTATACCTTTTAGTTATAGCCAGTCTCGTCCGTGAAATAAATTACTCTGAGAGTTTCTCTGGCTTCGAAGCACTATTGTTTCATATATGAATTTCGCATTAAGAGAAAGGTCCATTAGTCGTAAATTTATAATGATTTCGAAAAGTGTCGATAGAATTGACACTGCTGTATTGAACATCGCGGACAGATGGGTTGAAATATAACTACGTGTATATCTGTGTAGCGACCATTGTATAACCAACTTCGAGCCTAGGATGGATAAAAAAAAGAAAACGCTCGTTATCGTCGAAGACGATATGGGGCTTCAGAATCAATTGAAGTGGCACTTTAGTGAAAGTGACTACCATGTTGTACTTGCTTCAGATCGTGAGTCGGCAATAGAGGCGGTTCGATTGCATAATCCGGCGGTGATCATCCAAGACCTTGGTTTGCCGCCACACCCTGACGAAGTCACCGAGGGATTCCGCACGATGCAGGCGATCTTGCGTTTGGCGCGAGATACCAAAATTATTGTCGTGACTGGTTCTCAAGAAGTCGAACATGCATTGCGTGCGGTATCGATGGGAGCCTACGACTACTATTCGAAACCTGTTGATACCCAAATTCTTGATTTGATCGTAGACCGTGCCTTTCAAATGCACGAACTGGAACAGCAGAGTAAGAACATTCAGACGGGAGAACCCTCACCGTTAACGGGGATGATCACGAGTCACCCGATGATGTTGAAAATTTGCCACAAGCTCGAAAAAATCGCGGCGACAGATGTCACATGCGCACTGTTTGGTGAGAGCGGTACAGGTAAAGAAGTACTCGCCAAAGCAATTCATACGCTCAGCCCCCGTAAAGACAAGCCATTTGTTGCTATTAACTGTGCGGCTATTCCAGACACCCTTATCGAAAGCGAGCTGTTTGGCTACGAAAAAGGGGCTTTTACGGGCGCGGCGAAACAAACGATCGGTAAAATCGAGTGGGCGCAAGGCGGTACGTTGTTTTTAGACGAGCTCGGTGATATGCCACTTGCTGCCCAGGCAAAACTACTGCGTTTTATTCAAGAGAGAGTGATTGAGCGGGTGGGCGGTCGTGTTGAAATTCCGGTTGATGTGCGAATCGTTTGCGCGACCAATAAAAACCTAGAGAATATGGTGGTGGAAGGTTCTTTCCGAGAAGATTTGTTTTTTCGAATTTCGGACATGATGATTCAGATTCCACCTCTGAGAGACCGCGGTGAAGACAAATTGCTGCTAGCGAAGTATTTCATCATGCAATATGCGAACGAATATAATCGTGACATTGTGAATTTCGACGAAACAGCAACGGCAGCCCTAGATGCGTATCGTTGGCCAGGAAATGTACGAGAGTTAATGGGTAAGGTAAAGAATGCCGTCATCATGGCCGATGGTAAGTTTGTGACGGCGATGGATCTGGGTTTGGAGGAGGTTGGCGATTTAGCATTGAATCTAAAAAATGTTCGCGAATCTGCCGAAAGAACGGCTATTCAAAAAGCACTGGCTATCTCTAGCGGCAAAATTACAGCAGCGGCAAAACTACTTGGCGTCACGCGCCCCACTCTCTATGACTTATTAAAGCGCTACGGCATTAGCAATGGCGATAAGTTAGAATCAACTGATTCAATTGAGCGTCGTGTTGCAAACGATTAAGGTTTGGGTGGTCCTAGCCATTGCTTAATAACCAGCCAGACGAATTTCGCATTCGTGATTAGATATCTTTTCCAAAGCCGGCGCGGCTCCTGAATTACGCGATATAACCATTCCAGTCCCAATTTTTGCCAGCGGGCCGGGGCACGTTTGACCTTCCCCGCATAGACATCAAACGAACCACCAACGCCATGTACCAGCGGGACATTCATATGGTCTCCCCAACGTCCCATAAAATTTTCTTTTTTGGGGCTGGTCATTGCAACAAAAAGGAAGTGTGGAGAAACCGCTTTGATTGCTGCGGCAATGCCTTCTTCATCGTCTTCATTAAAGTAGCCATTTCGAGCGCCGGCGATCACTGCGTTTGGGTAGTCTCTTTTGATGTTTGAAACCACGGTTTCTAGTATCTCTTCAGTGGCACCAAGACAATAAACACCATAGCCATGCTCATTGGCTAGCTCGAGAAAGCTGAACATAAGGTCAATACCGGCGATGCGCTCAGGGAGTGACGGGCCAGGCAATAGATGACTTGCCCAGACCACACTCATGCCATCAGCGAGCACCAGGTCGGATGAGCTGACATCTTCTTGGAGCATTTTGTCGCTTTCCATCGCAACGAGTTTGGCAGCATTAACAACACCTAGGCGAATGGGTCGGTGTTCTTTTAGGCGGTCATGAACCAAATCGATCACATTTTTTTTTGTGATCAAGGCAATATCTGCCGAGAGTATTCTGACTGTCTCATGGCTAATCATTGCGGCTTACCTTTTGTAAAATGGCGTATTGTTGAGACGCATCTCGATGTCGTCAATGATCACCTGGTACCTTGGGTCATCAATGTCGCCGTATTGACGTTTGAAATCCTCATTCGGCATGAGCTCAGGTAGATCTAAGAAGTCTGGCATAAATAAGTCTTCGGGCGGTTTCTTTGCGAAGAAGGCCTGAGTGTATTTTGCGGTTGCAACATCACGCGTTGCGAAAGAAGCGAGTTTCACGCCGGCTCTATCTGCACCGATATCAGTAAAGCTGAAACCACTTCCGCCGATGGCATCGTCTAGTTCTTTAAATAGACCGATGGAGTCTGCAAAGCCGCTATCGCCGCTACCCAGTGTGAGGGCTGCCGAAGTTAAAAAGTGTTGACTGAAATCATAGCGGTTTGAAAGCATGATGCGTTTATCGATTTTCTCTCTGTCTGGGAGTTCTATCCCGAGCATTCGCGCGACATCTATCCCACTGAAGTAAAAGGATAGTGCCAGCAATGCTGCCGCATTCTCTCCAATAGGGTCGCCACCCCTTAGTTGGGCCAGTTGGAAAACGGGTCCGAGCACCTCGCTAATGGAAACCTCGCGAGGTAAGTTAGTATTCGTCAGTACATTTTGAATCTGCCTAGAATAGGCGAGTAGTCGTTCCCGTTCGGCATCGTTTATTAATAGAGACTTACCTGTCGCTTTCAGTGAGTCAACTAGTGCTGGGTCCCATTGGTATTGGACTAGCATTCGAGAATCAAGTATCTGCATACCATTCAATGATCGTATGGCTGCTTTGTATTCGGCAAGCCTCAACAACTGCTGATGCCCAAAGTTCCTAACAGGCTCTGCCAGTCGCTTAGGAATTTTGAGCGAACCCAAGTTTAGTGACTCGACACTTAAGGTTGAGCCGGTTTGCGATAGTATGAGCAAAACATTGACATATTGCCCGATTGGATTTTCTGGAAGTGTGAGGGTGACGGCTGCATAGGCACGGCCTTTGCTCAGGTCTATTGCCAGAGCGCCGGGCGTCAACTGGTTAATCAAGTAGTTGCCAGCAAGTGAAATATCTTGTTCATCAATCCAAGCCGTGACAGTCTCACCAGCCTCTAAACGCCGCGGGTCATTTCGTTTCAGAAAGGCTTTCGCCTGTTCGATTTTACTTGCATCGTAAGTGAGTGTTGTGGTCACTAACGGCGCATTGCCGATAAGGAGAAAGGGGAGTGCTATGAGAAAGCTAGATAATAGTAAGATCAGTAGTAAAAATAGCTTTTTCAATATTTTTCTCACAATCCATAGCTTGTTAGTTGACCGTACGAACTCTACCATTGTTGTCTCACTTTAGGCACTGCCCATGATTTCTGATGATTCTCGTCGTCTGTTTCGACAGCGACGTTCAGTTACAACCTGGATCCAAATGGTACTTGATCAAATTGTTGTTCAAGGCTTGTTGGTTGCGCACACTTATCAACGTACTGGTAGCTTTCCAGATGAATACATCAACCTGGTGGTTATTGTTTTTCTGATGATGCAGGTCGTGTATTCTGGGTTTGGTGTTTATCGTCATGAAGACACGCGAAGTGACTATATTGGCGCCCTGCTCCAGGCATGGGGGGTGCTTGTCATTAGCTTGGGCGTGTTCGGTTTTGTGACCAGGACAAGCGAAGACTTTTCTCGCCAGGTCATTTTGCTTTGGAGTGTCACGGGTTTTCTTGGCCAACTTGTGGTGTTTGCCTTAATGCGGCGTTTTGCTTTTGGCGCGGTATCCGAAGTCATTCCGACACTTGTCGTGGGTAGCGGCGAGTTGGCGAAGCACATCGCGTCGCACATGAGTAACAATCCGTGGATCCCGGAACAGGTCGTTGGCTATGTTACAGATGAGGATGCCGGGCTCGCGCCATGGCCGGATGGAATACTAAAGCTTGGGTCGTTGGATAGCCTGCACTCAGTCGTCACTGAGCACGGGGTGAGGCGAGTGTACATTGCGATTCCTATGCATCAATCTAATCTGGTGAAACCGTTTGCATTGGGGTTAGTGGAGTCGAGTATTGACGTTGTTTGGGCGCCAGATATTTTTGGCGTGAGCTTAGTCAATCACTCTATGAAAGAAATGGCGGGCGTACCGTTAATTTCACTTTCGGAAACCCCCCTTACAGGGGGAGCCGCGATTGCGAAAGAAGCGATGGATAAAACATTCGCATTGCTTGCCTTAGTGATTTTCAGTCCGGTTATGTTGGCGGCTGCAATAGCCGTCAAAGCGACATCAAAAGGGCCGCTGATTTTTAAGCAGAGCCGGCACGGTTGGGATGGGCGATTCCTTGACGTTTACAAATTTAGAAGCATGAAAGTCCATGAAGAGCATTCAGGTCAGGTGACGCAGGCAACCGAGAATGATGATCGTATTACCGCCGTAGGTCGATTCATACGGCGCACCAGTATCGATGAACTTCCGCAATTATTTAATGTTCTCGAAGGGACCATGTCACTTGTTGGGCCGCGTCCACATGCGGTTGAGCACAATGAATACTATCGCGGCCAAATTCGCTCTTACATGTTGCGCCATAGAGTCAAACCCGGCTTAACAGGACTTGCTCAAGTAAACGGTTTTCGAGGCGAAACAGAAACGATTGATAAGATGCAAGGTCGAGTGAATTACGACTTGGCCTATATAAACAATTGGTCGATATGGCTCGACTTTGAAATTTTGTTCCGAACTGTCTTTATCGTTTTTGGTCGTAATGCCCGTTGATGGTTGATTTATGATCAACAATTGAGCGAAGCGTGAATCCAACAAAACGAAGCGTGCATCCGAGAAAATGGTGTGTAATATTATGGTTTTAGTCTGATATTATCGCTGTTTTTTTGATGGGGCTTTTTTGCCTAAGTTAAGGGAGGGTTTCTATCTGAGTTTGCAATATTTTATATTGATTCTTCTTAGCCTGTCGCTGATCGCAGGATGTACGGATTCCTCGAATTCTTCTTCTGCAACTGCCGAAATTCACGTGCTAGCAGCCTCAACATACTTTGATCAAGGTCAATTTAGACCGGCCATGATAGAGGTACAAAATGCACTACAACTTGATCAAAAAAATGAGCAAGCGGCAGTGCTGGGCGCCAAAATTCGCCTCCAGCTAGGCGGAACACGTGCTGCGTACCGAATGCTGGAAGGGTTCACATCTGGCCAATCTTTTGATTACTACTCGACCTTAGCTGAGTCCTATATACAGGCGCATAAGTACAATTCTGCACTCGCACTACTGATGCAAAACGCGGTGAAATTCGAATCACAGCGAACCGATCTACATTTGCTTCAAGCAAGAGCTTTTGCGGGACTTGGCAATCGGCAACGGGCTGAGGAATTATATGACGAAGCGCTGGCTGAATCCCCAGGTAATCCATTGGCAACGCTGGGTAAATTATCCCTCATCGCCGCTGCAGGTGATTTTGTAACAGCGGAAGAGCGATTAATTGAGTTCCTGCAGCACTCCCCGCGTAACTTTGATGCACTGTTGCTGCTAGCCGCGGTACAGTTTCGCGCCGGCGATCTAGATAGTGCAGAGTCTAGCTTGTCGATGGCAATATCGGAGCTGCCGACCACGGATATGTTTACCCGGCAACGAGCTGGCGTGCTGCGAGCGCTAATCGATTTGCTGGCCCGCCAAGGCCGAAGCGCTGAAGCGCTGGTCTACCAGAGAGCATTGGATGGCGCGTTTCCGCAAAATCAAATCAATTCAGAAAAAATCGAAGAGATTATCGCCAAGATTGATGCTCAAGAATACGCCGGTGCCGAGGTATTATTAAACGAAATCTATCTAGAGAACCCGGACTACTCGACGGGTGGCGCAATGCTGGGCTTGCTCAATTACGTTCAGGGAAATAGTGAAGAGGCGGAAACTTACTTCACTGACAGTGTCGATTTCGAAACAGCGGCAGAGCCTGTGCTCAAGGCCATTGCGATAAATTATTATCGAATGAACAACCCTGTTCAAGTTGTGAAGACCCTTAAAGAACGGATTGAAAGCAGTAATGATGCTTTCCTTATCGCGATGTACGCCATGGCCGCATTGAAAATTGGTGACAATGAGGCTGGCGAGCTTTTTATGACGAAAGCGATTGACCTCGCACCTAGCAATGGCGCATTAAGAGTCCGTCTGGCCCGATACTATGCAACACGCTTGCCCCCAGAAGATCAAAAGGCGCTGAATTTGTTGAAAGAAGGTATTCAGATTCGACCAGACTCCTGGCGACTTAGAATTGCCGAAATTGATCAATTGTTAAGTATGGACTTGCAGGTTGAGGCGCAGGAGGCGCTAGTGCAGCTGCCCATTATAGAAGGCCAGGAAGAGCTATTAAGCTTGACGAGGGCGGCGTTCTTTCAACAGGTTATGGAATATGATCGCTCGACAATGGAGTACCAAAGTGTCCTCGTGGGAGACCCCCAAAATGTAATCGCGCTCTATGGCTTAGCCTATATTCATTTTAAGCGGTCGCAGTTTGACCAGGGTGTGCTTAAGCTCGAGCAATTGTTGAAGGTTCAACCGGATAGCCGCAGGGCGCTAGTGCTGGCGCTTGAAGAGTTTCAAGCCATTGGGGAATTGGAACGCGGCGTTCAGTTTGTCGAGCGTTATGGGAAAGAAAACGATTACCTATCGACGGTTGTACTCTCAAATTATCTTACAGACATTGGCGCGGTTGCCGATGCATCAAAGTATGTGGAAGTCTTGGCTCAGCGAAACCGCAGCGCAGAATCACAGCGCCTGAATGCGAAAGTGAACTACGCCCGAGCACTAGAATTTGCCCAAAAGAAGCAATACGAAAAAGCGCGATCAGCCATTTTTAACGCACTCGGATCATACCCTTTGAACGTGACGTTACTGAAAACGCTGACGCGGCTCGAAATCGATGCTGGACAACACGGCGAAGCTGAAAAGATTCTCATTGATTTGCGGGCTCGGCAGGGCAATTCACCACTCGTGCTCGAACTCGCTGGTGATTTAGCCTTTGCGCAGAAGCTCTTCAGTGTTGCACTCAGCAGTTATACCAAGGCATGGCCAGATAGAATTTCAGATAGCCTGGGTATCAAGATCTCAGCTCTTTACGGGGTGCTTAACGATCAGCAAGGGCTTGCGGTATTCGTCGAAAACTGGCGCCTCGTCGACCCCGCAAGTCAGCTAGCAATGATCAATGAGGTTGAATACTCTGCAGCGCTCGGCATCGAGCTATACGTCGACTTTCTGGCCGAATATCCTGCCAGTCCGCTTATTAGGAATAACTTGGCCCTGCTACTTTTCGACGCCGGTAGTGTTGATAGAGCGCTAGAAATGTCTGGCCAGGCCGTTGGCATGGCGCCGGGCAACGCCAGTGTGCTTGATACTCACGGCTGGCTGCTATATCGCTCGGGAGATCGTGCAGCAGCGTTGCAGTTGCTCACTCGAGCGGCAGCGCTCGCGCCGGGCAACAGCGCCATCGCGGCGAACCTTGCTGAGGTCCAAAAAAGCCCTCGTTAACGTCGAAAAAATTTACACACTTTGCAGCGTTCAAAACCAAGTTTTTCTAACCGGTTGTAATTAAAGGGGAAATATTCTTGGCATGCTAAATGCAATAGTGAAGTCAATTGCTAGTTAAAACCAGATTTAGGAGAAGTACACAGTGAACAATCAAATTTCGAAATGGGTATTAGGGCTTGTATTGGTAGCCGTAGCTCAAGCATCTTCAGCCGTACCCATCACGGGAACACTTCAGTTCATCGCTGATGGTACATTCACGTCGACTGACGGCACTGGCAACACAGATGGTAGCAACAACGGGTTGCTTGACCTCTGTGGAGATGGCGTAACGGAAATCTCCGATTCTGCGGGCGGTGATTGTTCCAGTGACGGTGGTATAGAAACCGGTCCAGCGACTGGCTTTACTTTCGGTTCTGTTTTTGGCAATCCGGCAGGTGACGGTATAGTCACAGGCTCAACTGCTTCACTAGACGCCTTTTACGACGTAGACGGTGAAATCGCGACCATGGTCGATATCGATTTGAACAACCTACCTCAAAACGAGTTTACAGTAGGTCTCGCGGCACTCGGCGGCATACTTAAGTTTGTAATCGAGACTGGCATTGAGACGGATACTGGCATTGCTGGCAAGTGGGACATCGGTGGTACAGGTTACTTTGACTTCACTTGTGACGGTTCAGTTTCAGGCTGTGAAAATGAGCAGACAGGCGGTAACTGGTCCATCTCTAACACCGGCGGTTCTTTGGTGATTGGATTTAACGCAGTACCAGCACCATCGGTACTCGCACTGTTTGGCCTTGGTCTATTAGGACTTGGTGTTTTGCGGGCCCGCCGTAAGGTATAACCGCCGCTCTAAAATATTAGCCTAAATCTAGTTTAGAGAAAGCCCAGACAGTGTCTGGGCTTTTTTTTGGTGTCTTTTCCTCCAGCTGCCTACATAATTCATTGTTTGTCCCAAAGAAGTTCTTGCTATGAGTCGTCTCCGAGGAGCCACGCCCTTTGCCGTATTTTCGGCAATATTTTTGATCGTTTCCTTCGCCTATCTGCCGACCAGTTCACACATTATTTCCGAATGGGTATACAACGGACCATACACGCATGGCTTTTTGGCGTTACTTCTTGCCCTGGTGGTTGTGTGGCAGAAGCGGTTTTACCTGAATGTCCATCCGAAATTTAATTTGATACCCGTTTTAGCGGTTCTGACAGGCGGCGTACTATGGATGGCGGGAGGAATATCGAATACCTTTTTGTTTGCAGTGGTTGGCCAATTCGGTGTTCTGTTTGGCGCTGTATGGATAATATTTGGTTTTAGCGGGCTGCTTAAACTGATGCCAGCACTCGCGTGTATATTGCTCGTTCTGCCGATCTGGAGCATGTTGCAAGGCCCGTTACAGCAGCTCTCAATTTTGGTGACACACCTCTCGCTAGATCTGATTGGTATACCAACCTTAAAACAAGGCATCTACTTTACCGTCCCGGGTGGCAGATTTGCGGTTGAGACTGCGTGTTCTGGGCTTGGGTTTTTACTCTGTTCGGTGTTGCTTGCGATCGTCTATTCACACTTTAACCAACACAACCTAAGCAGAGCCGTTCGGCTCTTCCTTTTCTCGATTTTGTTAGCGCTGGTGAGCAACTGGATTAGGATCGTGGTGATTATATTGGTTGGTAACTACACCGAAATGCAGCACCCAATTGTGACAGATCATTTGGCTTTTGGTTGGGTAGTCTTTTCGATTGCCCTAGTGCTGTTCTATTGGATTGCTAATAGAGGATTACAGCCGATAGTAAGCGTGGCCTCGGATGAGGACGACGATTATGCTGAACACGACCTAAAACCAGAAATGAAGCGTCTGGTAGTGATCGCCGTTATGCTACTAGCAACACCGCTGTTAGCGAATTACTTCGAAGATCATAAAGTACCTGCGCAAGGCAACTCTGCTTGGGTTATCAGTGTTCTGGATACACAACTTGGGCGTCACTCGCGGTATGGCTCGGTCAAGGTTGAACCGAACTTCGTTGGAGCTTCGGATATTTGGCAAGGCCACTATCTCTTGAATGAGAAGCCACTCGTTGCAATGGTGGTGCGGTACGACGATCAAGAGCAAGGTCGGGAGTTGATCTTTGTCGAAAATAGTATTGTGAACACTGATAGATGGCAGCCCTCAGAGAAGCTGAAAGCGGCGACAAGCGGCAGAGCTAACCGAGCGATTTTAGAGGATGCGAGTTACACGCAGAGAGTTGTTTATTCGTGGTATTTAGTTGGGCCATATTCAGCATCTAATGAGATGATGGCCAAGTTCTATGAGCTATTGGCATATTTTGACGGAGATAGAACTTCCTATCTCGTGGCCCTGGTCATGGATGCCCCAGCTGAGCAGGATCTAGAGGCTCTCGAATCGGCAACGACAAATGCGATCTCAGAGATAATGAAAGCGAAACGACAGTAAATTTGGATACGGTGAGATTGAGCATATGGTAGAGACAGTATCGATTATTGGGCTAGGTTATATTGGTCTGCCCACAGCAGCAGCACTGGCAACTCAGCGAATCAAAGTGATTGGGGTCGACGTAAACGAAGCCGCTGTAGCGACGGTCAATCAGGGCAAAATTCATATTGTTGAGCCGGAATTGGATGTTGCTGTCCATGCCGCAGTGACTCGTGGGTTTCTCCGTGCGACAACGAAACCGGAGCCGGCTGAGGCATTTCTTATCGCCGTACCAACACCGTTAGATAGTGATCATGAGCCTGACCTGAGTTTTATTCGCAAAGCTACGGCTGCGATTGCGCCGGTTTTGGAAATTGGCAATATTGTCATACTGGAATCGACCAGCCCGGTTGGTACGACAGAGCTTGTTTCAAAATGGTTGGCTGAAGCTCGTCCCGATCTGAGCTTCCCACACCAAAATGGTGACGCATCTGACATCAGAGTAGCGCATTGTCCCGAGCGTGTTCTGCCAGGGCAAGTGATGTACGAGCTGACCCATAATGATCGAGTTATCGGTGGTTTAACGCCAGCGTGCTCATCGGCAGCTCGCAAAATTTACGAGATTTTTGTCCGTGGCGAATGTATTGAGACAGACGCCCGTACCGCTGAAATGTGCAAGCTGACGGAAAACGCGGCGAGAGACGTCAGCATTGCGTTTGCGAACGAGTTATCGATCATCTGTCATGAAGAAAATATTGATGTCTGGGAGCTTATTGAACTGGCAAATCGACACCCTCGTATTAATATTCTAAAGCCAGGGCCAGGCGTTGGTGGCCATTGTATCGCTGTAGACCCTTGGTTCATTATTAGCCGGTCGCC
This sequence comes from Candidatus Azotimanducaceae bacterium, assembly GCA_051278195.1. GTDB lineage: Bacteria > Pseudomonadota > Gammaproteobacteria > Pseudomonadales > Azotimanducaceae > JAHRVQ01. The sequence goes on from JBNMQM010000012.1 coordinate 37,147, forward strand.
TAACCATACGCCGTTGATGCAAGCCGCGAGGAGCGTCAACGACAACAAGCCAAACTGGATTATCGGCAAAGTAGAAGAAGCCGTTCGCCAGTTGGTTGCTGGTGGTCGACGTGCGGAAGATGTTTCGATCGCGTGCTTCGGTCTTAGTTTTAAAGCTGATATTGACGATTTGAGGGAGAGTCCAGCGTTACAAATTGCGCTTAGTCTGGCCGAACATCATCCGGGACCAGTTCTTGGCATAGAACCGAATATAAGTAAGTTGCCTGATAGAATTAAGTCGAATTTGATCTTTGAATCTACCGAGCAGGCTTTACTGTCGGCTGATATTTATCTGCTGCTGGTGGATCATCGTGAGTTCCGTCGTTTTAACCCGGCTCTGGCTGGTAAGGTGACAATCGATAGCAGGGGTATTTGGCCAGGCCGCTGAGCGTGATACTGATTGCACATTGATCGCATATTATTCGGACAAGCGGTTTCGATTCTTAACAAAAGGCTGTAAATTTTAGAGTATGGTTTGGTGTTAGGCTGGTTCCTAAGACAGACGGATGTTAATCTGTTTGCTCAGTCGAAAGAAAGTCAGAGATGCAGTACAGTTTTCTGTCGGCGTCACGACAAGGGTCTTGCCATGTATAAAAAGCCTCGTATCAAAACGTTATTCGTCTTGATTTTTTTGTCATTCTTGGCCGCTTGTTCCGATAGCGGTGACAGTGCGTCGGTTGGTGTCACGTCTACACCTCCGCCAGCTAGTGTACCGGCACCCGGCAACCCGGTTAGCTTTGGCTCAAATGCAGTTAAAGGCCCGCTTGAAAACGCGACGGTTACATTGACGGATGCGAACGGCGTGGTGCTCGAGTCTTTTGTCTCTGATACTGGCAGTACATTTTCTCTTTCGATTTCTGACACTGCAGCTTTCCCTGTAATTGTTTCAACGGTTGGTGGTATTGACTCATTTACAACTCAAGATGTTTCAGACCTTTCTCTGACGCTCAAAGGCGTTGTTTTTAGAGTCGACCAAAGCAGGGTCAATATTAATCCAATCTCAACGTTGATGGTTGAAATTGCTCTTGCAACAAACGAATTAGATGAAGCGAGAATGAATGAAGTTTTCTTCTCCTGGCAGACTTATAATTTCGGACTGCCAGAGGGCTTTAATCCGATAAGTTCGTTACAAACCGGCAGCAACACACCCGCAGTCCTAATGGCCTATGAAAGTCTGTTTGAGGCTATTCGCAGGACATCAAACCAACAAACTACTTTACCTAACGAGGTGATTGAAGCAATCGCTGCTGACTTGAGCGATGGCATATTGGACGGTGTCGGTACGGTCAATGTCGATCCAATTGTGAGCGCGATATTTGGTAACTTCGCAGGCCTAGTCTTGCTGGAATCCCTAGCTGGTCAGCTGGTGATTGACAGTGGCGGCGCCACTGAGAAAACACTGGCAAGCGCTGACATTCAAGCCGCAACATTAACCTTGTCTGGCGATGAAAACTTGACAGCCGAAGCCGCTCTACCACCCTCTGAACGAGTGTTAGGCCTGGTGGCCAATGTGCTAGCCATTTCGGCAGCTTCAACGACGGATGCGGCAATCGCATCTTCACTTTCTGCCAATGCGAATGTCATTGCCGGCATAAGTCGCTCCAACAAGACATCTGCCGGAACCACCGCCACGCTTCTGGCTGTGCTCCAGGCCGTTAGAGTCGACATTACAGCGACTGCTCAAGCGATTGATTCTTCAGCCGCAACGTCCGCGAATACTCGCTCGCAAGAGGTGTTCGCAGTGGCCGCCGATGATGCGATACCCCGGCCGGTTTCCGACTTTTTTAGTGCAACCAGCGGTCAGTTAGTTGCGCTCAATGTGTTGGCCAACGACCCTGATGTCATCGATGGCCTTGGCACGATCTCAATTCTCCAGGAGCCTGACCATGGAACAACCGTCATCAATGCGGATAACACTATTTCTTATCAGGCTGATATTGACTATCTAGGGCTCGATTCATTTGTCTATGCTGTTGTTGATCAGGACGGCGATCGAGGCGCGGCCTCAGTGACCATCACTGTTAACGTTGTCCCAGTGGCTGTGGCTGATGCAATTGGCGTAACCGGTTCGGATACGGTTTCAGTTGCAGTGCTAGCCAATGACCAGTTGTTGATTGACGGACCAATCGTACTGTCCATTCTGACGTCAGCCGTAAATGGCACGGCGACCGTTGACGGCGAGAATATTGCCTATGTTGCGAACGACACTTTTGCGGGCATTGATAGTTTTGAATACCAAATTACCGATGCCAGTGGCGATACGGCATCGGCAACAGTGACGGTGACGGTTGCAGCGGTCGTAACAAATAGTAATCCTGTCGTTATTGCTGTTGACGATAATTTTAACGTGCAAGCACAAGTCGCCACTGAACTAAATGTTCTGGCGAATGACATCCAGCTCGATGATGTTCCATTGACATTAACGGCTGTCTCCCCGAATGCAGAAATTGGCATCACTTCAAATATTCTTTCCTATACATCGAACACAGGTTTTGGCGGCAGTGATGAATTCACCTATACCGTAACGGATGCTTCTGGAGATAGTTCCACGGCAACGGTAGCAGTGTTTGTTGACACCCAGCCGATTGCTGCTGCGCAAACATTTTCATTAGAAGCAGGGGAGTCGACGTCGGTTGATCTGCTTTTAGGCGCTTCCGGATTAGGTAACCCGCCTATTACTGCATCAATTTTGGCCAACCCAGAAAGTGGCACTATCCGAATCGCGGGCAGTACGTTGACGTATACGGCTGCTGTTGATCTCGCGGTAATAGAAGTATTCAGTTACACGCTGACCGATGCTGATGGCGATCGTGGTGAAGGCTCGATAACCGCTTCGATAACGTTGAATACAATTCCTCAGGCTGTTCCTGACAGTGCAGAGACGCCGGTACAGACTGCCATTACTGTCGATGTGCTCGCCAATGATAATGGTTTGATCGATGCGCCAATTTCTCTCACCGCGCTTGACCCCACAAACGGTTCAGTCACAGTCGGTGATTCTGGCATTACGTACACGCCCGCCAGCGGCTTTGCGGGCACAGAAGTGATTGCCTACACAATAGCGGACGTCGATGGAGAGCAAAGTTCATCAACATTAACGATTCTAGTGGATGATACTCCAGTCGCCCAAGACGACTCCGTTCAGGCACTAATATCGACGCTTCTTGCAATTAACGTTTTAGAGAACGATACGGGTCTTGGTAATTCACCTGTGACGGTGAGTATTTCTCAGGGTGTTAGCAATGGCACGGCAGTTGTCCTAAACAATGTTATCCAATACACGCCAACAACGGACTTTGCAGGCTCTGACTCTCTGACCTATGTTGTGCAAGACCTTGACGGAGATACAGCGACTGCAACTGTGTCGATATTGGTCGACGATACGCCGACACTACAAAATCAATCTTTGACGACGCCATTGAATGTGCCAATAGACGTTAATATACTTGCGAATGCCTTAGGCTTAGCGAACACGCCGCTGACGATGGCGATTACCGCTGGGCCTACTAACGGAACAGCTGTGCTTGTTGGGTCTACGGTTACTTATACGCCAAATACGAATTTCGCCGCGACAGATACCATTACATATACCGTCACCGATTCAGATGATGATGTGGGTACCGCCACCGCCAGTATTTTTGTCAATGATGTCCCGGTTGCCAATCAAGATGCTTTGGAAACACCCATAAATGTCGCGTTAGGCGGTATCAGTTTCCTCGCCAACGACACAGGCCTGCTCAATACACCGCTATCGGTTGTGACCAGTAGTGTTGTGGGTGGCACGGTGACGTTAAGCGATCTCAATGTCGCGACCTTTACGCCCACAAATAATTTCACTTCCAACGCGAGTTTTATCTATCAGGTGACGGACAGCAATGGCGACGTTGCGTCTGCAACAGTATCGATTTTTGTTGATGATACGCCGGTCGCTAACGCCGATAGTGTTGACACGCCTGTCTCGACTGCGGTTGCAGTTTCGGTGCTAGACAATGATACGGGTCTTGGTAATGCGCCTCTAGTAGTCGTAACCGCCAATGACTTTGGCGGTGTGTCGACTGTTGCGAACAACGTGGTCACGTTTACGCCAACGGCAAACTTCGCTAACAGCGCAAGCTTTACTTATACAGTGACTGACTCTGACAACGATGTCGCGAACTCCACGGGCACAGTTTTTGTGGATGACACGCCTATCGCTAATAACGATGCTCTGGTGGACACATTGGTTGGTACGACCCAATCAGCGATCAATGTTTTGAGCAATGATAGTGGGCTAGGTAATGTCCCGATCACGGTCACGACATCATCGCCAGTCGGCGGCGCGTTGACATTAAATAGCGACAACACTTTAGAGTACGCTCCAACCGCTGGTTTCGCCGGAGCCGGTTCGTTTAGCTATACCGTGGTAGATATGGATGGAGACACAGCGACTGCATCCGCAACTATTTTCGTAGACGATCGACCGGTCGCAGTTGCAGATGCGGTGGGCACGCCAATTGGAGATCCGCTTGAGATTGACGTGACGACTAACGACACCGGTTTGCTCAATGGAGCCGCATCCATACAGTTTGTCTCAGCACCTGACGGAACGCTCGGTTCGGCAACGATAGACAGCCTAGTCGTGACTTACACCCCAACATCCTCCGTTGCAGCAACTGATCAGTTTACCTATACGGTCACGGATACCGATGGTGATGTCTCAGCAGCAGCTACAGTCACGGTTGGGATTGGTTTTTCAGCCTCAGATGACACTGTCACAGTTGTCGAGAATATATCTGACGCAACTCGGATTTTGGGCGCGGCAACTCGAACCATCGACGTTCTGACAAATGATGCCCAGGGGCCAGGCGGTGCTGCAATCACCGGGGTTGGTGACTTCAGCACCTCAGGAACTGTCGCCTTTACTGCATCTGCCATCACATATACGCCGCCAGTAGGAGCAGCACCGGGAACTGACAGCTTTACTTATACGATTAATAACGCCGCGCTAGGCCAGGATTCAACGGCGACGGTGTCAGTGACCATCGGCACCGTTTGTGATCTAACAAATGTCCGATGCTTAGATACCGGCCTTGAAGGGTTCAGTGATATTCAAGCGCGTATTAAAGATACATTGGATGCCGCGCAGCCCGGCGATTGGGTCAAGCTACGTGCGGGTGTCTATGACCATCCTTTGACAGGCAATAACTCTCTCAAGACATTCCTCAGCGTGGGTAATTCAGGTACTAGCGGTAACCCGATTCGTATTGAAGCTTTTGATGGTGAAGACGTCCTATTTAAAGGGTGGCGTACCACCGCAAACGGTTGGAATGACTGTACAGCGATTGACAACACGGACACCGCAAATGTGCTGTTAACACCATCGGATTGCGGCGATTCGCCTGCAGTTAACAATGAACTGTTGATCTTGGTAGGAGGCGACTACGTTGAATTGCGAAATGTAAGAATCACTGACAGTACAAACTTTGGACTTGAAGTCATCGGTAGCAATAATGTTCTTCAAAATATAGAAGTTTCAAGTAGCTGGTTTGACAATATTAAAGTGGGACTAAGAACGCCATCAGGTGCCATCAGCAATAATTTGTTCAAAGAGATTGAAAGTAGGAATGCACGACATGGCGCGGGTATTAACTTCAGTGCACCCCAACAGAATGGCGGCGTCTTTGATTTTGCCCACTCGAATCGTTTCGAAGATTTACTGCTGCATCGAAATGGCTATCAGCCTGATGGTTTGCTAGTGCCAGTAACTGCCGGTGATTCTGCAGCCCCGAATGGCCTGGGCGGTGGTAATTCTGATGGTTTTGTTGTGTTCAAAGTCTGTGAGGACTCGAAAGCTTTCTTAGTTCCCCTGGAGCTTAATGGCGTTGTTAGAAACACTCTTTGTCCTGACAACGAATTGATTCGCGCAATGGCATTTAATAATGCTGATGATGGTATTGATACAACGTGGGGCGAATCCCTCAACCAGGACAACATTTCCTTCTCAAACGGACCGCAGGGTTTTCGAGGCTACAAAGTGCTTCGTCAAACGGTCGTTGGACTGAAGTACGTGGGTAATATTGCACTGGGTGAACAAGATACGGGTTTTGAAGTTCGTGCTGATACAAGTGGGTTATTCGCTCATAATCTAGGAGCACAAATCACTGGTGGTAGAATGAACGGTGGCGGGATTATCACTCAGAATATTACAACGGCATCTGACTACCCTTTCTACAATAACTTGTTTATTAATAACGCAAATATCGATGTTTCCTTTTCTCAGGTGTCTGGTTTAAAACCTGATATTCAGACGAGTTTCGTGACAGCCAGCAACTTGGATGCGGCACTGCTCTTCGGCGATCCGATGGTCACCAATCCCAGCTTTGATGCGACGTCCGTCAATACGACCTTCCCAAGCGGTTCTACAATCAAAGAAAAAGTTGATTTTATAATCAATCAATTCAAAACCGCCTATACCCCTTTGGATGGCAGTCCCTTGATCGATGCAGGTCAGGTAATTCCAGGCGTACATTGCACCACAGCTGATGACTCAGGATCGCCGCCTGCGGCGGACGCAACGTGTCGTCGATGGCTTGGTGCTAATCCTGATATCGGGCCATTCGAGCTGAAATAACGTTAGCGCTTCAGCCAAAGCGGCTGAAGCTCATTGTTAACTGACGGAATCTGGCTGGGCATATTTCCGGTTAGGCTGTCGGCCAGACTGCCCGTGTAATAGTCTTTGTCTGCGGTGACCCTTAGCAGAAGGCCGACTGAAGCCCAAAGGCTAACGCTACCGATGAAAGGATAAAATGACTGCTGGGCAATGGCGCCAACCAAAAAGCTCAAGATAAAAGCAAAGCTTATGGAGCCGACCAGAGGAAATTCACTGCAGGATTTGTCCAACATCATTTTCAAACTCGATTTAAGCAGCGAAAGAAAAAGCAGTAGGACCGGGATGCCAATCAGAAGACCGTTATCCAGAAGGAGTTGTAGGTAGGCATTGTGAGGATGCGCAAAAGGCTTATCGTAGTCTTCTCCCAGTCGTTGGCTCAGACCAATTCTTTGCATCGCACGTCTTCCATGACCGAGGAAGGGACTCTCCATAATTTCATCTATCACTTCTGGCCAGATGATAGAGCGCCCTGAGGTCACTGAACTCATATCGATATCGCCCTCGCTTGCGTTTTCGCTTGTCTCGGAATCGCCAATTCCCTGCATGAATCTATCTTGGACCGCCGGGACGAAAGAGACGACGAGTACAAACAGTAACGGACCGTAAATTAGAATCGATTTCCATCGAAGCGCGCCGAAGCATAGGGCCAGAATGCCCCATGCCGCCATCCCCATTCTGCCGCCACTGAGACCGATAGCGAGGGCGCAGATGCCACTGGCGATAAGCAGCGCTATAGCGAGAAGGCGGCTTTCAACATAGCGACTTAAGGCGAAAATCGCCCAGCCTCCGCCCGCTAAGAGGATCGCCAGGTCGCTGCGGAAATAACCCACGTCGCGGTCGAGACGTCGTATTGCGGTCTGCTCCATCTCGGAGCCGCTGCCAAGGGCATCGAAGCCCATGCTCTTGATGGTGAGCAGTGCCAACATGAAGTTCATCGCAAGAATTGCTATTGCAGCTTCTCGAATTTGTAGTTTGTTATTGCAGCCAAAGTATATGAGGAAGCCAGGAACCATATATTTGATGGTGTTGACAAAGTCATCAATGAAGATACCTCGCGCAGTCATTGGTTTTGCACCCAAATATGCAGCGAACTCAATAATGCCACTCAAATCGCCGATCTCACGTAAGAACGCGATCAAAATGAATGTGGGATAAAAAACCATCAAAAACTTCATGGTTGGTGCAACACGGAATTCGGCTGATTTGGATTTATCCACCATGTACGCCAGGACCGCGGTAAACATAAGCAAATTCCAGGGGTTGAACCCAGGAATGCCAAAAACTTGTTTCGGAAAGTCCGGTCTTTCTACAATCGCCATAGAAAGTACAAGAAACAGCGCGGCTCGATACCAGTTCTTCCAGGCATAGGCCGACATGAATAGGAACATTCCCCAGAATAGGTAGAGGCGCATAGTCTGTTTAGGTCACTTTGCTAGACGGGAAGCGGCAGATTGTAGCGGATATGTCGTGCCGACCCCCTGCCAGATAACAAAGCACGTTTCACCTAAGCGCATGCTTTCAAAAAGCTTCTCTGTCTTAAACGACGCTATCTCATTGCTCTTGCTCATGATCCTAATCTCCCCGACGACCAGCCTTGGGTCGAGGGAGGAGTGAGCAACAATGTTGATATTGTGAGTTTTATAGTCACAGGGGGTATAGGCATCCGCTAAGTACCTGACCTGCGAGTTCGCGAGAAATTCTGCGATTTCACCTCTGTTGATGGAATCATAAAATTCATAGCTATTGATAAGGCCATCTAAATTGACAACTTGATGATCGGAAAAATAGCCAAATACGCCCGCGTCTCGCAAACCGATTCTGGATCCATCTTTGACGGCAAGGTTCATCCAATTTGCGGCGCTCAGGCGTTCTTGATGGTGTCCTAGTCTGAGGCCAAGTGAGCCAAAATTCATCCCCAGAGCGAGTAGCACAGCAAAGGCTGCCGTCAAACGCTTAAGCTGTGGAGCGACTGAAACGAGATCGGCAACCGCAATTACGATTAACGGTATTTGTGCCACAAAATGCCATTGAAATGTGCCCCATGCCATAAAAATAACGCTCCATGCCAGATGCACCAAACAGCCTAAGGACATCGCTAATAGTAGGCCATAGCGGGTTGCCAGCAGATTTTGATGACGCGTGGTGTATAAACGATAAGCAAACCAAATGGCGGTGCAAAAAATCGCGATGACGAAATGCGGTACACGCGGAAGAAAGCCGATACGAAAGTGAGGATACGGGAAGGTATTTTTCAGAACGCCTGAAATCGGCGTTATGTGATCGTGATTGACAACATTCCAAATCAAATAGGGTGCGACGACACAAATCGAAATTGTTGCAGGCAACCACCAATTGGAGATTATCTTGACAATGTCGAGTTGTCGCCGCCATTCAAATATGAGGATGGCGGCAGACAAAGTAAGAATCATAAAAGCGCTATCGAGCCTGGATAAAAATAGCAGGCCAAATAGCAGACCAAGCAAGAGCCGCAATTTTGTTTTGTCAGGCGTTTCGCCAAATTGGAACAACACGTAGATCAAAACCAACTCCACCATGACCAGCAATGGACTCTCTAAACCGTTTAGGCCCAGCACAGTGATCGGCGCGAAGAAAAGTAATGTTGCCAGTGCGGCAAGCACACCCGCCGTAGGGTAATATCTCTGGCAAAGTACGGTGATGACTTTAAAGCTAAGAAGGTACAGGCCGAGTTGGAACAACAGCATGACGCGTAGTGAGACAGTGGGGTCTAATTGAAGTAGATATATCGGGTGGACGAGTAGCATCCATAGTGGGTGCCAGCCATTTGTAGGGTTTATCCCATCAAATGTAAGCCCCAGACCAGCGACGTTGTTCATCGCGACTTTCATATAGTAGTAGGCGTCATCAGACAGGAATAGGATGACAGTCTCTGTGGGTAAAAGTAGAATTGCCAGTCCAAGTAGGACAGCAATTGCTGTAATCCAGAGGTCGATCGGTTTCATGGAAGGCTTCTCTGCTCTGTGTAAAATAAATTTCGCGGTCATGCCCCATTATATATGGTGCTTTGACGTTCACATACTCTCTGGAGTAAACACCAAAAATGAATTCAAAGCCCTTCAAGGCGGTAATCCTCGCTGGTGGCAAAGGGACGAGGCTTCGACCCTTAACAGTTTCGTTCCCTAAACCACTTGTACCACTAGGTGATAAGCCGATACTGGAAATTTTGCTGCTCCGTCTAAAAGCTTTTGGCGTGACCAATATGACCATTTCCACAGGTTATTTGTCTCAGATGATTGTCAGTCTCTGTGGTGATGGCAGCGGCTATGGCGTAAATCTTGATTATGTTCACGAAGAAGAGCCTTTAGGCACTGCTGGGGCACTGAGCTTGATTGAAAACTTGCCCGAGAATTTCATGGTCATGAATGGCGACCTGTTAACGACTCTGAATCTTAATAATATGATGGCTTTCCACGAGGAAAAAGACGCTGATGTAACAATTGGCATCTATCGTCGTGAAATAAAGATAGATTTTGGTGTCGTCGAAACACACAACGGAGAATTTCTTGGATTTAAGGAAAAGCCGATACTGCACCACGATGTCAGCATGGGCGTTAACATCCTATCCAAACGGGTGATGAAGTACGTCGAAAAGAACCAGCATTTAGATATGCCTGATTTGATTTTAAGGGTTCACGAAGCCGGCGGTAAGGTGTGTTGCTACCAGGAAGATTGTTATTGGCTGGATATTGGTCGGATGGATGACTACGCTCAGGCGCAGATTGACTATGAAGCGAACCGCGAGCAGTTTTTGGGCATAGGTATTAAATGAAGATTTGGGTAACCGGTGCGAGTGGATTTACAGGTCAACATCTTCTACAACAGCTTTGTGAAACGGACGATACAGAAGTCGTCGGCGTATATCGAACAGCGCCAGTCGCCCCGATTGATGGTGTTCAAATAGAACTGATTGATTTGGCCGATGCAAACTTGCTTCGCGAGCGTCTTGAAGCGTCATCACCTGACCAGATATTTCATCTGGCGGGGCAGATGCCACCGGCCACGTCCAGCGCAATGTGGGATGCATTTGTGAGGAATACCTACCATCTTTTGAATGCGGTTCGAAGTTTGTCCGCACAGAAAGCGGTGAAGGTGCTCGTCGCTGGGTCGGCTGCGGAATATCTACCGAACTCGACTGGCGTATTTTCGGAGGACGCGGCGATTGGCGGCGTTTCCGACTATGGGATGTCAAAAAGTGCCCAAACCATGCTTTGCCTAAATGCGGCCGAGCAATTTGGAATTGACCTCGTGATCGCTCGCGGGTTTAACTTTTTGGGGCCAGGTATGTCCCCGAACTTCGTCGTTGGACAGATTTGCGCCCAGTTGGCGAAGGGTGCAGAAGAGCTGGTGCTGGGTAACCTGCAATCAGAAAGAGACTTTTTGGACATTCGCGACGTCGCCTCCGCGTATCGCGCGATTATGCGTTCCGATGCTGCTGGGAGGGTTGTTAATGTCTGTTCAGGTAAAGGAACGACCATCCAAGAGATGGTCGATATAGCCTGTGAGATCTACCAGATCCAACCTCGCGTTCAATCCAAAGCTAGAAATCACGGATTTGATATTGATCGGGCGATTGGTGATTCAACCAAGTTAATTGACAAGCTGCTCTGGCAACCTGCGATCAGCCTACACCAGTCGATTTCTGACGTGAAAAAACACGGCTAGTTTCGCTGGCATAGCGCCCGGCGACGGGCCTTTACTCGAAGACATCACCTTTGTTTTTTAGATAGTTTGTATACCATTCTACCGTGGATTTCACCCCATCCTGCCACTCTGTCTTGGGCTGATACCCTAAGAGGCTCTCTGCTTTTTGTGTGTCCGGGCATCGTCGGCTGACTGAGCCAGAGTGGTTTTCACCCATATTAAACTCACCCTCGTAACCACATAATTCACCGATGTATTTGATGAGAGTCTCGATGGTGATTTCTGCCTTCGAGTCACCGATGTGGAAGATCTCACCGTTAGCTGCTGCTGAGTCCATCGCCAAAATAGTGCCGGCAACTGCATCATCAATGTAGTTAAAACTTCGAGTTTGATCATGGCCCATGATTTCGAAGGGCTGCTCACCATCAATAAAGCGTTGTACGACCTGTGGAATCACGTGTTTGAAGCCCATTCTCGGCCCATATACATTGTGATAGCGGACGATCGTGGCTTCGAAAGGATAGACCCGTGCGTAATTTAAGAAAGCCGATTCGCCTAACATTTTAGTGACGGCGTAGGTAAACCTGGGGTGCCCAATATCTTGAATGCAGAGCGGTACATCTTCTGGAGTGGGTACCTGATAACCGAAGGATTCGACTGTTCCTGCGTAGTTTTCGCTGGTGGACGTAAATAGAATTTTCTTGCAGGTGCTTTTTGACATCCAATCAAGAGTATTCATGATTAGGCTTGTGTTAATTCGGATCAGTTCATGGGGAATCTCTTCGGTATACTTAACACCGACGACTGAAGCCAACATGTAGACTTGATCGTAATCTGATTCCAGCTTGTCAAAACTTGATAGCTCCGTAAAATCATCGACAATCAACTTAACACCGCTGTCCACTAGGCCTTGTAGCACGTCGTCGAGCTTACCTCTGAACAAGTTGTCGGCGATAGTGATCTGGGTGTCGGGGCGGCTACTCAGTTGTGCAGCAATATTTTGGCCAATAAAGCCCGCTCCACCAATCAATAATACTTTCATTTAAGATCTCCTCTGCCGATCACGACTAAATTTTTGTTGGCTTTCAATTGAGACACAAGTGGGCTGCCAAAAAAACCGAGTGTGTCGACGATTATCATGTTTGGGTTCGACAGTAAGAAGTCATTTAGATCCTGGTTACCATTGTACTGGCTGTGCGCTGTGCAGAGTACAACCATGTCGAATTCTGAGTTCAGCAAGGAGTTCAGGTCAGTTTCAACTTCAATTTTTCGTTCTTCCCATAAAGGTACGTAGGGATCATGAAGTGTGACGATAGCGCCGTCCGACATAATCTTATCGTAGAGTAGTTCCGTCGGCGCAGATCGAGTGTCAGCGACATCGTTCAAATAGGAAACACCTAACAACAGGACCTTTTTATGCTCGAAGTCGCCAATATGCAGCCTACATCTTTCATAGGTGTGTAGAGGCATTTTGTCGTTAATGAAAACAGCTTTTTCGGATTGAATAAGACCGCTGTGGCCAAAATAATTCTTTGCCGCCCAGGAAGCCAACAATGGGTCCTTAGTTAGGCAGTAGCCCCCAACACCAAGACCCGGTTTCATGAGGTTAGCGTGAGTCGGGCGCATCCGGATGGCGTCAATTACTTCGAATAGATTTACCTCGCTGCTTTCCGCAAACTCCGTCCACTCTTGAACGAATGCAATGTTCATAGCGCGATATGAATTTTCGAGTACTTTTGCCATCTCGGTCGCGGTGGTGCTTTCTAATCTTGTTAGAGGATACTCATCTGTTCGGATGACGGTGCGAAGAAATGTCTCTACCGCATCCGCACTCCGGTCATCGATTCCGGAGTAGACGCGAAAGAAGCTTCTCACCGAATCGATGTAATTTGGCCCAGGTGTCACTCTCTCGTAGGAGTGACCAAGTTTGAAATTAGGGGAGAGGCCTCGCCGTTCGAATGTTTCTTGCAAGATCGGCAGTATCAATTTTGCACAAGTGCCAGGCGGGACTGTAGATTCTACGAGTATCAGCGCATCTTCTTTGCACTGATCAGCAATGGCTTGTATACCCTTAGTGAAATTCGTCAAATCAACATCAAAGCCTTCGAGCTCGGCGTTGTCACCATGATGTTTTTTAACGTCAAGGTTCATATCGACGATAATGGTATCTGCATAGGAATAGGCGGCCGGGTCGTGGGTCGCAAACAAATTCTGGTTTTGAATGGTCGTTTTGTAGAATTCTTGGATTTTAGGGTCCGATGAGACCACCGGGAAGTCTCCGCCATTGATACCCGCAATTTTCCAGTAAGAAGATGGCGTGGCCAAGTCTAACCCTATAACCGCGTACCGGACTTCGGGGGCATTAGCGACGACTAGTGACATCACTGCACCAACAAAGCCAAGTCCCTGTACGGCAACGACAGGATTGGAATTGTTTCGCTCGACGAACTTTTGAATAGCATCTGCGTCTGAAGAATGGGCGGGCAGTGCATAGCTCAAGCCGCTTGTAGGGCTAGTGGATTCAACCATGTTTACGTTTCCTAAACTGAGTCGGCGATTCTATCAAAACTGAACGTAATATTTCCGTATAATGCTCGTCACGTGAGGTACGCTGGTCTAAGAGACAAATTTTATGTGTGGAATCTCTGGGGTATATGAGCTAGATGCGGACCCTGCCGCTAATCGAGAGAGTGTTCGCGCCATGACGAGTGCGATTGCTCACCGCGGCCCCGATGGCGAAGGTTTTTATACCGGTAAACACGTGGCACTTGGTCATCGAAGACTATCGATTATTGATGTGGCGGGTGGCGATCAACCTATTTTTAATGAGGACGAGTCGATTTGCATTGTCTTCAATGGCGAGATTTATAACTATCTAGAGCTGTATGAGGATCTTGTTAAGAGGGGACATCGGTTTCGAACAAAATCTGATACAGAAGTTATTGTTCACTTATATGAAGAAATGGGTGTTCGTTGTCTCGATTTGTTGAACGGCATGTTTACTTTCGCGATTTGGGATAAGCCCAGAGAGCGTCTATTTATCGCCCGCGACCGAATGGGTGAGAAACCTCTTTATTTCTTCCAAAACGGCACAAAGCTGGTGTTCGGCAGTGAGTTGAAAGCTTTACGCACGAATAAAGACTGCCCTCGATCGTTGGATAAAAATGCGCTCGATTTGTATTTGGCCTATGGCTACATACCTGAACCTCACTGTATCTTTGAGGGTGTTCGAAAACTGCCCGCAGCCCATTACCTAATAGCAGAGAATGGCCAGATTTCAGTTCAAGCTTATTGGGAACTGGCGCGTCCTGAGGAAAAAAACACGGCGAGTTTCGACGATCAGTTGGCGGAGTTTTCGTCTCGAATCAAACAATCCGTCAAGTTGCGACTGCGTAGTGACGTCCCGGTTGGCGCTTTTCTGAGCGGCGGGATTGATTCTAGTTTGATGGTGGCGGTTGCTGCCGAACAACATTCAGGCATCTCAACCTTTTCGGTTGGGTTCAGCGAGCAAGACTTTGATGAATTGGACTCCGCCAGGCAAATCGCAGATCGCTACGGTACGAATCATCATCAAATTCAACTAGACAAGGTGGATGAGAGTCTTTTTCCAAAAATTGTCGCGCACTTTGACGAGCCGTTTTCAGACTCCTCTGCGATACCTACCTACTACGTCACACAGGAAGCCGCAAAACACGTCAAAGTCTGTATCTCTGGAGATGCGGGCGATGAGTTGTTTGGTGGTTATAGTCGCTATATGCCAGAACCTGGTGAGCGTCAGATCAATCGAATACCGGCCTCATTGAGAGGCGCGTTGCTCGATCCAGCGTCCAGAATGTTACCGGATAGCTTCCGAGGTAAAGGCAAGTTGCGCAGGTTCGCTGTTGATGGCGCGCAGCGATGGCAAAGGAAGCTGGGCGTGTTCGATGATATTGAAAGAAAATTAATGTATTTACCGGGAATGGCCAATCATCTGGATGCCTCGGCAAGTCTATTTCAGCCGTATTTTCAAGCGCCGCAAGCAGAAGCGCTATCGAGCCGGATGTGGGCGGATCAAAAAACCTATCTGCCCGATGACATCCTCGTCAAAGTCGACAGAACATCGATGTGGCATTCGTTAGAAGTACGTGTGCCGTTTCTTGACCATACCCTTGTCGAATTCGCGAACCGATTGCCTACTTCGTCCAAAATAAATGCGGGTGAGCAGAAATATATACTCAAAAAGTTTCTCGCTGATAAAGTACCTAATGATTTGCTCACAAGGCCTAAGAAGGGCTTCAGTCTGCCCATTCGTCATTGGTTAGCGGGCGATATGGTGGATTTTTCACATTCGCTGTTGAATAAGAATTCCAGAATTTGTGAGTATTTGGATTCAAGCGTGATAGAGAGTCTTTTACATCAACATCAACATGGCAGCAGAGATTTAAGCAAGCGAATCTGGAGCTTGCTATGGCTCGAGCAATGGGCGCTACATTTTGAAATCTAACCAAGCGGCGACTGAAGACCGTAAGCTGAGAGCTATGCTGGTGATTAGCAATCTGACATTTGGGGGTGCTGAGCGTCAGGTCGTTGAAATTGCTAATCATCTTGAGTCAAAAGGCTTAGAGGTACATGTTTGTATCCTATCGGAACATGCACCTTTGGCGAGTCGGCTCAAGTTACCTGCTAGATTGCATAAGATACCTAAAGCCCATAAGTATGATTTTAGTGTGGTCTTTGCCCTGAGGCGTTTGATTCGTCAGTTAAATATCGATGTCGTACACGGATTTCTCTTCGACGCCGAGATCGCAAGCAGGTTGGCAGGCTGGTTCACAAAGGCAATGGTCATTGGGTCAGAGCGAAACTCAGAGTATCGATATGGCAACGTTCACTATTACGCGTATCGCCTGACGAGTAAGCTTGTGTCCATGTGTATCGCAAACAGCAACGCTGGCAGACGTTTGAATCAGGCGACCTTCGGGCATGCTGATGACCATTACAGGGTGATTTATAACGGTGTAGACCTGGAACGATTTAGAGTGAGAGATGCTAACTGGGCGAAGTGTAATCTACAGCCGGTTGGAGAGAAGTTTGTGATTGGGATGGTAGGGAGCTTTAAGCCTCAAAAAAATCATCATTACCTGCTCGAAGTGATATGCGAACTCAAGAAAAAGAGAACGGATTTTGTTGTTCTGGTTGCTGGCACAACGATATTTGAAGGCGACGATGAAAGTAATCGATACCTTTCTGAAATCAAACAGCGCATCAACGAGCTGGACCTTGGTCAGCACGTTCACCTTATAGGAGCTGTCGAGCGAGTCGAGTATTTCTATCCGCTGTGTCATCTAACAGTATTGACGTCTAAGCACGAAGGCACCCCAAATGTTGCCCTAGAATCGCTTGCCTGCGGCACACCTGTTGTCGCGACTAATGTTGCAGATAATGCTTATGTTATTCCGCACGAACGCGTTGGGTATGTTGTTCCCGGAGATGATGCGAGTTTGTTTGCTGAGACGATTGAGCAAGTTTTGATTAATCCAGATCTGCTCAATAGACTGCAAATTGCTGCCAGGGAATGGGTGGTAAGTGAATTCTCCACTAGTGATATGGCGCAGAACTTTAGGTTGGCGTATGAGCAGATAACCAGCCGATTAAAATGAAACTCTTTCCTAGAGTTAGATAGGCTGATCAGTTTTATCTGAGCTGTGATTAGTTGCCAACTAAATTTTGCGTTGAATCCAATCTATTCCCTTCCTAGGGTTATCTGTTTATTCTTACCAGAACAACTGACGGGAAGTTGAAGTCACGCTGAATCAAAGGGTACCAATGCCGATTGATAATAGGATGGATGAACTCGACGCTCTACGTGGGCTGGCTGCGTTGTCTGTTGCGTTGTACCACTATACATACTACTTTGATCACTTATATGGTCATAGCAGTGCCATTAGTGCTTTGTGGGAATTCGGCAAGCATGGTGTGAATCTGTTTTTTGTTGTGAGCGGCTTTGTTATTTACATGACGCTTGAGAAAACGGTTCAAATGTCCGGCTTTGTTGTGTCTCGCTTTTCAAGGCTCTTCCCAGCATATTGGGCAGCCATGATACTGACCTTTTTTGTGGTCAGTGTTTTTGGCCTAACGGGACTTGAAATTAGCGTAAGTGACGCGTTAATCAATCTAACGATGGTGCAGCGGTTTTTTGGTGTCCCGCATCTGGACAATTCTTATTGGACCCTGACTTACGAGCTGATCTTTTACTTCGGTATGCTGGTTGCGTGGAAAGTTAATTTGATCAAACATCCTGCAGTTTTATGTTTTGCGTTTCTGGGCTATCAGTTTGCTGTTATTTTTATGTTTTTGGGACTCGACATTGCAATTCCAGAACTCCTATTGAAGGGTACGATGGTTCCGTATGGGCATCAGTTTATAGTCGGGATTGCGCTGTTCGTGTTAAAGATGCAAACGGCGAAGGTTTGGCCGCATCTCCTCATCGGATGTTCTCTTCTGGTTGAATACTTGCTTCCGCGAGTGGTGCAGGGTCCGGTAGATTCGAATGTGATTGCGATGGGACTTATTGTCTGTGTTTTCTATCTGTTCTTATGGGGTAAACTCAGATTTTTGTGCGTCAAACCCCTGATTTTCCTGGGCACAATCTCGTATAGTTTCTATCTTGTACATCAGCATATAGGGTACGTGGTTATTACGAAGGCGAGTGAATATTCTCTGCCAACGGTAGTGAGTGTTAGCGCTGCTCTTGTTGTTTGTCTTACGCTCGCGATTGTAATAACTATCCTGGTCGAACGGCCTGCAATGCGCGGCATACGAGGGTGGTACCGAAACAAATAGTTTATGGACTACTGCGCGATACCATTATGAGAGACACTATTCGAAATGCGCTTAGCTTGAATAAAAGTAGGTACGAAGGTCAAAGACCGGCTAACAAGAGAGTGTTAGTTTACGTCATGTCGCCAAGCTACTCTGGTTCTACGCTTCTTACGCGAATCATGGCTTACCAAAGTAAAATTGCGACTATCGGCGAACTCAAAGCTACCGGCATTAATGATATCAACACCTATCGGTGTTCTTGTGGTGCGCTGTTCCTTGAGTGTGAATTTTGGAATGAGCTTGCGGAGAAACTCCATGCCAATGATGTGCCGTTCAATCTCCATGCTCTAGAGACAAGAATTCGCAGTGAATCTAGCTTGGTCAATTCCTTTTTAACGCCAACACTGCATGGCCCTATATTGGAACGCCTTAGGCGTTTTGCATTTTTGCTATTTCCCGCTGCAAATACCAACTTACATTCGCAACTTAAGAGAAACGCTCACATTATTGAAGCGATCTGCGAGTTACAGAAATGTGACGTGTTTCTCGATGAGAGCAAAGACCCTCTTCGCGCACTATACTTTGCGCAAAGTGATTTGTGGGATTTCAGAGTCCTGCAGTTAGTTAGGGATGGTCGAGGAGCGGTAAATTCTGATATGAAACACAATCAGAGAAGCATGACGGTGGCATGCCGGGAGTGGAATTTGAAGATCGATGAAATGGCTCGATTTCTTGACATGGTGCAGTGCCCGGTTATGCAACTTACTTATGAGTCACTTTGTACTGATGCGAGTGCAATCATATCTCAGGTTCTTGAATTTGCAGGTATACCCGAGAGTCGTGGCGATTTAGATATATCTCAGGATTCCCAACACATAATTGGAAACGATATGCGGCTTAAACCAATGCGAGAGGTAAAGTTGGATGAGAAATGGCGAACTGATCTTTCGCGGGACGAGCTAAAAACATTTTATTCACTCTCGGGGCAAAGAAACAAGGCTTTGGGGTATGACACGTGAGTGGCGAGGACCTAACAGGAAAGTCGAAGCTTGTTCGAAATGTGATTACCAGTTGGTTATCGTATCTCGTGTTTCTTGTTGCGGGCTTTGTTATGCCGCATCAAATCGATGGTCAACTCGGACCCGCTGAGCTTGGCTTGTGGGACTTTTGTTGGACGTTGGTCAATTATCTCTCGCTTTCGGCAATAGGTATTGGCTCCGCGCTGAATCGATATGTGGCGAAGTACCGTGCCGAACAGAATATTCCAGCCCTACAACAAGCTGTATCAACGGTTATTTGTATTCAAATTGGACTGTCGATTTTGGTGGTTCTGTTTGCTGCGATTGGCAGTTGGTACATTCCTATTCATTTCGTAGATGCAGAGATTGCCGCAAAGACAAACTTGTCTGCTGTGATTGCATGGTTAGGCTTGGCACTTGCTTTTCAATTTCTATTCGACACCTCGCGAGGGATCGTCACTGGCGTACATCGCTGGGACTATTTTAATGCTCTGAATGCGAGCTGCTACCTGGTCGCTGTTATTGGCATGTTGTCTGCGCTCTATTTGGGGTATGGCATCGACGTGCTGGCGATGATCTACGCCATCATGCAACTTGTTCAAGGAATCTTTCGTTCAGTGCTGGCCCGGATTCTTTGCCCAGAGGCAGTGTTTAACATCAAGTTGGTAGATCGCAAATTCGGGCTTGAAATTGCGTCTTTCGGATTAAAATCCATCGTGATTAGTATTACTGGTTTATTGGCCATTCAGACGACCAATATCCTCCTAATGTATAAGTTGGGTCCAGTTGCACTTGCCGTCTTTACCCGTCCAATCGCGCTTGTTAGGCATATTGAGAACTTCCTATCTAGGTTCACTTTCATATTGACACCCATAGCAGGCACTATCGAGTCGCTTGAGGGTCGCCAAAAACTGAAGGACTTTGTCGTCGACAGTGCTAAATATGGGCTGGCTTTTAGCCTGCCAGCTGTCGTTTTATTTGCCGTATTTGGTCATCATATTATTGAACTCTGGATGGGAGCGTCCTACGTCGAGGAATATCTAGTGGCGATTCTCGCGTTAGGCTTTCTATTACCTATGTCTCAATCTGCGATTTCGCGCGTCCTTATAGGAATTGATGAGCATGGCCCTGCTGCATTGCTGTCGATTGTGTCGCTTACTATATTCTATCCAGTCGTTTGGCTTTTACTTAAACCAACAACCACCCAAGATTTTGCACTACTCGCAGTCGTTCCATTGAGTTTGGTGAATGGTGTAATCGTCCCAATTTATGCCTGTCGTCGCATAGGACTGAGTGTCTTTGAATACGTATCGCGGGCTTTTACAAAAGTTCTAGCGATCGGTATTCCATTGAGTGTGTCACTGGCAATTTTGGCAGAGATGTATTCAGCCGGTTGGTTGCTCAGTATTTTTCTGGGTGCGATTTATCTCCTGGCGATTTCTGCCCTCTACTATAAGTTTATTCTTCCGGTAACCTACCAAAGACAGTTAGTTGGTTTTGTACGCCATTGGGTTCTGACCGTAGTGAGTATTTCAGGGGTTGACCGAGCGCTATTGCGGGCTTATAGCAATCATATTCCCATTCTGAAGCTACATGGAGTCATTGACGAATCGGATACAGGGCGTTGGCAACCAACATGGGATCGCCATACGGCAAAGCAACTAGATCAAGTGCTTGCTGAATTGGACAAGCGCTTCAACTTCATTAGTCTTGATGAAGCTGTGGACATGTTGCGAGGTATTCGTTCGATGCAACGCCACTGTATGGTGATTACTTTTGACGATGGCTATAAAAACAATATCGATATCGCGCTGCCGATTCTGAAAAAATACGATTGCCCCTTTAATTTGTTTGTGAGCACACGATTCGTTAGCGAGAGGCAGCCTTTTTGGATTGATCGACTTGACTATGCGCTACAGCAATCAACCGAGGCAGATGCAAAGTTTCAATCTGATCACATTGATTTTCAGTTCGAGCTTGGAACTCGAGAAAAATTAGCGGAATCCTACAAAAACTTCCGACGACAGTCGGCAACAGAATATGAAGATGATTATTTACGTAACGAGTTGATATCTGAGTTTGCGACTCGACTTGAAGAAAGTTCAGGTAAGCGCTTACAGGATGAATTTGAGAGTGATGTATGGAGCCAAACCGTTCTAGTGTCCGACCTGCAAGGAATGGGCGATCGTGACTGCATCGGTGCTCATACCGTAAACCATGTGCGTCTCGAGGGTATCAATACAAAGCAAATAGACTATGAGTTGGCAGAATCAAAGCAAACGATCGAAGAGTGGACAAAAAAGTCATGCGTCCACTTTTGCTATCCCGAGGGAGAATACGCAGCCAAACATATTGAGCATGTTAAGGCTGCCGGATACCTGTCAGCTTGTACCAGCAATGTCGGCGTTAACAAACAGGGAGACGATGAATTTCAACTTAAGAGAATTCCTTTTCCCGTCGGTATTACTGGCAAAGAAGTGCGGTATCACTTACTGAGAAATATTTTACTGAAACCTGGATCGTTGTTTGTTTAGTCAGCCCTAGCCTTCAAAGGCTGCAATGAACGAGGGGATAACGGCATCGGTAGTGAAGTTCTTAAGATAGTACTGCTGGCACTCGGCGCTCAAGCTCTTGTATTCGTCGGGTTCAGCTATCAGACCTGATAGTTCTCTTGAGAAGCTCTCGGCCGTGTCGCAAACACGCCCGAGGTTGTATTGGGCGACGATCCCATCCGGATCAAATGTCGTGATCACTGGCTTGCCGTAACTCCACGCCTCCATAAAGGTTGCTGGGAACCCTTCAAGTTCTGAGGTGCATGCCAAAATAGAACAACTTTGATACAAAGACTGCAGTTTACTCTCACTGGCTTTACCGTGTACCTTAATGTTTTCCGCCTGGCGAGCACGCTCGGATACGGATCGGCTGTATGTTGAATCGTTGTTGTCAGCACCCACAACGTGAAATTGAATGCTCGGATGTAGATCTGCAACATCAATCAACATTTCAAGACGTTTGCCCGGTACCGGACGGCCCACCCAGAGAATTTCGATTTCCTGCGGCTCGTCTGTCGCTTTAGTAAGAGCGGCAGGTGCGAGCTGTATATGTGGCATCGGAATCGTCACTGAAGCCAATGCAAAATGATCTTGCAGCATGGCCTTCTGTGACAAAGTTTGGGAGATTCTCTCATTGGCGAACTTGAGGCCCCATTTGTAGAGGTTTGCTTCAATAGCGCTGTACACAAGTGGCGTGGAGGTCATGCAGTCGCTGTCGCTGGCCACACAGTAGACCATCCTTTTTCGTAAGAATAGGCGAGCAACTAGGCAGGTCATTGCAGTCTCAATTCCTGCACCCATTTGTGTATAGACAGGTGCGTTAATTTTTTTCAGTACTGAATAAAGGCGGGTCAGACGAGGGTGAATGTTCCTAATGCCACGAATACCATCTTGTTCGTTAAATACCGGATAAATGGTGATGCCTTGATGAGTAAATGGCTCGGTGTCCGCGCCGTAGGTCACGAACGCAACGTTCATACCGTGCTCTGATAATCCTCTCGCAAGTGAAACCAGCATTTTTTCAATGCCACCGAGGTATTTGGGCTTTTCAACATCGAGGAGTAGATCGCGGCATTTTAAACCGACGATACAAATGTCATGGGGCTGTGTATTCAATTGCATCGAGCTGGACCAGATTTGGCGAATGAAAGTTTGGCAATTGTTTCGCGCGAGAAAGTATCGTGCCGTTCTGGTCATGAGTATACTGCAATTTTTGATCTACAGACGAAGGTCTTGGGGTAAAATTGAGACTGATCATAGGGCTAGACTACGAACTCTTTTTTGGTAGGTCGACGGGATCGATTGAGCATTGCCTAATCGAACCAATGACTGCGTTAATGAAGGTGCTTGATAAATATGGTGTTCGAGTAACGTTGTTTGTTGACAGCGGATATCTTGTAAAGCTTCAAGAGACGGGGCAGCAAAAAGAACTTTCGATCATTCAGTCGCAGCTGAATCTACTCGCTAAGCGAGGCCATGATCTCCAGCTACACATCCACCCTCATTGGGAAGATTCGCATTTCACCGATAACGGTTGGGATCTCGACACAACTCGATATCGACTGCACAATTTTCCTGCCGACCAAAAAAACGAAATAGTATCCCGGTACAAAGCTGCTTTAACACATTGCGCCGAAAATGAGGTTTTTGCCTACCGTGCTGGCGGCTGGTGTTTACAGCCGTTTACAGAAATTGCAGATGCCTTGCAGTCGAACGGTATATGGTTGGATAGTACAGTCTTTAAAAATGGTATTTCGACGAACCCGAACAGATCTTTTAATTTTTCTGATTTACCTGAAAAACCATTCTGGCGTTTTTCGGACGATCCGACGGTGGAGGATAGCGCTGGTGATTTCGTAGAGTTGCCCATTGGCTCGATCAGGGTTGGGCCAAGTTTCTTTTGGCACTTGGCGATCCGTAGAAAACTGATGAGTTCGAGCCTCACAAACTATGGCGATGGCCAAGCCCTGGCAAATACCGGTTCCTACTATTTGACGCGGTTAACCACTCGCTCATATGCACCTGTGGCGATTGATGGTTTGAAGGCCGGTTTGCTTGAGAAGGCTTACCGACAACAATTGTCGAACAATCAAAACGGCATCTTGAATGTGATGGGGCACCCAAAGTCTTTGACCCCATATTCTATTGACCAGTTGGATAAATTCTTGAGTCGCCATGAGGTAGAATCAGTCACTTGTCAGGATTTTGCCGACCAAAAACTAGCTGGAAAGACCGATAATGAATAACAACAATAATCCACTGGATCACTTTAACGAGAGATCTGTAGGCTGGAACGACCTATACGCGAGGCCGCAGTTTCGGGATCGCCTGAACCTCTTTTCGACCAAGTTGCGCCAATATGTCCCATCCGGAGAGATTCTGGATTATGGCTGTGGCGGTGGCATCATCGCTTGTGAAATCGCGGGGGCAGATCATAAGGTGACAGGCGTGGATGGTGCTGAAGGTATGGTCGCAGAAGCGACTCGACTTGCGGCAGATCGGCAGCTTGAAAATGTTTCGTTTCAACACATCGATCCCGATGGTTGGCGCTGTAGCGGACAGTATCAAGCCATCGTGTGCTCGAGCGTTCTCGAGTATGTTGAGCAAGATGAGGGATTGCTCGCAACCTTGAGTGAAGGGCTAGTGGAGTCTGGTTATCTATTGATTTCTATACCGACTAAGCCAAGTCTATTGGGCTTTGTTGAAGATATGTTGTTGTCGACGGTGAGAAAACGCAGCGATACCACATTCGCGAATCGTCGTTATAGGCTGGTTGATTTTGAACAGATGCTCAACCGGTGTGGTTTACAAATGTGTGAAACAACCAGTTTTGAGTTCCCTATTTTTGGTCGATTTGGTGTTGTCTGCTCTAGAATTCCTTGGCTTGGTTTAATGACTCTAGTTGTTGCAAGAAAAATCTGAAGGGCTTAGGCCCAACTGAGTTCCGTCGTCAAAGTGGTATTGCCGGTGACCGTCCCTTCAATTTTTAGGACTGTCGTTGTGACTTTCTGATGATAACCTGGGCTATACCAGCCGAGGCCCGGTGTCTCGTTAGCCTCAGCCCCTCGAAGTATTGAGATTTTCTGGTCCGACCTTAGCTGAATCCGGTCTTGGCCAGATACCAGAACGATCACATTATCCGATTGTGGTTGCACTATAACGTCCGGGTGACAGTGGAAGTGAATCGCGAAGAGATGATTTGATTCACAGTCCAATCGGTCACGGATAGACAGTTTCTGCTCTGGTTTCTCTAGCGTTAATGTCCGGGTGTGAGTGACTGGGTCCGAGAGTCTCTCGTAACCGTTATGCGACGCCGTGATGAGCGTTTTTTGATCCGTGTCTTCCCAGGTAGCGAGCGTGCAACTCGCGTGCTGGCCCCACATAAATGCGCCTTGCATATCAGATTGATCGAGCCCGTCAATTTCTACTGTGTTATGTGCCCGCGTACTCCGAAAATAGTTTCTCCACTCGGGGAATGAAAAATAGTCATAGGTCCCGGCATCAATAAAAATGTCTCTGTTGTTGAGCCTTAGAGTAAGGCTGAGCGCATCTGCATGGCCGTGTGCCGCGATGCTTTCGTATCCGAGATCTGCTGCATCCAGAAAAACGGCCACGTGTGCATTGTGTTGATTGGACTGCAATAAGTGATAGCCAGATTCTGGAAAACTTTGAGACCGAACGACGCTAGTACTTTTGCTGGGCGCGGTGCTTCTTTCAGGTAGAAGCCAAAAACATGTTTGTGACGGCGGCACTTTTGCATCAGCATTTGATACTTCAAATATTCTATTCTCTAGATCTCGCAGCATAGCTGTATCGCCGCAGTCTTCCCCTAGATCTAAGACATAGCCGTCATCTCGGTCTCCGAAAAAAGGTAGAGTCCCGCCGGCTAAGGATACAGCCGAAACAAACTGGAACATTTTCTCGAGTCGCTGCCAGAATTTTTCTGAGAACCCAAAACTATACCAATTACCGACGAGCCCACAGGTGACAAAGAATTGAATAACGAATAGCTGATACCCCAGTGCATGCTCACGGGTGCAACCGTCTGAATAACTTTGGCTGAGTATCTCTTGTTCTAATATTTTTTGGCTCGCCTGCCTCCATTCCACTGACTCCTCGAATTGATCGAAGTAGCAAGATGCGACGAAGACGCCCGCGGCTTCGCCAATGAGGTGATTGTTAGCTGAGGACCCTTGCGAAAACTTTCGAGTAATATCGCGACACTGCTGGTAGACCGCATCTAGGATGGCTTTTTTGCGGTCCTCGGTTAATGCACCGCTGGTCTTGAGTAGCTCAAGTGTCCAGACCCAGTTAATGAGTCGAATGCCAAGCTCCAATGGGCTTCGCCAATTCATACCTCGACCGTACGGATTGCTAACAATCCAGTCATCAAGCTGCTTTGCTGCAGCTTCGGCATATTTCTCGTCTTTCGTCACAAAAAAAGCTCTGGAGAGGACAACCAAATGGTGGTGTCTGTTCGGCTCCCAAACTTCTTTGCAATCGCCAAAGTTATTGAAGTCACGATAGTTTACAAACTGGATAAGATTCAGAGGTCCTTCAATTTCCGCCGCATGGTCAGTGCGCCACTTGGGAGGGTTTCCAACGAATTTCTTAATGTGAGAAAAATAGGTTAGCTCGCCTTGCAGGATACTGTTGGCTTGGCTCATTAATGATGCTTTCCAGTGATCGGGAAGCTCTGAATCCTGCAGTGGAATGTAAAATTTCTCGGTGCTGCTTGGCCAGGCGTTCTGAGGTGCCTCAGGCACCATGCCGAATAAGACTCGGATGGACTCAGCGATATCGGCGAGGAGCATTCTAATTCGCCAAGCGATTTCGCCTGCAGACATCATTTGAAGCCGATTGATGTACCAGAATATTTTTGCCATCAGACAAGTCCTGAGTTTTATTACGATGAATGTCGCGAAATATTTATTGTAGCAATGATCACAATTTTAGATAAGCTACGTTGAGTAAGTTGGATAGTGATGACGAAATGAGGATTGTACTTTTGCGCGTAATCTCGATAGTTGCATTGAGCTTTGTATACGGGATATCGATACTCGTCTCGATGGTGGGTGGAACCTTCAAGAGAAAACGCAAAACGGGTCGTATCATCGTAAATGGTACCTTCCATAACCCCAATTGGTTCTTTGCGCATATTAGTCCACTGGCAGCATCGGGCTATGGTGAAGTCATTCTGATCTGCGATGAACCCATCGCCGAACTACCCAATCTGACGTATGTTTGTCCTCCCGCTTGGCTAGGTCGTATTTTCAGTCGGGCTCTGGTGAAATTCATCTACACATTTTTTGTTGGATTGCGAAATCCTGCTGATGTCTTCGTTGGCTATCACATCTTCCCGTCGGCGGTAACTGCACTGGTTTGTGCGCGTCTGCTGGGGTCGCGAGCAGTCTATCAGGTCGCCGCCGGTGAGTTGGAACTACAAGGCGGTGGTTTTGGTGCGGAAAATAAGCTCTTGGTTGGGCTCAATCGAGCGAGTAAGTGGGTTGAGCTGCTTGCCCATAAGGTTGCCAATCAGTTTGACCTAATTGTTGTTCGTGGCAGCAAGGCCAAGCACTATATTCAACAAATCGGATACAACGGGCACATCGAGGTTGTCACCGGAAGTGTAGTGGTAGATGCGTCTCTCATGCAGGAAAAACGGGACATTGACGTTTTGTTTGTCGGCAGGCTAACGGAGTACAAGCGCCCAGATAGATTCCTAAAAATCATCCAAAAAGTTGTCGTGTCTCAACCTGCTTGCAGGGTGTGTCTGGCCGGAGATGGTCCCGACAGAAATGAACTTGAGTTATTAGCTGAAAGTCTTGGCATCGCAAAAAATGTAGAGTTCTTGGGTCAGCGTTCCGATGTCCCAGAGTTAATGGGCAGAGCAAAGCTGTTTGCACTTTCCTCGCGCTGGGAAGGCGTCTCCATAGCAATGTTAGAAGCCATGTCGGTCGAGACTGTTCCGGTGGTCACCGATGTCGGTGACATGCGTGATTTTGCGGAGTCAGGTGTCACAGGGTTCGTATTCGATGAAAATGACCTGGACGGTTTTGCCGAGGCAATTTCTACGTTGTTGAACGATGAATCCCAGAGGCGCCGTATCGGTAAGGCAGGGAGAGAATTGATATTGCAGCGCTGTGAGAGAGGTCGGCTCTCTCAGCGCTGGTGTTCAATTTTTTCAGAGATAACGGCTAACGGGGTAACTTAAGCCAATCGAATAGTGCTTCAGATTTCTTCTTGAAAAATGGATTCAGATTTTTTTCAGAAAGCTCGACAATCAAATAAGAAAGCACGGTGATTAGCGCAATAGTCGCTGCGAGCAAGAGAAACGGCGGTATTGACTCATGAAAGATATTGAAAATAATGTATCCAATGTTTTGATGCAGCAAATAAAGAGGATAGGTGAGCGCACCAAATTGTAACATCCATGGCATATTGAGTCGTTTTAGCTTGTTCAAGCCTATCAGTAATAATGTCACATAGAAGGACGTTATAGCCCCTGCGACAAACCAGTTAGAGAACCCTGTGTGAAACGCGGCTTCTAACTTAATAACATAGAGATTTCCGTAGTAGACCGAAAGACCATAACTGACGGCCAACAACAACGCCTTGGTGACGTCTATGCCATCTTTACGAATCAAGTAAAATAACGATCCAGCAATAAAGTAGTGTGACCATTCAGGGAAGAAAAAGAATCCCAGATACGGAATGTGCACAGGTGAAAAAGTCAGCACAAGGCTGATCAAAAGCCAAGCTGAAAGCAATTGGACGACGCGACCTATCCAGCCGAGTATTAGAGCGATAAAGATCAGAAAGTAAAATTTCAGCTCGACTAACAGGCTCCAATATACGCTATCGAGGTACGGCACACCCACATAGCTACCCACCAAGAAAAGATTCAAGAACCAGGTTTTCAGCTCCACTAAAAACGGTGCTTCGCCGTAAAAATACATGGTGAGGCCAGTTATTAGGATCGATACCCAGAGGACGGGATAGATCCTGACAAACCGCGAAATTATAAATTTACCCCAATTGCCATGCCCTGCGCTCATCAGTATGACGAAGCCGCTGATCATGAAAAATAGATCGACGCCAAGATAGCCATACCGGGTCAATTCTCCGACCAGATTGAACTGCATCGGGTTTAGACCATCCGCTGCATTGCCACGGAAAGTATAGTGATAGAGCACGACGACAATCGCTGCCAAAAACCTAAGTCCGTCAACGTCATAAAAGCGATCTCTAGGCTTCGACATTTAGCATTCCTCTCAGTTCATGTGCCCAGAGTTCATTCCCTTTGGAATTTAGATGGACTCCGTCGTTCAGGTAATACTCAGAAACAACTGACTCTGCTGAGTAAAGCCGTGGCCACAAATCGAGTACCTCGCAGCGGTGATCACACATCGACTTTAAGCTTTGGTTTAACTGTAACTTTCGTTTGTTGTAGCCTGATAAGTCTTTACGCGTCGCTTCATCGATTGGAAATTGAAGATTGAAGATTTTCCTGGGTGCAGCCGGTAGATTGACAAGAAGTTGTTCAAGAGAAGCGAAGATTTCTGGATTGCTCAAGGTTTTAAGGTCGTTATGGCCAATTTGGATAACAACCGCTTTCGCATTCTTAAGCGCCTGATAGGATTCTTGCTGTGTTTGCAGCTCTGCAATCGTGTTGGATGGAATGCCAAAATTAACGCTTTTTGACGCAATGCAGCTGGTACACAGAGCATGGGTGTGACTATCGCCTAGGAACACGACGTACCCGCTTGGGGTTGCAGCATCCCGGCGCTGATAAAAGCCCTGTAATTTTGTTTTAAAGTCGTCATCGGTCTGTATTTTTGAGAGCGTAAAGTATTGATACAGCCCAACCGCTGAAACAGCATGCAATACGAGCAGATATAGTAAGGCGGCTAAGAAGATAAGTGTTCTTCGCATGGCTAAATTCGAAAAGTCATTTCAAGGCCGAGACCTTCTTCTTTGTAACCTTGGATAGCACCGGCGTCGATTGACCGACGATTGGTAGAAACCCAGCCAGTCGCGTTCAACTTGCTGTTTAGTTTCATCGTCAGCGTCAGGCGACGCTCGTACTGCCGATATCTCGTATCGCTGTTGCCGGTTTCCTGAAATGTGCTTGACTGGCGAGAGAACCGGAAACTCCAGGAGACTTTCTCCGACTGGCGGTAGCTTATACTCACTGAAGTCTTTTGCGAGTTTTCGTCTTGGGCTAAAGACTGAAAATCTTGAATGTCTCGCGTAAATGAATACGAAGCTGAGATGCGTTGAAATTTTTGAGAGGCGGTGAGTTCGTGTCGTATTCGTTCGACAATGTCAAAGGAGTCCAGGTTACCGTCGCCATTATCCAATGGATCCTGGATATTATCATTTAGACTTAAGCCTATTTGGCTATCGGTGAGCTCTCGATTGGAGTTAATACCGATCGTTAATCCATTTCGTTCTAAATCTACAGACGCGGAGTAAAACAACCCTGAAGTCTTTGCACTTGACTCGCGTTTGACAGAATTTTGCCCAATGTTCAGAGCCCAAGAAACGACTGACCCCGCTCCTGAAAGGCTAGTTGAAAAACGCTTGCTGGTGTAATTGAAGGCGCTGTTGTCGTAGTTTACATCCGACGTAACAGCGTTTAGTGAGGCAGAGTAAGAACTGATAGGTCTAACATAGCTCGTTTCTCCACGTATTTGATGGCTCCTGAAACTGCTGGCTTGCTCCGTACTGTTGCTGATGATGTTCCCTTTCATTAGAAAAGAACTGTTCCGTCCCAGATTAAGTTGAAGTTGAGGACCTGTGTCATAGGTGGTCCTATCCTGTTCGTTAGCTGGGGTATCTTCCAAGCGCTTGTCCGTTAAAACCCGGTCTCGAATATGTCGGAAGTTCCAACTTAAGCGTTTAGGAATAATGGACCAGTCTACATTTGCGGTGCCGACAAAATCTGTTCGATTATCAAAAGAATCATCGCGATAATTTAACTTACGTGCCGTGTAGTCAGCCGTCGCGACAACGGCTGTAAAGTCATACTCGTAATTGATACCCAAAAACAAGGTGGAGAGGAGGTCATCGCTGGGATAGCGTCGATCTTCTCGTAAGATATTGTCTGAGTATTCAGCCTTCGCTCCGATTGTCGTGGTCAACTCGTGCGCATTACTTTTATCGGAAACCGCTGCGGTGAAGACGAGGAGAATAAGAGGAGAGAGAAGGCGCAAGATAATCAGTTTTTATCGAATCGAATGTGTGGAATCTCCGGATGTAGATCGCCAGAGTAAAGTGTTGATTGAACGAGGCCCTCTACAATTCGGTCGCAGGCTTTGCCATCGCCATAAGGGTTGTGGGCGAAACTCATTTTATCGTATTCGCTTGAATCGTTGAGCAAACGCTTAGACTCGCTCACAATTAAATCATAGTCAGTACCCACTAGCTTGACCGTTCCTGCCTCAACAGCTTCTGGTCGTTCTGTCGTTTCCCTCATAACCAGCACAGGTTTACCGAGCGACGGTGCTTCTTCTTGGACGCCGCCGGAATCGGTCAAAATAAAATGAGATCGGTTCATCAGGTAAATAAAGGGCAAGTAGTCGAGTGGTTCAATGAGGTGAATATTGTCTACGCCATTGAGATGTCGTTTCACAGGTTCCTGTACATTTGGGTTTAGATGCACGGGATAAACGATTTGTGTGTCAGGTTCTTGCGCGATGGTTCTGATTGATCGGCAAATATTCTCGAACCCTTCGCCAAAATTTTCTCGTCTGTGACCAGTGACAACGATGAGCTTTTTTGATTGATCGAGATAAGGGAATTGAGCATCTAACTCTGAGGTCAGTGTTGGGTTATTGCTGATTTTGCTGTTGACCATTAATAGCGCGTCGATCACGGTATTGCCAGTAATCATGATGGTGTCAGGGTGAGTCGACTCTCTTAAAAGATTTTCAGCCGCCTTGTCTGTGGGTGCAAAGTGAAAATTTGTCAGCGCGCCAGTCAATCTCCGATTACCTTCCTCGGGCCAAGGAGACAATAAGTTGCCTGTTCGTAGCCCCGCTTCTACATGAGCGATTGGTATTTGCTTGTGATATGCACACATCGAGGTGGCAAATGTTGTGCTGGTATCACCGTGGACGATGACGAGATCGGGACTGAAATCGTCGAAGACCTCTTCCATCCCGGCGAGCACCCTGGCCGTGACCTGATTTAGGGATTGCCCAGCCTTCATTATATTGAGATCGTAGTCGGGAGTGATATCGAACAAGTTCAATACCTGATCTAACATTTCTCGGTGTTGTCCGGTGACACAGACTCTTGCCTCAAATCGTTCGTCTTCAGAGAACTTGATGATCAAGGGCGCGAGTTTTATCGCTTCAGGGCGTGTGCCGACTACTGATAGAATTTTCATACTTGCAAGCTAGTCACTTTTTCGCCAGTTTACCACCTGCACGTGTACCTTAGCAGCAGCTGAATGGGTTTCTTTGTAAAGAATGAATATACAGATCATAGAAAAGTGGGTTGAGTTTGAACAGCTTTCTGCGCAATGGAATGAACTGCTTGAGCAGTCAGACGCAGATAGCGTGTTTTTAACATGGAGCTGGATAGAAGCCTGGAGAAGGACGACCAGGGGGCGTGTTGCGCCTTTCATTGTTTCTGTCAGAACAGACGATGGGCAACTGGTTGGCTTGCTGCCACTATGGTCAAGTCGAATGACGTTGCTGGGAATATTTTCGGTTCGTGCGCTGCGATTTTTAGGTGATAGCTGCAATGCGCTGGAATATCCAGATTGTGTCGTGCACCCGGAGTTCGAAGCGCAGGTTATGCCTGAGATTGCAGCAACGATTCTGAGCTACGAAAAACGATGGGACATTATATGGCTACCAAACTGCACCGATGCAGCATCCACTAGAAGTCGATTGTCGCGTCTGCAGACTGAAGGTGTCGCGTTGCGCACTAGGCCAGCCCAGTTTGCTCGCTTGCCGCTGGTCAATTCTTGGGAATCATATGAAGCTTCAATCGCGTCAACACAGCGACAAAAAAACCGACGCCTGATACGTCGATTTAGAGATCTGGGTGGCGAGTTTGAGGTTTGTGATTCGGTCGAGAAGGCTAATGAGTTTCTTAAGGCGCTTTACGAACTGCATGGCCAGCGTTGGCGTGAGGCTGGAGAAACAGGGAGTTTTTTCTCTCGTCCATCAGTCACCGAGTTCTATCAAGAGCTCGCACCGCTCATCTTCAAAGATAACCAGTTGTTTATGACGGGATACCGTCTGAATGGCGAGCTGAAAGCGGTTCAGTTCGGATTCCAATATAGGGGTACTTATTCGCAAGTCCAAGAAGGCTTTGACCCGGAATTACCAGCAGGTATTGGCAATGCGTTGCGCTATTTTTCGCTACAGCGCTGTATCGAGAATGGACTAACCGTTTATGATTTTTTGGGTGGACACACCGAACATAAGCGGCGTTGGGGTGGCATCCTGCATACAGGTTTTGACCTAATGCTGATCTCGAGCAGATCAAGGCTGCTCGGGTTTTTATTGGCTCGAGTCTGGCCAACGGGAAGATGGATTCGAGATCATTCTAGAAAGCTGTTAGACGATGCGGCCTCGTAAAAAACAGGCTAGAGTTTCGTTTTGTGCATCAACCAGCTGGGGGTTAATTTGATGAGAAGCATGATGTATCGCCAGAAAAAGGGCAAATATGCAGTAGTTTTTGGTTGCTGAATCGCTTTGTAGATACCGGCTGCAATTGATTCTGCCGATGCCCAAATCGGACCTTTGGGAAAATCTGACGTCATAGGCGTATCTACCAATCCAGGTTTGATCAAAATCACTTTGATATTAGATTGAGCAAACCTGTGCGCCATGCCTTCTGTGAAAGCGCTTACCAGTGCTTTCGCTGAGCCATAGACATAGTTGGACTGGCGGCCGCGATCCCCTGCGACGGAAGAAATAACAGCGAGAATTCCGCAATTCTGTTTTTCCATTTGTTGTGAGATTCGAGTCATCAGTGAGATATAGCTCAAGCCATTGGTGTTGATTTGATTGAGCGTCTCGTCAACATTTTCTTGGCAAAGGTCCTGATCACCTAGTGTGCCATGCGCGATAAGGCAAATGTCGATTCGAGCCATCGCTTCAATAGCAGCACTGATGCAGGCCGAGTGATGGCTTGTATCCGCTAAATCTACTGTAAGAGTCACAACCTCATTGGCGCCTCGTGCCTCTAAATCTTTCGCAATACTCTCTAGCTTTGTAGAATCTCGCGCAACCAGAAAGAATTTGCTGTCTTCAGCTGCGAACAAGCGAGCAGTGCAATGGGCAATTTTTGAGCTAGCGCCAAAGATAAGTATGTTTTTCATGGTGTTTGATTCGTTACTCTTGACCAAAAGTCGGATAAGAACGCGGGGTCTCGTTGGCGCTCTAATGCTTCCCACATAGGATACATTTTTTGGAAGTCCTGCGCGGAGGTATGTGCGTCTTTTGCGGAATATATTCTCCCGCCTGCTGACATGACGAGCCGATCAAGTTCATCAAATAATTTCAAGGTCGATAGGCCATTAAAAGGAAAGTCCAGCGCCAGTGAAAGTCCTTTCATTGGGAAGCTGAGTAGACCTGGAGACTCAAGATCGCCACACGTCTTCAATACCGCTAGTGCGGAACCCATGTTGGAATTTGAAACGACTTTTAGAATATCAAACATGCAAGTTCTTTCGCTTTCAGGAATGACACATTGGTATTGGAGGAATCCAGCACTGCCGTAAACTCGGTTCCAGTGCAGTATGCTGTCCAATGGATAAAAGAATGAGCGGTAGGGGAGAATCTCATTTTTGTGTTTAGTGAATTGTTTGTTTGCATAGAGCGGATTGAAAGCTCCGATGGTCAACGGGTTAACCATCGAAATGGGAATGTCTATTGGTACGCTTAGGGTTCGGCTCGGCTTCTCGTCTATGTAATTGGCAGAATCGTTCGCTCTCGAAAATATACCACGCCCAAGTTTTTCGTTCCGTGCCATGCAATCCACCCATGCAACGGTGTATTCGTACCCCGTACTTGATTCGTCGCTTAAGGCCAAGTATTCGGTCAGATTCGAGAACTTGATGTGCTCTGCGCTGACAGAATTGCCTGAAATTTTTGTCAGTTGGATTTGAGCCCAAGTAATCAACCCCGTTAATCCAAGGCCGCCGATGGTTGCTTTGTATAGATCTACATTGTCGTCGGGAGAGCAGATCAACCGCTGTCCATCTGATCTGAGCAGTTCGAATGCCTTCAGGTGTCGACCAAAAGTCCCGACGATGTGGTGATTTTTGCCGTGGACATCATTGGCGATGGCGCCACCGACGGTGACAAATTGGGTGCCAGGTGAAACCGGAATTATCCACCCGGCGGGCATACACAAATCTAGAATTTCACCCAGCTGAACCCCGGACTGGCAAGTCATGAGCCCGGTTTCGCGGTTAAACTCTAGAAACGAATCCATATTTCTCGTATCTAGCAATTGCCCCTTAGATGAAAGACACACATCACCGTAGCTTCTGCCTCGCCCGAACGGCAAGTTGGGTTTAGATTGGCTAAAAACTCTGCTATCCGGTTGAGCAGGAAGCTGAGATCCGGTTTGATCCGCTTTTGGGTAACGACCCCAGGACTCATATTTCATTGGGCGGCCAAGAATGTCACGACGATTATGAGGCCCATAATTTGACTCACTCGGTCGCGAATCGCAAATACTATTGGGTCATCATGCATTTGGCCTCGCTGGGCGAGCATCCAGAGCCTGCTGATCCAGTACAGTAATATGGGTCCCAGCAGCCAGAGTAACGTTGGGTGCGCATAAAGACCTGTCACTGCCTGGCTATTGAGATACAAGGCGAACACCAACACTGAAATGTACCCGCTCGCAATGCCCATGGACGATACGATAGGGATATCGGTGACTCTATAGCCGCGACCTTTAGTGCTCGTTTGTCCTGACTCATTGAGATAAACCAATTCTGTATAGCGTTTCACCATGGCTAGGCTTAAGAAAAAGAACATTGAAAAAGCCAGCAACCATTCCGACAAGAGCACGCCGCTGGCGGCAGCACCGGCGATTATTCGAGCCGTAAACAGTCCTGCCAGTACGACGACGTCGATAAGTAACTTTTGTTTTAGCGCAAAAGAGTAAGCACTGGTGGCAATGTAATAAACAATTAAGCTTATGGTGAAAGGTAAAGGCAAACTTAAGCTCAGCAGTAAAGCCACGCCAAAGAGAATGGGAAAGCCCGCTAGGCCGAACTGTATCGGTAAGTGCCCCGATGCAAACGGTCGATTCTTTTTTGTTTTGTGGTGACGATCAGCTTCGATGTCCATTAGATCATTGAGTAAATACACACTTGAGGCACAAAGGCTAAAGGCGACGGCGGCTAAAAGCACGTCTAGAAAGAGTGGTACATCGGTAAATTTGTGAGCGGCGAAGATAGGGACGAAGAGCAAGCTGTTCTTAACCCACTGGTGGACCCGGATCGCTTTAAGCGCGGTTTTTAGGCTGGCTTTGGGTGGGGTGAATTCGCGCTCTATGGGTGCGGTTTTTCTGGCCTTCTCGACAAGTGCCTTGTTGTTGGAAACCAAAATGCCAGACTTTGCACTCTGCCAAACAATCAAGTCGCTAACGTCGTTGCCCGCATAGCAATAGGTTTTCTCGCCGAATACTTTGTTGAGTAGCTCTGCCTTGGTTTTCCCTTTGAGATTTGACTGTTCGTCTGATGCGTATAGTCCAGTGAAAAACCCCAGGTGATCGCAGATGGGTTGAGCAATAAGTTTATTACTGGCTGTCACTAGGTATAGAGGTCGACCCTTAGCACTCTCCAGTTTAAGGTGATCAACGAGTTCGTAGTTGTAAGGCAATGTGGTCACATCAATTTTGACCCTCTCAGCAATGGCTTGTTTCAAGAATGCCTTTCCCCTCAGCAACCAAACAGGGAGCATAAATACATAAAACATGTTCTTTTTGAGTAGTCGGACGAGGGACTCAAATAGCATATCGCTAAAAATTAGCGTGCCGTCAAGGTCGACCGCCAATGGTGTTTCGTTGTCATTCATTTGTTGTACCTAATTTCGGCGTGACGCCGAGTGCCGTTAGACAAAGGGCACTGAGCATGCCTAGTGCTACTGCGAACCATAAGGTCGCGATGCGGCAGACCAGAGTCGCTGTAATAGCGGTGCTTTGGTCGGCACCTAACGCTATCAGTAACGCGCCCATTGCGAGCTCGGTACTGCCAAGACCGCCTGGGATAAATGACAGAGCGCCAACGAGCATTGATGCGGCATACACGCCAATAGCTGCTGCAACGCCAACTTCAAAGCCTAAGTAATGTAGGATGAGGAAAAGCCCGAAGCCCTCAGCAAGCCAAGCAATAATGCCAATACTGCCGCCAATAGCGAGTTCCTTTGATACCAACATCTGTTTTGATGCATCGAGCATAGCAACTAAATATTGAAAAGCCCGTTTCAAAAATTGTCCTGAAATTTTGCCGAAATAGTTCAGTAACTGACGAAGGTAGGGGCTATGTATGAGTGCAAAGATACTGCCAGCAACGCCCAGCACTGCAATGAATATCCAGGCTTGCTGGTCGTCGTAGTAGCTCTCAACGATCAGCAGGGAGAGCAGTACGATTGCGATAAGATCAATGAGTCGTTCAGAGAACAAGGCACTTAAACTTTGTGACACGCTGACCCCGGCTTGTGCCAGATAGACCGAACGTAGGGCTTCACCAGCCTTTCCAGGCGTCGTCGTTAGAGCGAAACCGGCAAAGTAAACCAGCAGGTGCTGATAGCCCGGCAGCAAGCAGGTGTTGTTCAATGAGATGTATCTCGTCCAGCGATAGAATCTCAATAGGTAGTTCATCATGGAGAGCGCAAGAATCGGTAGCCATACCCCCAATTCGACGGATTGCACCTTACCTAGCAAGTCAGATTCACCCCAAAAGTGCGCTGCAACGTTATACAGGATAAGGGTCAAAAGAATAGATGACAGGACGCTTGCTAGGTATGGGCGCATATGCGATTTGCTTGGCTAATTAGGTGAGCAGGCCGTCTCAGATTGGCGCGAGTATAGCGATACGGTGTATGCATAGCGATACTCTCTAACGTTCCTAATGGTCTCTGAATAACACACCGGCAACTTTGTCTGTTCCGATCATCTCTACCGCTTCTGAGATTTGTGCCAGAGACACGGTGCCAGCGCTGATCTCTAATAAAACCATGTCGGATATGTTGGCAAGCACCTGCACCTCGCTGGAAA
Organism: Candidatus Azotimanducaceae bacterium; assembly: GCA_051278195.1. Taxonomy (GTDB): domain Bacteria; phylum Pseudomonadota; class Gammaproteobacteria; order Pseudomonadales; family Azotimanducaceae; genus JAHRVQ01. The sequence goes on from JBNMQM010000012.1 coordinate 75,147, forward strand.
CAGAAAGGTTCGGTGCATTAACGAAGATAAATCTATCTGCGTAGCGACTTTTAAGTTCGAGAACAAGTTCTCGCATTCGTGTCGATTCGAGAATTTCTGTTCGTGTATTGGCCACCTTGCCATTGGGTACGACACGAACGCGATCGATCCCCACTTCATTCAGCAAGATAGATGTATCATCGAAGTCAGACTCGATAAAATCGATGAGCCCCACGTAGTCAGTATCGCCTATCACATCATCTAAGATGTTGCGGTCCGCGCTGCAATCCACAACAAGTGCTGACCGAGATTTATCAAAAGCGAAGACTGTTGCCAGGTTCAGTGATAATAAACCCGTTTCATCGCCGGCATGAAGGGAGGTGACAAGACAAATAAAATTTTCGTAGTCACTGAGACGGAGGAGTTTATTTCGAATATCGCGAAAGCTGTTGAGAAGTTTTTGGTCTTTCGTCCCGGTGTGGATAATACCCAGTTCATCCATTTTGTCTTCTGAGAGTTGGGCTGCAGCGCCCATATCACGGATGTTGTGATCGTCGCTCTTGGATGAGGGGTTTCGGCTTTTACTCACAAATTTACGTCAAAATCGAATAGGTTAGGGCGGCACTGGAATAAGAAACCACGTAGGCGACCGCACCAATGCCAATGAGTTTCCAAGACGTCATCACTTGCTCGTCAGCGGGTAGAACTGCCAGTACAATTCCAGGGAATAGACCGTCTAACTGGTCTGCAAATGCGACCCGATGGTCGAGTAAAATAGTTGCAGAGAGAATACCTAAAACCAGGACGAGGCCTGCAATGGGACCGGCGATGACAAAGTGAACAAATCGGGTTCCTGTCGGTAATACAGGAAACGCAGCGGGTTCCAGCACCTTGTATGAAACGCCTTGACCTGTCATGTCCAAGGTCATCGAAATCCGTGCTTTTTCCTTTCTCTCTAGTAGGTCCTCGTAAATTTGCTTGTTCACACTGTAATCTCGGGTGAGCTCAGACAATTCAGCTTGGTTGGTCGCGACGCGTACACGTCTTTGGTATTGAGATTGAAGTCTGTTTTCATTTGCCGTCAATCGATGACGCATGGTTTGGACGTCTACTTTGGACTCACCTAGCTGGTTACTGAGTTCTTCGTAAAGGGGGTTGAGCCTGTTTTCACCTGTCAGCTGTTCACTGCTGGTCGAGGTCGCGGCGTTCTCCACTTCTACAATTGTTCGTTTTAGATCTTGAATCTGCAGCTTTAGTTCAATGACGTCCGGATGTTGGTCCTTGAAGTTTAGTCGCATTGTGTCGAGTTGTGACTCGAGCAATGTCAGACGATCGCGATAGACCCGCGCATTATAGTTGTTCGAGGCATATCTGTTTTCATTCGCCAATTGCACTTCTAATGCAGAGATTCTGACTTCTTCCGCTTCTATATTGATCGATATTTCATCGACAGCGGCTCGAAGACGGTCGATTGATGCATTGACCTGTGACTCTATACCGTCAACATTGGCAGCTTCGAATGACTTGAGTCGATTCTCTGCTTCTACTAGCTGAGCTTTATATGACTTGACCTGCTCGTCAATAAAGTCGAAAGCGCTTTTACTTTCACCGCGTTTAGTCTTGGCGCTTTCCTCGATAAACAAATTCGTCAATTTGTTGACGACGCCGAAGCTAGTAGCTGGATCCTTGTGGCTGTAAGAGATCTTGATGTAGTTATCGGCTGGCGCGCTAACGTTTACGCTGGATCGTAGTTGGGCCATATGAGCTTCATTGACGAGCTTTTCGGTTGGGCTTACCTCTTCCATGAGGATGTCGGTGATCACCTTCTCGAGCTGTCTTGGAGCGAATAACGTTTCCATGACGATGCGGATCCGCTCCGATTTAGGTGCTGTGATTTCAGCTTGCCCCTGTAGTAAGGGTTTGATGACATTCTTGTTGTCGGCGAATATCGTGATATTGGTTTCATATTTTGGGTTATGAAACATGCCGACGATCAATATCAAAGTACTGACCGTGGCTATTCCGATCAGAATAGCGGTTAGATTGCGCCGAGCCTGTTTAAAAAATAGCTTTAGGTATTGCAGTACCAGATGAGTATTCACGTCAAAAACTCTTTTCCGGTACCGTGATGACATCCGCAGGAACTAATGGATAGTTTGTTTCGAGTTTGCCTTTTGTCAATATGTCATCTAGAAGGATCGGATAGACTTTGACCTCTCCATCTTGAGTGCGATAGAGCGCGGCTCGGTTACCATTCGCAAAAGGTGTCACACCCCCGGAGAGCAGGACAACGTCTAGAACCGTCAAACCTCGACTGTAATTGATCGAAACGGGAGAGTTAACGGCGCCGGTGACTCTCACTCTTTGCAAATAGTTAGAACTTGTTGCTGCTACCACGCTGATTGTGACTTCGGGCTGGCGAATAAAGGTGGTCAGCGCAGTTTTAATTGTCGCGGCAAGGGCTTCTGTACTCAGACCGGCAGCGCGTACGTTACCGGCAAGTGGTACCGAGATGTTGCCATCAGGGAGCACAACGACCTGGGCAGACAGATCTGGATTTCTCCACACACTGACATTCAGAGAGTCGCCAACACCAATTCGATACTCGTCTAGGAGTATATCGCCGGCTTCAGGCGCATTTGGCATGTCAGCAGAGGTGACAGAAATTGTTGGCGAACAGGCAGCTAGGCTGCATGTTAGCGCAACGCATCTTACGGTTTTGCCAAAGGTAAGTAGATCGTAAAACACGTACCTTCTCCCAGGGTGCTCTCAACAGATATTTGGCCGTCCATTTTACGTATAATTTCGCGAGATTGATACGCGCCAATTCCCATACCGACTGTTTTTTTGGTTGAGTCAAATGGTTTGAACAATCGGTGATCAACAAAGTCTTGATCCATGCCTGCGCCAGTGTCTCTGATTGAACAGATGATGGTGTTCGAATCCTCACTAAGTTTTACCAGTATCTCAATGTCGTTGTTCTCGACGCATGCGTCCTGCGCATTACTGAGAATGTGTGTGAGTGCCATGATAAGCGAATCGGCTTCACCCATTATCGCGTCAGCTTCTGTTTCTGATACGTAGCGCGGTAGAGGTTTGCGGTTGCCGACCTTAACAAGGGCGGTATTGATCGACTCTGACAGAGAGATTTGCTCCTGACTATCTTCCTCCGCCGGCATAACGCTGTGTTTGTTTATTTTTAGCATCAAGCGATTCATCCGTTTCACGGAATTTTCAATCGTATCAATAGCGTCGGCAACAAACTCTGGATTGTCCTTGAACCGGGCTGCATTCTGAACGACAAGCATTTGTTGGGCGATGAGGTTTTTTAGGTCGTGCATGACAAACGTGCTGATCTGGTGATAAGTCTCAAACTGGCTGCGGATTGAGCTTTCCAGTGCAAGCTTTCGATAAGCGGCGAAATTTGCTATTTGTTTACTCATCAACTCAAGCAGGTCGATGTCTTCCCAGTCAAAATCCTCCATGAGCCTAGGCTCAACGATCAGCACGATTGCGCCGATGATCGAAGCTTCACTCCTTAGCGGGATCACAATCAGGTTGGGATCAATGTCTAAAATCGATCTTGGGAGATTGTGATTTTCCTTCAGCATAGAGCGGTTGGAGTTTTGCGTGACGAATATCCAGCCAGTGCTGAGCAGTTCTGAAAATCGCTCTGACTCGAGCAAATTGATAGAGCGTGGTGGTTTCATCGTACCCAGCACAGATTGGCAGGTGAGTTGGTTGCCTTCCGCCAACAGTAGCGCTGACGAACTACTTCGGTAGAGCGGCATGATCGCATTGAGAGCAACGAAGCCATAGTCCGTACCTCGGTCTTTTGCCAGCTTATCTGTGAGTTTTTGCCACTCTTGATTGTAGTCAAACTTTGTTTTGAAGAAATTTTTATTGATCCACACTCTGATTCTGGCTCGCTGGGTAGACGAGCGAAGATTTATGCCGAGCAATAAGATAAAGCTGAAAAACAAGAAGGGTTGCAGAATAGGTTGGTACTGATGGAGCCTTGAATCCAGTAGATAACTGGCTATCGCGATGAACGTTACCATGCCGCCAGCGATCAGCAGGCTCGTTGTCGTGAAGACCATTGGCCTCGACAAAGCGACCTGTTTTGTGCGTTTCGGCTCATCTTTTATCAACAGTGATACAATCATTAAGAAAGTCGCAACCACGCCATTCAGCAAGACCCGTGCGTGAAGTAGGTCGTTTGAAAAACTGTCTGTCGCCGCCGTTCTAGCGACGATATAGAGTTCAAAGAGAAACAGGGTTGCAAGGCCGATAGAGATGGCACGGATATATCGATTTGATGCCCTAATGACCTGTTCGGTGATGACCAGTATCCCTACGCTGCAATACAAAAGCGGCCATAGAAAGGCGCTTGAGGGCCTGATGGCGAAGTAGATTCCAGCGACAAAAGAGATCACCGGCACGGACCAAAGCACTGCCCAAACCAGTTTGCTCGTCTCAAGTTCGCGGTGTTGATTGAGAATTCCCAGCAGTCCTGATGCCCAAAAACCTAACAGCAGCAGGTCTATCCGAGTACTGATTGCACCATAGGTACTCCAGACGCTGGTAAATAGCAGAGCAATTACAATAGGATAACCCACCGACTGAAATCTTATGGCTGTCGTGACGGCAATTGATATGTAACATAGCGTCGCGGTCAGTGCGGCGATGTATAAAAGCTGTTCCACCTAATTTCCCAAAATTTCGGTCAGATTTTTAGTATCTTCGTAGACTGTATGGCTAGAATTCGATAATCAAAAGGTCGGCCAAGAAAAATTCACATCTTTAAAACGAAGGTTGAGATAAAATATTGTTTAGCATAACCAATTCAGAGCACGGGCGCTTAAAGCGATTTTCAACAATATTTGGCTTATTGGCTCTCGTTTTTGCCATCTCCGGCTGCTCGGATGATGAAGCGGAGGCTGCGGCAAAATATGATGCGTATGTCTTCAGTGCTCAGTCGTATATCTCTCAGGGCCAATTTCAGGCGGCGCTAATCGAAGCCTCCAATGCCATTCAGCTTTCTACGGATAATCAAAAAGCTTATCAAATCATGGGCCAGATCTATTTGAAGCTTGGCCAGCCACGTGAAGCTGGTGAAATGTTGGGTCAAATACAAGGTCCGGAAGAAGAAACGCTCTTGCTGCTTGTCGAGGCAAATTTAGATGCTGGCAAGCTTCGTTCAGCAGGAGACGCACTCAAGCTACTTGCGATGCCAGAGGCCGATCAGGCGAGGCGACTAGCAGCGCGTCAGGCCGCGAGCCAAGGAAACCCTGATAGAGCTCGAGAACTGTATTCGCAGGTGCTTGCGAACAACCCAGATGATTCGGCAGCGACGCTTGGCTTGGCCAGAATTCATTTGGGGCTGGGCGAGTTAGCGGAGGCTAAGGTATTACTCGCGGAAAATTTCTCTGACGCGAACATTCGCGCTGAAAGCTTGTATCTGCGGTCCACGATCGCCAGCCGGCAGAACGAATTAGATTCGGCTGAGGTCTTTTTAAATGATGCGATTTCATCGTTACCTTCGACGGACATCATTACGCCATTAAAGTACTCGATACTGGTCAGCATGAAAGACGTTCTGATGGCTCAAGGTAAGTCTGAAGAAGCCATGATTTTCGCCGGGCTGTTAACAGAAGCTTTGCCTGGGGCTCAACAAACGACCAACCTGCTGCAGTCTGCGCTCGAATCAATAGAGTCGGGAGATTTGGATTCCGCTCGTTCTACTCTTGCAGAGGCGAGAGAAATCGCTCCGACGTCGCCGAGGGCGGCAACTTTGTTAGCAACCGTTGATTTCTTGGAAGGTAACAATGAGGCGGCTGCACTGCAGTTGGAACAATTCATCGATGCGGAAACGTCGACCCACACGGAATTGCAAATCTATGCGGTAACGCAGCTTCGACTCGGGAACGCTGAAAAGGTGATCGAACGGCTCGGCAAGGACATTGACAACATTGACAACGCCAAGCTTATGGCGCTGTACGCCGTCGCTTTGAACGAGCTTAACGAATTTGAAACGGCCGAAGGTTATTTCAAAAGGGCTATTGAAATAGACCCTACTGATGGACGGTTGCACCTGGCCATTGCGCAAATTCAACTCGGTAAAGAAGCTTACACTGAGGCATTAGTGGAGTTGCAACTGGCGCTGGAAAAGAGCCCAAGTGACCCTGCTGTGCAGCGAATATTAATTGGCTTGTACCTTAAATTGGAAATGAACGACAAGGCAGACAAGCTTGTTGCCGGCTTAGATGCCTCGTACCCCAATTCAATAGCCACTCAGCTGCTCGTCGGCGCCTACTATTTACGTTTGCCTGGTGCGGAGTTAGCGGAAGAAAAATTCAAGCAAGTGCTGAAGTTAGGAGAGTCAATTGTCGCGAGGAACCAACTAGCTCGCATATACATGGAAACAAAAAAATTCTCTGCGGCAGAACAACAGTATCGAAAAATTATTGCTTTGAGTCCTGACGAGGTAGACCCGTATAAGGGCTTTATTACAGCGCTGGAACTGACCGAAAGAAAAGAACTTGTGGTTGACGAACTCAAGAAGATGTTCGATGCAAGTCGTTCTAACACGGCAGTTTTGATTCTCAGTGAATACCTGGGTAGAAATGGCCGACTCGAACAAGCGACTGAGGTGTTTAGTCAGTACGATGGCGATTTCACGAAAGAAGCGATTCGGCTCTTTGAGTCTCTAACACTGGCGTCTTCAAGAGACCTGATTTCGAAAGACAAAATTACAGACGCCCGTGACCTTTTGACGCGCTCAATCGAGAAGTTTGCCAGTAGTGAAAGACTTTTGGCTGCGCTTGTTACGCTCGATATTAAGGATCAAAAGTATGACGCGGCAGCGCTTAACATCGAGCGGTTAAGGGCTGTTTCTAGCCGACCTATTGTTGAGATCTTAGCGGGTGACCTGTCCTCCGCTCAGGGGAATTTCGACGCAGCTAAAGACACTTATTTGGGTGTGTGGCGTAAAACAGGAGGTGATCAACTCGGGTTTAAAGTCTTTCGGGCTTTGGAATTAGCGAATTCTGAAAAGAGTGAGATCCTCGAATTTTTCGGTCTTTGGATAGAGCAGGCAGAGAATGCCAATGCTGTGTTAATGATGCGGGCGGGCTATTCGCTGGCCATTGAGGACCGACAAGAAGCACAAGCCGATTATCGCCTGGTTTTGGAAACTGACCCGGAAAATGTGGCTGCTCAAAATAATCTCGCTTGGGCCTATGGTGAAGCAGAGCCAGAAAAAGCATTGGTTGCGGGCAAGCGTGCCTATGAGTTGGCCGGTGACAATGCTCAGATTCTAGACACCTACGGTTGGTTCTTGTTTAAGAACGGTAGGGGCAGTGAGGGTTTAGTGATTCTTAAGCAGGCAACCGAAATGGCGCCTGATGACCTGGAGATACGCGCGCATTATGAAGCCGCGAGCGGCGAATAGCGCTGGCGAGTGGATTGTCGAAAAACTTTACACCTGCGCGCAGCTGTGATCCTACAGAAAAACGAAATTTTATATTAAACAATAGGATGCGAGTGCTGGCGTGAGTATTGCATGTTGGAAGTGAAATCATCATTGATGCGAAAGATCCCTATGAACGCTATGAAAAAACTAGTCTCTGGGTTTGCTGCTGCAGTCTGCTTTTCGGTGCTACCAGCACAAGCTGAAATTATTGAGTACACGTTGAGTGACAAGCCAGGGCAAAATGCGCCGCCGCCATATGGCCTTCGCCTCGACAACCTCTTTGGTGCCGAAGATTGGACATTCTCTTTTGGGCATCCAGGTTCTGACCTCACGATGGAAGTTGACACCACCCTTGGTCAAGTGAGCATCTTCGGCGAAGTCGTCGGTGGCTGGGATGACGGTGACAATGTCAATAATGATTGGGCAGACGGCACCGAGACAACCTGGTTCTTGGAATTTGTCTACGACACGGATCTAATTCTTGATACGACGAACGTGAGCACGACGGCTGCCGGTGAGTGGTACCTAGATTATGTTATTGATGGTCTTGATTCTGGCCCCGGTCAGAAAGATGGTCCAAATAACGGTGCCATGAACTATGGCTATCTTGAATTGCTCGACGATGTCGACCTTGACGCCGATGGCTTTAGTGACCAATTCGGTATAGTCGGTATAACGGATCACAATGGCGGCCATTTTGATTTGGACGGCTCAAACCCAGATGTCGAGGGTTGGCTGAGACAGACGGACGGTTTCATGAAGATTACAGATGATTCCAGCGGCGACACAGTATTTGTGCGAAATGTAGAATTCGCAGACATTGATACTGATCTTGATGGGATCTTTGAAGCAGACACGCTCGCAGGGCTCGGCACGTTCGGCCGCTCGGGTACGCACGATTTCGGTTTTAACACGACGTCTGTGCCAGCGCCTGCAGGATTTGTGCTTTTAGGGTTGGGTTTGGTTGGGCTTGGAGTTAGACGCCGCCGTCAGAGCAAGTAAACCTCAGACCACTTTGTAATACCGAAAAGCGAGCCTCAATTGAGGCTCGCTTTTTTTGTGCCCCTCAAGAGCACCATTGGATCTTCGCCATTGCTCGGCAGTCGCCGCCTACGCATTGAGCTCTCTAACGTTATCTGCTCGTTTAAGCTGCGTGCTGGCGCGGCTCAGGGGATGCTCAGCTGATTCTGTTCTTACCAGGTATCAACTGCACGCTTTCGACCGGAACGAGGTGTGGGTGCCGGAGCAGACTTTAAGCCCGCCAAAATCCATTTTCGCGTATCCGCTGGATCAATAACGTCATCAATCTCAAATGCGGTAGCAAAGTTTACGGCTTTGCCTCGTTGGTACATCAACTCGACGCGCTTCTCAAATGCGGCGTTTCGTTCGTCTGGATCCTCGATGGCTTCGAGTTCTTTGCGGTAACCCAACTTAACCGCGCCCTCTAATCCCATGCCGCCAAACTCACCGGTTGGCCAAGTCACCGTAAATACCGATGCCTTGAAGCCGCCACCAGCCATCGCCTGGGCACCAAGCCCATAGCCTTTGCGTAGCACGATTGTCAGGAATGGAACGGTCAGGCTAGCGCCAATGACGAACATGCGTGCCGCGTGGCGAACCAGAGCCGTTTTCTCAATATCTGGGCCGACCATAATGCCGGGTGTATCGCACAGGCTAACAACGGGGATATCAAAAGCATCGCATAGCTGCAGAAAGCGAGCGGCTTTGTCTGCGCCATCACTGTCTATTGCTCCAGAAAGATG
>JBNMQM010000013.1:0-81269 GCA_051278195.1 Candidatus Azotimanducaceae bacterium
GCATTTCTCTGGATGCCTTAATTGAAAAACGCACCGCTAATATGCTGCAGCCGAAAATGGCCGCGAGAATCGAGAAAGCAACCCGCAAAGAGTTTCCGGACGGCATTGATGCCCACGGCACTGACGCACTGCGCTTCACTTTCTATTCCATTGCAACCAGCAGCCGAACCATTCGTTTTGACATGAAACGGGTTGAGGGTTATCGGAATTTTTGCAACAAGCTTTGGAACGCTTCCAACTTCGTCATGATGAACACCTTGCCACTCGCTGAAGATACGGTCAGCGGCGCTAAGGCGCTGTCGGTCGTTGATCACTGGATTGTTTCTGAGTTCCAAAAAACCGCCGCTAGCGTCGAACGCGCGATGCAAACATATCGATACGACCTAGCTGCCAAGGCGATCTATGAGTTCGTTTGGGATGAACTATGTGATTGGTACCTGGAACTGACCAAACCGGTTTTATACAACGAGGCGGCAACGCCAGAGGAACTTCGCGCAACCCGATTCACGCTGTTATCGGTACTCGAAGCGACCTTGCGTCTGGCGCACCCATTCTTGCCTTTTATGACGGAAGAAATCTGGCAACAGCTACCCGAAGCTATTCGCGGCAACGGCGAGACTATCATGCTGCAGTCTTTTCCGGAGACCAACGAAAGCCTGATCAACGAACCAGCGACTGCAGACGTTGCTTGGCTCAAAGCTATCGTTACAGCCACGCGAAACATCCGCGGTGAAATGGATATCTCTTTTGCTAAACCAATCCCTATTTTATTCAAAAACGGTAACGATACCGATAAGGCGCGACTGACGCAGTACGAATCGCTGCTTAACTTCCTAATCAAACCAGAATCACTCACATGGCTAGAATCAGGCGCCGAGACACCGATTTCAGCCACCCACCTGGTTGGAGATATGCAGGTACTCGTGCCGATGAGTGGACTCATAGATAAGGATGCTGAGGTCGATCGTCTAACACGAGAAATTGATCGCAAAGAGAAAGAACGCACACGTGCCGAGGGGAAAATTAACAACCCGAATTTCGTCGATAGAGCCCCAGCTGATGTCGTCCAGAAAGAGAAGGACAAACTTCAAGATCTCGAAACCGCACTGCAACAATTGATTGCTCAAAAAGACCGAGTCGCAAGCTTGTAGCGTCGTTATAAACCTCGCACCCAAAATAGTCCTTGCACTATTGTGGTGAACTCTGCCTTAATCAGATCAGTGCTAATGTGCCAAATAGGTGCAGGCACCGCCGATTCAAGATTGGCGCAAGAACAAAAGTGCACTCAAGAGGCACAACTAGAAGACAATAATAATAAGCTGAATGCTACGAAACAGTGGCAAGCGACAATAAAAAAAGAGGTACTGGCTATGTCGGATAGACAAGCAGGAACTGTAAAATGGTTCAACGATGCTAAAGGTTTTGGCTTTATCGAGAGGGAAGGAGGCGAAGATGTATTCGTCCATTTTCGCTCTATTCGAGGCGAGGGCTATCGTACACTGAAGCAAGGTGCACAAGTAGAGTTCGAACTTTCTGAAACAGATAAGGGTTTTCAAGCCGAAGATGTCTCAGAAGTTTAGCTAACAACTAAACTGATCTCAGCACTCATAGCAGAGCGTTGCACTTAGCACTGCACTTAGTTTCTTGCCTAGGTTTTTTGCCTAGGTTTTTTGCCTAGCTGCGCCTGGCACCCCAACGATACCGTCAGGGTGCTGTAAGTGGGACAATCACCATGGTGTTGGCAATACCCAGATGGAGACAGAGCTGTCGTTACTGACGCACTGAGAGGATTACTTTGCCAATTGTTTTGTCGCTGGCAACCAATTCATGTGCAGCAGCAGTGTCCTGAATCGGAAACACAGTATCGACAATCGCACGAATTTCTCCTGATTCAATTTTGGGCCATACCCGCTCACGCAATTGAGCCATCACCGCCGACTTTTCGACCAGAGGACGGGCGCGCAAAGTCGACCCAATGACTCGCAAACGCTTCATCATCATCAAACCCAGATTAATTTCAGTTTGCGCACCACCCATCAGCCCGATCAACACCAGACGTCCACCTAAACCTAATAGCGCGAGATTGTCAGCAAGATACGCCCCGCCGACAGGGTCCAAAATGACACCGACACCTTCTGGCGCGAAGGTCTTGGCTTTCTCAATGAAAGATCCTTCGTGGCGGTTACTACCCGCGGTAGCCCCTAACTCAATGCAAGCCGCAAGCTTGTCTTCATTGCCTACCGTCACAAAGGTTTCGCTGCCAAAAGCTCCACACAGCTGGATAGCCGCAGTACCGACACCGCTGGCTCCGGCATGAAGAATCACTTTCTCTCCAGGCTGCAGCCCAGCTTCCATGAAAATGTTAAGCCATGCGGTCGCAAAAACTTCCGGTAGCGCAGCGCCCTGCTCCATAGATAACCCGGAAGGCAAAGGTAAAACGCTGCCCGCATCAACCGTGACCACTTCGGAATAACCGCCGCCCGCGAGCAGCGCGCAAACACGATCACCGACCTTAAATCCTACGACATCCACACCATGCGACATGACTTCGCCGGCACACTCGAGCCCCATGATTTCGCTGGCGCCGGGAGGTGGCGGGTACAGTCCCTTTCGTTGCATCAAATCGGCACGATTGATCGCTGTCGCATGAACTTTAATTTGCACCTCATTGCCATTGGGCTCGGGCGTCGCGACCTCTTCCCATGACAGATCACCGCCATCCTTAACTTTTATTGCATACATAATAAACACCCTGTTTTGCAGTTCTAATAATGGGGAGGGGGCATCTCTGGGGAATCAGGCACCTGAGTTTCCATCGATGTTAACTCTGATCTAAGTACTTTTAGCAGCTGGTGCATGTCACTAAGCTGCTTTTGTTGGGCTATAACAGCATCATCCAACTGCTGAATCAGCTCTTCTTGGAACGCCACTTTAGTTTCCAAAATCTCAAACCGCGCTTCACTCATGTGACCTCCAGTGAGTTAGACAACTCGCTTTCAACTAGTAGTTTAAACGGACCTTGACGCCATGATCGTGCAACCAACGCTTTAAGCCTGATACCGTGTACTCACCAAAGTGCACCATAGAGGCGACGAGCGCGGCGTCCGCCTTGCCCTCTGTCAGCACCTCATATAGATGCTCGGGCTTACCTGCTCCGCCAGAGGCAATCACTGGAATCGATACAGCTTCGGCAATCATCCTAGTGAGATTAATTTCATAACCCGCCTTCGTTCCGTCTGCGTCAATTGAGTTAACAACCAGTTCACCCGCACCTAATTCTTCGCCCCTCAGGGCCCAAGACTGAGCATCAATTCCTGTCGGCGTTCGGCCGCCATTAATGATCACTTCATAACCGCTTGGGAAGTCTCGGTTGGTTTCAACTTTCAAAATATCCATCGAGAGCACGACATTCTGACCACCGATGGCGTGCGCACATTCCGCAATCAGTTCGGGCCTAAGAACAGCAGCCGAGTTCACATTGATTTTTTCTGCACCCGCCCAAAGCAATCGATTAGCATCTGCGACAGTTCTAATACCACCGCCGACGGAGAACGGAATAAATATTTTTTCCGCTACGCTTTCGACCACATCCAACATGATGTCTCTTTTATCACTCGACGCAGTGATGTCGTAAAAGACGAGTTCATCGAGCCCATCTTCGTAATACTCGGCGGCTTTTTCAACTGGATCACCAATGTCCCTGGTATCCACAAACTTTACGCTCTTAGCGAGCTTGCCTTCACGCACATCAAGACAAGCGATAATTCTTTTACTTAACATGATTCTGTCCCATCCCAATCACGAAAGGCATCTAAGATCGCAAGGCCTTTCTTGCCACTCTTTTCAAGATGAAACTGCGTCGCAAACAGATTGTCGCGCGCTATCACAGAACAGAAACGATGCCCGTACTCAGTCATCGCTATGACGTGAGCTTCTTTAGGGCGATTGAAGTACGAATGGACAAAATAAAATTCGTCCCCGTCTTCGACATTTTTCAGCATCGGATGAGGCCGCTGAATTTCAATCTCATTCCAGCCTATATGGGGCACCTTGAATTGCCGATCGACATAATCAAACCGCTCGCAACAGCCGGGCACAATGCCAAGGCAATCCTTATTACCCTCTTCTGTATGTTCCAAAAGGATCTGGCTGCCAAGACAGATACCCAAAAAAGGTTTGCCAGTGGCATAAAAATCCAACAGAGCCTGAAACAGGCCCCGTTGATGCAAAGTATCGACGGCGCTCTCGGCCGAACCAACACCAGGGAAAATGACTTTATCCGCAGATAAAATCTCCTCTGGTTCGGAGGTGATCACACAATCGATGCCAACTTCCTGGCAGGCGCGTCGCACGCTACCAAGATTTCCAGCATCATAATCAACTATTGCGACTCGGGCGGCAGATTTCATGGGGTCCCCTTCTATCAGCGGACATTAAAGAGCGCGCATTATAGAAGAAAGGCGGACTGAATAGGGGACAGAAATTACTATCCTTCACCAATGGCCACCTGTATCATCCTGTTGATACAGATGACCTCGGGCCCGCCATGCAACTCCTCATTGATACCAGCCAGACTACGCCTGTCTTTCAGCAAATCATCGATCAAATTCACTTCGCCATCAACACTGGCGAGATGCAGCCAGGCGATAAATTGCCGAGCATTCGATCCGTGGCAACCGACCACGAAGTCGCCACCAACACCGTCGCAAAAGCTTATCGTCAGTTAGAATTTCGCGGTGTTATCAGCGTTAAAGATCGATCTGGGTTTGTCGTCAGCGAGCCATCGAGCACGAGCCGATATCAATCCAGGGGCGTGAGTTCAGACAAGTCTGAAGTACACAATATTGTGGATAAGATGGATCACGGGGCCATTCCAGGGACATTCTGCAAAATTACCGAGGATTATCTGTCCGGGGATCCCGAAAAGTGCAACGTCATTCATGCCGATGGCAGCGGCACCAAGTCTATTATTGCCTACTTACAATACAAAGAGTCCGGCGACCCAGCGGTCTTCCACGGCATCGCCCAGGACAGCATCGTGATGAATCTTGACGATCTGCTTTGCGTGGGAATCAATGGCCGGATCCTGATATCCAACACCATCAACCGTAATGCCTTGAACTGTCCCGGTGAAGTTGTGGCGGCGCTGATCGAAGGAAGCGAGAGCTTCATGGCCACGCTGCGAGATCAAGGTGTGCAAATTTACTCCGGCGGCGGCGAAACAGCCGATGTCGGCGACCTAACGGGCACTGTTGTGGTTGACAGTTGCGCCGTTGCCATCATGAAAAAAGCCGATGTAATCCGCAACGACATTAGCGCTGGCCTCGCCATCGTCGGCTTATCGTCAACCGGAATGGCGAGCTACGAGACCATCGAAAACAGCGGCATCGGCAGCAACGGCCTAACGAGCGCACGGCACGACATGTTGAATCAAGCTTACGCAGAAAAGTATCCAGAAACCTTTGACCCAAACGTGCCGAAAGACCTTGTTTACTGCGGCCCCTACTCACTAGGCGATCCACTACCAGGCTCAACATTGACCGTTGGGGAGGCGATACTGAGCCCCACTCGCAGCTATGCTCCGGTCATTCAACGCATTCTTGCCGAACTAGGCACAGAGGTTAACGGCCTAATTCACTGCTCTGGCGGGGCTCAGACTAAGTGTTTGAAGTTCGGCAACCAGGTACATTTCATCAAGGATAATCTGTTTCCTACCCCACCTCTGTTTGCCGCAATCCAGAGCGCGTCTGGCACAGACTGGGAGGAAATGTATAAGGTCTTTAATATGGGTCACCGCATGGAAGTCTATGTACCACCATCACGGGTTGCAGCAGTAATCGATATCGCTCGAAGCTTTAACATTGACGCCCAACAGATAGGCTATACAGAAGCTGCTACAAATAACCACCTCACACTCACGTCGCCCGACGGTATCACCTTTAGTTACTAGCATGGGGCTGCCCGAAAGGTTTATTCTAGGAAAGAATCTGCCGCATTGAGTCGAACTATGGAATTTGATATTACCGCACAATTTGAGGAGTGCCTCCAGATCCTCGTCGATAAGGAAGGCTCTGACCTTTACCTCAGTGTGGGAGCGCCACCGAGTGCCAAGTTCCACGGTACATTAAATCGGATCAACGAACGGTCAATGCGACCTGGCGAAGTATTACAGATCGCAAACTTGGTGATGAACGAAGAGCAGCGAGCTCAGTTCGCCAGTAACCCAGAAATGAACCTCGCCATCTCAAGACCTAAAATGGGCCGCTTTCGCGTCAACATTTTTCAGCAGCGCAACGAAGCCGCGATGGTGATTCGTCGCCTCGGTGACACGCTGCCCAATTATAAAGATCTAGGCTTACCGCCGGTCCTTCCTAAACTCATTATGTCGAAGCTGGGGTTGATCCTGTTTGTCGGCGGTACTGGTTCAGGAAAATCTACCTCGATGGCCGCCTTGATTGATTACCGCAATCAAAAAAGCAAAGGCCACATCATTACCATCGAAGACCCCGTTGAATTCACGCACCCCCACAAGGGCTGCATTGTGAATCAGCGAGAAATTGGCACTGACACTCACTCATGGGAAGACGCACTAGCGAACACCCTGCGTCAGGCACCCGACGTCATCTTGATCGGCGAAATTCGGCATAAGGAAACCATGGAACATGCCCTCGCCTTTGCGGAAACCGGGCACCTCTGCTTATCAACGCTACACGCTAACAACGCCAATCAGGCGATGGATCGAATAATTAACTTCTTCCCAGAGGAACGACATAGCCAACTGCTTCAGGATTTATCGCTGAATATGCGCGGCATTATTAGTCAGCGGCTAGTGAAAACTGTCGACGGCAAGCGTGCTGCCGCCATTGAAGTTTTGTTAGGAACACCAAGAGCTGCTGACCTAATCGCTAAGGGCGACGTCAGCTCACTGAAAGAGCTGATGGAAAAATCTGGCGAGCAAGGCATGCAGACTTTCGACATGGCGCTGTTTAAACTCTTCAAGCAAGGCAAGATAACACTAGAGGAAGCCCTCAAAAATGCTGACTCCAAGAACAACTTAAGACTCAGAGTTACCCTGGATAATAATCCTGCAGCAAAAGCGAAAGCAGAAGAGGCCGCGGCCGCAGCTGGCACCGCAAAACCAAAAACTGCAGAGCAGAAAGCCAAACCTGCGGCACCCACAGAAGCTCCGGCAGCAGCAGAGCCTCAACCCAAACCTGCCTCGGGCCTATCCTTGACACCGATGGATGAAGACGGGGACTGAGCTAATTTGTTGTCGCTAACCGACGGTGCCGGTACCTAACCGGCTCATCAACGCCTGAAAAAAACTACTGACCATCGGTAGCGCGTAGGTCGACTTTCGGGCTACAAATCGTACCGGGCGACGCAAACCCTTGTCGCCTAGATTGACCATGACCTTCTCCGGCACATTCAACGTTCGTGCGACACCTATCGGCACAAGCCCGTGACCAAAACCTGCAATTGCCATTTGCGCCACGCCAAAGAAACTCTCTAGCGACACCTCGCGGCGAATGTTCAATCTTTCGGCCTCGCCTTTAAACGATCGCCATGCACCCGAGTGATCTTCAATAGTAATGACGCTAAGCGGTTGGTTTTCTGGCCACGTCAAAGGCGTCAGGCCACTGGGAATTATCACCATCGGCTCGTAACCCAACACTTCTGATTGAAGGTCTTTGTCTAGTGTGTCGGAACCGGTGCAGACGCCCGCCATGAATTCACCAGAGCGAATTCGATCCAACACGACGGGTGTCCGGTGGGTATGAAAAGAAAAAATAACATCCGGCATACCTTGCTGGATCTCGAAAAATGCCTTTGGTCCCCAGGAGGACAGAATAGCCTCAGAAACACCAATAACGAGCTCACCACTACCGGACCCCCTATCTTCGACAAATAGATCTCGAAGCTCCGAAAGAATGGGGGGAATTTTATCAACCAACTGCTGACCGTGCCGCGTCAACTCAACACGCCGCCCCTTTTTCTGGATCAACTTCTTGTCGTAATACTTCTCCAGTGTCGCAATACGCTTGCTAACGGCCGACTGAGAGACTCGCAGCTCCGTACTGGCTTCCAGCATCGTGCCGGTTTTTGACAAGGCGAGTAGCGTTTCAAGATTTTCAATCATGAGGCAGTTTCATTCCAATACGGGATACATTGTATTACTTCAATTCGCTTTTATCATCATTCGTACTTGATGAGAGTCCAACCGCCGCCGCAAAAGCCCTCCTAGCTCACCAAAAGGAAAGCTATGGTGTTGTCCCGTTCTTTTGCGGAATACTGGTGACGACAGCTCAGATGTTGGCCGGCGCATCCGGACCGTTGCTTGATATCTTTTACGTGCAAAGCAAGCTGAGCCGATACGAAACCCTAGGTACAAAAGCCATCACTCAAACGCTGGGGCGCTTTATTGACGTTCCGTCGCGGTAGCATGCCATTCATACCAGCTAAACGTTCATCGACGCGCACGGCACGTATCATTCGGCAATGAAAAGCTTGATGCTCATCCTAATTCTAATCTCACCCGCTGCTAAGGCAGAGATATTTACTTGCCTGCAAGCAGATGGCACCGCTGTGTTTGCTTATGTGCCTTGCCGCGTAAGCCCAAAAAAGGTGACGGAGACTACGATGCCGGTCGAGATTGAAAATACGGTTATCGAACCACAGCTTTTAACGGGCGTGGACACCAACATTTTTGAACTCGAATCCGAACTTGATCGCCTTCGCGATGCCCGTGAGTCGGAAATAGCCAACGCGCCTTTCAGCGTATCAGAGCCTGCCGCCTTGGCTGCTCTAAAACAGGATATTCGCGCCAGCTATCAACTCAAAATCGACGATCATTTGAACGAACTACTGCGACTCCGCAGAGAAAAGCAAAGACTCAAAACAGACGACCTGCAATCAAGCCCGACAGCTGCCTAACGTCTCACCTTCACTTCTCACCTTCACTTCTCACCTTCACGACGGGTGCTTAATCTCGGACAGTCGGCTTTGAAACGCTGTGACTTCGGCCGTGCTTAATGTGTTGATAAACAATTGCTTGAACAAATCATGCAGAACACCGTGAGCATCATCGAGAAGCTCAAGACCTGCCGATGTAATCACCGCCAAACTCTGCCTCGCATCACGCTCGCTTTTTAGAGTTGTCACCAGACCAATCTTTTCTAGTGGCTTGAGTGCGCGTGTCACAGCAGAAGCCGTCAAACCGACGGCATTTGCAAGATCAATCCTAGGAATTCCATTGCCGGTTACGCTGGAAAGCGCCGATAGTAATCTGTATTCACTGAAGCTGATACCCCGAGTCGCGGACAGTGCCCTGTCCAATCGCCTCTCTAGATAGGCCGCCGTTTCCAAAAATTGCAGGATCGTGACTTCTGTTCTTTTTTCAATATTTGAATCGCTCATTCAGGCATAGTACTTGATCTATCAAGTATTATGCAAGCTTATCGCCTCGCAAGCACCTCATCAAGAACGTCATGTCACTAGGAAGGGCACCACGGTCTACCTTTGCAATTAGTGGAGGTATCGGTCACGACGACAGTGCTGAGTCTATTGCGGTCGACGCGTCCTACCATTAATCAGACAAGATGCTCTGGCTTGGCGGCCTAGGTCTGGGAGTGGGTGTGGGTGTGGGTGTGGGTGTGGGTGTGGGTGTGGGTGTTGACCACGGTAAGGTTGGCGCACGAGTCGGCGTTTTCTACTCTTGATAAACTCGAGTGCTAACGCGTTGCTGCTGGTGAGGGTTTTTACCTCACCAGCATTCTTGCTGTCCTTGCTGATCTCTATTCAAGTGCTCGGTAATGACGCCCGAGCGGCCGAAGCAGATAGTGCGTTAAACGCCAGACTGGTTTGGTCAACGGTGGTGGCTCTCGACAATGCCAACCGCACCGGCAACTACTCAGTCCTGCACGCACCGGGCTTTCAGGCGAACAATTCTGTTGGTAGTCTTTACGATACATTTCGTGAGTTTCGAGAACCGACCTGGGCCGAGCGATCCTGATCGAACCGGCTTACTGTCTACCTGGGACCGCTCACAAACAGGGGCTCTTAAGGCTAAGGGGTGGCTTTGAAACTCGCCCGATGGGCATCCGCTTCGACATAATATTTCAGCAAGTCGATGGTGCGTGGCGGATAATAGCGCTGCCGGTTCTCGACGAAGCAAGCTCTCAGCCCTGAAGTTAAGCACCGACGCTAGGCTGCGTCGGCATCTTCCTTCACCGCCATGGGCTTAATGACAAACAACAAGTCCCCTTCATTAACCTGTTGGCCGCTGGTCAAATTGACCCGAGTTACTTTGTATTGCTGAGTTGATGCATACAACTCACCGTCGTCGCTAGAAAATGAATTCAAGCTCATCGGTGTAAACATCTTCATCGCTTCAAGCTGACAGAGAGTTACCTCAGTAGATACGATATCACCCACATTGACGTACTCTGGCTCTGAAGGCGACGGTGTGCGATAGAACACACCAGTAGACGGAGACAACACTTTAATCTCATCGCTGCCCTCGATCTTCAGCATCTCCATATCAATTCCCTTACCATCACTGCCCGAAGCCTCTTCAATCTCTCGAATCAGTTCGTTGACGTCGATGCGTTTCAGAAATTTAGGTAAGTAGCTAGTATCGTAGATTCCATCAATAAATTCTTGATCCCGGAGTATGCGTTTCACCAGACTGATATTGGTGCAGATCCCTGTGATTTTGACCTTGTCCAGGTAGTCCAGCATCTTCTTGATCGCGTCATTGCGGTCTTCGCCGTAACAGATGATCTGAATAATCAGGCTGTCATAGAAAGGTGAAACCACCTTACCCTCTCCCGCCATAGAGATCAGGCGGATGTTTTCGTCCTCGGGTAATTCACAAGCCGTAATCAAACCAGGCGTTGGGTTAAAGGATACATTGC
Source organism: Candidatus Azotimanducaceae bacterium (assembly GCA_051278195.1). GTDB lineage: Bacteria > Pseudomonadota > Gammaproteobacteria > Pseudomonadales > Azotimanducaceae > JAHRVQ01. The sequence continues at coordinate 10,917 of JBNMQM010000013.1, forward strand.
CTTCCGAATCGACGATTGCCTTCTCAGCGTTGACGCGGATCTCTAAGCCATAACCTTTCTCTGATGGCGTAAGGTCTGCGATGGATTCACCAGATGCAATTTCAAACTGCTTCTTAACAATATCAATACCCGTCACAACCTCTGTAACCGGATGCTCTACCTGTAAGCGGGTATTCATTTCCATAAAGTAGATTGCGTTGCTGGGTACGTCATAAATAAACTCGACGGTTCCAGCACCAATATAATCAACGGCGTTGGCAATCTTTTCAGCATACTGACAGACCAGGTCGCGCAACTCTGCAGGCAGCATAGTCGAACCAGATTCTTCCATCAGCTTTTGATTATTACGCTGCACACTACAATCTCGGATACCCAGCACTCGAGTGTTGCCGTGAGTGTCGCGCAATATCTGCGCCTCAATGTGGCGTAGCGAGGTCACAAACTTCTCTATATAGATATCACCATTGCCAAAGGCGGCCTTAGCCTCTGTCGTCACACGTTGAAATAGACTGTGAAGCTGCTCTGGTCGCTCGACAACCTGGATACCCTTACCGCCACCACCGTGAACAGCCTTAAGCAAGATTGGGTAAACCACTTTTTCTGCAATTTCCGTCGCCTGGGCAGCCGTATGCACTATGCCGTGACTGCCGGGCACAACCGGAACGTCAATGCTCATTGTGGTGTTAATGGCATTAGACTTGTTGCCCATGGTTTCCATGCTGGACACTCGGGGACCGATAAAATTGATGCCTCGCTGGCGCACGATGCGAGCGAAATTAGGATCTTCAGAAAGAAAACCAATACCTGGGTGAAGAGAATCGACCCGCTCAATATCAGCAATATTCAGAACACTCAGCGCATTCAGATAACTCTCATCTGAAGTATTTCCACCAATGCAAACGAGAGAATGCTTGCTGTCGCTTCGAACCATGTCAGCAGGTACTGAATCCATATCCGGATCCGACTGGACTAATACGACTTCATGACCAAACTCTATTGCCTTGCTCACCAACTTAACAGCGGTGCAACCACGAGCATGAATCAGTGTGCGCTTAATAGGCCTAATCAACTCATCCTCCGACGCGGCTTTCGATTGCACGACGGGCACTTCCGCTGTCAAAACGCCAGACATAATACGCTCAACAACCTGCTCTACCTTTTCTGTTGGCATAGGGAGCAAAGGGTCAACTTCGCGCAATTCTTCATCCAACTGATCTGCAAAGGGGTGGACCACAAGTCCGTTCATGGAGCCGGACTTCACCGATAGATAGTTACTGAGCAAGCAAGTGAACGGCAGGTTAGATTCCACAACCGTCTGGCCGGCAAATGGCATACTGGTACCGGAGAAATAATACGACTGAGCCAGCGGATGCGTAACGAAACTAGCCTGAGCACCACCGGTGCAATCTCCGTAACCGAACATGATGATAGGCAAATCATTGTCACGTACAAATCGAGTGATGCGATCATTTATTACCGCCATCGTAAAGAGCGCCGCGGCACCTTCTTTAGTTTGCATGCCACCAGACGAAATGAAGCAAACCACAGGTAAGCGCTGCTTCGCACATTCGACAAGCAATTTGCAAAATCGTACGCAGTCCGAATTATCAATACTGCCGGCCTGAAATGCCACGTTGGACAACACTAAACCCGCGCGGTAGCTGCCTTCCTCGGTTTTGAAATCGCCAATTCCAGTAATTAATCCATGGGGCCGAATATTGTTTTTTAGCGCAGCTTCTATAGAGGGCCGAAAGGTCGGAAATGCGACCGGGTTCGCCGACATTAGCGTGCCGTTCAATTCTTCGAAGTTATCTACATAGCGACCAATCAGAGAGTCAGCAGTGGTTCGCTTGCTGCGCTTCTCACGAGTCAATACTTCATGAAACAAGAGGTCGCGATAGGCTATGGTCAAGCGGTTCCAGAAGTCTTTACGCCGACCAATGCGAACAGGTTCGACCTTGCCTTCGTAACGTTTGGTGCCCTGGGTCGCCGCATAGTATTCCGGCAGAAGCTTTTCAAAGAAGAAGCTAATCACAACAAATAGGGTATCAGACTTGTCGCGGTGTACTACTCGAATCCATTCTTCAACTGATTTCAAAAAGGGTGCACTCTTGCCCCCACCGGCAAGCTCACCAATCCACGTTGCAAATCGTTCTTTCAGATCATCTTTGCTCAGACCTTCAAACGAATTTTGAGCCAAGACCGTGTCGATAGACTTATCTAGCAACTGGTCGATAAATTCCATCGATAATGTTCGAGATTCATGGGCTTGCTTTGCCACCGATACGAGGTCGCCAATCAAATTGTCATATACAAAACCAAAAGTTATTAGGTTTTGGCATTCTTGAACAAAATCGTCGCGAACATCCTCGTCCAAAATGACATCGAGAATAGTGCGATCCTGATCGGTCACAAGACGTTTCTCGTCCGTTTTTCGATCCACGTAGGCCCACAGAGAATCTTCCAATATTCGACGATTGATAGGCACGGATACCTTGGCAGCATCTGCGCGACTGGCGATCAACTGGCTCGTGTCTTCTGACAAGCTCACACCGTCCAACAACGAGATATCACAGAGATCTACCGTTTCAACGATGAGGTTAAGTTCTGCCGCCAGGGCTAACCGCAAAAATCCTTCCGACTTTTCCTCAATTAGCTCAGCGCCAAATAGCTTACGACCTTCATGGGTAAAGCGAGACTTCAAATGGGTCACGAAAGCATGGTCGGTATCAGACATCGTCCGCAGTAAAGCTTTAACGTCCTTAATGTCATTCGCTTGAAGCAGATACCCATTGGTTTCTGGGTCAGCAACAAAGTCGATCAAGGCATTCAGATTGTCGCGTGCGCCAGCTTTCCATCGATTGTAAAGATGCAACCCAGACACCATGCAAAGCTCGCGCTTGGCCGTCTCGTAATTTTTTGTTGGCTCACCAAAAATAAGCTGCGCAATTCGACCACGCTCATCACCAACAACAGACTTCTTGTCTGCATAATTCTTCCAAGCCTTGTTGATCGCGTCTTCATAAAGCACTTTGTCTGGATCTAGTAGCCACGACAAAAATGAAGAACGACGCTCCCGATCGATTCGTTGTTGCAATTCGCCGGCAGGCAATTCGGAACTAGCCAAACGACCATAAAGGGTTGTAGTTGTACTCTTGATGCGTCGGCGCAGACCTAGATACCGAAGATAACGGTACGCCACACCAAAAATGTTAGGGTACTCGGTCGGAGAGGTTCGTAACTTTAATGTAGAGCTCGCATGAACCGCTGACAAAGTTTCTGACGGATGAAAGTAACGGTCTAGATTACGAATGTAATGCTCTAGAATTTCCGGATGCTCATCCACAAAATCCCTAGTACTACTCTCGATTGACAATATGCCTGAGACAATTGCGTTTCTCAGGTTATGGATTTTATCTTCTTCGCCGGGGTCGTAATCAATAATCCCGTCGATATTACCCTGCTTGTATAGCTCAAAAGACGAAACACCAACGGATTTGGCACATTCCTGCCAGGACAAATTATATTTTCTAACGAGGCTGGCCAGCCCTTTAGGGTGAATTGTATTAAAAACACCAGTTCGCAATGACAGCAACAGATTCGCCGCAGCTAAGGGGATCGCGCCACCTGAGTATCCCTGACCAATGACGATACCAATATTCGGCACATCGACATTACACAATTCCGTGATCAGTCGAGAAATAGCGTGCGCCTGATTGTTGGCGTTAGCAACTTCATTACCATCTGCACCCGGCGTATCCATCATACAAACAATAGGGATAGATCGAATCGCAAAATCGCTAGCCATCTTCGCTGCCATCTCGTGATGTTCCGGCCCCCAAACACCCGACACGTAAGCCCGGTTTTGAGTAATGAAACCAACACGCCTTGCAACACCATCAAAAAGCATCTCGGTTTCAGCGCTGTAATACGGACCGAGCTCAACTTCTTTTAGAATTTTCAAATCCAACGAAGCGATTATGTCGCGGGAGCCTGGTCTGGAGGCTTCTTCACCGGGAGAAACCGTGGCTGCGATGTAAGCGTCCACGTCCATATTGCGCAGGTTTTCAAGATTCTTTTCGATCTGCTGGGATGACATTAACCCCTTGATCACATTGGCGGTTTCACGACGCGGAAAAAGCGAAAAGTCCTGTGCGAGATTTTCGGCGATTAGGTAGAGCTGGTCGACTTCGGATTGCCCCATAATTCAGTTGATTCCAATACTTGTGTGGGTGGGTTGACGGCATTTGCCATCGCCCTTATGTTTTGTTGTTTGGCGGCTCCTGACAGATTTTAGACACAGGAATGCTCACCGGGTTCAATTAGGCCAACTCTACCGCATTGCCATAGCCCATGCAATTGAACGCACCTCAAAATAAAGCCCTAAGCAGTTGTTTTTAAACAACCTTTTAGACCTCCATGAGGGGAAGCTTACCAATTTTGGAACGCCACATCTTAGGCCCGGACGTATGCACAGCATCACCTGTCGTATCGACCGCAACCGTGACCGGCATATCCTCTACTTCAAACTCATGCACAGCCTCCATTCCTAACTCTGGAAAGGCGACAACGCGTGACTTGCGAATAGCCTTGGAGACCAAAAATGCTGATCCACCCACCGCCATTAGATAAACCGCCTTGTGCTTTTTGATGGCCTCAATGGCAATAGGGCCTCGTTCAGCCTTACCGATCATGCCCATGAGCCCGGTTTTATCCAGCATCATTTCTGTAAAGCCGTCCATGCGAGTCGCTGTTGTTGGACCCGCTGGACCGACCACTTCGTCACGAACTGGGTCCACAGGACCCACGTAGTAGATAAAGCGACCTTTGAAATCGAGACCGTCTGGCAACTCTTTCCCTTCAGCAAACAGGTCTCTAATGCGTTTGTGGGCGGCATCACGACCGGTCAGCATCTTGCCTGACAGCAGCAAGGTTTCACCTGGTTTCCACGTGGCAACGTCTTCAGGGGTGACAGTATCCAAATTGACCCGACGAGAATTAGGCCCAGCCTCCCAGGTGATTTGTGGCCAGTCTTCAAGCTTAGGTACCGGCAGGTCCGCTTCCCCTGAGCCATCCAGAGTAAAGTGCACGTGACGGGTGGCTGCACAGTTTGGAATCATAGCAACCGGTAGGTTGGCTGCATGGGTGGGGAAATCCATGACCTTGACGTCCAGCACAGTGGTTAAGCCGCCCAACCCCTGGGCACCAATACCTAACTGATTCACTTTCTCGAACAGCTCGAGACGCAACTCCTCGGCCCGATTAGATGGTCCACGCGCCTGCAACTCATGAATATCGATGGAGTCCATCAAGGACCGTTTAGCCAACAACATGGCTTTTTCTGCGGTACCACCAATACCAATGCCGAGCATACCGGGAGGGCACCAGCCGGCTCCCATGGTCGGCACTGTCTTAAGCACCCAATCCACAATGCTGTCAGCAGGGTTCAACATCACCAGTTTAGATTTAGCTTCAGAGCCACCGCCTTTTGCGGCAACGTGAATGTCCACGACATTGCCGGGTACGAGCTCGGTATGGATAACCGCTGGCGTATTGTCTTTTGTGTTAACTCGTTTTCCTGCTGGATCCGCTAGAACCGAGGCGCGCAGAACGTTATCTGGCAACAGGTACGCACGGCGAACCCCTTCGTTGATCATATCTTCAAGAGACTGATCGGTTTCAAACCGCACATCCATGCCCACAGAGATAAAGACATTCACAATGCCGGTATCCTGGCAGATCGGCCGCTTACCTTCCGCACACATCCTCGAATTAATCAGAATCTGAGCCATAGCATCTTTCGCAGCACTGGACTCTTCGCGCTCATAAGCTTCATTTACCGCCTGAATGAAGTCTTTCGGGTGGTAGTAGGAGATGTACTGCAGTGCATCCTGAATGCTCTGAATCAGGTCATCTTTCTTGATTGTGGTCATAAGAATTCCAATAGCTAGGCAGATTACCAGGCAATCTGCAGATTTATTATGGGTCAGCTTGTAACGTTTTACTCATTCTACCAATCCTAGTACCTATAAATGCCACTTTTTGTGTTTGCCAATGAATCATATCAACAACGGTCCCAATCACTTTTTCAGCAATTTTTTACATAGGCACCTGAACCGCATACTGCTCCTCAGCTTGAGTTACCTTGCTAGCATGCCCAGCATGGCTGATGGACACTACAGGTCGGGTGCGACAAAGGTTTCGGTGGTCGAACTCTACACATCTGAAGGCTGTTCGAGTTGCCCGCCAGCAGATCGCTGGCTTTCCGAGTTAACGCAAAGTGATGGGCTTTTTGAAAGCGTTATTCCACTCGCGTTTCATGTAGATTACTGGAATGACCTTGGTTGGCGGGACGAGTTCTCGGATGCTGCATACTCTAGCCGACAACGTCGCTACCAACAGCTCGGCCATTCGAAATCGGTCTACACCCCAGGATTCATTGTCGACGGTCAAGAATGGCGAGGGTTCTTCAGGCGAACTAAGCGCAACTTGCCACCCAGCCCAAATGAGGATGTCGGCAACCTTATTTTGAGTGAAATGACCGACGCGTATCGAGTGAGTTTTGAACCAGCAGATGCTGGACTGGCAGAGGAACACGATCTCGTCGTCCATATAGCCTATCTAGGAAATGGTATTCGCCGCCAAATAAAGAGAGGTGAGAATGCTGGAAAAGAGCTGACCCATGACTTTGTCGTGCTTGCCATGGGCCAAGCCACTTTGTCGCCACAAAAAAACATGCTCGTCGGCAGCATCAACCGTGCCGAGATAAATGACGCCACGGCAGTGGCAGCCTGGGTCTCAAGGTCGGATGATCCGACCCCGATACAGGCAGTAGCAGGTTGGCTTTAGCCATACATGAGGCGGGACAAGGTTTCGGCCACGCATACAGGCTTATCTGAACCCTCCAACTCGATGATCACTTCTCGCTTTACCTGGATCGTGTTCAGGCCTTTCAATTCAGCAGACATCAGGCGATGCCTGGCACGGAGCTTGGAGTTAACGGGCACAGGCGCAGGAAAGCGAACCTTATCCAAGCCGTAGTTAACGCCCATATAGACGCCATCTAGGGCTTCAGGCTTCTTCGGTGGGACGCTACCGCCCAGATGTACAACGAGCGACAGAGTCAAAAAACCATGGGCAATGGTCACCTTGTAGGGCGAGAGTTCCGCTGATTTTTCTGGATCTATGTGAATAAACTGGTGGTCCATGGTGGCATCCGCAAACAGGTTGATTCGAGCCTGGTCTACTTCAAACCACTCTCCAACCCCTTCTTCTTCACCTGCGTAAGAGTTAAATATTTCCAATGCTGCTTCGGCTTTTGACGACATCTCGACATCCTCATTAAATTTGTTGAACGCGGAGAATAACATAAGCTTAAACTGGCGTTTGCTTTCAGCCCTGCCCTCTCATAGGATTCGATTACAGCTAGACTTGTGTCGACTCATTCAACTCATTTAACTCTCTCAACTACCTGAAGATGAAACCATGCTGAATAATTCACAAAAGGAAGTACCCCGAATTCGCTGGGATGTCTGCGCCGTTTTGTTCGGAACACTGCTGGCGGCAGTCATTGCTGTCCCATGGTTTGGTATGACGCACGGTTACGAATCATGGCTCTGGGCTGGCTTTGTGATCTTTGTCGGCTGGAACGGGCTTTCTATCACTGCTGGCTATCATCGACTCTGGTCTCACAAGTCCTACGAGGCGCATCTTCTAGTCCGAATACTGTTTGCTTTGGGTGGCGCCTTGTCGATCCAAAATTCCATCAAGATCTGGAGCTCTAATCATAGAACCCACCATCGATACACTGACGATGAAGATCAGGATCCCTACTCTGCCCGCCGCGGTCTGTGGTATTCGCACATAGGCTGGATGCTCAGAGACCATCCTGCTGCTATACCAGACTTCAAGAATGTTCGTGATTTGGAAAAAGACCCTATCGTAGTCTGGCAGCACAAATATTACTGGCCCCTGGTCATACTCATGAACATTGGCGCACCGCTTGCAGTAGGCGCGATGATTGGGGATGCGATTGGCGGTCTATTGTTGATGGGCGTTTTGCGTTTGGTGATTTGCCACCACACGACATTTTTTATCAACTCGCTGGCCCACTTTTGGGGAAGACAGCCCTATTCCGACAGCAACTCCGCTAAAGACAATGCCCTGATTGCGTTGCTCACATACGGTGAGGGGTATCACAATTATCATCATACTTTTCAGTGGGATTATCGAAATGGTATTCACTGGTATCACTTCGACCCATCAAAGTGGCTTATCGCGACGCTCGCGAAGTTGAAGTTAGCCTCCAACCTAAAAGTTGCAGCACCAGAACTGATAGAAAAGAGCCTCGCCGCCATGCAATTAAAAAATGCTACAGAAACACTTCGCCGCCTCAACACCATCAACTCTGAAAAATGGCGTGCCCTGTTAGATGACGAATATGAGCAACTGGTCGCCAAAATCAACGAATGGTCGCAACTGCGCCAGCATTGGGTCGATGTGAGTCGCGCCGACTTAAGACGCCGCTGGGACGAGACTGAGCTCTCCAATAAACTTTACCAACTTGAAATCGAGCTGAACTTACAACGTCGGCAATGGCGAATGCTGACCCAGCAGTTCGCCTAGAATGCTGACCCAGCAGTTCGCCTAGAATGCTGACCCAGCAATATACCTAATAAAGGAGCCTTAACAATGAATGACGTTTATATAGCCAGCGGTGCCAGAACGCCCATGGGGGGCTTTCAAGGCAGCCTTCAATCAGTCTCAGCAGTTGAACTTGGCGCCACTGCCATCCGCGACGCAATTCGCCGCAGCGGTTTAGATGCCAGCGCATTGCAAGAAGTCATCATGGGCTGCGTATTACCCTCTGGTTTACGGCAGGGCCCCGCCCGCCAAGCGGCGATGGATGCTGGTATTCCCGTGGAATCCGGCGCCACAACGATAAACAAACTCTGCGGCTCGGGGATGAAAGCGACAATGCTGGCGCATGATCTGATCAAAGCTGGTACCAATGAGTTAATGATTGCTGGCGGCATGGAAAGCATGAGCAATGCCCCGTATCTGATGCCCAAGGCACGTTCTGGCTATCGCATGGGACACACCGAAGTTCAGGACAGCATGTTCACTGACGGTTTGGAAGACGCCAAGACTGGCCGACTCATGGGCTCCTTTGCACAAGACATGGCCGACAAGTACCAGATGACCCGAGAAGACATGGATGCGTTTGCGATCCAGTCACTGATGCGCGCCCAAGAGGCCATAGACACTGGTGCACTGAAAGATGAAACCGTTTCTGTCACCGTCAAAAGCCGTGCTGGCGAATCGATTGTGACCGACGACGAACAACCCGGCAAAGCCAATTTGGAAAAAATCCCAACCCTTAGGCCCGCATTTAAGGAAGATGGCACTGTCACAGCCGCCAACTCTAGCTCAATATCAGACGGCGCGTCTGCGCTCGTGCTCGCCAGCGAAGCTGCGGTTAAGAGTCATAATCTTAAGCCAATGGCAAAGATCCTCGGCCACACCACCAACTCCCGACATCCTTCGGAGTTCACCATTGCGCCGGTCGGTGCCATCGAAAAACTTTTAGACAAGGTCGGCTGGAAAACCAGTGACGTTGACCTGTTTGAGATCAACGAAGCGTTCGCCATGGTTACCATGGCAGCCATCAAGGACTTAGGTCTCGATCCTGAGAAAGTGAACATTTTTGGCGGCGCATGTGCACAGGGACACCCAATCGGCTCGACTGGATCTCGCATTATCGTCACCCTGATGTACGCACTACAGAGACTGGGCAAAAAACGCGGGATTGCCGCTTTATGTATTGGTGGCGGAGAGGCCACAGCGATAGCCATCGAACTGGTCTAGGTACACTTAAAACGTTCGTCAGAACACAACCGATAATCAACAAGGGCAGCGGGCCGCAAGCACCGGAGTAAAGAATATCCACTGCCCTTCGGCTCAATACCAATGATCGTTTGACGAGAATTGGCTGCACTGTCTATGCTACGTAAAGAACACCCTCTATCCTCCATCCAGTATCAGGTATCGATGGACCTATTAGATCTATTGAATCGGCAACAATGAAGAATTTCTGACCCGGTTCTCATACTGACCACAGCGCCAAGACACCGAAGCGTTGTTAGCGTACACTTTCGTGAGAACTTTAACCTAACTTGCAGGAGCGGAATTTTTGTCACGCCTTCCCGTCATCGTCGGTTTTGGGGGCGTCAACCCCGCCGGACGAAGCTCCGCCCATCACGGCTACCGCCGTTTGGTGATTGACAAGCTTGGCCAAGATCTTGCTGATGACACCTATGCGTCGCTGGCAGCCCTGATGAACCTGAGATCCGTCGACCAGAACCATATTTTGCAACACACTCTGGTGCGCGAACTTGAAACCAATCTGTTCGATCCAGCCGCAATCCGGATTAACCGATCCGCACGGCTTGGGGGGGCAGACGGCGAAGCCCTCACTTTTATGCTCCGCCAAAATCAGCTACCGGATACCCTGCCTGCAAACTGGCAGGTAAAAACCCAGGGCGACGGACAGGTCCTCGTCACTTGCACAGAAAGCATCGACATTTTGTTTCCTGATCACCGAAACTCGAGAGTAAAGTCAGGCGGCCAACTGCCCACAGGTTTTAATCCCGAATCTCTCTATCAATCTCGAAACCATCCGCGCGGCCTGCAACTCACGGTTTACGCCGCGTCAGATGCCATTAACTCACTGGGTATTGACTGGGAAACGGTTCGCCAGAAAGTCCCTGCGGATCAGATCTCCGTTTACGCCAGCAGCGCCATGGGCCAGCTCGATACCAATGGTGCCGGCGGCATGCTGCAAGCTTCACTGTTAGGCAAACGGGTTAGCTCCAAAAACTGCCCGCTGAGCTTGGCAGAGATGACTGCAGACTTTGTGAACGCTTATATTCTTGGCAGTGTCGGCGCGACTGGCGCAAACATCGGCGCTTGCGCGACGTTTCTGTACAATCTTCGCCAGGGTATTCAGGATATTCGCTCGGGTAAATTCCGCGCCGTCATGGTCGGTGCCAGCGAAGCGCCCATCACGCCGGAAGTCATTGAAGGCTATCGAACCATGGGTGCGCTCGCTGAAGATTCTGCACTCAACCGCATTGATGGTTTGCCTGAAAGTGGACCAGCCGACAACACTCGCGCCTGCCGACCATTTGCCGAAAACTGTGGCTTTACCCTCGCGGAAGCATCGCAGTTTGTCATTCTGTTTGATGACGAACTCGCGCTGGAACTAGGCGCGAATATTTACGGCTCCGTCGCCGACGTTTTTATCAACGCCGACGGCTACAAGAAGTCTATTCCAGGTCCCGGTATTGGCAACTACGTCACCATGGGTAAGTCCATGGGCATGATTCGCAGTATCCTGGGCGAAGAAGCGCTAAAACAACGCACGTACATTCAGGCTCATGGCACTAGCACACCGCAAAATCGAGTCACTGAATCTCACATATTTAACGAGCTGGCAAAAGCCTTTGGCATGCAAAACTGGCCGGTAACCGCCATCAAAGCATACCTGGGTCATTCTCTGGCCACCGCATCCGGCGACCAGATTGCAGCCTCACTTGGGGCTTGGACCCACGGCATCATTCCCGGCATCAAGACCATCGACAAGGTTGCCGATGACGTCAATCAGAGCCATCTTGATTTTCTGCTTGATCATCGGGAGTTCGATCCAACCAAGATGGACGCGACATTTATCAACTCAAAGGGTTTCGGCGGCAACAATGCCACGGCTGCCATCTTGTCACCCCACGTGACGCGAAACATGCTGACCAAGAAGCACGGCAAGGCGGCAATGACGAAGCATGACAAGCAAAACGAAGGGGTTCAGGAGCGCACGGCTGAATATGACACGGCAACAACGGCTGGCGAGAACCGTTTGATTTACAAGTTTGGTGTCGGTGTTATTGAGGGTGAGTCGCTGGGTCTAAGCGATACTGAAATCTCGATTCCGGGTCACAGTAATAGCATTAACTTGCAGGTCGAAAATCCTTACGAGGATATGACTTAAAACTCTTCGCTGATGTGATTCGCTAAAAAAAGTATTAGCCAATCAAACCAATCAGACAGCGGCGGGCATCCTTTACTCTGCGGCTTGCGGCCCTTTGGGCTTCCCTCGCTCTTCCGCGAGCCTAAGGTAACTAGGCGCCCCCCTCGGTCGGCGCTTCGCTTTGATGCTACGTAAAAAATACCCACTGCCTACCGAATCGCTTATGCCACACCGCACCACTCGAACGTTTAGCTTGGGATTATGACCGGTAGTTCTCGAATACCGTGGATAAAGTTGGAGCGCAGATAAACCGGATCACCGACGACTTCTATTGTGGGGAAGCGCTTCATGATCTCTTCCCACAACACGTTCAATTGCATCTCACCGAGACGATTACCAACACAACGGTGAATGCCGTAACCAAAAGACAAATGCTTGCGCGGGGTTTCACGGTCGATAATGAACTCATCCGGCTTATCGATCGCGGTGCCATCCCGATTACCCGAGATGTACCACATCACCACCTTGTCATCTTTCTTAATCTGCTTGCCCGATAGCTCTACATCCTGAGTGGCTGTTCGACACATATGCGCGACGGGAGATTGCCAACGGATGATTTCCGGCACCATTTTTGGAATCAGACCAGGATTTTGGCGCAGTTTTTCGTATTCCGCCGGATGCTGACTCAGCGCCAACAAGCCGCCGGTAATTGAATTACGAGTGGTGTCATTTCCACCTACAATCAACAGCAGCATGTTGCCGAGAAATTCGTTCGGGGTCATATTTTTGGTCGCTTCGCCGTGAACCAAACTAGAGATCAGATCATCACCAGGCGGGTCCATCGCAGCCCGCTCCTTCCAGACAGCGTCGAAATATTCGAAGCAGCGCCACAATTCCTGAAACCCTTCTTCAGGTGTTTCAAAAAAATCGGGATTACCCAGGTTCTCGACCGTATCAGACCAATGGATTAGTTTATGCCGATCTTCTTGTGGCACATCAAAAATCGTCGCGAGCATCTGACCCGTCAATTCCACAGACACTTCGCGCACCCAGTTGAATTCCGTGTTGCGAGGCAGGTTATCGAGAATTGCGCCCGCTCGTTCTTTAATCAAACCGCGCAGCTCCTGCAGTCGTTTTGGGGTGAAGGACGGCGCCACGACCTTTCGCTGATCATCATGCTTGGGCGGGTCCTGCATGATGAACATTGGCAAATAGAAGGGAGAGTCCGCAGCGGGTGTTTCCGAAGGTCGCCCCCCCATGCGGATACCACCCTTGTCGATGTCCGACGAGAACAGGTCGTGATGGCTATCGATATACATGATGTCTTTATAGGTCGTGGCTGACCAATAGGGGCCGAACATACTGGCGGGCGTGTAATGCAGCGGGTCTTCAGCCCGAAGACGATCAAAGTATGGTTTGAACTTATCATGTTCAAACAAAGAGGGATGGGCTGGGTCCAGAGACTCGAGAGGAATGGCATAGGGATCAATGTTCACATCAATCGCCCATTTCTCCTGAGCTTCTCGATTGCTGATAGGTTGATTTTCCGACTCAATTTCTGACATGACGCTTCTCTAAAACAACAACAGGAGCGCCAATCTTAGAGGAGTCGCGACGACAAGTTCAATGTTATATTTACGACGACTGAAGCGAAGGAGAGCAGAGTGACCCATTACATGATTGCGCAGATTGATATCGTCGATCGGGAGTCCTATGCCAAATATGAAGCGGGATTTATGGAAATCTTCGCCAGGTATGACGGCACGATGCTAGCGGTAGATGAGGACCCAAAACTCCTCGAGGGCGGCTGGCCCTATACCCGAACTGTGCTCATTGCATTCCCGTCTGAAGTTCAAGCGCTAGACTGGTATCAGTCGGATGAGTACCAGGCGCTCGCCCAACATCGCTTCGCCAGTAGCGGTGCGAATATTTCGTTGATTAAAGGACTCGATTAAATGTAGCACTCCGCAGGCGGTCGCATTCTTTGCTCCCTCTACTCTCTGCGCGATGATTGTCGACTGAGAACTCAATCGCTATCATGCCGTAACGTTTCTTCTCGGACTTCTGAATGCGCCTTCTACTACTAGCTGCTGGACTCTGCGTCTCCCTTTCAACGTTCGCGAACGACAACATTGTCATCCTGTTGTCCTGGGATGGCATGCGCCACGATTTCCCAGACCGCGGTAACTTTCCTGCGCTTAAGCGTATCGAACAGGACGGCATTCGCGCGGGGCGACTAACACCGGTTTACTTGTCCAATACTTTTCCGGGTCACGTCTCGCTGGCAACCGGCGCAGAACCTCACGTCCACGGCATCGTTGACAACGTGTTCTTCGACAGAGAAAAGGGGCTTTACGCCTACAACGGCAATGCCGACTGGCTAACAGCAGAACCGCTTTGGATTGCCGCCGAAAGACAAGGGATTAAGACTGCGACCTATTTCTGGGTAGGGTCTGAGACTGACTGGCAAGGTCAGGGAACCAGTTACCGAATGGCGCCTTTTGACGCCTCTCGACCCGAATCGACAAAAGTCGACAAGATCATTGAATGGCTTGAATTACCCGATGCGGAACAGCCTAAGCTCATCATGTCCTATTGGCGTGGAGCAGATTCGGTCGCGCACATAAAGGGTCCAGATCATGCTGGTGTCGCCGACATCATCGCTGAGCAAGACCTTGAATTACAAAGACTGCTGGCGCATATCGATCAACGCATGCTCTGGTCGAAAACCACTTTGATCATTGTCAGCGACCATGGCATGACACCGGTCACAGAGTCTGTCGAAGTCAAATCGGCACTGGAAGATGCCGGTCTAAATGTCCGGGTAACGGGTGGCGATGCTGCGCAGCATTTGTTTTTGGAAAGTGCAGCGGACCGAGACGAGGTGCGTAAAACCCTGGCCAATCAACCCAACATCCAGATATTCGAAGGTGAGGATATTCCTGCACCGCTGGCAGCGCCGAATCGTACTGGCGACATTGTTGTCACGACACAACCCCCCTATTCTCTTCGCCGCGCCGAATCTTTTATTGACCAAATCGGCGTGTTTCTTTCTCCCCTGCTTGGCTGGAGCAGAGGCGCTCACGGATATGATCCAACCATAGAAGATATGGGGGGCATTTTTTTTGCTTTAGGTAACGGCGTAACAAAGGGGAAGAAAATCGCAGCTGTTCATCAACTAGAAGTTGCGCCTACAGTCGCCCGGCTACTGGGAATTGAACCGCCCCGAGATGCCAAACGACCAGGCATTTCTCTGGACTAGTTGTTAAAAGCTAGTGATTAATGGTCGTGGCCATGAGGCCTTGCTGAAAACTGCTCAAATCTGCCTTCAAGCTCCAGGCTCGAGCAGAGCCCTGTGTCTGCCAGCACATCGGTAAGCGCTTGCAGGAAACAATCAAAGTATTGGTAATCAACACCTGTTTGTGAAGCTTCCCAGGCTTTGATGCGCGCGATTAGCCGCTCGCGAAATTCGTCCCAGTTAAAATGACCGGCTTCGCAAAGCACCCGAGCTAAACCAAATACGCGGCTCTGCCAGGGCGCCTCAAAGATGACCTCACCGTTAGCCATAGGCGGCGCGATTTCATTTTGCAATTCCATACCTGATGATAGTTCAATGTCCGACATCAAAGCAGCTCGACGCCAATCATCGAGTCGCGACTAATCAAAGCCGTTAGCTCAGATTCAGTCATAACACTGATTTTTTCTGCAACCTCGAGCGGCGGCATTGGCAACACCATATAACGCACCTCAGCACTGGAATCCCAAACACGGATCGATACGGACTCTGGCAAATCGGTACCCATTTCAGCAAGCAATGTTCGCGGCTCGCGCACAATACGAGATCGGTAGGCTGGGTCTTTGTACCATTTCGGCGGCAAACCCAAGACAGCCCATGGATAACAGGAGCAGAGCGTGCACACCACTACGTTGTGTTGGTCTGGCGTATTTTCTAGGACAACAAGTTTTTCGACCTGCCCACCCTCGAGGTCAAATTCTTCGATCCCTTTGGTACCGTCAGCTAACAGGCGTGCTTTAAATTCCGGATCCCGCCAGGCTCTGGCAACAATTTTAGCGCCGTTCATAGGTCCAACTCTCTCACTGTAGCGCGCTATCACCTCATCTACTGCAGTCGGTTTTATCAGTCCTTTCTCCAGCAGCAACGACTCAATTGCCTCGGTGCGAAGCGCCTGGGGTGCCGGCGGTTCGTGATCATGGTCATGGTCATGGTCATGGCTCATATTGAAGACGCCTCGTTTTTCTTAGGGTGGGTTTTTGAAGAAGCAGGTTCACAAAAGGAAGCTTCAGAAAGATAAGGCTCAAATAGATCCAGACACAATGACATCGTCTCGCTGCTATCGCCCCACAAAGTTTGGCCAGAGAATTCAACGGTATAAAGGTTTTGAGCTTGCTCACCCTTACCGTGCGCATTGGTATCCGGAAATACCCAGCCAGCATGACACTGAACCACGCGTCCAACCTTGCCTCGCGCATAAGCAGGCAAACGAGTATGACCAGGCTTTACATCTGTTGACGTCATCACAGCATCGCCCTTTTTAAAAAGTGGCGCCGCGGCAGTACGTTGTGAGCCTGGCGCGGCAGGCAGGTCGCCCATTAGGTCAGGGTGATCAACAGGGCGGGCGGCGATTCGCACAAAGGGTTTACCACCGAGTTCAAGGTAACGTTGTTGGATTTCAATTTGATCCAGGAGACCAGCTTCAATGAGCCCGGTTTCGACGCCACCCAACCACCGACCGTAGTAACCATCATCTAGATAAGACACCGGGTCGATACGCTCAACCAGATGGCGAAAACGATCCGCACTGTACCAGGCACCAGCGGGGCCACTGGCCCGCATGATGGCGAACATTTTGGCTTCCCAACGGGCATGAAAAACCGGCTCGTCCTGCTCACGTTGCACAGAACCAAAACCGTGTTTGCCACCTAAATCATGAATACCGTCCATCAACCACCCTCGGGTAGATTAGAAGCAGCATGATAGCCCTAGGTGATTTCTCGCGTCGAGCGAAAGCGAATATCGGGCCAGCGTTCTTCAGTCAGGGATAGGTTCACCCTCGACGGCGCGAGATAGGTCAGGTGGCCAGCGCCATCAATGGCTAAATTTGCCTCGGCCTTACGTCTGAAGTCTGACAACATTTTTGGATCATCGCATTCAATCCATCGCGCAGTATTGGTACTGACGGGCTGATACACACACTCAACCTTATACTCGTCCCTTAAACGGAACACGACCACGTCGAACTGAAGGATACCAACAGCGCCCAAAATCAGATCGTTATTGGCCAGCGGCATAAAGACCTGAGTTGCACCCTCCTCAGACAGCTGGGTCAAACCTTGACGCAATTGCTTAGTCTTGAGGGGATCTTTTATTTGAACGCGGCGAAACATTTCTGGCGCAAAGTGTGGTATCCCCAAAAAGCGAAATTCTTCACCTTCTGTGAACGTATCGCCGATTTGAATCGTGCCGTGGTTATGTAGACCGATGATGTCACCAGAAATAGCATTTTCAGCTTGGGCGCGCTCACCCGCGAGGAATGTCACGGCATCGCTAATTCGCACATCCTTACCGTTGCGCACGTGGCGCATTTTCATGCCCTGCTCATACTTACCAGAGCAAACGCGCAGAAACGCCATGCGGTCGCGATGTTTCGGATCCATATTCGCCTGAATTTTAAATACGAAACCAGAAAACTTGTCTTCTCTAGCACTTACAGGTCGTGAGTCCGACTCACGGTCTAGTGGCGCGGGTGCATATTCGACGAACCCATCAAGCATTTCCATCACGCCAAAATTACGCAGCGCAGTTCCAAAGTAGACCGGGGTCATTTTACCTTGTCGATAAAGATCGAGATCAAATTGATGACTAGCACCACGCACCAGCTCTACCTCGTCTGAAAACTCATCAAACATATCACCCAGCAGGGCTTTGGCTGCATCACTATCGATGCCCTTAATGACCTCGGTTTCGGATAAAACATCACCTTTGCCTGGCACAAAGACATGAATTTCATCGGTATAGAGGTTGTATACACCCTTAAAACGCTGCCCCGTTCCGATCGGCCAGGTAATCGGCGCACACTGGATCCCGAGTACCTCTTCTACCTCATCCATGACTTCAATAGGGTCGCGAATTTCACGGTCAAGTTTGTTAACAAAGGTCAGGATCGGGGTATCGCGGAGCCGGCAAACGTCCATTAACTTAATGGTTCGCTCCTCTACGCCTTTAGCACCGTCAATCACCATCAGCACGGAATCAACGGCTGTCAGGGTTCGATAGGTATCTTCGGAGAAATCCTCATGGCCGGGCGTATCCAAAAGATTGACGGTACGACCCTTGTAAGGAAATTGCATCACGGACGTTGTCACCGAGATGCCACGCTGCTTTTCCATCGCCATCCAGTCAGACGTTGCGTAGCGGTCTGACTTTTTACTCTTCACCGTACCAGCCGTCTGAATCGCTCGGCCGAGCAACAACAGCTTTTCAGTAATGGTTGTTTTCCCCGCATCTGGGTGGGAAATGATTGCGAAGGTACGTCGCTGATCGACTTGTTCGGTAATGGACATGAGCGAGGACTAGACCGGAAAGGTGGGCATCATACAGGTTACAAGGGCTGTTGGCTTGTGACAGGCTGCGAGGCAAACTCCAACACGAGAACAAGCGCATCCTCACGCCCCTCGCTGGCGGGGTAGTAGCCGCGGCGTAGACCAACTTTATTAAACCCCAGGGAATCATAAAGGTCACAGGCAACCCGATTAGAAGGCCTCACTTCGAGAAATACACAACTGGCACCTTTGCTTTTGGCACATTTAAGCATGTGTGCCACCAGGATACGGCCAAGGCCTTCACCTTGAAACTCTGGCGCAATACAGATATTCAGCAAGTGAGACTCTCCGGCGGCAACCGATAAAATAGCGTGACCGAGGGTTTTGTGTGCGCGCTTGACGAGCCAACACTCATTTCCAGAGTGCAAACAGTCCTGAAAAATCCCCTCAGACCAGGGGTGAGAATAGCTAAGGCGTTCGTTTCTAATGACGTGAGGCAAGTCACCGTAAGACATCGGCAAAATGCGAAAATCAAGCTCGACGCTACTCACCTTTCAAGGTCTCCCGCAAACCTCCCAGCCATTGCCAGAGCTTTTTGCGCTCTTTGGGCTGAGTAAAAAAGTGCTCCAACTCCGGCAGCATCCAAACTGTTTTACCAGCCACTGTGCCAGTCAAAACCGTCGTCTCGTAATCTGCAACAGCAACGTGGGGCAGCAAATCGGCGGCATCTCGACCCAACACCAATATTTGGCCGGCTAATCCATTCAGGCTTTGCCCAAGCACTTGCTTCGCTTCTTCTTGGGATTGAGAAATGTGTTTTGACTTCACCATCGGCCACCGGAAATCCGTGACCTTGGCTGCAGACTTATTGCCGGACAACGCAAAATACAGGCTTGATAAAAAGTGCTGATGATGGTCGGGTAACCTGGCCAGATCTGCCGAGTAAAGTGATACAAAAGTCACGCCAGGAAAATCCGCGAATATCAGGAGAAAGCTCGGTTCACTGGCCACAACCGGCACAGGCATGACCGGCGCCTCGATGAGTTCGGGCGAACCTGCCACCGTCGCCGTCCGACCAAGAGACTGCCTAACGCTTTCAATACTTGAACCACCGCCCACTGCCCGCTCGACCCCGGCTCCTTGCACGTCCGACGCCATAGCCGCAACCGACTCAGGCTTCGCGCTTCGTGGCGGGCGACGCCGCCAGACATCGATGCCCATAAGCTCAAGATATTGGCGACTTTTCATTTTCGCAACATGACCCGTTTCGCTATGTTTTTCAAGTCAAGGCACTCGGATCGTGCCAGCGCATTAACGATTCCTGCATTGTTGTGGCAACCAACAGACCATTCTGATCAAACATCATGCCACGATTGTAGCCCCTGGCTGCGCTCGATTGTGGTGCGTCGAGGGCATAAAGCAACCACTGATCAACGCGAGCCGAAGCATGAAACCACATGGCATGGTCCAAACTGGCACTTTGCATATCCTTGCGGTCGAAATTGCCGCGATGGGGCAGGCGCGACGTCGATAACAGCGCATCATCAGACTGATAGGTCAGCAGCGCAGCATGCAACAACCGATCATCTGAAGAAATGATGCCATTCGCCCGAAACCAACTGTTCTGCATCGGAGGCAATGGTTGGTTTGCCATGACAGCTTTATATTCATGCAAATAGGTTATAAACCGATCGTTTCGCATCGCATCTGTGACAGAGGCTTCCTCAGGCGGTTTCAAATCCGGCATTTCACTCTGGTGAGATAAGCCAGCTTCCTCCACTTGAAACGAGGCATCCAGACTGAAGATCGCTTTGCCGTGCTGGATCGCAGTAACACGGCGGGTCGTAAACGACCTACCGTCCCGAAGACGATCAACCGAAAACACAACCGGCACTTTCGCATCTCCCGGTCGCATGAAATAGCCATGCAGCGAATGCGGCGGCCGACCTGCTTCGACGGTGCGACCCGCAGAAATTAGGGCTTGAGCCATAATTTGGCCACCATACAACCTGCCGGTGCGACCTTTCGGATGGTGGCCGCGGAATAGATTAGCCTCTACCTGTTCAATATCCAATATGTCGATTAGCTCGGCCAGACGGGCATGCACGATGGGAACTCCGGAAGTGATAACAACCAGCAACCTTGCTTTGCAGCCGGTTAGTGGTCAAAAATGGATTTTTACTTAAACACGAGAGCGACACAACCTTGCTGGATTTGAAATTTTTCAGGCCGCAGTCAACTTCTGCAGAAGCAAGGCGCGATAGCATCGCTTTTTGGCACTCAGAAAACGTCTTGCCGGAAAACGTCGCCCAACAGCGCGCGCCTCAAGTCGTGGGCCACGCCTAACTCGAGAATACGCTGGTCGGTATCGCCAGAGGCTATGTGAATGTTTCTCAAGTATTGCGACAACACTATTTTCACTATCGTACCTATATCGCCCGCGATCACCGCAGAAGTGGCTTTGCCCGGGACTTACTGACGTTCAATTTCGAGCAGCTATCCGACTATTTCAGCGCTCAGTAGTCTCCTGCTGCCATCGGCGTCATCTTGGAAATACCAGCAAACTTAGTCCCCTTGGACAGCCACCTGGTCTGGCCTCAAACAGCAGTTAGCTTTGCCGGTAAAACACCCGAGGGCAGCCATCTACGGGTGCGCTACTTTGAAAAAGTCAAACTCAAACCGGCGGCCACCTAATGCAAAAGATTATCTCTAAGGATGGCGTCGAATTTTGCCTCAACTGGCCTGATGTACCCGCAGAAATCCAAACCCAGACCATTGATTTGTGGAAAAGCCACAACGCCCTCCCCGCTAGCGTCGACATGGAGGAAAGAGCACAGCCGGCCGTAGCTTTCGCGAGGGACATCGAGACAGGTATTCCCCTGGGTGTTGCTACCGTCCGGTTAGACCCATTTGATTGGATGGGCGGAGAGATGTTCCGCTATCGGACTTTTGCCGTCCGGGATGCGAGATTGCGCAGCATTAGTGTTCAAATGGTGAACTACGCATTCGAACTATTATCCAAATTCAGCAGTGAAACGGGCCAAGGATCAGGCCTTTACATGGAAATAGAGAACCAACAGCTCATGCAGCATCAAAATGAAGGGATCTGGTTCAAAAGCCGATGCTCCTACATCGGGCTTTCCCCGGAGGGTTGGCACAGGAGAGTACGATATTTTGGTCAAGCACAGCTACCCAGCAGCTTATGACAAGAGCCAGACAAATTTCTCTGCCAGAGGTCGGCTGAGCATTGCTTGACCCGCCCAAAACAGCTAATTTAGACGACTGTAATTTTCTCATCAAAAGGCCTCCAATTGGGTAGTGGCAAAACGTCCGACACTTTCAACAGCGACCAGCCTGTTCATCTGATTGACAACCCTGAGCTATTGCTTCGCGGCGACTTCAGCCGTGATGGTTTCGACCTAGTAATTACCGGTCCTAATGGACAGTTCGCCGTCATTGCCGACTATTTTGCCTTTGATCCTCCGCCTAATTTGATGCTGCCGAACGGCGCTGGCTTCTCTCCAGAACTAGTTCAGTCTTTGCTTCATGATGTGTTTGATGACGCGCTCTATGCTGGACCGGCTGGCGGCGCCGCGCAGATCGCGATCGGCAAGGTCGCTTTCGTGATTGGCCAGGTCATTCGCAAAGGCGCTAATGGGGATGAGGTCTTACAACGAGGCGATACGCTTTTTAAAGGCGATGAGATCGAAGTCGTCGGCGCAGGTCGCCTGCTCGCTAGAATGAAGGACGGCACAACGTTTCGATTGGGGCAGGATGCGAGAGCCGTATTAACGGATTTCGAATACAGCGAATCTGCCAAAGTGGGCAATTTTGAAGCCACTGTGATCCGAGGTGGCTTTAGCTATAAGAGTGGTGCCATCTCAAAATTCGCCAACGGCGGCGATCACTCCAAGATTTCCACACCGACTGCCGTTATCGGTATTCGCGGCAGCGAACTGGATGGCACCGTGTCGTCTTCAGGCGAAACCATCGTCATCCACAAGTCCGGCATCCTGACCATAACCGACATCAACGGCAATAACCCTGTTGAGCTGACAGTTCCGGGCAATACGTCTGTCATCGTTTTAAACGGCAACCCGAGTTTCACGCCTCAGGCAAGCCCGGCCCAGCAACAGACCGTAGAACAATCCCTACCGCCCAAAGATTCTGCTGAAGATGAGGCCGCTCAAGAAGCGGAGCAGGAAGCAACCGAGGAAACTGCCGCAGAGGAAACTGCCGCAGAGGAAGCAAGCACAGAAGACGCAAGCACCGATGACACAACGGACTCTAGCGATGGTGCCGACGATAGCACGGGCGAAGACGAACCAGCGGCGGATGAGGATGCCCCCGACGGGGAAACTGATGAAACTGTAGAAGACGATGCGACTGAAGACCCAGATGATGCTGATACCGACCCCGCTGGGGAAGATAGTGACGCGGCAACCGATGGTGATGGCGCGGGGGAAAGTTCTCCTGACGCTGATGGCGCTGATGGTGCTGATGGCTCTAGTTCCGCTGATGGCTCTGATTCCGCTGATGGCGCTGATGGCTCTAGTTCCGCTGATGGCGCTGATGGCTCTAGTTCCGCTGATGGCGCTGATGGCGCTGATGGCTCTAGTTCCGCTGATGACTCTAGTTCCGCTGATGGCTCTAGTTCCGCTGATGGCTCTAGTTCCGCTGATGGCTCTAGTTCCGCTGATGGCTCTAGTTCCGCTGATGGCTCTAGTTCCGCTGATGGCTCTAGTTCCGCTGATGGCTCTAGCCTGATCAGCGAGCCAACACTTGGCGATGCTGGCGGTTCTATTGGCACACCTACCGGAACCACTGTTCCGGCTGGGCCGGCTCCAACGAGCGGCGACAATTCAAATTCAACGCCAGCACCCACTACCGACGCTCCGGTCGCAGTAGAACCAACGCCAGAAGTGCTGCCTGTCCCAAATAGCCCACCGATCGCGCTCGATGACAGCTATACGAT
Source organism: Candidatus Azotimanducaceae bacterium (assembly GCA_051278195.1). Lineage (GTDB taxonomy): Bacteria > Pseudomonadota > Gammaproteobacteria > Pseudomonadales > Azotimanducaceae > JAHRVQ01. The sequence goes on from JBNMQM010000013.1 coordinate 34,475, forward strand.
TGACGAAAATACCATTCTCATCGTACCGGCAGTGACCGGAATATTGTCAAACGACACCGATCCCGATTCGGGTAGCAATTTGACCGTTACAGGTGCGACAGTCACCAGCAGCGATCAAACGCCCATTGCAATTCAGGCTGACGGCTCTTTTGACTTTCTGACGACCAGCTCGCCTGGCATCGACGCGCTGACTACAGGCGAAACACTGACGTCGCAGTTTACTTATGTGGTAACCGACAGCCTGGGCTTAACATCCAGCGCCACAGTGACCATCACCGTTCTGGGTGTAAATGATGCGCCAGTGGCAGGTACCGACAGCGCATCAGTGTTGGAAGCGTCTTTAACAAACATCTTGCCGCTGACTAACGATGTCGATCCTGAAGGTGACACCTTGAGCGTAGTCACCGCGGTCGCGACTGCGGGGACGGTGACGGTCTCCGCCGACGGCACCAGCATCGACTACCTTGCTCCCAACACCTTAAGCGAGGGGCAGGTCACACAAGAAACAATCACCTACACGGTCTCCGATGGAAATACTTCTTCAACGGGCACCGTGACTATCGGCATCACTGGTCAAAATGATCCACCGGTGATTATTCCTAACAGCGGCACGCCAGTGACCATCAATCCTGGCGGCGGGCAGGTCGACATCACAGATGCCGTCCTATCGACGATTAGCGATGACAGTACTGGTCTGACGATTTCGGCTATTGATACCAGCGGCACTTTGGGCACCGTGGTACTGGGCTCTGTACTCTATGATGCGGGCACCGCATTCGACTTTTTAAACGTCAACGAAACCTTTTCTGACGTTTTTGGATTTACTGTCGTGGATACTCAAGGACTCACAACCTTAGGTAACTTTTCTTTGACCGTCAGTGGTATCGCAGATGCGCCTGTAGTCGCAGGACCACTTTCGGTGAACGTCCTAGACAATGAAACACCCAGCACCCTCGACCTGCTAACGGGCGCGACCGATATTGATATAACAGACGTTTTGTCTGTGACTAACTTGGCTATTACAGGCGATCAGACCGGCATCAGCGTTGTTGGCACTGTCATCAACATCACACCAGCCAACTACACCTTTGCACCTGGCGTCACCTCTAGCACCATCAATATTAGCTATAACGTGACAGACACGACGGGCTTAACCGCGGCGCAGACCGCGACCATTACCGTCACGCAAAGTAACGCGACACCCGTGGTCGCAGCACCCCTGATATTGAGCCTTTCACGAGAAGACTCGCCCACTAGCCTGAACTTACTAAACGGTGCAACGGATGCAGATGGGGACGTTCTCATCATCACCGGGCTCACGGTCACTGGCAATACTGGCGGGATAACACAGTCCGGTACGAGCCTTACAATAGACCCACAGCTTTACCAATCTTTACCTGCCGGTGCTAGCGAAGTCGTCACCTATAGTTATTCGATAGAAGACGGCAGAGGTGGCACAATTTCGCAGACCGCGACCATTACCGTCACGCAAAATAACGCGGCACCCGTGGTCGCAACACCCCTGATATTGAGCCTTTCACAAGCAGACTCGCCCACTAGCCTGGACTTACTAAACGGTGCAACGGATGCAAATGGGGACGTTCTCATCATCACCGGGCTCACGGTCACTGGCAACACTGGCGGGATAACACAGTCCGGTACGAGCCTTACAATAGACCCACTGCTTTACCAATCTTTACCTGCCGGTGCTAGCGAAGTCGTCACCTATAGTTATTCGATAGAAGACGGCAGAGGTGGCACAATTTCGCAGACCGCAACCATCACGATTAACGGGTTGAATGACGCACCGGTTGCTATTGCTGATACCAATACGATTGATGAAGATGGCACTTTAGTTGTGCCAGCCACAAGCGGCGTGCTGATAAACGACACCGATGTGGACACCGGCGCGACTCGAACGATAACCGCGGTACAGGGTCTCACGACAAATGTCGGGACAGCGGTGACCCTAGCATCTGGCTCCGTGTTAACGCTCAATGCGGATGGTAGTTACGAATTTGCACCGGGACAAGAGCTCTCACTTGGGCAATCGGCGACTGATTCTGTGACCTTCTCTGTCACCGATGATCAGGGTGCCACGGTGGCCGATTCACTCTTGATCACAGTGACGGGTAACAACGATCTACCGAGCATATCACCAAGTTTTTTCGGAACGCTAGAATCGCAAACTTTGATCGGTGCTGACAGCTTACTGGTGAACGGTTTTGATCCAGACCCGCTTGATGTGATCGCTTTTGCTAGTGCATCAATTGACGGTGTCACCGTGCTCGCGAACACACCGACCCTGCTCAATTCTGGCGCGACAGTCACGATCGATAGCGCTGGGGTTGTGAATTACGATCCCAGTAATTCTAGATTTTTTCGCGGCCTAGATGAGGGGGACTTCAATACCGAAGATTTCGTGTTCATCATTAATGACGGCCAGGGCGGCACAGCCACCACCAATTTCAGTATCGGCATAGGTGGCGAATCGTCGCCTGAGCTGCTCATTTTCAGCCACGATGACGCCCTATTCATCGAACCAGGGTTGGACATCGTTGGCGACACTACATTAAATCTACAAGGCGCCCGAATCACGGTTGACCCCGATGAATACCAGGACTTTTCTCTGCTGACGGTCGCAGATACCGGACCGAACGTCGTAAGCGCTGTAACAAACTTCGCTGCGCTGACAGCTAACGCTCTACAGATCGATCGGGACTTCTTTGCTTTTACCGAAAACCGCTTCGCGGTCGATGACCGAATCGCGACCGTGACCATCGAAGGCTTGCTAAACGAAGTCAACGACAATGCTGATGCTTTTGTAGTCAATGCCAATTCCGGCGAAACACTCATTATTGACATCGATGGCGCCTCACAACAGGGACTTTCGGACAGTCCAGTCGAAGTTACATTATTCGATTCCGCCGGAAATCTACTCGTCACTCAAACTATCGGTAACCAATTCGACATTGGGTCACTGGATACACTCGATCCAATCTTTACTTTTACCGCCACCGCCAGTGACAGCTATTTCATCATTGTGTCATCACAAAACACATTACTCGGTCCCACGACGTTTGATCCTGGCTTGGCAAGCACCTCGGACTACACACTGCAGCTATCGCTCGACACATTGCAGCCTGGTGAGTTTTTCGGCAACGACATCACCATCATCGATGAAACAGAAATAGAAGCCACCCAGGTAATCGGCGACATATTGTCAGATTTTGATTCCGCCTTTGAATTAGCCAGAGATAGTTTCAAGACCGCCCCTAATCAATTAGTAGAAAATTCAACCAGCGTCTCTACTGTGACCATCCTCGGCGAACTTCGTGCTTTGGACGGCTCCGACATCGTCAAGGTATTTCTAAATGGCGGCGAAACACTATCGCTAGATTTTGATCTAACTAATCTGGGTGGTTCTGGTTTTGTCGACGCCTTGCCGATTCAAGCAACTTTCTTCGACGCAACGGGAACCTCTATATCCGTCAATACCACATTCACGACCGATGCGGGGTCACCCACTAGCGAAATTTTCTATACCTTCACGGCACCCACAGCTGGCGAATACTATATTGAACTCGAAGCAGCGGCTGGAGATGACCAGACTGGCGACTATATCGCTCACTTCTCGATTGACGTGATCAATTTGGGGGGCACGGGCACCACTATTCTGAATGAACGGGAATTTGGCTCGCCGGAATTTCGACCGGTAATCGAAGATTTTAATTTCAGCATTGACGCTGATTTCGGCATCAACGCCTTCATCAATGATATCGGCGACGTCTTGCTGTTTGGGGAAACAACGCCTGCTAACTACGAACTGATTCTGCAGAGCTTTGCCTTCGAGGGTTTGCTGAGCGATCCGAACGATAGAAATCGAGTGAGTTTTTCTGCCTTTGATAACAACGGCGACGAATTCAATATCACTTCCCGGGACGTCAACAGCGTTTCCACCGAGGTTCAGATCGCAGATATCATCAATGGTAATGGCGATGACGGCGCTCTACTATCAGGTGTATTTAATACTGGATCGATTCAAGGCAACTTAATACAGTCTGGAGATTTTAACGGTGATGGTTTCGATGACCTCCTCGTCTCCGATAGAGTTAATAGCTATACCTCAACGCTTGTATACGGCGCATCAAATTTGCCGAGTGATTTGTCCTTTGCAACCCAAGCCGCCATTAACGTTGCCACAACAGGGCCCATGGGACCAAGAACCAATACCAACGTTTATAGTATTGGCTTCGCTGGTGATTTCAACGGTGATGGCTTTGACGACTTTATTGTCAATTTTAGCTTTACCGAAAACTATGGCTCGATGCTTCCACGTGGCGGCACTGCCATTGTTTTTGGCGCCGCGGGCCCTAGTGGCGGTATTAATCTCGCACCCGCGACAACAGTACTGACCGACATGATCGTGTTTGAAGTAAACTACGGCGTCACCCCTCTTGGTGATATAGATGGCGACGGGTTCGACGATATCGGAGTCTTGACTTATACCGGCAGCCCTTATATCCACGAGATTATCTTCGGCCAAGATCCCGCCAATTTTACCTCAGATGTCAACGCCTATGGCCGCGTTGATCCTTTCTCGCTAGGGGCCGCTGTCGATAAGATCGCCGTCAGTCGCACAGTCAATTTCCCCCTGTCTACGAGTATCGGCCAGACCTATAGCGGCACTTACAATATTGTAACTGTTGTGCCTGTTGGGGATACCAACGGGGATGGTTTTGATGATCTGTTACTGGGTTTTGACAACTACAATGAGAGCTTCAGCTATTTATTATTCGGCGGCACCCAGGCCGATATCGAGGTGCTCGCCAATCAAAATTTTAACGGGACGCTCGACAGTCAAGAACTTTTCAGCGACACCGGCATCTTCTTGCTCGCCAATCAAAACAACCCGTTCAACAACAGCGAGAATATTGAATTTATCAATAGTTACGGCCCCGGCGACGGCAGCCCCCTACAACCTCTGGGCGACATCAACGGTGACGGCTTTACAGATCTTCTGTTCAACCTCGTTCCGTCGAGTACTATGTACGGCAAGTATCTTGCCAATGTAGGATCCGTTGTGGTGTTCGGGGGGCCTGGCCTAGACGACTTTGCTGGCGATCTTGGTCAACCTGGATTAACGCTTGCTGACGTCATCGATGATGGTGGTGCGCACGGCTTCCGCATCACCTCCTCTGAATTGCAGGATTCGGTTTTGCCGAAAAACCTCATTCTTACAACAGTTGAAAACGTCGGAGATATCAACGGTGACGGTTTTGACGATCTGCTGATTTCATCAAAAGTAGCGCGGGGCTATGGCGACGATCAACAGACTCTTAAGGAGATTGTTGCTGACCCTGTAATTCTCTACGGCGGACCGAGCCTAAACAACACAGGCGGCATTGTTGATGTATCTCAACTCGGCAGTGATGAAGGGTTTTCATTGAGAGATGGATTTCAAGCCTACGGTGGCGCTAAAGACTCGCTTGACTCCATCGGTGATATCAACGGCGACGGTTTTAACGATTTCTCATTGCGCGGCAGTGACCTCGCAGGCGGCATACCTGGCTATGCCAGTATTTACTCGCAATTGAATCAAGGCACACTGGTTGTGCTAGGCGGCGGCGGTATCGGCACACCTGATAATGCCTTCACCGGCAGTAGCTCGGACGATCAATTTTCCGCGTTCCCAGGTAGCCAAATTGTCCGCATGGGTGCCGGCGACGATCTGATCATTTATGACCCAGCCGATACTCTGGTCGATGGCGGCAGCGGCAGTGACGGGATCATTGCTGATGGCACCATTCCACAAATAGACATCACGGGCACCACCAACCTTAGCCGTATCGAAGCCGTCGACCTAGGCGGATTCGGCAATACATTGGTGCTCGATGCAAGCAGCATCATAGAGCTGAGCGACAGCAATTCGCTGACGATTAGTGGTTCAGGCACAGACTCCGTGGTCACGACAGACACGGGCTGGATATCGCTAGGGTCAAGCGGCGGTTTCGATATTTATGAAAACGGCGCAGCAAGCCTGATTATTGATCAGAACATTACCAACGAGACCGTGAACGTCACCTTGGGCGGTATCGATCAAAGCCTGACAACCCGAGTCTCGACGAATACCTCCATCAATATAACCTTGGCTGACGCCTCTAGCGCGCTGACAGAAGTTAATGGCGGCGGCTTCACGCTCAATATCCCCGTCACGCTCGATAGCGGAGCCACCCTCACTGTGACAGCGGTCAGCCTAGGAAACGCCACGGTCGTTTACGATCCAGGCAGCGCTTTCAAATTCTTAGAGAGTGGCGAAGTTGCTCTGGATCAGTTTACCTTTACCTCGGATAATGGTTCAGGATTTGAGGTCAACACGTACAGGCTTAACGTCGAGGACCCAATACTCGACCCAATCAATATCGTATTTGGTACACCGCAAGCCTACACCGGCGGTTTGTTTGTGCCCTTGTTCGACCCTGCTATTTCGGTGACGGACGTCGATTCGCCATTCGCGACCAGTGTATCGGTTAATCTAGACAATACGTCCACCGCGACCACAGCGGGCTATCTTAGTATCGACCCAGACCTGGACCCGAACTTCAACTTCGTCGTTACCAGTGGCCTCACCTTCCAAGATTTGGTCCAGCTAAACGACTACAACGGCCAAAATGTTACCACCAGCCAGATAGAAGAATTCCTGCAAGCGATTCGATACATACCGAGCGATTTAGACCCAGCTGCAGCAACCTTTTTTGTTTCTATTGCCCAAGCAGATACAACAGAGACTTTTACCACGACAGTGAACACATCGCTGACACCCGACGCCACTACCATCGCCCCGGGCAACTGGAATACACCTGGCATTTGGGCTTCAGGCGCAGTGCCGCTGGCCACCGATGAGGTGGTGTTTACTGGCGACGTTGGCGACACTATCGACATTGTCGTACCGACCACGGTCGGCGCCCTGTACTTGAACAACGAGGCCACCCAACTCAATGTGAAAAGCGATTTCACCATCGCTGGCGAGCTATTTATCACCACACCCCTCTCAAGTGCTATCACTATAGATGCCGGTGCGGGACCAGTTTCGCTGACGGCTGATACCATCACTCTAGAAAAAAACAATATCCTGACGACACCCGCTAGCGCGGTACTTAGCCTCACCGGCAGCAACGCGATCACAATCACGGCCAACACCATGCTCGAGGCGAACGGCAGCATTTTCGCGGATATCGGCACCACGGTTACCGTTGAAACTCCTCTTGCTGATTTATCCGATGCGTTTATTGCACTCGGAGCAATGCCGACGGACACGATGACGACGACGATTACGTTTAGTAATCCCGGCGATCGCATCGCGATTAATCTGGGCACATTCACGACGTTCATCGGTGCAGATATTCATTCTATTATCTTCGACAATGCTGATATCAATCTGACTAGCCACTTTATACTGGCGGCACCTGACCCAACGATTGGATTTGATGCGGCGGGCCTAAACCTAACCGGATCTGCCACCATTGGTGGCGCATTTATATTTGGAACAGCGCGGTCAGACTTTGTGCTAGATAACGATACGGTTCTTAGCGACGCGACCTTTTTAAACTTTGGCACGACCACAGTCAAAAATAATTCCGATTTCTTCGGGGCCACCGCCAATGGCGGATTGCTCGATTTTGCCGGCGGTAGTACCACGATCGACAACGTCTTTGAGAATGCAGAACCTGGCGCGATTGCGCTACGAACAGACACAATGCTACCGACATCGATCACGATCACCGCCAATAACGAATTAACCAACCTTGGTGTAATTGGCGTTGAGAATGTGGGCCAGACGATCACCGGTAGCGTCAACAACCGTGGTGTCATCGCCATCGACCCTGGCGCCAGCCTGACGATTGAGAATGCCGCCAGCTTACTGACACTTGCCGGTGGTGAGGTATTCCTTGCCGATAATACTGCCGTGCTCATCGTCAATGATGGCCACGTGGTCATCGACAATGACACCTTCTTCACCAATGGCGTGAACGGTACGAATGTTATTCTTAGCGCCACCACTGACGTGGTTAACGGTGCGGCGGCGCTGTTTGTCGATACTGCTATGGATGAAGAAGGTTTAATACTTCGTGGTGGCTTTACGCTTGGGCCAAACTCACTGGATGTGCTAGTCAATCTAGGCACGCTCGATCAAGCACTCAGTTTATTCACCCTAGATTTTGGCGGGCGTGTTGAATTCATTGATGAATCTTCCTGGAATGTCGATCTCGATACTGCGGCTAACAGAGATCATTTAATCTTTGAAGAAGTCCAGCTTGATGGGCAAATCAGACCAAGGTTCCCCTTAGGCAATACGTTCACCGCCGGCGACAGTTTTGTGATTTTGTCTGCTTTAAGCATGATGGGCTCGTTCAGCTATTTAGAAAGCCTCGTTGATGCCACCAGCGAATTACCGTTCTTTCAAACCCCGGGCGTCATCGATAACACTGCCGGGTCTGGTCTCGTGGGCAACGTGGTGTACGATTTTACCCCAGGCGCATCGACCGTAACGTTTGAAGTCGTCGGGGTCACACAAGATTCGCTAAGCAATAGTAGCAACCCTATTTTTGTTGCCACTGCAGGGCTCGACGTGATTCTGGGCAGCGGCACTGGCAACGATTATCAGGGCATCGGCGCTGGTGACATCGTCGTCGATCAGAACGGGTCGTTTGAAACGTTCCGGGTAACAGCCTTAGATTTTTCCAGAATTGCCGCGGTTGAAAGCGGTACTAATCGACTATCGCTAGAAGCGCCAGGCACATTCGATTTTACGACCCTGCCCGGCACTGCCCTAGAAAATATCAATCAACTGGTCTTTCAGGACGGTACCGTGCAAACCGTCATTCTAGATGACATCGCCATTTCTAATCTGATGGACGAACAACTTTTCAATGGCCCTTTGCAGATTATTAGCAACAATAATGAAGGCGATAAGGTTCAGCTATTTGGCGACTTTTTCCAGGGTAACGTATCCACCAGCGTCGAGTATTTCAGCAAACATGCTAGCCTGGTAGTTAGTGACACTATTCTTGTTGAAGTGTTCCGCTCCGATGCGACCACCGCGTTCTATGGCACTTCAATGGCCGATACGCTTATAGGTACTGGAGGCGACGACTTTATCGATGCTGGCGCTGGTAACGACACCGTTGACGCGCAAGGCGGCAACGACGAAATCATCTTTGACTTGATGGACACCGGTCTCATTGATGGCGGTAGTGAGGTTGATACTCTAAATCTCGATGGCGGTATGCTGGATTTATCCACCGTGAACAACCTAGTGAACTTTGAAAAAATCGATGCTTCAGGTGCTCAGCTGACCATTTTATTCACTGACTTGTTTACTGATTTGCTTACTACCGATAACTTCCTTGAGCCTGGCGCCATTGATGTATTCAGCACGGACCCATCTTTTGGGGACCATCAATTGCTTTTGGACGGCTCCTCCGCTTCCTCGTTGGTGATTCAGGGGATCGATTTACTCCTAGACCCTGATCCTGTCTCCAGCCTGCTTACTGCCGGTGTGACCGTCGGCGCGGCTTTAGAGATTGAGGGCAACGATGTGCTGCCGCTGACAATGGGTGATGTCACGATCTTCCTCACCGATGATCTTTTGATTACGCCACCACCGGTGATCTCTTAGCGCAACTCCATGCCATTTTGGGCTGGATCATGCAGGGTCCGCCAGTCGTCCGCGTAGGTTCGATCAATCTGCTCGGGTGGCATGGGTCTACTGAAGTAATAGCCCTGTAAATAGTCCACGCCGATTGCGGTCAGGCAGTCAGCTTGCTGTTCAGTTTCGACACCCTCCGCCACCAGATTCATTCCGAGGTCAGTGGATAGGATTCTCACCGCTTTAATAAGTGCACGACTCTTGCTTGAGTCCAACACGTTATCGATAAAACATTTATCAATTTTAATCTGATCAAAGGGGTAGCGCTGCAAATAGGCAAGCGATGAGTACCCAATACCAAAGTCATCCAACGACAAACGGCAGCCGATGGATTTGAGGTCTTGGAGCTTCTCAAGCACATAATCTCCTTCGTGTACGAATAGAGACTCTGTAATTTCAAATTTGATTAGCGATGGATCTACATCGTATTGACTGACAATCGAATCAATATCTTGAACCAGTGTTTTATCATGAAACTGCAGCGGCGAAAGGTTAATCGAGAGTTCACGACCGCCGCCATGAAGAAGGTCCCACTCGTGAAGGTTTCGCACTGCCGTACCGATCATTTCTTTTCCTAGATCCACAATCAGACCACTGCGCTCTGCAATAGGGATAAACTGGTCCGGCATAAACACCGACTTCCCATTGCTACCGATCCAACGCATCAACGCTTCGTACCCCACGAATTTTTCAGTCCTAGGATCGAAAATCGGTTGATAGTAAGGCGTGAACTGACGCTGGCGCATGCCTTCTTGCATCATCGAGTGGACATGAAAAAATTCTGTATCAACTACCGCCATAGATTCACGAAAGAGCTCAGTGCGATTACCGCCTCGAACCTTGGCTTTATGCAGTGCTGCGCTCACTGCCTTAACAGCAGAATCAATGGTTTCATGCCTGGCAAGTGGTGTTGCACCAGTACTACGGGTGATCTTGACCGGACCGCCGTGGATATCATAAGGCGAATCAAACACGCGAGCGCAGGCTTCTAGTTGCCGACCCATTTCAGTTTCGGAGGCAGCAAAGCCCAACACCATAAATTCGTCACCGGTCCACTTAAACACTTTGAGTTTGGGGATCGTTACTTCACTCAGACGTTGTCCAATGGCGCGCAACAATTGGTCACCATACTCAAGACCCATGGAGTCATTAACCGATTTGAGAAAGTCGACACCAAATAAACCGATCCAATGACTGGCCATATCACCTATCATCTTGAGCTCGACAAGGAAGGCTTCTCGGTTTGGTAGGTTCGTGACCCGATCCGTATAGGCGAGCCGCGAAAGCTCTTCTTTCAGTTGATTTGACTGCGCCAATTCTCGAAGCAGTTGGTGGTTCATTTCGTTTAGTTGGCGGGATTTATAAAGAGGCAACATTTCGTTTTCGATTCGACCGAGACAAAAATCTAGAATGCCGTTTGCCGCATCAATCCAGGGCAGCGGTTGTTTTGTCAGAACCACAATCAATCCAATACTGCTGCCGTTCTCATCGAGTACGGGTCGGCCGATGATCGACCTGTAGCCTATTAGACTCTCTTGCTGCGGATAAAACTGCTGCAACTTGTCCGCTATAATGACTGATTGTCGCCGACCAATATCTGCATACACTGTGCCAGGGACAAAAAAGTCATACTTGTCACAGGCTTCGCCTTCGTTGAAGTCAGCAATCGTTGTGCCGTATTGAAAGTCGAGATCAAAATAAGCAATAAAGACCCGATCTGCTTCAAATAAGCGTGATAGACCTTCAACCAGTAGTTCGAAATAGCCCTGGCCTACCTCTGTCATCAGATCTTCGACATCGTCGATCCAATTCGCCTCAAGATAGCTGCTATAGGCTTTTTCAGTTTCGAATTTTGGCTGGTTCTGGGGTTGGTTCATGTAGTGCTACATCAGGCAAAGTCTCCCTAGTAACTATAGACGGCAATCCAAATCTTGCAGATCAAGAGCCAAATAGATTTGCGAATCGTGTTGTCCTCAGGACCTAGGCAACACCGTCGCTGGCGATCAAATCTGACTGCCGAGACATGAGCATTTTTTTGGTAAATTCAACGCAACGACCACAGCCCGTGCCAAGCCCTAAGCGATCACTCAATTCAGCGACCTGAGTAACGCCGTCGTCTAGAGCCTCTTTGATCTGGGCGGAGTTAATCCTTTTGCAGACACATATCATCATGACCCAGATTCTAGCTAATGCGAATGCAATTGTAAATACGAATAATTATCAATATCGTCTAAAGTGAAACATGATCTTTCCCTTTGAGGCCCTCTTGAACGTCCGTATTATAGAGCTTGTAACACTTTCACCATTTTTCTACAGGAGTCGTCATGAAAGCACAGTCCACCGAGGTAATTGATTTTCTGAACTCGGTTCTCCGGAACGAACTAACCGCAATCAACCAGTATTTCCTGCATGCCAAGATATACGCAGACTGGGGCATGAAGAAACTTGCCGATAAGGAACGGGCAGAATCCATAGAAGAAATGGTACATGCAGACAAACTGATCGAACGAATTCTGTTTTTGGAAGGCCTGCCAAATCTTCAAGATCTGGGCAAACTGCTCATTGGCGAATCGGTTCCCGAGATGCTGAACTGCGACCTAGAACAAGAATTGATTGCCATACCCTTGTTACGTAGTGCTATTGCACACTGTGAAAGTGTCTCCGACTATACGTCCCGAGAACTATTTGAAGAAATTTTGAGCGCCGAGGAAGAACACGTCGATTGGCTCGAAACCCAAGTTTCCTTGATCGATAAGATTGGCCTGCAAAACTATCTTCAAGCCCAACTGAGTTAAGTCACAGCGAAAGTAAGCGGAACCTGCAGCCACAGCCGGCGGCAACTCATACGCCGGTAGTGCTGTAGACCGACGCAGGAAATTCTTCGGTAATCAAGATCGCTGGCACACCATTCAAGCTAACTCGATAAGTCCGGTTGACATCAAAGGTGCTCATCAAACCACCTTGCTGCAAGCGCAGAACCTCGCGAAAGCTACCGCGTGCAGAGTTTCGCAAAATTACGCCAATTCCAACATGCTCATCCACCAGTTGTTCAAAGAGGCTGTCGCCAATAGCATGCTTATTGAGGATAGACGTGGCAGAGGCGAAACAAATATTGCTCTGCTCGCCCATCAGGTTGACCTGGCGAAAGTAGCAGGTATCTCCTGCACGCATCCCCAGTGCCGGAATTGCGACCGGCAAATGCATCTGCTCTTGGTGGGTGGTGGATATGCGGATCACTTCACCAAAATAGGCCTCAAGCGCCATGGTAACAGTGCCGTCTGTGACCAGCAGCGCGCGCAAGAATCCTGGCAGCGGACCTAACGCCAGCAAGGCTTGCAGGGCGTAACCTGGCTCAATGCTGGCGTCTTTCAGCTCGGTCATTGAATCAAAAAACCTGAGGATCTCCGTTATCTGCACAATATTTGTCCCGCTTTTACTACTCATCAACTAGATCTATTTTACGCGACAATGACTCGAATCACCTGCTAGTCTTCGCTCCCTCGTTGAAACCCTCAGGAACACGTTGAAGCCACCCTTGTACTACGGTTGGAAAATTGTTGGCATAGCATTTTTTGTCGACTTTATTGCCGTTGGCTTTTTCTTCTACTCTTATGGGGTCTTTTTTAAGGCACTGGCGATTGAGTTTGGCGGATCTCGCCTAGATGTCTCGATTGGCATTACGCTTGTGAATGTCGTGGGCGCCCTAGTAGCACCGACACTTGGCCGAGCACTGGACCGCTTTCCGATTAAAAATGTCATTCTGTTCGGCTGCGCCAATATGACACTGGGTTTTCTGCTGTTATCTCTCATTCAAACTCAATGGCAGCTCTACATCATTCTTGCTAGCTTCATTGCCGTCGGCGCGGCAGCCATGGGCGGCTTGTCCACCGCCAAATTGGTCACCAATTGGTTTATTACCAAACGCGGCACCGCTCTCGGCATAGCGACCATGGGCATTTCCTTGTCTGGCGTGGCGATGCCACTAATTTCTGCAGTACTGATCGAATCATTGGGATGGCGAATTGGTTTTCTCGTTTATGGTGCCGTCACGCTTGCTCTGGTACTGCCCTTGGTCCTTCGCTACGTGATAGATGCCCCGGAGAACCTAGGCTTACTGCCAGACAACAAGCCAAAAAACAAGCTGGACATTCCTGTACCTCAAATTCAATGGCGCACTCGCCAGGCTTTGACGAACCGCAACTTCTGGCTGATTGTCGTGACATTCGGCTTACTGTTCTGTTGCATGAGCGCGACGCTCACGCACATGGTGCCGCGGGTCACTGACATGGGATTCAGCCTCACTGAAGCGGCGCCTATCCTGTCTTTTGGTGCGGCGACAGGTGTGCTTGGCAAAGTCATCTACGGTTGGATCACCGATCACTACAACGTCAAATGGGCAATCTGGGCCGCCATCGCTTCACAGCTCATCGGCCAAGTCCTACTACTAGATGCTGAAAGCTACTCAGAGTTGATCGTCGGCAGCGCCATCTTCGGTTTCGGCATGGGCGGCATTGTCCCCATCCATAGCTCCATTGTCTCGGCCCTGTTTGGCCAGGCAGGGTTTGGTTACATCATGGGTTTAATGCGCCCGGCGATGATGCCGATTATGGTGATGGGCATTCCATTTGCGGGTTGGATCTTTGATACCACTGGCAACTATGATGTCGCCTTCCAGACTTTTCTCGGTTTATATGTGATCGCTGCGATCTCGATCGGGTTTCTCGCTAACAATCGACCGGCCTAGCGCCACCGCCAAAAAGTAAGCAGCAAATCCGGCGGCAATCAGTCCCACTCCAAAAGCCACTTCTATCGGTCGATTAATACCGAGGAATACCAATGTCCAGAGCGTCAGCCCAATAAATATAAGCGGCGTCACCGGATATCCGTAGGTTCTGTATGCGCTGGTATTCTGTTTATCCTGGTGACGATCTCGCCAACGTAGAATGAAGATCCCAGCAACCGTAAACAGCGTGTTCAAACCCAACACAAAACCAGAAAAAATAAGTACTGACTCGAAGGTGGCCGTACTAATAAATACAATCGTGAGTCCTGACTGGAGCAAAATCGCTCGCGCCGGAACACCACCATCACTTCGCGTCGCAAAGTAACGAAACAGCGGATAGTCCTCACCGATGACCTGCAGCACTCTAGGACCCGCGAGAATCATGGCACTAACCGTCGAGACCAGCAGCAACGACAACACCACGCCCATGACCAACGCACCTTCACGACCAAAGGTCGCTTCTGCCACAATCACACCCACTTCAATCTTGCCTCGCATTAGATCCATAGGTGCAGCCATTAAAAACACGGCATTGATCAATACATATAGCACCATCACGATCAGGGTGCTGGAGATCAATACGCGAGGCAGGTTGCGCTGCGGTGCATCCAATTCACTGGTGATGTAGGTCACAGCATTCCATCCTGTGTACGCGTAGTTTACATAGATCAGTGACACGGCAAACGCAGCGCTGAACACCATTAGATCATCATCAGCTTTTGGGGAAAAATCCACGGGAGCAGGGTTTTGATGATTAGTGCCCACGATGAGACAAAACAGTACGATCAGCAGCAACTTAATGACAGTGAACACATTCTGCACACCAGCACTACTTTGCGTGCTGCGACAGTGGAATAGCGTCAGTACGACAACCAAAGAAATCGCTAAAAACTGCTTATTAACGGCGAAATTTTCACCCAGTGCCGCGGTAAGATATGCGGCAAATGTCATCGCAACCAGAGCTGTTGGCGCTGCAAAACCAACCAGTGCGGAAATCCAGCCAGACACAAAGCCCATGGATGGGTGATAGATTTGGCCGAGGAAATGGTACTCACCCCCGGACCTGGGCAACCGCGTTCCCAGCTCTGCATAAGTTAACGCACCACAAAGCGCAGTACAGCCACCCACAACCCAGAGTAGGAGCAGCACAAAAGCTGAATCAATATCGGCAAGCTGGTAACCGATACTGGTGAAGACACCGGTACCGATCATATTCGCTATCACGACTGCCACCGCAGTTCTTGGGGAGAAGCCCTTAGCGGATGGAGAGCCTTTAGCGGGCATAGAGCCTTTAGCGGGCATAGAGCCTTTAGCGGGCATAGAGCCTTTAGCGGGCATAGAGCCTTTAGCGGGCATAGAGCCTTTAGCGGGCATAGAGAATCTTACTCGAGATTGAATTGTTTAGCGGGCGTATTAGCTTAATCAGGACCTGGCACCGAAGTCAGCTTGTCCTACAATAAATCCATCTGGTTTCTGTATGCGAACACCGATTAGCTGACCGCTATCAAGCACTCTAGAAGAGTCAGGTATCAGGACTATCAACTTCGAACTCGTGCGACCGCGTCTTGCCAGCCGGCATATCGTTTATCCGCTGTGACACTTTCTATCGCAGGCTCAAATTCTCGCTCCAACTGCCACTTCCCCCTCAAATCATCCAATGAGGCAAAAATACCTACCTGCAGGCCGGCCAGATAACAGGCTCCGAGCGCTGTTGTTTCTGTTATTTCAGGGCGATCAACCGGAATTTGCAACGTATCAGCCAGACACTGAGCCAACCAATTGTTCGCTATCATGCCGCCATCAACGCGTAAAACAGTGGTTTCGATGCCGTCTTTGCCCATTGCTGCCAGAAGATCCCGGGTTTGATAACAAACCGACTGAAGTGTCGCCGTAATAATTTCGTTAATACCTGAGTCCAAGGTCAAGCCGATAATGGCCCCTCGCGCATCTGCATCCCAATAAGGTGCGCCCAGGCCGGTAAATGCCGGCACCAGATAAACACCCCCGGCGTCGCCCGTTGACGCCGCAATCGCTTCGGTTTCTGCTGCATGGGATACTAATTTCAAGCCGTCCCGAAGCCACTGAACTGCTGCTCCAGCAACAAAAATACTGCCCTCCAACGCGTATGTCACTTCACCGTTCAGCCGGTAGCCAACTGTGGTCAAGAGCTTATGGTCAGACGTAACTGCCTCGCTGCCGGTATTCAAAACAGCAAAACATCCAGTGCCGTAGGTACTCTTCAACATACCAGGATCAAAACAGCCCTGGCCAAACAACGCGCAGTGTTGATCCCCCGCCATTCCTGCGACTGAAATCGCACTACCGAAGAGCTCAGGATCGGTTAACCCAAAGTCGGCACTCGAATCCATGACCTCGGGAAGCATATTTCGAGGTATCGTTAGCCTATCTAAAAGCTCCTGATCCCATTCCTGAGTGTGAATATTAAACAGGAGTGTCCGGGACGCATTAGTCGCGTCGGTACGATGTTGTTTGCCACCGGTTAGACGCCACAACAAGAAACTATCAACTGTGCCGAACGCAAGCTCACCTGCTTCCGCTTTTTCTCGGACTCCGGGTACTTCATCAAGAATCCATTTGACCTTGGTGCCAGAAAAATAAGGGTCCAGCAGCAAGCCTGTTTTCGCCTTAACGGTCGGCTCGAAACCATCGGCCTTTAGACCTTCACAAAAAGCTGAGGTGCGTCGATCTTGCCAGACAATCGCACGGTGAACCGGTAGGCCAGTGACGCGATCCCACACGATCGTCGTTTCACGCTGATTGGTAATACCAATGGCCGCAACCTGACTGGTCTCAATCCCGGCTTTGCTGATGGCCGCGCGTGCGGTTTCAAGCGTCGACGTCCAAATTTCCTCAGGATCATGCTCAACCCAGCCATCAGCTGGAAAAAACTGGGTGAATTCCTGCTGAGCGACCGAGACGACTTTGCCAACTTCATCAAAGACAATGGCCCGCGAGCTGGTGGTTCCCTGATCGATAGCAAGAATAAAACGCATCATGAACCCGTTCCTTTTTTATCTAAGATAACAACAGTGGCATCACGCCTGAGGTCTAAAAATGTTCTCAGTTGCTCAAGAAGTGGCAGTCCTGCAGCAAATTGTGATGTGTCGAATTGCGTCAACACTTCCTCTATAAACGGCTCAACCGCCTCAATTGCCGCCAATCGAGCACGCTGCCCGTCGGCTGTGATGGTCACAAGCTTACGCCGACCGCTATTTTCGTCGGGACGAATATGGACAAAGCCTTTTCCTTCAAGGCGCTTCAGCGTGTTGGTCATAGCGCCTTTGGTCACCATAAAGGCCGTCGCGAGACGACCAGGCGTAGCTTCAACATCAACTCGAATAAACCAGTTGAGAACGCTGAATTGGGAAATGGTTAAGCCATCAGGCAGGCAACTCTCGAATGCGTTATTCGCCAGTTGATGAATAATGCCAATTTCGTTGAAAAACTGAAATGTTGATTCACTACTCTTTGGCGTAGCCATTACACTGCCGCAAAAAAAAACAATAGTTTAACCTTGAACGAATGACTAGCATAGCGACAAGGTCTGCTCACTGAACACTCGAGTAGTATCCCGCAAGCTAAGACTCAGAAGGGTCGCAAGACCAATCACGACACGACTCGCGGTTTGCGGATGTTCGTCCAGCAGCCGGTTGAAGTCTTCTCGTTTCAAGACGATTAATACCAAATTTGAAATCGCCTTGACTGTGGCCGATCTCGCTTTGCCGTCCAAAAGCGACATTTCGCCAAGCGAGCGGCCTGGGCCTAGCTTCGCGACGACCACCTTACTGTCTTTGACCAGCTGGCTAACTTCCGCCTCTCCTTCAACGATAAAAAACATGTAACCGCCGTGCGCACCTTCCTTGAAGACATGGCTGCCGGCCTCATACCGATAACGAAACATATAGGGTTCAATTACTTCATAGTCTTCAGGTAAAAGAAAATTGAAGACTTCTAGCTGCGGAAAGAGTGCCTGAATCGATTGCGCCATAGGATTGGTGCTTCTTATAAACAGGACCCAATGCTAGCGTGTCGAACCCGCGCCGGCAATCATTAGCCTTAGGCTGCCCCTAGGTCATTGATCATATTTTTGGGTCGTCTCAATATGTTTTCTAACGACATCAACTACACCAACTCAATGCTGCTGATTTTCAGAATCTGACAAAGTGGTAAATCTTGCGAGCAGCTATGCCCGCAAAGGCTTATCCGTCGCGCTATGTGACCACGATCCGCAACGATCATCTCTCGACTGGTTACGAGCGCGCCCAGCACACCTGCTCCCCATTGAAGGGTTTGAATTCTTTGACCACCAGCTGTTAATACCAGCATTACCCACCGCTACCGATATCCGAGCTTGTGTAAGACATCTGGTGGTTCTAAATCGGGCCGGGGTAGTTGAACAGAATCCCGGCAAATTTGGCTTGATCGCCAATCGCGTCAATCTCAAGACAAACTACTTCAAAGTGCTTTTGACTTTTTTGAATGAGGTCAACTTGCCGATTATCGAATGGCTCGCGCAGTCTGAAGCCAAAACACTAGGCCCTGTGCAAAGCACCATTGATGAGCTGTTAGGAAGCTAGCTCTAAAGGTTGAATTTAACACCCTGAGCAAGTGGCAACTCTGAAGAATAGTTAGTGGTCGACGTGCTCCGACGCATATAAGCCTTCCAAGCATCCGACCCAGATTCGCGCCCACCACCGGTTTCTTTTTCGCCGCCAAAAGCACCTCCAATCTCGGCACCGCTGGTGCCAATGTTGACGTTCACAATGCCGCAGTCACTGCCGCCAGCCGACGTAAACAAGTCAGCCTCGCGTAGATCTGTGGTAAAAACTGCGGACGACAAACCCTGCGGCACAGCGTTATTGGCCAGAATCGCTTGAGCGAAATCGCTAAAAGGAAAAACGTATAGAATCGGCGCGAAGGTTTCTTTTTCGATATTAGAAACCCCATCAGGCATTTCAACAATGGCAGGCTGCACATAGTACCCACCTTCGAAACCTTCGACGATAACCCGCTCGCCACCCGTCACAATCGCGCCCTGCTGCCTCGCTTCAATTAACGCCTGCTGCATATTTTCAAAGGCTACGGCATCGATCAACGGGCCGACCAGGCTGGCTTCATCGAGCGGGTTGCCGATTCTTACGGAAGCGTAGGCACCCTTAACGGCGCCCATCAACTGATCATAAATCTCACGATGAACAAACAACCGCCGCGTCGACGTACAGCGCTGGCCCGCCGTGCCAACTGCACCAAACACAATGGCAGCAAGCGCCATCTTAAGGTCTGCACTCGGACAGACCGTGACGGCATTATTGCCTCCTAGTTCAAGAATAGCCCTACCGAACCGAGCTGCGACTTTTGGCGCAACTGCCTTACCCATAGCGCTGCTCCCGGTCGCACTCAATACCTTAACGCGATGATCATCTGCGAGCTGTTCTCCAACCGATCTGTCACCAATGACGACTTGAGTAAGATTATCCGGTGCATCGGCAAATTGAGCGAGCGCCTGATCTAATAGCGCCTGACATGCTAGGGCCGTCAGGGGCGTTTTCTCAGAAGGCTTCCAGAGCACGGCATTACCGCACACCAAAGCTAAGGTCGTATTCCAGGACCACACTGCCACCGGAAAATTGAATGCGGAAATAATTCCCACGACACCCATTGGATGCCAATACTCAGACATCCTGTGCCCCGGTCTCTCCGAGGCGATCGTCAGACCATAGAGCTGTCGCGATAAGCCAACAGCAAAATCACATATATCAATCATCTCCTGAACTTCACCAAGGCCCTCTTGGCGTATCTTACCGCTCTCAATAGAGACCAGCTCACCTAGCTTCACCTTATTCTCACGCAGTACATTGCCAAACAAACGTACCAGTTCACCTCGACGCGGCGCCGGTACAGAACGCCAAGTCGCAAAGGCTGTGTTGGCGCGATCCAGACAACTAGCAACCTCGCTAGCACCGTGCGTTCGCACCTTCGCGATTGGCTGCCCATCAATAGGGCTGGTCACGTCAAGATCACCAGCCAACTTGTCAGGTGAGACGCCGAGCGCTTTGAGCAATAAATTTGTCCTAGCAAAAATCATGATGGTCCTTATGCTGCGTGATGGATGTCGTCGGCTGGTTGACTCCGACCGTAATACCGACCGAACCGATTACCTAAGAACTTATCAAGAGATATCTCTTCCTGGCACACGAAGCCTTGCGAGCGAATGTCGCCCTTCGCCAGCATATCTAATACAGCGCATATACTCGCCGCCGTCGTCACCTGGATGGCACTGCAGGCCTGCTCGGAGATAGTTTGCCCGTACACTTTGTTCGCATAGGTTTGTTGGATCAGTTGCCCTTGCTTGCGCCCGCTGACGGTAACAAAAATTAGCACGACATCCTGTAAGGTAGCCGGCACTGCATTTTCGAACACATCTTTTAACAAGTCGCGCCGGTTACGTAATTGCAGATCATGCAGTAACGTTTTCATAATATCGCGATGACCCGGGTATCGAATGGTTTGATAGCATAAATTTTTTACTCGACCTGCTAACGTTTCTGCCAGGGTGCCAATCCCGCCACTGGTATTGAAAGATTCATAATTGATGCCATCGAGAGAAAAGTGCTCCAGATGTTCGAGAGCCGATACTGTGGTGAGTTGACCATCCTTAATGGCGACACAGGGCTCACAGTACTCGTTAATCACACCGTCGGTGCTCCAAGTCAGATTGTAATTCAATGAGTTGCTAGGGAATTGCGGCAGAGCGCCCACACACATACGAATAGATTCTAATTCATCAAAGTCTTTCGCCAGGTCATTCGCCACAATGGAAATGAACCCAGGCGCTAAGCCGCATTGGGGGATCAATGCGGTTGTGGCATTTTCAGCGAGGGTTTTCACGCAAGCCGTGCTCGCGACATCCTCAGTCAGGTCCAAATAGTGAACCTTCGCGGCGACCGCCGCCTTCGCAATCTGCTCAGTCATAAAGTACGGCGTCGCACTGAGCACCGCAAAATGTCCCTGCAGGGCTTGGATGAAGCCATCGTGGTCCGCAACATCTAGCGTCCGCTTCTCTAAACCAGGTTCATCAGGGATTCTGTGCAACTGCTCTGCCGAAGCATCAATCAGGGTGATGCGGTATTCACCACAGCTAAGCAGAAATCGACAAATCATCGCGCCGATCTTGCCAGCACCTACTATCGCAATATGTTTTTGTTCCATACCTTTTTGTTCCAAGTGAAGTCGCCAGAAGCAGCTAAGTTGTAAGTTTGGTGTACCTTGACGTCAGTTTTAAGCTGCAAATTGAGCTATTTTTCTCTATATTTAGGCATATTAGTGAACAAATAGACCAATTTGATGAATTCTACCGATGAAAAGCTGTTGTCATTGCTTCTCGACAACGGCCGCGAAAGCACCTCCGCCCTGGCGCGTAAATTGTCGATCTCGCGTTCTACCGTGCAATCCAAAATCAAACGACTGGAAGAAAGTGGCGTAATCCAGGGCTATTCAGCTCAGTTGGGGGATGATTACGCCAATAAACTCGTGTCGGCGCATGTGCTCATTACCGTCCATCAGAAGCAAACTGCGCAGACAAACCTAAAGCTCAGCGCGATACCTCAAATCAGAGCGCTCTTTGCCATAAGCGGTGACTATGATTTGATTGCGGTCGTGAGAACCGAAACGACAGAGCAACTCAGTAGCATCCTAGATGACATTGGGAATCTAGAGGGCGTCGAGCGCACAAACTCCTCACTGATACTCGAAACTAAGTTGCGCCGATGACCGCTCTGACCAGCAGCGTCCTGATGAGCGTCTATTGCAAGGTGCCTGCAGAACAATTGCGTCAGTGCCTTGCGAGTCTCGTCACGCAAACTCGGCAGCCCGACCAAATCGTTATTGTGATTGACGGTGCCATCTCCGCCGATCTGCAAGCGCTGCTCGACCAGTATCAGAACTTTCAGCCCGACCAAGTGACTCTGGTACCACTGGACGAAAACGGCGGGCTCATCAACGCACTCAATACGGGCCTTACGCACTGCATTGGAGATTGGATATTGCGCATGGATGCCGATGACTTAGCCATGCCGAACCGCTTCAATATCCAGCTTGGGTTAGTGGCCGAAGAGCCGGAAATCGACGTGCTGGGCTGCTCAATGCTGGAATTCGACACCGACCCGCGGCTTCCCGCACGCTTTAAGCCCGTGATTGAAGCGCACGACGCCATTGCCCGGGCACTACCCTTCCGCAATCCTATTAATCACCCCACCGCCTGTATCCGAAAAAGCCGCTTACTTGAGATCGGTGGATATCCGGACCTTGCTCTCTTAGAGGACTATTTCTTATGGGCAAAGCTGCTTAAGGTGGGTGCAAAGTTCAGAAACCTATCTGAACCGCTATATTTGTTTCGATTCGACGATCAGACGTTGCAGCGTCGAGCAGGCAGTGAAAATTTCAAAAATGAAGTGTGGCTAAGGCACTGGATGTATCAGGCTGGGCTTAGCTCACTTCCTATTCTTGGCTTGGTGACAGCGCTGCAGATCGTTTTGCGTTTCTCGCCCCTCGGTGTAAGACGCTGGCTATGGCACCGCAGCCGCGAGGACAGCAAATTAATCGTGGATTTACCCGCAGATATCTAAACTTCGTCGCAGTTGGTTTACACTCTAGCCTCGCCTATAAAGCACGTGACCCTATGCTACCGATAAAATCTCAAGCACCTGCCTTCAACCTTGAATCAGCACAGGGGGCAAGCTACAGCTTTCCCTCTGATCAGAGCACGCTGATCTGCTTCATTAAGGAAGATTGCCCTACCTGCAAACTCGTTGTGCCAATTCTGGAACAACTGCATCAAAAGCAACAATTATTACTGGCGGTAGGACAGACAAAAGAAGGCAATGACAAGCTAATCAAAGAGTTCGATCTCTCCATGCCGCTCTTGGATGACAGCAACCTGAAAGTTTCTTTTGCTTATGATATTGATACCGTTCCAACGTTGGTCCAAACGTCGCCTGACGGCACTATCGAAGCGCAGCTCATTGGTTTTGTGAAAGAAGAGTGGCTAGCGGTGCTGGGCCACGAACTTGCCGACAGCGTTGATTGGGCGACGTTGCCTGATTGGCGCCCAGGTTGTGGCTCCTTATCAGTAGATCCCATCATCGCTGACCGACTACAGGCCGAAGCAGAGAACAGCCCGCTGCGAGCCAGAAAGATTGAAGTCGCGCCTGCGGACGATGAGTTCGAGTTTATGTTTGACCAAGGATTCAGCGATGGTTTACCGCTGGTCCCTCCCACGCCTGAGCGAGTGCTCCGAATGCTGACGGGCACAAGCCGTGATCCGCAAGAGGTTGTGGCTATATTACCGCCTAACCTCGCTGAAACCACCGTCGAGAAGGTCGCCATTAATGCGGTCATGGCAGGCTGTAAACCAGAATATTTGCCGGTTGTGATCGCCGCGCTCGAAGCCGCCTGCACAGACGAGTTCAACGCCCATGGTGTTATGTCCACAACCATGGGGGCAAGCCCGGTAATGGTGGTCAATGGGCCTATTCGAGACCGTATCGGCATGAATTCAACACTGGGAGCGCTGGGCCAAGGTAATCGAGCAAACGCCACGATTGGTCGAGCGGTGAGGCTGGCACTACGTAACATGGGCGGCGCCAAGCCTGGTGGCACAGAGCGGTCGACCCTGGGTAGCCCCATGAAATTCACCATGTGCTTTGCCGAAGCGGAAGAACGTAGCCCTTGGGAGCCACTCCACGTTGAACGAGGGTTTGCCGCGACGGATTCTGTTGTCACCCTGTTCGGCATGACCAGCGGGCCAGTACTGGTTGTTGATCAGACCTCAGTGGCCAGCGAGCAACTCGCCAGCAGCATGGCGATGTGTCTGCAGAGCGTACATCACCCTAAATCCTATATGGGCAGCGATACTCTATTGGTTGTTTGCCCTGAACATCTCGACACCTTGCAGCGAGATGGCAAGATGTCCAAAGCCCAGCTTCGCCGTATCATTCAGGATTCACTGGCACTGCCGCTTAAACAGCTGGCTCAAGACAAACAATCTGGTGTTG
This sequence comes from Candidatus Azotimanducaceae bacterium, assembly GCA_051278195.1. Classification (GTDB taxonomy): domain Bacteria; phylum Pseudomonadota; class Gammaproteobacteria; order Pseudomonadales; family Azotimanducaceae; genus JAHRVQ01. Next base: position 59,040 of record JBNMQM010000013.1, read on the forward strand.
GCATTGCTGCAGAGACATTGGCTAAGATGGACGAGACACGGCAGAATAAGCGAGTCACTAAATTTCCCCACGACGAGGATATCCATATCGTCGTCGCGGGATCGGATGCCGGCAAGTTTTCCGGCGCTTTCCACGGTTGGGCCACCGGCTCAATTGGTACAATTTCAGTTTCACGGAAAATCGAGGAGTAAAGTATGAGCACCATTCTTGACCCCACCGACGAGCGGGTCCCCGTTGCGCGGCAACCCACTCCAAGGCCAATGACGATCACTGGCAATGTCGCGCTGTTGGACATTTCCAAGCCTCGCGGCAACATCTTGCTGGACCAGTTCGAGGCCCGATTAAAAGAGCGGCTGCCCAGCGTCAATTTCAATCGATACTCGAAGCCAACTTTTACTAAACCTGCGCCGGATGACCTAAGACAAGAAATTCGAGCCCGAAATGATTACGTCATAGAAGCCTTGGCTGATTGAGGATCCTGTACCACGTGCAGTTTGCACGATACGGTATGGTTCGAAATCAATGGCATTCCTTCAGTATCTGTTGCGTCTGAAGAGTTCGTCGATGCTGCAGAAACCCAAGCCAGAGCACTTGGTATGATTGATGCTGAGCGCGTCTTTGTTGCACATCCGATTCAGGATGCCACCGATGATCAGATGCGAGAGAAAGCAGACAAAGTCGTTGAGGCCGTCATTAACGCGCTCACCAACCAGAAGCATTCTGGTTAATCGCCCAGCACATGAGCCAGATGTGCGTTTAGCATCTGGCCTTTGGGGTCAAATTCTTTTTGCAACCTAACAAAATCTTTTAGTTGCGGATACAATTCATTAAGTTGCGCAAAGCCCAACGAATGCACTTTCCCCCAGTGTGGCCGACCACCGTATTGTAGGAATATTCTCTCTATTCGATCGAAGTAAGGCTTGTAGTCAAGGCCAGCAGAACGATGTATCGAAATAGAAGCACGGGGCCCGCCGTTGAACATACTAAGCCAACTGTCATCCTCATCAATCGTGCGGTATTCAAGTGGAAACACCACATCTATCGCTTCATCACGAATCACTTGAAGCACCTCGCTCACGCAGGCCAGTCCTGACGCCACCGGCACCGAATACTCCATCTCATTAAATCGATCGTTGCGAACATTTGTGAGCGCCCGATAAGAGGTTTCAACACTGGTGGTTGCCGGAATTTCCTTTAACAAAAAGTTGAACAAGTAAGAACGTATCGATATCGGCACGCGGTTTAACATCGCAAACAAGTCCCCAGAATCTTCTTCGGGTATCGGTGGGACCTCATCTTCCGTGGTTTCTTTGTGAGCGATGACCAGTGAGTGGTCCGCATGTGGAAAAGGCAGGAACTCATAATGCTGATACTCAAGACTTCTGGCATCGAAGCTAGCAATGACATCCGCGGTTGGTTCAACCCAAGTTTCAGTTTTAAGACGGAAAGGCGCTCGATTTTGGAAACCGACCTGCGTCACAACCCCCAGTGCGCCCAGACTCACACGCGCCGCTAAAAACCGTTCTTCATCTAGATTTCGATCGAGATCCATCACCTGCCCTGAAGGTAATACCAATCGAATTGAGTTGACGTACCCTGACAGGGACTTAAACCCTAGACCTGTACCGTGCGTTGATGTCGAGATCGCACCAGCGAGCGTTTGGCGATCAATATCCGGTAAATTGAACATCGCTTGACCCACATCGGCCAAAAGCGGACCGGCGTCACTCAGACGAGTACCCGCAGCGAAAACGGCAGAATTCTGTTCGGTGCTATGGCTCAGCAAGCCTGAAATTTTGTCCAACACCACTAAGTTACCGTTAGTCGGCACCAGCGGCGAAAACGAATGACCGGCACCGACAGGCCTAATTTCTCCCGTGAGACCTGCAAGAAGCTGAACCAGTTCTGCCTCGGATGCAGGCGCAAGCCTTGCTGCCGGGATAGCACTTAATGCACCTGACCAGTTCGCCCAGGGCTCAGGTAAAAGTTCTGATGAAAGTTCAAATGGCGCCGCCAATGACTTTTTACCACCAACCGCAACAAATAAGGGTGCCAGCAAAGAAGCTAGCAAGAAATTTCGCCGACTGATCAAGGGCCTTCCCCTGCCATAAACGCAGTGAGCACCAGAAAATCCTGCTCAGAACAATCCATGCAGTAACCCAGCGGCGGCATACCACCAAAGCCTTTCTGCATGTGTTCGAGCAACACCGCAGAGGGTTGCGCAATTCTAGACTGCCAGGCCTCATGGTCGCCGACCCTGGGGGCACCACCATTCCCATCCACGTGGCAAAGCGCACAGCTGCGCTGCCATTTTTCCATCGCGGACTGTTTATCAGCATCAGACACCCGAGGAAATACAGTAGGGTCCTGACTGCAACTCGATACGAATAACAGCATGGCAAAGATGGTTGTTCGGGGCATTTTAATAATTTCGGGCCTCTTTATACTGAAACAATATGCCAAGAATGGCACTTTTGGCTGACAAAATAAATTAGCCAAAAGCCCAACAATTACCAATGTCGTTTCGTACTGGCATTGTTAACAAAGCGAAACGGTAGCGATTCGAAATCGCCCATAGGTTTTGGTCGGTACACTGCAAAATGGAGGTGTGGAAGAGAAGAAAATCCAGTATTCCCAGAATATCCTATTAATTCGCCGACCTTCACTTCCTCGCCGACGTTGACCTTTACACCACCCTTCTTCAAATGATGGTACTCACCAGTTGTGCCGTCAGCATGAAGAACCACAATAAAGTTGGCGTACGCGACATAGCGGCGACTGGCACCACCTTTATCGTTGTGAGCGACCGTTTGCACCACAATACCTGGCCTTGCCGCATGCACAGCCGTACCAACGGGCATGGCAAAATCTACCGCGTACCGTGATGCGCCTCGATGGCTCCAGCCACCGCCAAATCCTTGAACCAGCGGATAGCGTTTGCCAATAGCAAAAGGTAGTTGGTACAAAAATTCATCATCATGACGCGCCTCCATGTCACCCGGGGTCCAATAGAATATATCGCGGTAGGAGGCGCGCTCATTTTCATCTACTGGATAGAGCGTCAGCAGTCGTTGCTCAGAATTGCCAGAAATCACCTCAGTCTCCACGTAACGAGCTTTTTCGCTGACCACGCTGCGTAAGTTTTTGACCTTAATATCCAGCGTGCCCGTGAAAGAATAGGGCTTTTGATTCTTGACCCAAAATTCATAACCTTCGCTAGTCTCACGTACTTCCCAACAAGCCCAATCCTCTAGACAATAGCCAGCCTTGGCAGAGTCCGATGCTATGAGACACGCCAACAACAGCAACATATAGTGATGCCTGAACCCCACCAACTTTCTAACCCTCTCTTTTCTATGACCCAGCTTGCTCAGCCTTTATTCCACAGGCAGCAGATGTAGATATAACAAAAACGCTGATACACTCTGGCCAATGGATAACCCGCAGCATCATGTATTGCATGACCCATTTCTCACTATCAAACGTGCCGCTCCGACAATAGCTCTGATTATAACGTTAGCCAGCACGATCTGGATGTCCACCGCTTTTGCCGTCACAGGCGCCAGACCACCCTTTCAGAGCTACAGCCCCGATATTGACGTATTCCCGCAGAATTTTGCGATTGCCGAAGATCAGCGAGGCATTGTTTATGTGGGTAGCACCGATGGCTTGCTGACATTCGACGGTGAACGGTGGCTGCTGACCCCACTGCCAAATGGCGGCCTTGTTCGGTCGCTAACGATGGCAGAAGACCAAAGAGTCTATGTGGGTGGCTATGATGAATTCGGTTTTGCTGAGCCTGACACCACTGGAAAATTGGTTTACACCAGCCTGGCAAAACTCTTCCGAAATGCTTTGAAGGATGACCTCTTCGCTGATATTTGGGATATTTCCATCAGCCCTGAAGGGGTGTTTTTCAAGGGCTTACAACACGTATTTCTTTGGTCACCCAGTACTGGAGAAACCAAGTTCTGGTTCTGGCAAAGCCGCTTCGGTGCGCTTCGGCACCACAAGGGAGATACTTTCCTGCAGTTTCGCGGTGAGGGTTTTCGGCGCTATCAAGATGGAACTTGGCAGCCACTACCCGCGACACAGTCACTCACAGAGCTGATTATACAACTCGTACCCCTTCCGGACGACGGGCTGCTAACGATTTCACGGAATGGCGATTGGAAACGATTCACCTCTGATGCTGTCACACCCTACGCAATGCCTTCCAATATGCCTAGGTCTTCCAAACTGACTGATGGCGTAATGCTTGATGAAAATACTATGGCGTTTTCGGGTGACCTTGGAATGCTCTATTTTTACGACCTGCGAAACAAAAAGGTGGAGAAAATAAATATGGGCGGCGGGTTTCTTTCTGATCTGGCCAGAAGCCAACAAGGCAATCTGCTAACAGTTGATGACGCGGGCATTCACCATGTTCCCTGGCCCGCTAAATGGACGTTATTAGATAAATTAAACGGACTGATCGGTTCAGTCTTTTCGGTGCGCCAATTCGATGACGACATTTACGCTTTGGCCGGTAGTGGTGTTTACAAAAAGTCATCCGGCGCCGACCAATTTAATCGAATGGACTGGTCTGAACATGAAACCTGGGACCTGGTCGCACTAGAGGACGGTAGCAAGATTTTGGCTAACTCTTATGTGCTCAGACTGATCACGGATCAAGGGGCAGTCGACATTTCTGATGAAACAATTTACCCACGAATCCTCAAACGGTCACGAGCAAACCCCAACCTTATTTATGTCGGCACAGAAATCGGGATCGGACTTCTCGAAAAGCGCCGCAAGGGCTGGGAGCTGGTGTATCACAAGGCAGATATGAAAAACCTTCGCGTCACGAGCATCGTGGAGACCGAAGAAAATAGCGTTCTGATTGGCAGCGAACGCGATGGTCTGCAACAGGTAGATTTTATATTGGGTGAGCAGTGGCGAGCTGTTGCGACCAGTATCGGTCCAAAAGACGGCATTCTATACGGCAGCGCACCGAAGGCACATGTTTCGCGGGATGGAGATGGCAGCCTCTTGATTGCGACCAGCGGCGGTTTCTTTAGCCCACAAGGTGACCACTATGTTTCGGCATTGTCAGAGCTGGAAGCACTACGTAAGCCGAACGAGATAATTTCACTACAAGCAAGTCCCGATGGCAGTTTATGGGGATACACCTATAAGTCTCTTTATCGACGCACTAACGACCAACGGTGGATTGAAGAAAATATTGGCAATGTTCGCCAAGGTAGCATCAATGCAATAAGTTTCTCAAACAGCGGCCAAGTCTATGTAAGCGCCAACGCTTCAATAATGGTGCATGACCCACATCAAAAGGACCCCGTTGTTCATCCAAAATCTGTCTCATTACGAGCTGTCGAACTGAGACGGAAAAATGAGCCTTCTCGATTGCTATCTCTTCATCAAGCCGTAAGCGTTGAGCCGGAACCGACCCTGTCTTTTCGTTATGCGTTGCCTGACCTGGCCAATCTCGACAAAGTTCGATATCGCGCCAGAATGCTACCTATTGAGCCAGAATTCAGTAGCTGGGCCGACAATGCACAATTCACCTACTACGGCCTTAGTGCGGACGACTATACATTTGAGGTAGAGGCGCAAGACGATCGAGGCACAACCTCCGCGATCGCGCCCTACAAGCTGACCATATTGCCCTATTGGCATCAAGAACCTAGCATCCGTATCCTCGGCCTTGTGGTGACAATCATCATCATTGGTTTGATCATCCTCTGCAGCGTAAGAGCGCGATCAAAAATCCTGGCAAACGAAAACGCTCGTCTAGAATCCATGGTCTCAGAGCGAACAAGAGAACTGGCTAGTGCCAACCGACAGCTAGAATCGATCGCGCATCTCGATGGCCTAACCGAAATTCCCAATCGCCGAAGGCTCGATACCTATCTCAAGGAGGTCTGGCAACAGTGTATAGAACGAGACCGCGCCCTGGCAGTTGTGATGCTCGATGTCGATTACTTCAAAGCCTACAACGACGAGCTTGGTCATCCGGCCGGAGACGCTCTACTCAAGCAACTCGCGCACTTGCTCTCTCAAAGCTTACGTCGAGGTGAAGATCTGGTGGCACGCTATGGCGGAGAAGAATTTCTGGTCGTGTTGCCGGGTGCGGATGCCGAAGCTGCACTTGAAGTCGCGGAGTCTATGCGCCGTAAAGTTGAAAAAAGCGACCTGGCGATAACCGTTTCAATTGGCGTGGCTGCCAATCAAGGGGCCGAATTTACAGACATCGAACAGCTCGTTAACGCTGCTGACCAGGCGCTCTACAAAGCGAAGAACGACGGTAGAAACCTCGTCAGACTCACTCGCTCCTAGCCTAAGTTGATCGGTCGATCAAACCGACTTCTCTTACGATTTGTAAATGCGACAAAGACTTTTCAGTCGTCGCGAGGCGCCAATTAAGCAACTTCCCCGCGTAAAGCGCGACAAGTTCAGGGCGGCTTTGGGCAATATCAATAAGTTCGCCAGGATCAGCCTTAAGGTCAAACAGCAATGGCGGCAAATCTGCAAAGTGTACATATTTGCAATGAGCATCACGCACCACATTTAGACAAGCCGACTCCATCTCCAGTCCCAAAGTAGACTCTGCCTGCGAATGACGAAAGTCATATTCAAAATGAACATCTTCACGCCAACTCTGGTCGACTACTCCTACCAACCAATCCTGCAAGCTGCGGCCGTCACACTGACGAGGCAATGGCAGATCTACCGCAGCCATTATTGTCGGCATGATGTCGACGTGTTCAGTAAATGCCGCACAGTGACCAGCCTTTACGCCAGGCCCGCAAATAATCAAAGGAATCTGGTAGGACTGATCGAAAAAACCCGCTTTGCCATACATCCAATGGTCGCCCATCTGCTCACCATGATCTGAAGTAAAGATAAACAGGGTGTTATCCCATTCACCTTGATCCTTAAGATACTGCACCAACTGCCCCATGTGGTGATCAACCTCACTCATCAATCCGTAGTAGCTTGCTTGGAGTAAATTGTGACGATCAGGATCGCCATGGCTGCCGTTACGCGGCATATCAAGATGCGCCCGTAACCAGGGATGCAGGCTTTGCTCTTGTTGCTTTGAGGCATGTCGATGAAAATCAGGCAAGCCGTCAGGATCGTATTGTTCATGGTAAGGAGCCGTCGCTACCCAAGGTGGATGCGGCGCACGCAGGGACAAGTGCGCGGCCCATGGCTCAGTCTGATTATCGATAAAGGACATCACGCTGCCGGTCAAAAATGCCGTATCACTGTCTTCTGTTTGATACTGAGTTGGCGTCGGCACGCCCCTTGCGACTGGAGTACCCTTTTCGCCATAAGTGGCACCGTCTGTGTCAGGCAAGTCATAGCCCTTGTCCTTCAGGTATCGCCGCCAATCAGGGCAATGAGTCGCCATGTCCACGATAGGACGAATACCTGGCAATATTCCCTCGTCGGTGTTCAAACGACTATCAGCCGGGTCAATATCGCGGGGATCTTGAGCCGTGTGGGTATAACCGAAGAGCACTGGATCGTAGTCGGCCTTACGGAGCTCAAGGGCCCAATTGGTAAACCGCTTGTCTAATGGCGTGCCGTTCGTCCCAGAACGATGGTTATGCAAATACATACCGGTGTGCAGGCAGGCGCGACTGGGACCACACGGCACCGCGTTAGCATAGTGCTGAGAAAACATCACGCCCTCTAATGCTATCGCGTCTAGGTTAGGCGTTTTAACGACAGGATGACCTAACGCAGACAAACAATCACCGCGCCATTGATCAGCCGTTATCAAAAGCACATTGGGCCGAGAGGCTTTTGATGTTGGCCTGATTGATTCAGCACCGCTTATGTTGGACCCTTTTGGTGTAGACAAAAACCCACTCCTTTAATCTGCTCGATTAGTTGATTGAATCTAAAGACGATTTCCGCCGCAAGTGCTAGCTAGAAGTGGTGTATGGTCAAGAGCTTCACCCTGAGGAGCTGCACCATGATCTGGATCCGACGCCTCTTCTTTCTACCCGCTTTGGCGCTGCTAGCAATCATTCTATCTTACTTAGCAGGCTACCAAGCATTACCCAGCGCTGGCTACGAATGGGGGCTAATACTCGCGTTAGGCGGAGGCCTTGCACTACTGGTGTTGCTGCGCTTTTTTGCCGTCACGGCACTCGGGTTATCCCTGTTCTTTGGGTTAGCATTGTTTGTGGCAGTTTCACTCCTCGCTCACTACTTCTTTTTCGAACGGCAACGCGATCGCTGGTTCAACAACCAGAATGAACAAGCTATTCAACTACCCGCCGCCAAAGAGAACCCGGCCTATTTGCGCTCTTTGGGTATAGAGCCAGCAGCATGGCCTCCCTTGAATTGGCTAAACCATACTCGTGTCCAGACAAGTACCGGGCTTTCGTCGCAACAGCTTGGAGCTGGAGAAGTAGGCACACCTATTCCGGTTAAAACTGAGCAAGAGATCTGGTTAGGCTGGCTGGGCCAGCTTATGATGCTTTTTTCAGGTTTAGTGGCCGGCGTTTTGTTCGGCCATCGGCGGCATCCAAAACCACAAAAACAACAGGTAAAAGGTAAGATATGAAGCTCAAAGACAAGCTGCCGCACATAGTCGAGAAAATCTACATCCAGATTTCCAATCCTGCATAGAGAGCACCATGAAGTTATTTATTTTCCTGCTGACGATATTCGTCAGCCTGCCTACTTTCGCCAACCCGCAATACAATGATTGCCTTCTAAAAGGTGTTCAAAATGGTGGAGATGACGTCACCATTAAGGCGCTTAAATCGTCCTGCCAGACGCACTTGGCACCACGGATAAGTTCCGACATTTTACTCGAACGGCGAATCTCTGAGCAACAAGCCGCCGAAAACCGGCGTGCGCTGATACCGCATCAACGTAACTATCTGCTGCCTGCCACCTATGCAGTCGACCCAAACGAAAAGCCTGTACCTGCACAGTTTGCTGCTCTATACCCAGACGAGAATGCCGATAACATAGAGATGAAGTTTCAACTAAGCTTGAAATATCAGTTTGCCCGTAGCGTATTCATGCGCGACGACACCATGCATGTTGGCTTTACCACCCTGTCATTCTGGCAAGCGTACAACAGCAGCATTTCTGCACCTTTTCGCGAAACCAACTATGAACCTGAAGTATTTTGGACCGCGCCGGTCGAATGGCGCCCTTTGGGCATTGATGCCTCTGAGATCGCCGTCGGCTTCAGTCATCAGTCAAACGGCCAATCCGGCACCTTGTCTCGAAGCTGGAACCGTATTTACGCCAACCTAACTTGGGAGACGGGCAACTATGTATTTGGCTTTAAGCCCTGGTACCGAATTCGGGAGGACAAAAAGGACAGCCCGCTGGACCCAGAAGGTGATGACAATCCAGATATCGAGCAATACCTGGGGCACTTCGAATTTTCCACCATTTACCGAAATGATAACCATGAAGTGACGATGCTGGTACGGAACAATCTTCGTCGCGAAAACCGTGGCGCAATTCAACTGGATTGGACATTTCCGATCTGGCGCGGCCTGAAGGGCCATGCACAGTACTTCAACGGTTATGGTGAAAGCTTGATCGACTATAACCAGAAAGTGGAAAGAATTGGCTTTGGCTTACTACTCACAGACCTTTATTAGGCAAGGGCGCTTATCCAAGCGCAAACCCGAATCAGCCCTGGCACATCACGATTCCTGATCCATTGAGGCCAAAAACGCCTCACCCGTCAATAGGGGGTGATTACCAGCAAAAGCATAACCACCTTGTTGCTCATCCACATAGATTTCAGCGGACATTTCAAACCGCGATTGATCCTCAAACAGACCACAGCAAACAATATAGTGGTCTGTCTCTTTCAGATGGTAGAAGAGGCTGCTACCACAGTCTTTGTAAAAGCCTCGCTCTGCCCATGCTGATGAGCTGTCGACGGAAATCTTGCCCTCACCATACGGCAATGACAGGCATGGAAACCGTGATCCGCAACTTCTGCTTCAAAACTGACACCACCACACAAACACCTTCCTTTCTCCATCACCACACTCCGACTCGATATTTGGTACAAGCACAACGCAGCCCTACTGACAGCATCCTGTCAGTAGGTTAAATTAGCGCTATGAAAAATTTGTTACGCCCATTATTTTCCCCATTGCTGCGTCCCCTCGAGGCCAGCACGGACCCATATGTCTACAAGCCATCTCATCGCAAGATACTGCTGTTTGTCAGCGTCATGTTTATTGGCATGGCGACACTCGTGGCCGTCATCATGCCTGGTTGGGATTCGGGTTATCTCCTGCCGATCATCGTGTTTGGCGGCGCCGGCTTGATTGGACTCATTGTCGGAGGTTTGGGAGAGGATCGGGCAGTTGCAAGAATATGGGGTTCAAAATAGTCAGTCGCGCGTAAAGCTCATTATTTGAACCTTGCCTAACTTTTGCGCCTCGTAGCGAAACCCAGCGGCCTCAAGCTTCTTGGCGAATCGACCACGAAAACCACGACCCGGATCCGCGAAGAGGATATCGCCACCTTCAGCTAGCTTGCGGACAACAAACTTTGCCAACGCCTCAGCATGCTCTTCTTCATATAGCAGATCACTCCCAACAATCAGATCAAACTCACCTAACTCAGGTAGCTCGTCGTTCCAACTTCCCTGAACAAACCGAATCGGCTGATCGCCATTGAGTTCGACGTTACGCGCCAGAAATTTGCCCACTTCAGGATGATAATCCATGGCGGTAATGTCCGCACCGCGACGATTTAAGATCAGACTCGACACGCCAATACCGCAACCGACTTCGAGAACCCTTTTACCTTCAATATCTGCCGTTAAAAGGTGCCGTGCCATAGCGTCACCCGCGTCCCAAACGACACCGAACAGCGGCCATTGCGCAGAAGAAATCCCAAGCTTTTCTGCTTCACCCTCTTCATCAGAGTACTGCTGACGATCACTCAGGACGCAAAGTTCTAGGCTAATAGGTCCATAAATCAGAGTTTCGTGCTTTAGTTTTGCCAAGGTTAGCAGTCTCTTAAGGCTGAATATTGCGGGGTTCGACACAGCGCACATCACTCTACGCGCGCAATGTAGGATTAGCGAGATAATCCACCTAAACCCAAAAGAGCCACCACCGAAACGCTTTCGTCTGCTACTTTTATTAGATACAAAACAAATTTGGCTAATTGCTGTGCACGTTCTAATCTGCGATGACTCGGGCTTTGCTCGTAAACAAATGACACGCTGCCTCCCTGCTGACTGGCCGATAGAGATTTCTTATGCCGAAAATGGCAAGGAAGGGCTAGAGGTTATTCGCGCGGGCAAGGGGGAATTGGTATTCCTCGATCTGAATATGCCAGTGATGGATGGCTATGACGTACTGCACGAAATCCAGAGCAAAGACCTGCCGGCCTTGGCGATCGTGGTTTCCGGTGATGTTCAAGAGGAAGCCTATAACCGGGTAAAGAAACTCGGTGCGATTGAATTTATCCAAAAGCCGGTTTCGCCAGAGCAGATTATAAAAATACTCAGAGACTACGGGATCCATGAGCACCACGAAAACGGCAAGGTCCGAGAGGAAGCATTAGAAGTAAGGGCAGAAGAAGGCTATCAAGAAATGGCCAACATCGCATTGGGTCGGGCCGTTAAACTGCTAGCACAATACCTAGATGTATTCGTCGAGATGGCAGTACCGCACGCGAGCCACTTGGCGTTGAGCGAGCTTCACATGGCACTGCAGCATATTAGTGTCAATGACACCGTATCAGCCGTCAGTCAGGGTTTTGTCGGCGGTGGTATCTCGGGAGAAGCATTGCTGATGTTTAATGACTCAAACGTAGAAAAGATTGCCAACTTGTTACACTACGATAAGGAAATTGACGCCGAGACCCAGGTAGAAGTCCTCGTCGACATTGCCAACATCTTGATTGGTGCTTGCTTGTCAGGCTTATCGGAACAGTTAGATTTGCGTTTAAGCCAGGGACATCCTCAGATTTTAGATCGCAGCGCCTACTTGAATGATATTTTGAAAGACCGAGGCGTCCAACCCGCACTTACTATAGAAATGGGTTGCTCAATAAAATCCCACGATGTCGACATCGAACTACTTCTAATGTTTACAGATGAATCTATCGGCATCTTAAACAGTAAGCTCAATTACATGATGGCTTCCTAATGGCTGAATCTTCGATTTTCACTGCGGAATTTCACTGGCTACAAGGCGTTACCCAATCGTTAGATGTTGGCCTGGTGGTATTGGACCTAGATTTCCGGGTGGTCATGTGGAACGATTTTATGGATAACCACTACGAGCAAGGCTCAGCAGATGTGTTCAACAAAACGATATTCGAATTATTCGATGATCTTCCTGAAAACTGGTTTCGACAGAAGGTGCGTGGTGTATTCCAATTTAAGGGGCGTGCATTTTCTACCTGGGAGCAACGACCTTATCTGTTTCGGATGAGTCACTATCGACCATTTACAAGCCCAGCAAAATTTATGTACCAGAACATCACGATGCTACCTCTCACCGACATGAGCGGGCAATACACGCATGTCGGTATCTTGGTATACGACGTTACGGACATAGCGCTTCAAAAAATCCAACTGCAGGAAGCTCGTGACGAGCTCAGCATACTCGCAAAGACAGACAACCTAACAGGATTATACAACCGCGGTTATTGGGAGCATCGCTTCATACAAGAGTTTAGCCGCTTCGGCCGCACCCGCCAAACTCCTACCTTGATGATGCTGGACATTGACCACTTTAAGCGGGTTAACGATACCTACGGCCATGCCGCTGGGGACGCAATTATTCAGATGTTGGCGAACCTTCTGGCCGAACAACTCAGAGCAACCGATATCATCGGGCGACTTGGTGGCGAAGAATTTGGCGTCATCCTCATCGATACGGCAGCAGAACCTTCTGAAATGCTCGCGAACAGGATACGCCAGATAATCGAGGGAACCACAACTCACTTTGATGGCAACGATATCCGGATCACGGCAAGCTTCGGCGTAGCGGAGCTCAATGACAAATACAAAGATCACAAACATTGGTATACCACAGCAGACCAAGGCCTCTACGCCAGTAAAGCGGCCAACCGAAACACCGTTACGGTCAAACAGCCCTCAAACTAGCCGACTTCCCGACTTGGCAGATCCTACCTTGCAGTCGTAGACTGTCCCCTCGAAAAAACAATTGGGGGGAGACCAAAGATGCCGAAGCACGATTCTCAGGAATACTACGACGAGATCAAAACTAAGTTCGCTGCCGAAAGAGACATTCGAGTCGAGTACAGGCCAGAAGGGACGCAGCAATATACATCTGACCTCGATGGCGACCTGGCGCATTACGCCGTCGACCCTTTTGCAGAACCTACCAGTCAGCGCGACCCCATCAACGACAATGTTGAGGTCTTATTCATTGGCGGTGGTTTCTCTGCACTTCTGACATCGGCAAGACTCCGCGAAAAAGGTGTAGAAAGCATTCGAATTGTTGAGCGCGGGGGAGATGTCGGCGGCACCTGGTATTGGAACCGCTACCCCGGCGTTGCTTGTGACGTGGTCGCGTACGACTATCTGCCATTGCTCGACGAACTCGATTATGTACCGGTCAATCACTACTCGCGTGGACCAGAGATTTTTGGCCATTGCCAAGCGATCGCAAAAAAGTATGACCTGTATGACCTGGCTGTTTTCCAGACCACCGTGACTGAAACGCTCTGGAATGAAGAAGAAGGCCTCTGGCATATCAAAACCAATCGGGGCGACCATATGCGTGCGCAGTTTGTCATTTGCGCAAACGGCACCCTATCTAAACCGAAACTGTCGAAGATTGATGGTATGGAATCGTTTAAAGGCCACGCCTTTCACACCAGCCGCTGGGACTATGATTACACGGGGCACGACCTTGGCAATTTGAAAGACAAGGTCGTTGGGATTGTTGGCACTGGCGCGTCCGCCGTGCAAGCGGTGCCAGAACTGGCGAAACAAGCCAAGGAACTGTATGTCTTCCAACGCACACCTTCTTCAATTGATATCCGTGAAGACTGGCCCACCGACCCCAACTGGGCTCGAACTCTGAAATCTGGCTGGCAGTCCAAACGCCGCGAAAGGGTGCTTGCGGCCGTTGAAAGAACCCCGGAGCAAAAAGCAAAACTCGACGCTATGTCTGCCGAAGAAAAACTCCAATACCAAGAAAATCAGAATATCGACTACATGATGCGTATCCACCGTCGCATCGAGAAAACTGTCCAGGATCCGGAAACCGCAGAGTCGCTAAAACCTTGGTATATGTTCATGTGCAAACGGCCCTGTTTTCACAATGACTATCTGCCATCGTTTAATCAGAGCAACGTGCATTTGGTTGATACCCACGGCAAAGGCATTACCGAAATTAGCCAAGAGGGTCCGGTGTTCGAAGACGAAACTTACAAGCTAGACCTGCTGATTTATGCAACTGGTTTTGAAGTTCAGAAAACCGGTATATACAACCGAATCGTGGGCCGCAATGGTCAGGACCTCGAAGATAAATACGATGACGGCGTTCGAACACTACTCGGCATTCATACCCATGGATTTCCAAACCTGTTCATTATGGGCGGCTATCAAGCCTCGTTTCAGTTCAACCTAACTGACATGTTGCAAACTCAAGGCGATCACATTGCAGAGTGTATCAATTACACTCGCGACCATGGCTATCAGACGATGGATCCCACCGCTGATGCAGAGGAATGGTGGGTGCAAGAAGTTATTTCTCACCGGGGTAAAACCAACCGGAATCAGGAGTGCACGCCTGGCTACTATAACTTCGAAGGTGAATCGAACCGTCGCCAGGATGGCAACTATAACGGTGGCTTTAGGCAATATTTTCTACATCAAGGTGCCGTTCGAGAGAATATGGCCAACAATTTCGAGTTCAGTTCAGCCAAGCCCGCAGCGACAAATGATGGTGGCGTTGGTAGCGATTAAAACAGAGTTAGTTTCCGGAGACTGAATTTACATGACCGAAGTATTGTTCTAGATCCGCTAATACTTCATCCGGCAATGTCGGCGATAGAATCGCGTCGACATTGGACTCTAGATGCTCGGCGTCACCGGTACCGGTTAACACCACGGTTGCTCCAGGCTCATGGCGACAAAATCGGTATGCCGCCTGGACAATCGATTCTATCTGTTTGTGATCACGAACGAACTTAAGTGGGTCCGTTAGATCGATGCCATCAACGATCCCCTGTTTTACCAGCTGTTGAATCATTTCAGCTAACGCCGCAGGCTGACTCAGCGCTCTGCGCACGGCGAACATAATTTGCGTCGCAACGTTATTTTGCCGAGCCAGTGGGAAAACCGTGTATCGAGCACTCGGGTTGATCAAGTTGAAGCCCACCATAATGACATCGAAATAGTCATCAACCAACGCACGCTGCAACATCTCATGGGCGGGGTCACGGATAAAAGCCTCAGTAATCCCCAGGTAGCGGATTTTACCCGCAGCCTTTTGTTGCTCCAACATGGGCAATATGTTTTGAACACCATGCTCGTACTCGTCTAGCGTCACGCCGTGCAAGTTGAAGACGTCTATGTATCCGGTCCCTAAGGTCTTCAAGCTGTTCTCAAGTGACGCCTGAACTTTGGCGGCCGATAGCAACTCGCCAGAATGCGCAATACTGGCTTTCGTTGAGATCACCACACTGTCTCGGTGCCCCTTTATCGCCAGGCCCACTGCCGGCTCGGTGCCATAGGCAGCAGCGGTATCAAAGAAGTTAATGCCAAGATCTAAAGCTCGCCGAACGATCGTCGCACCATGGGCCATCGACTTACCCTGGGCGGTCCCCAATCGACTATGGCCGCCGCAACCTAGACCTGCGACGCTGACGTTCAATTCGGTTCTACCGAGCGTTGTGTATTGCATACTCACGGTTCTATTGTGCAAGCCTCTGGTCGACTAACTGGATTACAGCGAGCGACCACACCATCCGGCAACGCCACTTTAAAGACAGGACTGAACCTCGGATCAGGCAGGTAATAATCGGTACTGATGATGTGTGCACCACTCGCGAAAGCGCGATCTCGACGCGTTGAATCTCCTGTTCTCGCCTCCCGGGTATCAGCGTCTGAGCGCGTCCTTACGATATAGCCCTGCTTCACAAGACCTTGAATCAGATCAAAATCAGCTACTGGATCGTTAATGATTCTAATCGCGGCCTCGGGCGTGCCCTCGCGGGCATTCGCAAACATAGCTCGGCCCATCAGCACTGGGTGACCGTTTATGTAGTCCTCGATGTGTGTTGCTCGCGCATCAAGAACAACAATGAATCGTCCACGCATCTCTGTTAATTTTGGCCAACCTCTTTTGACGGCTGCAGGTAAACTCGCCAGAGTTCCTCGAAACTCATCGGGCGTAAACAACTGGTTACCTAGACTATTTCGAAGCTCCTGATCTAGATCAAACCAAGCCTGATCATCAAATGCCAACGGCTTAACGAAACCGGGCAGGTCAATCGCTCCGTCCTTCGGGTTGATTGTGATAAATATGGGTAAATGATTGGGCTGCTCGCTAGACCAGGCGGCCAGTTGCCGAAGGCAATCGCGCAACTCAGGGCAATGGCTGCGAAAATCGATATCTTGGATATGCATGACCTTAAACCCTGGCAGCGCCAACGACTGCGTATCATAGGGCTTAGCTCCAGGCGCTAGCGACAGGCCTTGAGGCGATTGATATAGACCTCCCTTAGGGTCGTAGAAAACATCCAACTCAACTTTGCGAATTCCCGCGTTCAGTTGAGCAGACAAAGCCGGATGCGAATAATCGAGCGACGCCGCAAGATTCGCATCGGTCGCGGCAATCAGCGCCATCACTTGTGGCTCAATCGGCTGCTTAAAGCTGTTATGGCTACCCACCACTTGGATTTCGTTCAGACGGAGCGCCGATTGACAGCTAGCAAGACTGAGCGATATTACGAAGATCACAATTACTCTCAGCAGCAGTATTGGTTTTAGGAAAACTTTTCGTACAAGGAAAGCTATTGATTCAAGGAGAACAATGGGGGCCCCACCGGTGGCAAGCTGCCTAAGGCTACCCATCACGCTGCAGCGCCTGCTGCTTTTAACTGTTCGAATAGATCTGCCGGAAAACTGCCTTTAAAAGGCTCAATATGGTGACGCTGCCGGATATCCTCAATGCTCGCCTGCCACTCTGTTTCAAACTCAATTGCCATCAACGGCGGCACTTCTCGCCCATGTACCCAACTCTCCGCGATAATGCGCATCATCAAGTTGAATGCGTCTGGCCCATTCGATCTGCTCATTGTGGCGACCGTCGCGAGGAACATAGCAGAATAGTTATGGCCAAATTGCGCGAGCTGAAAACTGGAAATCGCAATTTCATGCAGGCTGGTGGTTTCATAACCCGCCACAAGGTGCCAGACATCATGCATCTGGAGGATTCTGGTGTTCAGATACCTAACGGCTGGCTTCAAGTTCGAAAGTCCAATGGCATCGCGGTCTAGCACTTCCGGATCGTAGCCGTTATCAACCAGCATTCGATACAGAGCATTGCCCAGACTCCCGGAAGGGCAAGACTCAATGTCAGAAAAGGACATTAGCGGCGGAACCGGCTTCGTCGCAGCATTATCAGCACCGGAATGCTGGCGCGCAGCCTCTTCCACTAAGGCATGAAACTCTGGCGCAACTGCACTGCCCAAAGCGGCAACCGTTGCGGTGATAGTACTGGCATCATATCCGCCTTCGGGTCCTGTCAGTGTTTCCTCAAATACTTGCCAGAAAGCATTGGGTATTGCGGCTTCAGGGACTTCAAGAGATGCAGCCGCGATGGGTAAATCAAGGTATGTTTGGCTGAGCACATCGTATATGGGCGAAATTGCCTGAGGTGCGGCAAACGCGCACCACAATAAACTACCCGCAATTTCCAGTTGGGCGTTTCGACCGCCCGCTTTTGCCAGCGCCAGTGTTTGCTGAAATACCAGCGGGTCTGGCCGAATCGCCCGTTGTTCTAACCCTTTGACCGTCTCGCTCATACTCGTCTCGTTCGACATAACTGCACCAATCACTCCTTATTGATACCGGCTGAACTGTTGCTGGCTAGACCAGCCAAATTTTGAGGCAATCTCACCGCCACTAACTTCGCTTCCAATTTTTTTAATGAATCCTGAAGCTGACTTTTCGCGTCGCCAGAGGCCTCGCTAACCTCAATGGAAAGTTCACTTATCTGTGCTTCAATCTCTTTCTTCAATGACTCTTGAGCCTCGGCTAGATTCGCCTTTGAAAAAGCGACATCTTCTACTGTTGAGGTTTCTGCAGATGACCGCTGCCTGGTGGCCTGGGGGATTTGCGCCCGATCGAGCGGCTGCTGCATATGGCGAGCGTATGTCGGAGACATGATTTCAATGCCAGCCTCGTGCAAGGTATCCAACACGGCTGCATTCAGGTTGGAGCGGCAGGTCAGCAATGTCTTCGCCTCATTGAGAAAACCATTGACCCGATAAGTCACAGAAAAGTCACCCAACTCGACCACGTGAACATAAGGGTCTGTCAGCCCGGTATTCTTGGCGGCTCTTATCAACAGCGCTTCAATCCGACCGTGGTTGATTTCATATCCCAACGAAAGGGTGGTGGAGATAATCGTGCCATCCTTGGTGATCACCTTGACGGCTGTTGAAATAAAGATCGCATTGGGAATAGCGATCAACTCGCCACTTTCAGTTTGTATTTCGGTGTCAAACAGACCCCGTTCCGCAACCTTACCGAAATGATCGCCCACGGTAATAAAGTCACCCACAGCGAATGGCCTTGTCACCCGCAACATGATGGCTGCCATAAAGTTCGTCACAAAAGCAGTGGCGGACACAGCAATAACCGCTGAAACCAGTAGGCCGATCAAACCGAGAATCTGGTTGCGCGTTGACTCTGCCAGGGGGGACAACACCACCAAGACAATCAGCGATATGAGAGTAAGCGCAAATAGCACCAACTGCCTGGGAAGGCGCGCTTCATTACCCAGGTTGGGTTGGCGAGTGATCAATACATACTGAGCAAGCAGCAACCCAGCACCCACTACAAGTGCTGTAATCAGCAGCGGCAGAAAGGGCTGAACAAGGAACATTTAGAGATGAGTACGCACTGTAGTGAGCATCTGTCTAAATCGCTCCACTACCGTGTGGTCTTTCAGATCAGAGAACTCTCCAGCGTCAAAAAAAGTCCCAAAGCAAGTTGGACATGATTCGTACTTGATATGGAACTGATCCTTATCCACCATCGGGATCATGTCCTGATGGCAAACAGGGCACTCGATATCGCGCATTTCCCGATACTTGGCATCAACCTGATCTGAGCCTACATCAATGCTCTCGGAACCATTTATTGCGAGCAAGTCTTCTTTCTCCAGAGCATCAAACCAAAGACCGTGACAGCCAGCGCAGCGGTCAACCTCTACATCTTTAACAACGACTGTTTCAAATTTTCCTGGGCATTTGGGACATTGCATATTGATCCATTCCTGTCGGTCATATGGCGATTCAGGGTAGTGTGGCGAGGCAAAAGAGTCAATTGGCCTAGCCCTCGGCTGATCATGACTATAATCGTGCCACGTCACAGCCGCATGTCGATTTGAAAAATTTCGACTGCAACTAATTCTGATCTCAAGCGTATGATGGGAATCGATCAATTCAAAAGACAGCAATGCCAGACGACATTCTGTACGAACTGACTTCTCGCTGCGCCTTGCGAGACCAGTCGGCACTGAAAACATTGTACGAGCGGACCAGCCCATCTCTGAACCGCGTCGCCTTTAATATCTTGCGTTTAGAAGATTTGAGTAATGACGTGCTCCAAGATTCTTTTATCCAAGTGTGGCAGAACGCTGATCGCTATCGACCTGATTTAGCACAACCACTCACATGGCTGAGCAGTATCGTGCGATACCGGTCACTTGATCGACTCGCGATCGAAAACAAACATTCTAAAGGCCGAGATGTAGATTCTGAAATCGCGGAGATACCGTCCGATAAGTTCATGAATGACGACCTCATTAGCAGCCAACAACAGCAGAGCTTTTTCGATTGTCTAGAGACTCTGCATGAGCGGGGCAAAAGCGTTATTCAATTGGCTTACCTGCACGGCTACAGCAGAGAAGAGTTGGCCGTTCAATTCGATACTAACGTCAACACCATTAAATCCTGGCTAAGTCATAACAATAAGAGACTCAAAACATGTCTGACCAACAAGGGACTCACGACCCCATAGACGACGAGCGTCTGGCGTTTGAATACACCTCAGGTCTTTTGCGAGGTGAAGAGCGATCAGAATTTGAACGTCGACTGGCGGCGCAACCCGCGTTGCAAAAACTCGTCCTGTTCTGGGAAGAGCAACTAATGCGTTTGCAGGATTCTGCTCCATTGGCGCCTAAGCCCGATACCAGGTCAGCTATTGAAGCCCGGGTGAATCCCCCGGAACGCAACGACGATCCACCGCTCAAATGGGTCTGGGCCCTATTTGGCGCGATGGCTGCAGTTTTTGTGTTGCTGGTTTTCCCCATGCCCAATCAGTCGCAACGCAGTTTGGAAGCACCTGCCCAGGTTCGAGCAACGACGCCAAATGTTGACTATGCAACGGTGATGACGGACGAAAACCTAAGACCCAGCCTAACCACTTTGGGTGCAGAGTTAGACAAAAAGCTGAGTTTACACTGGCAACTAAAGCCCTTAGGCGATGAAACTAAGGACTATCAACTTTGGGCAGTATCGAAGCGCGATGGCCAAACTCGCTCTATCGCCATACTAGCGAACAACACGATTCAAGAATTGCTGTTGAGCGATGCCAACTGGCGTCTGATCACCGACGCTCAAAGCCTGATTCTAACGCTGGAGGATGCGGGCGGATCAGCCATCGACGAGCCGAGCGAAGACATCATCGCGTCTGGTGTATGCGTTCGAATCAGTCCCCAGAGTCTGCCTGGATGAGCCCGCGCCAAAACTTTTTTGCTGCCTTGTGGAGTGTTACGTGGCTTTGCTGGCCCTGCCAGAGCAGAGTTTGAATTCAAGGACTCAGCATTAGCCAAATGCATCAAC
The DNA here is from genome assembly GCA_051278195.1 of Candidatus Azotimanducaceae bacterium. GTDB lineage: Bacteria > Pseudomonadota > Gammaproteobacteria > Pseudomonadales > Azotimanducaceae > JAHRVQ01. The sequence goes on from JBNMQM010000013.1 coordinate 80,118, forward strand.
CAACTTGCCGCAAAAAAGGGCTGGCAGTCTGCTGCGGAAGTTACCGAAGTCGCTTGCCACAACAAAGGGTGCACCTAGGGTTGAACGCTCAGCATCAGCCCACTCGCTCGTTGCCGTCAGCGCCGATCAGTACATCAATGCCGAGACCGCCAATGAGAATGTCATCCTCAGAACCGCCCCCTAAGGAATCTCCTAGCTAAGCGCAAAGCTGCCCACATCTGATCGCTGCCCGATGCTTCCCCTGTGAAGAGGAACAAAGTAACAACCCAATAATTAAAAAAGCCCCAACTGCTTACGCGGCTGGGGCTTTCTTATTAATGCCTGACAATAGGGACATGGCTTGCGAAGCAAACATGGCCAAGCTGGGCGTTGGATGGCCGCTGGTGCGCCAGTCCGACCCTCCCGTCTACTCACATTTGATCGCAGCCCGATGTTTCCCATGGCAGCGTGGGATTATAGAGGCCTAATCATTAAAAAACCCCAGTCGCTTACGCAACTGGGGTTTTTTAATTAATGCCTGACAATGTCCTACTCTCACATGGGAACCCCCACACTACCATCGGCGCTAAGTCGTTTCACTTCTGAGTTCGGGATGGGATCAGGTGGTTCCAACTCGCTATGTTCATCAGACAAACTTGGATGAAATGTCGTCTCGCCTTCCGAAGAAGAACGGTACGCTATCTCAAATACTTAAAAAGACAGAAAGTGACAAAGGTTTTGTTTCGACATCTATTTTATTACACCCGTATACATCAAGGTTTATCCGTTATAACTCTCGTAGCTTCCACTGACCGAGGTCAGCAAATGCACTCAAATTATATGATCAAGCCTCACGGACAATTAGTATTGGTTAGCTCAATGCCTCACAGCACTTACACACCCAACCTATCAACCTCGTAGTCTTCGAGGGTCCTTTAGGGAGCTTAAAGCTCCAGTGAGATCTAATCTTGAGGGGGGCTTCCCGCTTAGATGCTTTCAGCGGTTATCCTGTCCGAACGTAGCTACCCGGCAATGCAATTGGCATCACAACCGGAACACCAGAGGTTCGTCCACTCCGGTCCTCTCGTACTAGGAGCAGCTCCTCTCAAATCTCAAACGCCCACGGCAGATAGGGACCGAACTGTCTCACGACGTTCTAAACCCAGCTCGCGT
>JBNMQM010000014.1:0-80218 GCA_051278195.1 Candidatus Azotimanducaceae bacterium
TGATCCTCGACCAGTAATATCATGCCTTGATTGAGTTGCCGGATTTTATTTGGATGGCGTGTGACTGTGTCGTCAAGCTTAACGTTCTGGTCTGAGCTCTGGTCTGAGCTCTGGTCTGAGCTCTGGTCTAAGTTCTGGTCTAAGTTCTGCTCTGCCTCGGAAATGGGTAAAAATACACTGATGCTCGTGCCTTTGCCCGGCGTGCTATCAACATCAATTGTGCCGTTGCTCTGCTCGACGATACTGGCGACAGTGGCGAGACCAAGTCCAGTGCCTTTGCCCTCAGCTTTGGTCGTGTAAAAAGCGTCAAAAATATTGGGTAGGTTATGGCTATCAATGCCTGGACCATTGTCGGTCACCGTAATGGCTGCCCAGTGTTGTCCTTTTTTCGTCACATTTTTGGTTTCGATATTAAGGGTGCCACCTGCTTCTAGAGCGTCTCGGGCATTGAGTATGAGGTTCATGATCACTTGCTCAAGGTAACCCTTGTCCGCGTAAATCCTTCCGAGGCTAGGTGAAAGCGTAGTCGAAATGGCGATATGGTCGCCGATGAGTGGACGTAGTAAATCAACCAGGTCAGCGATGAAGACATTTAAATTAAGGTTGGAAGGGCTCAGTTCCTGCTTTCTGCTCACCACCAAAAGCTGGCGAGTGAGCGATGCCGCACGTTCGGCTGCTTCTAGGCACTGGTCTAATACCTTTCGCTCAACCGAGTTTTCGGTGGTCGAAGGTCTGAGAATTTCATAGTTGCCCATGATCACAGTCAGGATGTTATTGAAATTATGTGCAATGCCGCCTGCGAGGGTGCCAACAGCCTCCATTTTTCTTGCTTGAACCAGCTCTCCCTCAAGCTGTCTCTGCTCGGTGACATCCTGCAGAGTGCCACTTAGCCTCAAGGAATTTTCATCACGATGAATGTGACCTACTAATTGCCGGCCCTGTACAGTTTTGAAATCTAGTGCAGAAAGCGCACTGCCCCGCACTGCGCCGAGCAAGGCGCGAGCAAAGCGTCCGCGGTCTTTTGGGTCAACCAACAAGAAGATTTCGTCATCATTTGGGGGAGCGACCGATTCAGGGATACCGAATAGCCGATAAAGCTCTTTCGACCAGACGGTCGCGTCGGTTTCTGGTTGGTTTTCCCAGCTGCCCATCCTTGCGTTGGCTTGGGCCTCGTCTAGATGAACCTGGTTTTGTTTCATGGCCTCAGCAGAAATCCGATGTTTCTCTTCGCTCGCTTTTAGTGCAATGACGTTATGTAGGTTACCGATGGCCAGGGATATCTGTCTTGCCGCTTGCTCGCAGTTTTCGATCTCACTTGCTGAAAATTGGTGGTGTTGGTGAAATGCGATGAGCGCCGCGCCAAACTTCTTCTTTCCCTGGATAATGGGCAAGGCCAATATGCTTTGCGCCGGGAACTGGCGAGTTATCCTGCTGCTGGCATACTTTGAGTTCCAGGCATCGTCAATGATGAGCGCCTTGCCTAATTTCAGAACCGCTGCCGTGATGGTGGCTTCACCTTGTTCGGGGATGACGGTTTTGTAGGTGTCTCTCAATGCACCGTAGGCAGCACCTGGGATTGTCTGCCCGGAAGCCTCTTCCCATTGTGTCAGGTAACAACCGTCTGCACCGATAATGTCAGCGAGCCGGTCCGCCAGTAGTTGCATCAGCTCGTCTAGATCCTGAATTTCAAGCGCGGCATAGGTAATGTCGTTTAAGATCGACAAAAACCTTTCGCGGTTGACGGGTGGATCTAACGTATCGTTATCCGACATGTCCCGATAATCCCTGATGAGAACTGAAAGTTCGTCTAGTGAAACTGAGCAGGGTTTTTTAACATGTGTGCTGGGCCATGCACGCTGTTAATTGCTGCATTCTCGCCATAGACAGATTCTTTCATCTTGCGGTACACCTCTCGATTAGCGCCTAGCCGGCTAAGCTCTTCTGCTTTAGCCATCGCGGCGGGTACCAGATTTTCCAGTGGCTCGATCTGTTGCACGATGCCTGCTTCGAGCGCTTGCGGTCCCGCCCAACGTTTTGCCTGCAGGACGGTTTCGAAGTAAGCATTCATCGGCATCTTGTGTCGAAACAACGCCAGTTCCGGGTAGGGAATGACCATGCCAATATCCACTTCGTTGGCGCACATGAAGCCTCGGTCAGCACGCTGCATACGATTGTCGTGGCATAGGGCACACATGAATCCGGCGCCGAAGGCGTGACCGTTTACGGCGGCAATGGTGGGTACAGGCAGCGTAATAATGCGGCCCATAAGAAACATAAATTCAGCGCCAAATGCCTCGCGGTCACCGCCAGGATGGGGCTCTTCTGTCGAAGCGCGCCAATCCAGATCTAAGCCGTTAGAGAAAAATTTTTCAGTCGAAGATGTGGTGACTAATGCCGCCGGTCCATCACTCGCCTCGACGGTATCGAGGGCTGCTGCAAATTCTCGAACAAAGGACGTGTTCCAGCGATTCTCTCCGTCGTTCATGGTCAACAGAAAGACATTACCTTCGCGTGTTAGGTCAATCATCGGACATCCTGTATTTGCGTGATGGGTGGCAGCAAAAGCCAGATTATGTCATCTCATGGTTGGCTAGAGTAGTACTCGGCTAACTCGATGATGTCGGCGTCTGAAAGCATAGCGGCCTGTGCAGTCATGACAGCGGCCATTCCGCCCTTGCGATCACCTTTTTTGTAAGCGGTTAGCACTTGTATCAAGTACGCTTTATTTTGGCCGTTTATTTTGGGATACATAGGTATCAGAGTCTTTGCTCCGCCTACGCCATGGCAGGTTCGGCAAGTCATCTCTTTGGCCGGCGTTGCCGCGTAGAGGCTGTTGGAGGCTAAGATGAGCAGTAGGGCACCGATGAGCTTGGTCGTTAATTTCATGATATTACCTATAATTTGAATGAACTCGCTGGAGATTACGTTTTGGCAGATGATTAGATCATTTACAAGCGCTGACATTTCACTCTAAACATGGTTTAGTTTAGCCACAAATTCGAAGTTGGGGTACCCATGGCAACCGTTGCCGGGGAACAGTTGATTGAAGTAGCACTTGATGAAGATGCCATTCTTCAGCAACAACTCGCCGGCCGGCAAGCTAAAGGGGACCAAGAACGTGTCGTTGTCCTGCGAGTTTATAACTATTTTCGAATCGTGCTCTCGTTTCTGCTCCTAATTGTCTTCTATGAAATTCCAAACCAAGCCTTTGTTGGCCGATTTGAACCGCGCTGGTTTCAATCTATCATGTTGTTTTATTTGATGTTTAATGTGGCAAGCGGATTTGCCGTGTTGGTGTCTGTCAGCCCTCGATTTAAGACGATCGGCGCAATCTCTCTCTATACCGCGGTCGACATTTTTTGTCTGACGCTGGTTTTGTACACCAGCGGCGGAGTTGAGAGTGGACTCGGATATCTACTGGTCTTCTCCGTGGCGTTTGGTAGCGTCATGTTGGGAGGGCAAATGTCGGCTCTCTTTCCGGCACTTGCGACGGTCAACTGTATCACCAGCGAAGTGTATCTGCACAATTCCGGGGCTGTTTTTGGCTCGCAGCACTTCTTTGAAGTGGCGATGTTGGGCACGGCCTTTTTTATCGTGAATTTCTTTTTCCAGTATGTCTCAGAAAAGCTGCTAGAACGCGAGGCTGAGGTCGTGACGCTGGAAACTCTTGACCGGATGCATTTGATTGCTGAACAATCGCGTCAAGAACTGGAAATAGCCAACTCTAGATTTACGGTTCTGCTGACGTCGACTGGTGAGGGCGTGTTGGGTTTAGATACTAAAGGCAAGGTTACTTTCGCGAATCCAAGAGCGTGTAGTTTGTTGGATATCGATTACTTAGAGCTCATCGACAGTGATGTGCAGCGCTTTATGATTCCACAGGATGATTCCGAGCAAGGTCGCTCGCAGAAAATTCTCAGTCTGTTGAATATCCCTGCTCTCTTTAACTACCACGCCACACGGTGGCAAACGGCCAGTGCGCAGTCGTTCATCATTGACTACAGCTGTGAAGCGACGGTGGACAAAACAGATGAGCGGACAGGTGCGGTGCTGCTTTTTCGCAATATCACTCAGGAGCAAGAAAACGAGGAGCGTGTTCAATATCTCGCGATTCATGATGATTTGACCGGCTTAGCGAACCGAACAAATTTTAACGAAGTACTTAAAGCTGTGATTGCTCGTACTGTCCGCACGAATCGTGCAATGGCGATCATGATTGTCGATACCGATCACTTTTCAGCTATCAACGATAAAGAAGGCGAGGAGGTTGGTGATGCAATACTCAAAGAGATTGCGAACCGACTGGCAAATTTGATCCGCGATGGTGACATGGTGGCCAGACTTCATGGCGACCAGTTTGCCATCATGCTTGCGGACCTAGATCAGACGGAAGATGCCAGCCGTGTGGCCGAAAAAGTGATCAGCAGCGTCGCAGAGCCGATTTCAGTTGGTGAACGTTTCATCACCACCAGCGCCAGTGTTGGTATCGCCGGTATGGGTGAAATCCAGAGCAGTGCCAATGATTTGATTAGCGCTGGGTTATCGGCGGTTGAAAATGCCAAAAAAGAGGGCCGCAACACTTATCGCTTCTACAATCCTGATATGCAGCAGAAGGCAGAAGAGAAACGTCGAATTCAGATATTACTGCGCACTGCGATAGAGAACGACGAATTTGAAATGGTGTATCAGCCAATTGTTTCGATTCGTGAAGCCCGCATTGCATCTTGCGAAGCATTGATTCGTTGGTATCCACCCAACGAAGCGCCGATACGGCCGGATATATTTATTCCTATTGCAGAAGAGTCTGGGCAGATAAACAACGTCGGCTCATGGGTCTTAAGTTCTGTGGCCGAACAGTTGAAGCGTTGGAAAACTCAGATGGGAGAGTTTTCACCCATCGCCTTGAACATTTCTTCGAACCAGTTGAGAGATAGTGACTTTCGGCATCAGTATGTTGAGATTTTGGCTAAATATGAAATTCCCGTTGAGTTAGTCGAACTCGAACTCACTGAAACCGGCATGATGGAAGATCCTGAGAAGTGTCTGGAAGAGCTATTGGAGTTTCATGCCCTCGGCGTCAAACTTTCCATTGATGATTTTGGTACGGGTTACAGTTCGCTGGATTATTTACGTCGCCTGCCGATGCACCTGCTTAAGATCGATCAAAGCTTTACTCGCGGTATCGGTCAGTCTGAACACGACGAAGAGATCGTTCGAGTGATGATTCGCATGGCGCACGCCATGGGTCTTGAAGTGATTTGTGAAGGTGTTGAAACTCGAGAGCAGCTGGATTTTCTAAGGACTCACGACTGTGATTTGGCGCAAGGCTACTATTTTTGTAAACCGCGTAGCGCGATTGAAATTACTGACGTTATGGTGGGTATTCGAAACGGTACAATCAACCTCATGGAAGGTGAGGCAGGCTAGGTTTAATTTTTCCTGTAGCCGCATCGAGCCGCGCCTCGATAGAACTCCTTTCGAGGTGAACCGATGTCTGCCGAAGTAACAGTTCCCATAAAGCCCTACCTGATTCTACTGGCATGGCTGGTCGTAATCTTTGTCTTTGTACATCTTGTCTTGAATGTATATCACTACGAAGTTGAAGAAGTCCCTTGGCTCTTGTTGCAGCTGTTTGAGCTCGACGAAGAGAACAATTTACCCACTTGGTTTTCCAGTTACTTACTGCTGAATAATGCCGCTGTGCTTTTCCTCGCTGGCATTCAAGCAACGAAGCATCGCGGGCAATGGTTAATCCTTGCGGCCGGTTTTTTGATGCTTAGCATCGACGAAGTAGCGGGTTTGCATGAGACTTTCCATACCGCCATTGATACCAACTGGACCCTTTATGCCGCCGTCATTGTCGGTTTTGTTGGGCTGGCCTTTGTTCCGTTCTTACTAGCTCTGCCACGGCGACTCGCCACAATGTTCGTGCTCTCTGGCATGCTGTACGTCTCTGGCGCTTTGTTAGTCGAGTGGCTATCGCAAGATATGGATGAAGAAAATCTACATTATGCCGTTGCCGTGTTGGTCGAGGAGGGTTTAGAAATGATCGGTGCACTTTGCTTTTTGGCCGTTAACCTCTATCGTCTTCGGGCACTTAACCCCACGTCTTTATTGATTTTGCGTTAAGGACAAAAAATGAAAATTATCGGCGGACAAGATCGGGAAGTTGAAGATCAATGAGCAACGCCAACCGTTCAACAATATACACGAAGGTTATTTATGAGAAGAGCAGCAATAGTTAACCCCTTGCGGACGCCAGTTGGGAAATACCTCGGCAGTTTGAAAGACTTTAACGCGGAAGATTTGGGAGCACTGGTCATTCGTGCTCTTATGGAACAAACCAAGATAGACCCGGATCGTATTGAAGAAGTGGTCTTCGCCCAGGGTTATCCGAGCGGTGAAGCACCCTGCATTGGTCGGTGGGCAGCGCTAGCCGCAGATCTGCCGTTACATGTATCTGGGACACAAGTCGATCGTCGCTGTGGCAGTGGTCTACAAGCAGTTGCCAATGCAGCCATGATGGTTCAAACCGGTGTTGCTGATGTGGTAATAGCGGGAGGGGCGGAAAGCATGAGTAACGTGGAGTACTACACGACGGATATGCGTGGTGGTTCGCGAATGGGCTCGGTCACTTTGCATGATCGACTGGAACGGGGTCGGGTTCGCTCTCAACCAGAAGCTCGCTTCGGCAAAATTTCCGGCATGATCGAAACCGCCGAGAATCTCGCGACGGAATATCAGATCAGTCGCGAAGCCTCGGATGAGTATGCGGTGCAGTCTCATCATCGGGCCCAAGCCGCCTGGGAGGCCGGTAAATTTGATCAAGAGCTGGTCCCAATCTCGGTTCCACAACGTAAGGCAGATCCTCTTTTATTCAATTTTGATGAGGGCGTGCGCGGTGATGTCAGCACAGAATCCATGGCCAAACTGCGCCCTTTGCTGGCGGACGGTGTTGTGACAGCGGGCAATGCTTCCCAGCAGAATGATGCAGCGGCGGCTTGTTTGGTCGTTGCCGAGGATAAGCTGGAAGAACTGGGCTTGGAACCCATCGCCTATTTACACAGTTGGGCAGCCTCGGGCTGTCATCCTGCCACCATGGGCATTGGTCCAGTGCCGGCGGTTCAAAAGTTGATGGCAAGAACGGGGATTAGCTGGAAGGACTTGGATCTAGTAGAACTCAATGAAGCGTTCGCACCCCAGGTGCTCGCGGTGCTGAAAGGCTGGGATTGGCATGATCCCGATAAGCTTAACGTCAATGGCTCGGGTATCTCTCTGGGACACCCTATCGGCGCCACTGGCGGGCGAATTATGGCCACTATGCTCTATGAGTTACAGCGTCGCGGTGGCAAATATGCCCTCGAGACAATGTGTATTGGCGGTGGCCAGGGAATTGCGGCGGTATTTGAACGCGCCAGATGAGTGTTTGGTCGCAAATTCAAACCATTGGCTAGCCACACGCGTCATACTTTCCAATATCAAAGCATTGGAACGTCCCTGTGAATATTTTAGTCAAAATTGGTGCCCCTATTGCCATTATCGTCGCCGCTGTCGGTGGCTTTTTTTTATTGGGCATGGCCAAACCTGAACCTGAGAAGAAAACCGAGGTGCCCAGATCGCTGAGCGTGTATGTCGAGTCTGCTAAACAGACCGATATATCGCTTCAGGTGAAAACCGGGGGTGAGGTTCGCTCCCGAACCTCAGTCAATATCGTTTCTGAAGTGGCGGGCCGCATCGTGTCTGTGTCAACTGAGTTTACAGAGGGTGGTAACTTTGAACCCGGTGTTGCCTTTGTTGAAATTGACGATCGAGATTACAAGCTTGCGCTATCTCAAGCTGAAGCGACCGTAGCGGCTGCAGAGGTGGGGGTTCAAGAAGCCCTGGCTCAGGCGGATGTCGCCCGCAAACAGCTGCGTGGTTCCAAGAATGCCTCGCCCTTAGCGCTTAGAAAGCCACAGGTTGCCCAGGCACACGCGAGCCTTAAGGCGGCTCAGGCGAACTTTGAACGCGCTCAATTGAATCTCTCCAAAACCAAAATCAGTCTGCCCTTCGATGGTCGGATTGCAAAAAAATTGGTCGATGTTGGCCAGTATGTGGGTCCAGGTACGATGATTGGCGAAGCCTTCGCAACCGATGTTGTGCAAATTCGCTTACCTTTCACTGATTCGCAGTTGGGATCGCTGGGACTACCTATAGGGTTTGTCGCTGGCGCTGACAATCAAATTTCTGTTGAGCTAACGGCTGTTGTTGCTGGCAAAATACAAAATTGGCAGGGCCACCTGACCCGCCTTGATGCTTCTATCGATAGCAATACCCGTACGCTTTTTGGTCTGGTTGAAGTGCGAGAGCCATATGGCAAAAATGCCTCCCAGCATGCAATGCCACTGGCGGTTGGGCTCTATGTAAATGCCGAGGTGTTTGGCCGGCAAGTATCAAACGCTACCGTTATTCCTCGTGAAGCCCTGCGGGCTGGTGACAACGTGTTTGTCATCAATGAGGAGGAACGACTTGAGATTCGTAACGTGTCTGTGGTGCACAGCAATGAGACAGACGCTGTTATTGGTGATGGCATCCAGCCCAGTGATCGCGTCATTGTTTCATCGATTCGAAATCCGATCCCTGGTATGCGTTTGACACCGTTGACAGAACCTCGCGGTGCGCTTGCCAAGCGGAGTGACGCGTAATGGAACGCTTAGTCTCCTGGTGGGCAAACAATGCCATCGCCGCGAATCTGCTGATGTTTGGCATTCTGCTGGCGGGTGTACTCGGTTTTAACGCGATGGAACGCGAAGTCTTTCCCACTTTTAAGCCAGCCCAGGTTCAAGTAGAAGTAATTTGGCCCGGTGCCGCGCCCCAGGAAGTTGAAGAACAGATCATTGTGCGAATCGAGGAAGCATTAGGCGGTCTCGACAACGTTTATCGAATTTATTCTTCGGCCCAAGAGGGTTACGGGCAGTTAGACATCTCGACTTTTACCAACGTTGATATCGACGAATTTCTAAGTGAAGTAAAGGGTGTCGTCGACGCAGTCAACTCTTTGCCTAGAGATATGGAAAACCCGCGTGTCAAACGTACCATTTATCGGCAAGAAGTGTTTCGCGTTGCTGTCCATGGCACCGATCTTGATGAGCGCACCTTAAAGAATCTGGCAGAAGATATCCGCGATGAAATAGCCGCATTGCCATGGGTTTCTATTGTTGATCTGTTCGGCACTCGTCGTGATGAGGTCACAGTCGAGATTAGCGAGAACTCCCTCCGTAAGTACAACATGAGTTTTTCAGAAGTCGCTGACGCCATTAGAAATAGTTCGATTAATCTCTCCACAGGTCGCATCAGAACAGAGACCGGTGATGTGTTGCTGCGCGCGAGAAACATGGCAAACACGGAAGATGAGTTTGGCTCGATTGTCATTCGACAAACAGATGAAGGTGCGATTATTCGTGTTTCTGATGTGGCGAATGTGATCGACGGCTTTGAGGACGAAGAAATTCTCGCCACCATGAATGGTGAACCTGCCGTGTTGGTGCAGGTGATGTCGACCGATAATATGCAAATCGTAAAGCTCAGCGATACCGTTCGTGAGTGGATGGCAGAACGCCAAAAAACATTGCCTGATGGCGTTAATCTTTCCATCTGGTTTGATCAAGCTGATTCCTATAAGTCGCGAATGGACACCATCACCAGTTCTGCAATCGTCGGCTTGTTACTGGTCTTTCTTGTGCTGTTTTTGTCCTTGCGGCCCAAAGTTGCGTTGTGGGTAACCGGTGGTATAGCCGTCGCCTTTATGGGGACGTTCGCGATGCTGCCGGCCAGCGATGTATCGCTGAACATTCTTTCTACTTTTGCGTTTCTGCTGGTGCTGGGTATTGTCGTTGACGATGCCATTGTCGTCGGTGAAAGCATCTATGACCATAGCCATAAATATGATGGTGTAGAGGCTGCTGTTAAAGGCACGATGGCGGTATCGAAACCGGTGATTTTTGCGGTGCTAACCACGATGGTTGCATTTGCGCCCTGGTTTTTCTTGTCCGGCGAAGATGCTCAGGTGACACGCCAGTTGTCGATTGTGATTACAGCAGCCCTGACGATCTCTTTGATTGAAGCATTTCTCATATTGCCAGCACACCTGCGACATCTAAAACACCGTGAAAAGCTGGGTCGATTTGCTCAGTGGCAGAAAAATATCGAACAAAGCATTGTGGGCTTTGCACGCAATACCTATCGTAATTGGGTCGTGATGGCTGTCGCCCACCGCTACATCACCACCAGCCTGTTTTTTGCGTTCTTCGTCATCAGTGTGGGTGTTTTCCAGCATGGCTGGGTGAAGTTTAACTTCATGCCAGAGGTAGAAAACGAGTTGATCTATCTGCAAGTCACGCTGCCTACAGGCACGCCCTATAGCCGTGCATTAGAAATCCTCGATCAGCTGCAAACCGCTGAATTGGCACTTATTGACGAGGTGGAAGACCGTGCGAAAGCCGAGGGTGGTACGGGTAAACTGATTGAAGGTTGGTACACCCGTTCGCGCCGAGACAGTGTGATTGCGATTGTGAAGCTGTCGCCACCTGAAGTCCGGGATATGTCTGCCAAAGAAGCTGCAGAACGCCTTCGTGATCTGGTGGGGGACGTGCCCGACGCCGATGAAATTGAAATCAACTATACGATGAACAACTCTACGCCCCGCGTTAGTTTCGTCATAAAGCATCGCGATATGGCGCTGCTGCAAGCGGCTGCCAACGACTTGAAAGCCAAATTGCATGAGTATGAGGGCACATTTTATGTTCGTGACAATATGCGTGGCGAAACCTTTGAACTTCATATGCAACTATTGCCAGGTGCTGAGCAGCTAGGTCTCGATCTTGGGATTGTCAGTGAGCAAGTTAGGCAGGCCTACTACGGTGAAGAAGTCCAACGTCTGCCAAGAGAGAATGGCGACGTGAAGGTCATGGTGCGTTATCCAAAATCGTCTCGTTACAGCATGGAAAGTTTGAATAGCTTTATGATCCGTACCAGTGACGGCCGTGAAATTCCGTTGATGTCGGTTGTTGATGTTGAGCTGGTTGCTGGCGTGCAACGAATCCAACGCCGCGACGGCGAACGGATGGTGCAGGTGACCGCCGATGTGACGGATGACCTAATGAGCGATATTAATGATGATGTTGTCGATAACTTCCTGCCAACTTTGGAAGAACGTTATCCTGGCATTGTCATTGGTCACAGTGGCCAGGCATTGGCAGAAGAGTTGTTCCTGCAAGAACTGATGTCGTTATATCTGGTGGCGTTGTTTATCATGTATGCGCTTATCGCCATCGCTTTTCGATCCTACTTTTTGCCTCTGCTGGTGATGACGGCGATACCGTTTGCCTTTATGGGCGCGGTTTACGGTCACCTCGCATTCGGCGTGTCCATGGCGCTGTTCTCGTTCTTCGGGGTTGGTGCTGCTGCGGGTGTTGTGGTGAACGACAATCTCGTGTTGGTCGATTTTATCGAAAAACTCAGGAAAGAAGGCATGTCTGCTAGCGAAGCTGTGATTGAATCAGCTGTGGCTCGCTTTCGCCCTATTCTGCTCACCACGGTGACCACTTTCGTCGGTTTGATGCCGATCATGATGGAGCGATCGACCGATGCCCAGTTCCTTCAGCCCGCGGTGTTGTCGTTGGCCTTCGGGGTCCTATTTGCGTTGTTTGTGACGCTGATGTTGGTGCCCGCAATGTACTGCGTTGGTGAGGATATTCGCCGTGGCATTGCAGCCTTATCCGTCATAGTGAAGCGAATGTTGGGTATAGACAAAAATATCGCCAGCCAATCCTAAGCGGTTGAGGAATCCGGCTTGAATCATGCCGGGTTCCTGTCACACTCCACCCTTTGAATTTTGACGTAACACCAACACATACAAGGGGATTTTATGCAGACACTTAAACAGCTGTTTGACCTAACCGGCAAGGTTGCTTTATGTACCGCGTCATCGAAAGGGATGGGGCTTGCGATGGCAGAGGCGCTGGCAGAGCTCGGTGCCAAGGTTGTCGTTTCTAGCCGCAAGCTTGACGCTTGTGAAGCGGCCGCAGCCAGTATCAACGAGCAATTTGGTGAAGGCTCTGCAACAGCGATAGCGTGTAATATTGGCTACAAGGATCAGCTTCAAGCGTTGGTCGATGAGACGCATGAAAAGGTAGGCAAAATTGATATTCTCGTCAGCAATGGCGGCGTCAATCCTTTTTACGGACCAATGTCTGAAATCCCCGACGAAGCCTTTGATAAGATCATGAATAGCAACGTCCGTTCTAACCATTGGCTGTGTCAGATGGTACTGCCGGATATGATCGAGAAGGGTAAGGGATCGATTATGATCACCTCATCTACCGGCGCGCTCGGCCCCTCCGATACCCTGGGGACTTATAATATTTCGAAGTTAGCCGATATCGCTCTAGTGAGAAACCTGGCGCTAGAAAATGGTCCTCACGGCATTCGCGTGAATGCGATTTGTCCAAGCGTCATCAAAACTGATTTTGCTCGCGCGTTGTGGGACAGCCCAGAGGGTGAAGCCCGTGCAGTAGAGACTGTGCCGCTGCGTAAGTTCGGGGAACCTGAAGATCTGAAGGGTTTAGCCGCTTACTTGGCGTCCGACGCCAGTGGCCATATGAGTGGCCAGGCATTAGTGATCTGCGGTGGCTCAAATATGTGGAGCTAACCGCTTGAATTGCCAGCTAAAGCCTCCATATTGAGATGACATTTTAAAAAGGTAATAGTGGCAAGCGACATGACCAGAATCTTTCTTTTTATTGTCACCAATATGGCGGTGATCGCCCTAATTAGCATCGTGTTCCAGATCTTGGGACTGGAGGGCATTCTCGCTACCAATGGGGTTGATCTCAACCTCGGGGCGTTACTCGTCATGTCGGCGGTGATTGGCTTTGGTGGCTCGTTTATTTCTCTAGCGCTATCCAAGTGGTCAGCTAAACGAGCGATGAAGGTTCAGATAATTGAGCAGCCCGGTAATCCTCAGGAGATGTGGTTACTTAAGGTGGTTGCACGGCAAGCAGAGCAAGCAGGTATTGCGATGCCGGAAGTCGGCATCTTCCCTTCTGACTCTATTAACGCGTTTGCGACCGGTATGCGCCGCAACGCTGCGTTGGTTGCAGTGAGTTCTGGCCTGTTGGCAAAAATGAGTCAGGATGAAGCCGAGGCCGTGCTGGGACACGAGATCAGTCATGTGGCGAGTGGCGATATGGTGACGATGGGTTTGATGCAGGGCGTCGTGAATACCTTCGTGATTTTTCTGTCTCGAATCGTCGGCTTCTTCGTTGACCGCGTGATCCTTAAAAACGAACGTGGTCTTGGTATTGGCTATTTTGTATCGTCCATAGTGGCGCAAATCTTTTTGTCCATTTTCGCGTCAATGATCGTGATGTGGTTTTCTCGTTATCGAGAATTCAGGGCGGACGAGGGTGGTGCGCGGCTAGCCGGCAAGCAAAAAATGATTGCTGCGCTAAAACGTCTGCAGAGCAACGAGGAGGCAGAAATGCCCGGCGAGCTGATGGCCTTTGGCATTGCATCCGAGCGTCCCAAATTCTCTAAGTTGATGATGAGTCACCCACCGTTAAGTGAACGAATCGCTGCTTTAGAAGCGAGCTTGTGAATTTGAATTGGGCTGACCGTGAGTTATCACTTTACTCTGGCTGAGGCAGCTAAGTAAACTTCACCCCATGCATCCTATTCGCGAATATCTGCTTGCCAGGCCTGAAGCTTGGAAAGACTTTCCGTTTCGCTTGGATGTGGCGGTAATCAAGGTACAAAACAAGATGTTTGCGACCTTGGCTCGGTCTGGAACGAGCCATTGGCCGGACGTCGACCCGGATTCTTGGCAAATGAACCTGAAATGCGAACCGGAACAGGCGATGATGTTGCGCGACGTCTTTCCCGCAGTAAAGCCGGGCTATCACATGAATAAGGCACACTGGAATACAGTGATCCTCGATGGCACAGTGCCCACTGGTGAGCTTGAGCGAATGATATATCATTCCTACGGTTTGGTGGTTCGCAGCATGACCCGTCGCGCGCGCGGCCTACTTGAAATTCACTACTCAGCTGAAGAACTTTACAGGAGCTCATAATCGAATTCGTTGCGACCATCACAAAGGGAATTGAAGATCTCCTGGTCATTGAACTTGAAACGTTAGGCATAGAGGCCAAACCTATGAAAGCCGGTGTGCGCTTTTCTGGTGATCTAGAAACCGCTTATCGAGTCTGCCTTTGGTCACGACTGGCAAATCGGGTATTGCTTAAACTGGGCGAATATCCGGCTGAGAGCGATCAGCAACTCTATGATGTGTGCCGCGAGCTGGATTGGTCAAAACATCTGTCGTTAGAAAGCACATTCAGAGTGTCCGCCTCGGTATCAAGATCCAATATCAATCATAGCCAGTATGCGGGGCTTAAGATTAAAGACGCCATTGTCGATCAGTTTCGTGAGCAGCACGGCTCGCGACCGAATGTCTCGACCGAGCAACCTGATGTTCAGATTAATGCTTTTATCGATCGTAATCGGGTGGAACTGGCGATTGATCTATCTGGTGACAGTTTGCATCAGCGGGGTTACCGAACACTGGGCGGCGTTGCCACACTTAAAGAAAATTTGGCGGCGGCTCTATTGTATCGAGCTGGTTGGCCTGACCTGATGAAGCAAGAACATGCTTTTGTGGATTTCATGTGTGGTTCAGGCACTTTACCGATCGAAGCCGCGATGATGGCCTGTGACATCGCACCCGGTCTGTATCGAGACTACTTTGGGTTGTTAGGCTGGAATGGTCACAATGCTGCTATATGGCAAAGGATTGTTGCAGAGGCGGAGTTTCGCCGCGAACAAGGTTTGCAACGAACACCCATAATTCAGGGTTTTGACAACCACCGTCCAACCCTCGATAAAGCGATTCAACATGCGGAAAATGCTGGCTTAGGTGATGTCGTGCAGTTCGCCTTCCAGGATGTTTTTGACTTTAAGTTGGATTTTCCTAAGCAGGGACTGGTCGTCGTCAATGCACCCTATGGTAATCGGGTGGGTGATAAAGAAGCATTGCCAGAACTGTATGGCGCCATTGGCGATGTGCTCAAAAACCATTTTATGGGCTGGCAAGCCTCGATATTCACAGATGAACTCGATAACGGTAAAGCCCTAAAACTTCGCGCCAAAAAGATTCACTCATTTTTTAATGGCAACATAGAATGTAAGTTGTTGTCCATCGCTGTGACCGAGGATGCGGTCATTAAGCCTTATCGACTGCCGCGCCTACTGCCGCTTGAAGAGCTAAGTGATGCAGCGTTAGGGCTGCGTAATCGTCTCAAGAAAAACAGCCGAAAGCTTAACGCCTGGCGGAAGCAAAATAATATTAGTTGTTATCGGCTCTATGATGCTGACCTACCAGATTATGCAGCAGCGATTGATGTCTATGGGTCGGATAGCATTCAGCTGCACGTGCAGGAATATGAAGCTCCTAAAACAATCGATGAGAGGGATGCGAAGCGCCGCTTAAGTGAACTGTTATCGGTGCTGAAAATTGAGTTCCAGGTGCCCTCTGAGCAGATTTACCTAAAGCAACGGCGGCGCCAGAAAGGCCAATCCCAATACGAGAAGGTGGCTGATGCCAACACCTTTCATGTGGTGCGAGAAGGGCCGTGCGAGTTCTATGTCAACTTTGAAGACTATCTTGATACTGGTCTGTTTTTGGACCATCGGCCGCTGCGGCAGCTTATCCGTGAACAGGCAAACGGCAAGACGCTACTGAATTTGTTCGCCTACACCGGCGCCATTTCTGTTCAGGCAGCAATGGGTGGCGCAGCGACGACAACGGTCGATATGTCGAACACTTATCTCGACTGGGCACAGCGCAATTTTAGATTGAATAAAATTGATCTCACCGACCATCAGTTTCTGCGTGTGGA
Organism: Candidatus Azotimanducaceae bacterium; assembly: GCA_051278195.1. GTDB lineage: Bacteria > Pseudomonadota > Gammaproteobacteria > Pseudomonadales > Azotimanducaceae > JAHRVQ01. Next base: position 15,937 of record JBNMQM010000014.1, read on the forward strand.
TTGTATCGCGTGGCTTCAGCTGCCCGCGACGGACCAATACGACATGATTGTTTTGGACCCACCGAGCTTTTCTAATTCAAAGAAAATGGAAGGTTTGTTGGATATTCAGAAAGATTATGTAGAGCTCATTGAGCAGAGTATGACGCGCTTGGCACCTGATGGTTCGTTATTCTTTTCTACCAATTTACGGGGGTTCAAATTGGATGAGGATGCACTGTCTGATTTTGCCGTGGTAGAGCTAACTCACCAGACGGTGCCGCTAGACTTCCAGCAGCGCAAGCATGTTCATCGTTGCTGGCAAATACGAGCTAATGTTTAAGCAGTTTTGAGATATGAGCAAAGGAAGGCACATTTGCCATCCAGCCGAAAGTACCATGATAATGAATAGTATTTAATTAGAGTCTGACAGAGAAAATGTTGAATTGCGCGCTGGACTCAGGTTTCGTACTTGCAATTTCATTTCAAAGGCATAGTATGCGGTCCCAGCTAAATTCAAACACGTGATGTTTAATGAATCATTTCCTATCCAATAACCATGCGCACTGCAGCGGACCAATTTTTGGTTCCACGGGAGACGTGCGCCTGTCTTTTGGAGATGACTCAGTGATGTTTAACATCAAATTCAAATCACACAGCACATCACACATCACCTCATATGAGAACGACAACGGCGCACCACCGATAACCTGACGACTTCAAATTTGAAATCGGGAGGTTCTTTTTAAAGGCCTTCCGGAAGCAACATTAAACCCCGGATGGCCACGTCAACCGGGGTTTTTTTATGCCCCGAGACAAGTGAAAAAGGGGTAAGAAATGTTCGATCTAGCTATATTTGCTCACCCAGCAAAACTTAAAAAGGCATTCCTCGCGACAACTGATGTTGCACCACAAGCGATGGGCGAAGAGTTGCAGTGTGAATTCGATCACCTGCGTGACGAATCTCCTGATATTCGTTTGAGCGGTAATTTTTGGTGGAACTTTATCCAGAGCTACCGAAATCACCTCATGCGGCTGGTCTATGGCCGTGCGGTCATGACGGCACTGATCTTGGTCGCTGTGCTCGCCAGTGAAAGGATTCTGGATACCAGTAATTCTATGTCCGCTGCGATCTGGTTGGTTGCGTTCTATGCACTGGTCCAACTGTTACTAAAAGTGGTCAACGCGTGGACGGCGCAGCTACAGAGTCAGCTATTTATCTGCGTTAGGACCTTCGTAACATTGCGACTGAATGTAAAACTTTTACGCATGGGGCAACTGTCAAGCGAAGACTTTTCTACCGGAAATTTGAAGACGCTGGTGTCATCCGACGTCTACCGAATTGCCGAGTTATTGCACGGTGTTGCTAGAAACGGCTTGCCCTGCTTACTGGGTCTATTGATGCTGGGCCCGGTCATTGTCTTCTACATGGGTTGGCCAGGCGTGATCGCAATCGCCGTTGCATTCGGCGCCATGCCGTTGTCATTTTTGTTGAGCAAGTATATCCACAAGAAAGAAGGTTTGATCAAGATCGAAGAAGATACTCTTGCGACGATTGTGGGTGAGTGGGTCACAAATGTGCGTTTGCTGCGTTTTCTCGGTTGGGAAACCTTGATGCGTAACCGTATTGCAGCGCATGTCAGGCAGTTAGTGGTTGAAGCGACCAAACAGCACGGCGTCAACCTGATCAATTTTGGGGTCAGTGTCACTTGGTGGCTGTTCCCGATTGTGGCCCTGATCTGGGCAAATAGCGTGATGAATGAGAGTCAGGAATTGGTCACGTTGTTCGCCAGTATCTGGATGCTCAATCACATCACACTGTATATCCGGTTTTTACCCGATATTTTTATCAGCTATGCCAGTGCCTCTGCTTGTGTCGATCGACTAAATAAGTTGTTCCAGCATAGAGACATTCATGACGACCAGCTTCCCCCATGTGGAAGCGTTAGCTTGAGTTTGAATCCATCGAAGCTGCATTTTCGGCAGGTAGGTTTTCGCTATGAACACACGTCGATCGACGTGATTGCTAATTTGAACCTCGTACTAGATCTCAATGATGGTGTGAGTTTGATTGGGCGTGTGGGTGCTGGTAAATCAACGTTGTTGAAACTTGCTTGCGCTGAACTCAAACCCACCTCCGGTGTGATTTTGGTGGAATTTTCCGACGGTACGACTCGCGACCTTTGGCATTCTAATGTTTACGCACGACTGCGAAAAACGGTGGGTTATATGCCTCAAGAGGCCTATTTATCAAACACCAATCTCGCGATTAACGTTTCTTTGAGCGCCGTTTACACCGAAACCGACGTCATGCGTGCCATACGGATGGCGGAGCTGGAGGCTGACATTGGTCACTGGGACTCTGGATTGACAGAAGAAGTGGGCGAGACCGGCGTGAATTTGTCCGGTGGGCAAAAACAGCGAGTCAATCTGGCACGGGCACTTTATTCAGCTCGTCCTTATTTGATTCTCGATGATCCGTTGAGTGCTGTAGATACCGATACGGAAGCGAAGTTAATGGCCACGATTAATGCGGGACCCGATGGCTACTTGCTGTCTACCCACCGGTTGACGGAGCTACAGCAAACCGATCGTGTGCTGGTGATGGAAGCTGGAAAAATAATTGAAGACGGCGATCCGAACTTACTGGAGAAAGATCGGCAGTCGGAATTCAGCCAACAACTGCGCGCCGGAGAATCGACGCCCGAAGAGATGCAGGAGTTTGAAAATGGGTTATAAAAATTTCGTAACGCCGGAGGAGGTGAGTGCCGAACAGCAGAATGTGAAAACTATTTTTCGATTTGTTGGTGGCTTGACACTGCTTCGAAAAGTTCTGTTGCCAACGCTGTTGATCATCATTTGTGCTGCGGCAGTACCTTCCTATTTTTTGTGGTTTGTCGGTCAGATTGTCGACTGCTACGGCGCAGAAAGCTGTTCCGTGCAACATCAAGTACTGGGTTGGGAACTTGTGTTACCCGCCACCGTGTCAACGTTGGTGTTGCTCACTATTGCAGCCATGTTTTGTCGGGTGAGTGCCTGGGTCTGCTTTGAGTTGTCAGGTCAGTGGTCTACACAAAAAATCCAAAGTGACATGATGCAAAGTGTCTCGGAGGTAAGAACCACCTTCTTTGATGAAAACCCTTCTGGCCGATTGATTAATCGATTGCTTGGAGACTACGGTATGCTGCGTCTTGAAGGCGTCATGTCGGTCGGTGACACGGTGAACGGCCTGGCGGAAGTGCTGTGTGTCGGTGCGCTAATTATGCTCGCGGATCCTTTTGCCGGTTTGCTGATAATACCTGTCGTGTTGCTCTATGTTGCGTTTCAGTCCCAGCTCGCGCCGATGATGAGTCATGCAAGAGAAATTCGCGCTGTCAAAATTGGTGAAGCCTTGCACCGTGAGACTGACTTGATCGAAGGTCGAGCGATTTTTAGCCTATACGGTCGACAGAAAAACCTACTGGAACGCATTCACATTGCTTTCGGTGACTCGATGAACATTCAATTGTTTTACGCCAAGCTTATGGCCTGGGGTATGTTGTGGATGGGCCTGATTTCTGCGTTCTATGCCACTGTGGTTTATGGTTTTTTGGTTTATGGTCTGCAAAACGGTTTGTTGACGGCGACGCTGGCAGCCGTGGTTATCACGGCAGTGTTTAACCTCAACAATATCTTTTTTGGCTTGGCCTGGGACATGTCGTTTTTAGGTGAGACCGCCTCTCACGCACGCCGAGCATTTTTTATGATCGATTTGCCCCATGAGACAACAGAGGAATCCAAACTCGTGGAACTAAGCGAGCCCGACGTGCGAGACCTCCCTGACGGGACATTGATGGGCGATATCGTGTTTGATCACTACAGTATGTCTTATCGTGAGAACACGCCGTTGATCCTGAATAGCCTCAGTCTTACCTTACCGGCAGGTAAAAAGATTGGCGTGATTGGCCGAACAGGTGCGGGCAAGTCGAGTGTGATGCAATCGCTGTTTCGAATGGTGTATCACCATAAGGGGGATATTCGTATTGGCGGTGAGTCGATCTTTGGGATATCGGTATCTAGCTTGCGTCGACACTTCGGCGTTGTACCCCAAGATCCCTATCTATTCATGGGTACTATTCGATTTAATCTGGCGGGTGACAGTCAGCAATCAACAGACGATCAAATGATGGCTGCACTGGACACCGTCGGTTTGAAATTAGATCTTGATGCACGAGTCGCGGAAGGGGGAAAAGATTACAGCGTTGGTGAGCGGCAACTTTTGTGCCTTGCGAGATTAGTATTGCTTGATAAGCAATTTATCTTGATGGATGAGCCTACCAGCTCGTTAGATCGAAGAACCGACGAGAACATTCAAAGGTTGTTGACGACGGTACTGGCGGACAAGACGGTTATTACCATTGCGCACCGTCTTGAGAGTCTGGAAGGCTATGACCTGATAGTTGAAATGGCCGAGGGCAAATTGCAGCGCCAGGGGCCGCCCTCGCAGATGATTCCACTATTGCGGAATCAGTACGTCGATGATATCGCCGGATAAGAGGTTGTGAGAGGCTAACGGTGCTCTGTGGCCGTTGGCCTATAGGGAGCTTCTGGGTTCTATCGAGTACTTTTATAAGCTGTTATAGAGGGGAGTAGGTCGTAACTTCAACCCGCCATTGCAGTCGTGCATTTTTCTAGTTGAATCGATCTTGACTATTATCTTGTGGCCCATTGAACAAGCTATTATCGACCGTGAAGTAGAACACAGTACCCTTGCCTGGTTGGGTTTCAAACCAAACGATACCACGATGTCGCCGCACCAGTGCGCGCACATACGGCATGCCCATACCGTTTCCCGAAATATTGAGCACGTCGTCGCCGCGCTTAAAAACCTCGAAAACACGATCTTGTTCTTCGTCTGGTATCCCCCGACCATTGTCTCGAATCATAAAGGTCGTATAGGTCAAGTCTCGATGAGAGGAAATCTTGATGACACCCTCCCGACGAGGGTCGAGGTACTTGAGGGCATTATCAAATATCCCTTGGAATATCTCTTTAATGGAGTTTCGGTCAGCGATCACAGATTGAAGCTCACCGATGTGGATGTCGACGTGGTTTGTTTCGATATAGGCGCGGTTTGTCTTGATCATGTCCTTCACGATAGAACCTATATCAAGTGCTTCGAATTGTAAGTTGCGATCATCTAATTCGCTTAGCGTTCTAATGCCGCTACTTAGGCTGTTCATGTCGTTGAGTGAATCTCTAATCATCTGGATCGCAGAGGGCATCTGCTCGGATAGTTCTGCAAGCAGCGCCTGCCGTCGGTCCAGTTGGTCTGCGTTGTCTGGGTTAACCGCGTGCCTTGCTCGTACCAGAGAATTTTCTAGTTGCTCAGTAAAAGTACGAAGATCCTTGATGGGCGATGCCGTGCCACTGTAAGTGAGGTCGTTGCACGCGATGTCGCCGCCGGTTGTGAGCTCAGCGTTAGAAAGTGATAGTGCTTCTCGTTTATCTAGCAGTTTTTGCCGCTCAAGGGTGTCTTGAATACATCGGCTCAGGACGTCGCCACCCATTGACCCTTTACAGATAATGTCTTGGACACCCTCCAACATCAGTTCATTTATCTCAGCGGATTTGTCGTTGGCATCGGTCATAGCAACGAAAGGTGTTTTGGTAAAACGGCTGGAGAGGCGCTTGACCATTAATCGCCCCTGTCCGCCTGCTAAATGCAGATCGAGCAACACAAGATGAATACTCTGGGTGTACAAAATACTTTCAGCTTCTTTGAGGGTCTGGCAATTGAAAAAAGTTAAATTGGATTGCAAATAATCCGCAGCAACAGAACCGGAGAGAATTTGGGCGACTGTCTGAAAGTCTCCCTCGTTGCCCTTGTCTCTCTCGAGGACAAGTATCGAAACACCACTCTCTGATGGTGGTTCGTGAGTGATCGATGGAGTTTCGGTTAGTGGACCAGAAATAGTCGATTCCATGTTCTTCGTCTGCCGCCTTGGCGCTTTGACTCTGAGTATAGTCTATGCCGGCGGCATCGTTGGCCCGGGTTAAAAATCGGCGCTACCGGGCGTTCTGGGGAATGGAATCGCATCACGGATGTTTTCCATACCCGTGACATAGTTGAGCAAACGCTCGAAACCGAGGCCAAAACCAGCGTGAGGCACCGTTCCGTAACGACGTAAATCACGATACCACCACAACTCCTCCGCAAGGCCTGGTGTGGTCATGCGGGCGTCCAGCACATCGAGGCGTTCTTCGCGTTGGCTACCACCGATGATTTCACCGATACCGGGCGCAAGTACGTCCATGGCAGCCACAGTTTTTTCGTCGTCGTTCAGGCGCATATAGAACGCTTTGATTTCTGCGGGATAATTCATCAGAACTATAGGTCGGCCGACATGCTTTTCGGTCAGAAAACGCTCGTGCTCTGACTGAAGATCAAGCCCCCATTCGACGGGAAATTCGAACTTCTGCTTGCTGGCTTTAAGAATATTGACTGCCTCAGAATATTCCATTCTTTCAAAGCTATTATCGATCACTGTATTCATGCGAGTGATGACGTTTTTATCAATCCGCTGCTCAAAGAACGCCATGTCTTCTTCGCATTGATTCAGAACAGTTTTAAAAACATTCTGCAGTAGGTCTTCAGCCAGGTCCGCGTTGTCGTTCAAATCGGCAAAAGCGATTTCCGGTTCGACCATCCAAAACTCTGCGAGGTGGCGACTGGTGTTCGAGTTTTCGGCTCGAAATGTGGGGCCAAAGGTATAGACCTTAGACATCGCCAGGCAATATGACTCGACGTTTAACTGCCCAGATACCGTCAAAAAAGAGTCGCCGGCAAAAAAGTCCTGCTTGTGATCGACCTTTCCTTTTTCATCCAGAGGTAAATTCGCGAGGTCCAGAGTACTCACACGAAACAAGTCACCGGCGCCTTCACAGTCGGAACTGGTAATGATCGGCGTATTGATCCACTGAAAGCTGCGTTCAAAAAAGTAATTGTGGATGGCATTGGCAAGGGTGGTGCGAACCCGGGTAATCGCACCGAAAGTATTGGTGCGTGGTCTTAGGTGCGCGACCTGTCGCAGATATTCAAATGTATGACGTTTCTTAGCAATGGGGTAGGTCTCGGGGTCATCCACCCAGCCTAGAACCTCGACGCTGGTGGCCTGAATTTCCACAGACTGCCCCTTTCCTTCGGACTCCACCAATGTGCCTGTGACAATAACGCCCGCACCCGTCGTGATTTTGAGCACTTCGGTCTCGTAATTATCGAGTGTATTCGGTACCACTGCCTGGATCGGGTCAAAGCTTGAGCCGTCGTGGACAGCCAAAAATGAGATGCCTGCCTTAGAATCACGCTTACTGCGGATCCAGCCTTTGACTGTGATGGTGGAATTGATCGCAACTTCGCCTTTGAGGGCGGCCTTAATGTCTGGCATGAAAGTTTCTACCGGTTGGGCTGATGAAAGCCGCCTATGATAACAAATTCTGCGGCGAGAACTGCTGATATAGAGATGCTAAGCTGCTGCGCTAACATTAAATCGCCGGAGCAACCATGGATCAGGACCTCATACTCGAACAAATTCAGATTGGGCCTATGCAAAACTTCACTTACATCGTTGGTTCCCGAACCACGATGGAAGTTGCGGTGGTCGATCCTGCTTGGGACATCGATTCGCTGATCAAGTTGATCAACGACAAGGGGTATAAGCTGACAGCCGCGCTCATTACGCACTACCATCCCGACCATTGTGGTGGGTCATTTGGCAGTAAAACGGTGGAAGGTATTGCGGAACTGCTTGCCAAAAACCCAGTGAAATCTTATGTGCACAAATTGGAAGCTGAGGGTGTCAAAAAGGTCACTGGGGTTTCGGATAGTGACCTGGTCAAAATTGACTCTGGAGACAAGCTCTCGATTGGAGATGTCGAGGTCGAATTTTTGCATACGCCGGGCCATACGCCAGGATCCCAGTGCTTTAGAGTGCGGGATACGCTCGTATCTGGTGATACGCTGTTTATCAATGGTTGTGGCCGAGTCGATCTGCCGGGCTCAAATGTAGAAGACATGTACCACAGCGTTCGTAAACTGGCATCTTTACCCGACGACACTTTGCTCTTACCAGGTCATAACTATAGTGAAGTCCCTCACGCTACCATGGGCGAGACAAAAAAGATGAACCCCTATATGCGCATTAAAGACCTGGAAGGTTGGCGTCATTTCTTTCCAGACTGAGTGCACACCAGACATTTAAAAAATGGGACACAATTATGAGCCTTACAACACTTGTTGCCGGGTTGACCTTTGCAGAAGGTCCGCGTTGGCACGATGGCCGACTCTACTACTCAGATTTTTATCGGCATGTCGTAGAAGCCGTCGATTTGGATGGCAACGTTGAGTTAATTGCCGAGGTGCCCAATCAACCTTCAGGTCTAGGCTGGCTGCCAGATGGTCGACTGCTCATCGTCTCTATGATTGATCGAAAATTGCTTCGCCGAGAAACGTCCGGTGAACTGGTTGAACACGCTGACCTGTCCCAGGTCGCGACGTGGCACTGTAATGACATGGTTGTGGACAAGGCAGGCCGAGCTTACGTGGGCAACTTTGGGTATGACATCGAAGTACCCGGTACCGAACCTGTGATGGCAAAACTCGCGTGCGTTAATCCGGATGGTTCTGTGCGGGTGGTGGCTGAAGATTTGCAGTTCCCCAATGGGGCGGTCATCACGCCGGACGGCAAGACAATGATCATTGGCGAAACTTGGGGCCGTCAACTCACCGCATTTGATATTGCTGAGGATGGGAGTTTATCTAATCGGCGAGTGTGGGCGTCGATTCATCCGCACTTCCCAGACGGTATTTGTCTCGATGAAGCAGGTGGTGTTTGGGTGGCGGATCCTGCTCAGTCGAAAATTATTCGGGTTGTGGAAGGCGGTGAAATTACCGATGAAATCGATCCAGGCAAAGGCGTATTTGCCTGCATGTTAGGCGGCGAAGATGGCAAGCGTTTGTTTGTTTGTACCGCCAGCACCTCGGGTGGCAAAGCCGCGATCAATCAGGATGCCAAAATTGAGTGGGTTGATGTTGAGCACGCCCGAGCTGGCGTGCCCTAACTCTGCGTTAGTTCTGCACTAGCTCTACACTAACCCCACTAGTTGGACCGTGATGCTAAGCCGAGCGTGTTTCGCCACCAAGTGCGTCGAACAGCTCGGGTAAAAACCGGCCAAGCTCTAGCGTCATATTGACAAAAGCGGCATCCAGTTTTGCGATAGGATCTTCATCCTCAATATTATCGTCATTGAGCGATTCCAATTTCAGCTGCTTTAGAATCAAATCCTTATCAACAGAACATTTCAAATCACCGTGCCAGCGAATACCAAGCCGTGTACAGATTTTCCCGGCTTCCAAGTGAGTTCGAATTTCTTGGGTTTCTAAATCCTGGCGACGGCAACTCACCGTCGACGTTTCTTCAATGTCGAGCAGGTCACATTGATCGCCAAAAGCGAAGTTATCGGGGAGTTGTCGATTTACTAGCCAGCGAGTAAATACATCTTGGGGCTTTTGTTTAATTTGCGGCGGCGTTACTGAAAACGAGCCTATTGAGTCGCGAACACAATTAATAAACATCTCGGCTTCTGTTGGTGCGCTTGTGCCGATCACTAATAGATTGTCTTTGGGTGCGATATAGCCCATTACCTGTTTGGATTTTGCGAGTGCCCGTGGCAGTAATTCGGCCAGGGCATTTTCCTTAATGCTTTGCTTTTCTTTGGCGCGGACTTTGCGGGCTTCACCGCCTTCGAGTTTCGCTACTTTTTCCTCAATCATCTCGTTCAGAGCGCTAGGAGGAACGACTTTCTCTTCCCTCCTCGCACACAGCAGGTAGCAGCCTCCGACCTCATGCATGAGTGGCGCATCTTCGATATCACCTAACGGTGAAATCCAGCCAAAGCTTGATGGGCGAATGCCGCTGCAGGGCACGAAAGCTCGATTATTGAGGAGATCGATCAATTCTTCGGCGGTGGGCATAAACGGCTGAGTGAGCCGGTAGATCATGGCGTTCTTGAAAAACATATCAGTTCCAGAAATAGCAGTCGGCTAGTATATAGAAATGTAGGGCGTTTGCGGCGCCAGTTCTTGTTGGTTTAGATGAAACAGGATTTCTCATTGATTTATCAAGAGCTTACCAAGCATCAATCCAGATTTGATAAGCCTGAGAACTGATAGATCGCGTTCAGATGGGCGAAGGGAAACGTGTGTGTTAGAAAGACGCCCAGTCGTTGCTTATCGGGCAAATAATAATAAAAGGTGTTGGTAGATCCTCCCCAAGACATCTTGCCTGTCGGTCCAACGCCAGAATATCTTTCGGTATTGTCGACGCAGCTGACGCCGTAGGAATAGCTGCAGCCTGGTAGCATCTCAGCCTTCTCCAGCTCATAGGTTGCACCTGCTTTGAGTGTCTTCATCAAAGCGGGTGGCAGTATTTCAATGCCGCCAGTACCGCTATCAGCACCACTGTTAAGCGTACCGTCCTGCAAGATGAGTTGTATGAGTCGCGCGAAATCCCCGGCACTAGTGACCAGACCGCCATTACCCAGCATGTCCCAGCCACCTCCGCCAGAGAAACAGCCAGGCCTCTTCAGAAACCCACTTTCTGCAGAATTTTCAATGAGTTGCAGTTTATTTTCGTGAACATTGTAGAAACTGGTGAGGTCCTCTGCGCGGTCCGAAGGCACCACAAAATGGGTATCGTTGAGCTTGAGTGGCGCAAATAGTTTTTGCTGCATAAAGGCATCTAGAGAAAGCCCGCTAACCGCTTCGATGACTGCGCCCGCCAAGTCGTGTCCAAGCCCATAGGAGACATTGGTACCCGGTTCAGCTTCCATAGGGACGGTTGCTAACGCTTTTGTCCAGTCGCGAAGTGATAGGCTGTGTAGCCAGTGATCGGTGCCGTCGTTCGAGATGCCAAGAAGACCAGCTTCTATGAGCGCTGTTCGGTAAGGGTCACTAGCGCCATAGCCGTACCCGCAGCTATGCCTCAAGAGGTCCTCCATCGTCATTGGCTTTGCGGCATGCTCTTTCGTGCCTTTTGGCGAGAAAAAGTTTAAGTTTCCGTACTCTGGAAACACACTAGATACTGGGTCAGTGAGAGCCAGACGACCTTCTTTAACGAGGATCAGAAAGCCTACCGATATAAACAGTTTTGTGGAGGACGCTAGGCGGAACAGTGAATGTTCATGGATCTCTGATTTTGAGTCGCTGTCTGCATAGCCGATGACTTGCTGGTTAATTAGTTTGCCGGCTTCCCAGGTTTGATGGTGCGCGCCGGGCAGTAATCCTTGCTCGACCCATTCAATGATCTGCTGATTGAATTTGGCATAACCTGAATTTGGCTTACACATGTGCATCTTCCTGCCTAGCCCCTTACTACTGTCGTTACCTTTTACTTATTGTTTTTCATCGCTTTAGCCAGTGCATCTGCCATGGCTGAGTTCCCCGGAGCTGGTCGTTGTTCTTGGGTGCGATTGTTCTGCTGGCGACTGTTCTGACCGCCTCTGTTTTGGCTGTTGCTTTTGTTGCTGCCTTGATTGTTGCTTTGACCACTGTTGCGTTGGCCCTGTGGTGAGTTCTCCGCATGACTCTTGGCGTCGTCGGTGAGCCGCATCGTAAGAGCGATTCGGCGTCGGTCAATGTCGATCTCCATGACTTTTACCTTAACAATATCGCCGGCTTTAACGATTGTGCGGGGGTCTTTTACAAATTTGTCTGCAAGGGCTGAAATGTGAACCAGGCCATCTTGATGTACCCCGATATCAACAAAAGCACCAAAGTTAGTCACGTTAGTGACAACCCCTTCGAGGATCATGTCAGTCGTCAAGTCCTTCATCGTTTCCACGCCGTCCTGGAACGACGCTGTTTTGAATTCTGGTCTGGGATCCCGGCCTGGTTTTTCGAGTTCGGTTAAGATGTCCGTAACGGTCGGTAAACCAAAATGCTCGTCGACAAACTTACTGGGCGTCAGCTGGCGAATGAAACTACTGTCGCCGATGAGCTTGTCGACCGGCCGGCCACTAACGGCCACAATTTTCTCAACGATAGGATAGGCCTCTGGATGTACTGCAGAGGCATCCAGTGGATTTGAACCATTCATAATGCGTAAAAACCCGGCCGCTTGTTCGAAGGCTTTGGGTCCAATGCGAGGCACTTTTAATAGCGCGGCGCGATTATCGAAAGGACCATTTTGATCCCGGTGGCTGACAATGTTCTCAGCCAACATCCTACTCAGTCCGGATACCTGTGTGAGCAATGGCACGCTCGCCATATTGAGGTCGACACCCACGGCATTGACACAGTCCTCGACCACCGCTTCTAGAGTGCGCGAGAGTTGAGATTGACTCACGTCATGTTGGTACTGACCCACTCCAATCGCTTTGGGTTCGATCTTGACGAGCTCTGATAATGGGTCCTGTAAGCGGCGGGCGATCGAAACTGCGCCGCGAATCGACACATCAAGATCTGGGAATTCTTTAGCGGCCAGTTCTGAGGCTGAGTAAACCGAAGCACCGGCTTCAGACACGACCAGAGAGGTGAAGCCCAGCTCCGGGTGACGTGACTTAAGGTCTTTCGCCAGTTTGTCTGTCTCGCGCGAACCGGTGCCATTGCCGATGCTGATCAACTCTACACTGTGCTTTTTACAGAGCACGGCGAGGGCATGGATTGAACCGTCCCAGTCATTGCGCGGTACGTGGGGGTAGATAGTGCCGATATCGAGTAGCTTGCCTGTCGCATCTACCACGGCAACCTTGACGCCAGTTCGAAGACCGGGGTCAAGACCAAGTGTGACCTTAGGTCCGGCGGGTGCTGCGAGCATGAGGTCGCTGAGGTTTGTCGCAAACACTCGAATGGCTTCTTGGTCGGCAGCGGTTTTCAGATCCATTTTGAGTTCAAGCTCAAGATGCAGAAATATTTTTGCTCGCCATGCGAGGTGCACTGTGTCCAACAGCCAGTTGTCAGAGGCACGGCCCTGATTTTCGATATTGAAGCAGTTTGCGACCATCACTTCACAAGGGTGTCGTTCAAAAGTTTCCTCGTTGGCAACTTTCAGATTTAGCTGCAGGATGGATTCGCTGCGGCCGCGAAACAAAGCTAGCGCCCGGTGCGACGGTATCTTGTTAAGCGCCTCGGAGTAGTCAAAGTAATCTGAAAATTTCGCCCCGGCGTCTTCTTTGCCGGATGCGACCTTGGATTCGAGTACGCCGTTTTCCTGCAAATAAGTGCGAGCTCGATTCAGCAAATCGGCATCCTCAGCAAACTTTTCCATCAATATTTGTCGGGCACCGTCCACTACGGCAGCGGCGTCGGCAAAGCCCTGCTCGGCGTCAATGTAGGACTCTGCAGAGCTGTTTCTATCCAGAGTAGGGTCAGCCAATAGCGCAAGGGCGAGTGGCTCGATACCGGCTTCCCGAGCAATTTGTGCTTTGGTTCTGCGCTTCTGCTTGTAAGGTAGATACAGATCTTCTAATCGTGTTTTTGTGTCAGCAGCTAGAATCGAGGCTTTGAGTGGGTCAGTGAGCTTGTCTTGTTCCTCAATACTTTTCAGGATGACCTGACGCCGATCATCGAGTTCTCGGATGTAAGTCAGCCGCTGTTCGAGATTTCTGAGTTGGGTGTCATCCAAACCACCGGTAACTTCTTTGCGGTATCGAGCCACAAAAGGAACCGTGGCGCCTTCATCCAGGAGGGTGATCGCCGCCGTCACCTGGGTTTCTTTAACAGACAATTCTTCAGCAATACGCTGTGCAACAGAGATCATAAAATTGGCAGTCCTGCGATCAAACGGAAAAAGGAAGTGTGTTCTCGTCAAGGCGAGCACACCGGTGGCGAAGGGTAGCGAAAGCCCGGTGTGGAATCCAGAAAACATCTGTCATTACTTCAATCTTTAAATCGGGCAAACTAAGTGCCTGTCCGCAAGGCCATTAAAAGCGTCAAGGGCACGACTCGCTATGCGCGAGCTCGACCTTCGTCACTGGTCGTCCGGTAGCTGGTGGTATTCAATGCCGTAGACTTGACCACCGGCCGACATGGTCAGGCTGTTGCTAAATGGCAAGGGGGCGACCTAGGCCCGTACCTGTGTTCCTGTGGCTATCTTATTGGCCTAACAGTGGTGACGCTTAGATTCCAGAAGCGATTGTATTAAGGAGGCTAGAACGTGCGCAGTAGGCTAGTTGTGTTCTGTATACTTTTTTCGTTCATCATGCTGTTTTTGAGTTTTGAAACCGCGCGTAAGGTGGATGCAGTTGAGCCGTCGACCACACAGACTCCGTTACTGAAAGCTAGCCAGCCCCAACAAATCGCAAGAGGGGGAGAAGGCGCCGTGCTAGAGAATGTCGTTGACCTGAGCAAGAACCTGCGTTCGGTGCAGAGGCAACGAGCCCGATTCAGTGATGCGGATTTGTTCGAAATCAATCAGTGGCGGGTCAAAAACGGTGCTCGAGAAGTGTTTACAGTTGTTTCGGGGTCAATTAGCTCGACCAAGCCTCCAACCTCTAGCTATGACACGTACGACAGTAAATTATTGCTCGAGATGGCTGCGACTGATCCCTATGCAGTCCTCGAGTTGGGTGGCCGGTATTTCGAGGGCAATGACCTCGAAGTGGCAGAACCCTGGTTGATCAAGTCTGCTACCCAGGGTTTTGGGCAACCTATGTTCGATTTAGTTGGTTTGCATCTACAAAAAGCCAATTCGGCACGAGGTCGAAAAGAAACGGAGTACCGCTTGCAGAACCATATTGAGTCTTTAGCCTGGATGAAAGTGGTGGACATTGTGTACATTGTGTACAGGGAAAAGCCCCACCCGCTCTCCGACGTGAATAAAATGTATCGCGTGTTTGAACCGGAAGAAGTCGCAGCGGCATTGGCCCTGGCTGAGAAGCGAGGTGTGGAAATTTACAATGAACTGCGATTGAAGCGGCAGAAGCAGGGCCTCGGTGATTTTGTCTCTGATATGCCAGTTGCCCTTCAAAACCGCTGGAGGACAGCTAGAGCCAGTAAAGGCGCTGCCAAGCCAGTCAATCAATAATGTGGATATCACCCAATACTGATAATGTATAGGAGTGATAGTTGTCCCTCGGCTCGGGATACACTGTCGCAGTGCAACATCAGGAAATTTGAATGACAGAACAAAAAGTAGCCCCAGGCTGGTTCAAGCGTGCTATCGCAGAGCCTTTCGAAGATCGTATGGTCGATGTGGATCATATTCCTATCCACTATCTTTACTGGGAGAAAGGTGACGACGCCGCGGAAAAGCCCGGCATTGTGTTGGTTCACGGTAACGGTGCCCATGCGCACTGGTGGACTTTTATCGCGCCATTCTTTCTCAATGATTATCGGGTTGCGGCCATTGATCTGGCCGGTGCCGGTGACAGTGGTTATTCTGAAAACTACTCGCCGGAAGCGTTTGCCAGACAGGTCATCGGTGTGTGTGAGGATGCTGGGTTTGGCAACGATACAGTTGTGATAGGGCATAGTTTCGGCGGTTTTATCACGCTTAAAACCGGGCTTATTTATCGAGACAAGCTAGCAGGGATTGTACTGGTTGATTCGGCTGTTCGGCCGCCAGATTTTCAGTGGGAGCGAGATCCCAGACGTTCGCCTATTAAACCTAAACGTGTGTATGAGAGTTATGAAGCTGCCCATGAGCGGTTCCGACTGATGCCGCCTCAGGACTGCAATAATCGATACATAATGGATTACATCGGCACGCACTCATTGAAGCAAACCGATGATGGTTGGACCTGGAAATTCGACGACACCATGTTTCGTAAGTTCGATTTTGGTACCGCCATGCATCAGGACCTGGCTAACCTGCGCTGTCGCGTCGGCGTGATATATGGTGAGGATAGTTATCTCTTCAGTCAGGATATTGCAGACTATATGTTTGATGTGCTGGATAAATCGGTGCCTTTTGTCGGTATCCCAGAAGCTCAGCATCATTTGTTTTTGGATCAGCCGTTGGCATTTGTCAGTTCACTCCGCACACTATTGGCCGAGTGGCGTCATTCGAAGCCGCTACGCCAATAAAATTTCTGCTTCTGATTGCGCGACTTATCGCGCTGCATTAACCTTGCGCGATGCCCTCGAGACGTGACCCCTCTTTGCGATTACTGACGCTGATTTTTTATTTGGGGATATTTGTCTCTTTCTCTGTTTCTTCCGTTGCAAGCGAGACGCAGCAATTTGTCGATAAACTTGAGGCAGAACTGTTGTCGCCTATCGTTGCCATGGTGCCGGGCTCTGCGATTGTGGTAGTGGTCGCCGGCGAAGTGGTGTTGCAAAAGACCTGGGGTGTTCGTGAAACAGGGGCCCCTGAACCGATTACACCCTTCACGCTATTTCGTATTGCGTCAATTTCTAAAACATTTGCCTCGGCAGCAGCCTCTATTCTCGTCAAAGAAACCCCCTTGTCCTGGCAGAGCCCGATTATGGGTAGCGTCAAGGATCTCAGGTTCAAGCGTAAGGACTACGGTTCGCAGATCAATCTGGAGCATTTGATGTCCCAGTCCTCTGGGCTCATGCCTCACGCCTACACCAACCTGGTGGAAGACAACATGTCCTACGAGCGAATTGTCAGACGCTTGAATAGAGTCGATTTTGTGTGCCAACCAGGCGATTGCTATGGCTACCAGAATGTCGTGTTCAGTCTTGTCGGCGACGTAGTAGAGGCGGAAACTGGCCTGGATTACCCTACTTATGTGCAACAAAAAATATTTACGCCGTTGCGAATGCAAAGGGCATCATTTGGCCGGGAAGCGTTTCTAGCCGATAGCAATCACGCTAAACCCCATATCTGGACCGGCAAAGATTGGCGTCCCGCCCGGACCACGGACCATTATTACCGAATTCCGCCGGCCGCCGGCGTTAACGCGAGCATCGATGATATGCGCGCTTGGTTGCTGGCGCAGTTGGGCAACGATCCCGACGTCCTTGATCTCGATATGTTAAATGAGTTGCAACGGGGCGTGATTTCGACGACGCGCCAACAGGCCCATTATCGTTGGCGTCGCGGGATCAAAAATGTCGCATATGGCCTTGGCTGGCGGGTCTTTGATTACAAAGATCACGTGGGTTTTGTCCAGCACGGCGGCTATGTCAGGGGCATGCGTAGTGAAATGGTGTTCAATCGAGAATTGCAAACTGGGATGGTGTTTTTGACTAATTCTGAGCCTCGAGACCTCGGCGACCTGGTGTTTGACTTTTTAGACCTGCATGAGCAGTTTGAGGCTTCGGTCCAGCCAAATCTTGTCTCCACGGACTAATTTCAACAAGCTTCGGGCTGGGAATTAGCTTAGAATACCTCCCTTGCGACAAACACCTTCGCCGTTCAGCGGTGACCTTATTAAATTGTCCCCGCTCGCGTGGTTCGGAGTACATTAGCTATATGCGTTTGCAGGCCATTAAGCTCGCTGGTTTCAAATCCTTTGTAGACCCTACAACTGTACCTTTCCCTTCTAATCTTTGTGCTGTCGTCGGCCCTAATGGCTGTGGCAAGTCTAATATTATTGATGCGGTTCGTTGGGTGATGGGTGAATCTTCCGCGAAGAACTTGCGCGGCGAGTCGATGACAGACGTGATTTTTAACGGCTCCACGTCCCGTAAACCTGTCGGACAGGCGAGTATTGAACTAATTTTTGATAACACCGAAGGTCGTTTGGTCGGTGAGTTTGCTGGTTATGCTGAGATTTCCATCAAACGCCAGGTGTCTCGTGATGGTCACTCTGGCTATTTTTTGAACAGCCAAAAATGTCGCCGCAAGGACATTACCGACGTCTTCCTGGGTACCGGCCTCGGTCCTAGAAGCTATGCAATTATTGAGCAGGGCATGATCAGTAATCTGATCGAAGCCAAGCCAGAAGAGCTGCGAGTTTATATCGAAGAGGCGGCTGGCATTTCCAAATACAAAGAGCGTCGAAAAGAAACTGAACGTCGCATCTCTCACACCAAAGACAACCTGGATCGACTGAGTGACCTGCGCGACGAACTCGGGCGCCAATTACACCACCTCGAGCGGCAGGCAAAAGCAGCCGAGCGCTATACAGAGTTGAAGGCTGAAGAGCGCGAAGTGCAATCTCAGCTGCAGGGTTTGAAATGGACCGCAATCACGAAAGAAGCGAAACAAAAAGAAGATAACATCGGTAGGTTGCAGGTGGAGCAGGAAGCCCGTATTGCTGACCAGCGTCGTATCGATGCTGATGTTGAGCAAAAGCGTTCGGATCTGGTCTCGCTGAGTGATCAAGTTAATGAGGTGCAAAAGCGTTTTTACGACCATGGTACCGAGATTGCCCGGGTAGAAGACTCCATCCGTTTTCAGAACGAGCGTAATCAGCAGTTAAGCGTTGACCTCGAAGAGGTTTCGGAAAATTGGTACAAGATCCGTGCGGATATCGACAGTGATCAGCGTAAGTTAGGCGAGCTGAAACACGAGTTAGCGCAAACCGAGCCCCAGCAAAATCAGGTCCGCGAGTTGGAAACAGCCTCGCAGGACCACCTAACTGCCGCTGAACAAGCAATGCAGGAATGGCAAGGCAACTGGGATGAGTTCAATCATATTGCCGCAGAATCCCAGAATAAGGGTCAAGTGCAACAATCTCGAATTGAAGCCCTAGAGCAATCTATCGAACGGCTCAATACCCGGCTCGGATCGCAGCGGACGGAAGTCGAGCGGCTCGAAAGCTCCACGGTCGAGTCTGAAATCCTGCCGCTCGAGGCGATGCTGGAAACTCAAGAAGAGCAAACCAGCCGTATTGAAACGGAACTGAGCGAAGTCAGTGGGCGAATTGAAAGCCAGCGCGAAGAAAATCAGATGCTGTCTTCAGGTTTGGATGAGAAGCGTACTCGCCTGCAGAACAATCGCGGCCGTTTCGCATCATTAGAGGCGCTCCAGCAGGCGGCCTTGGGTCAGCAAGACGACGCTGAAATGCAGTGGTTAGAACAGAATAATTTGAATCAAAATGTCCGCCTCGGGGAACAAATAAAAGTTGAGGATGATTGGGCCGTTGCGGTAGAAACCGTTTTGGGTGATTACCTTCAGGCCGTCACTGTGGACGATATCAGTGTGCTCAACGAGCCGCTGCAAGCTTTTGCGAAAGGCTCATTGAATTTCCTCGAGCCAGGTTCAGCTTCTGGGCCAATAGGCGGTGACTATCTTGCCAGTAAGGTGAGCAGTAAATTTAACTTGGCAGAATTGTTGGGTGGCGTGAAAACAGCCAATGATCTGGCCACTGCCTTGCAAATGCGCAGCACTCTGGGTCCTGGCGAGTCTGTGATCACAGCCGAAGGTATTTGGCTGGGTAAGAACTGGCTTCGAGTGAGTAAAGACCAAGATGCGACGGCAGGCGTACTGAAGCGACAGTCCGAGTTGGAATCTCTCGGCACAGAGATTGAGACGTTGGATGAGGAAGTCGACGATCTGCATGTTCGATTAGATGACGGAGTTGCCGCTCTCAAGGTTGCAGAAACTGATCGTGAAGAATTGGCTAACCGATTGGCCGAACAGCAACGAGCCTATAGTGAGACTCGCGCGCAGCTTGGTGCCAAGACGCTGCAGGCTGAACAGATCAAGACGGACCTTGCTCGAGCAAACGACGAGATTGAAAAGGGTGTGATTGAGCTTGAGGCCGATAGCGAAAAACTGCGTGAAGCCAGGAATGGCTTGCAAGCCGCGATGGATCAGATGGAGCACGATACTGCTCAACGTGAGCAGCTGCGCCAGGATCGTGAGGAAAAACAAAACATGCTGATGGCTGCTCGTGATAAAGCTCGTCAGGATCGTGACACTGCACACCAGTTGGATTTACGCATACAGACAGTGAAATCCCAGATATCGGCGACCGACCAGGCGATGTCTCGTCTGGTCGAACAACAAGGCATTTTTGCAGAGCGCAAACAATCGCTCGAGACGACCCTGAGTGAGAGTGAAGAACCACAGATTCAACTCAAGGAAGAGCTTTCGGCACTGCTCGAAAAACGCCTAGGGGTTGAAACTGAGCTCGCGGCATTGCGTCAAAAAGTGCAAAGCATTGAACACGAAATTCGTGAGCTTGAGCAGTCTCGCAGCAAGTTTGAAGAGGAAGTTGAGCAGGTTCGTCAGAGCCTCGAGAAGGTTAGGATGGACTGGCAGACCTTGGAAGTTCGTCGTAATACGATCAAAGAACAGCTTGAGGCAGACAAGCATGATCTCGATACAGTGCTGCAAATGCTGCCAGAAGACGCCAACGAACAGGAATGGGAAGAAAATCTGACGCGGATTGGAAACAAAGTCCAGCGGCTCGGCGCGATTAACCTGGCGGCGATTGATGAGTTCAAAATTCAGTCCGAGCGTAAGCAATATTTAGATGCCCAAGACGAGGATCTGGTTAAAGCACTTTCGACGTTGGAAAATGCGATTCACAAGATTGATATTGAGACGCGTACCAAGTTCAAAGAGACGTTCGACACGGTTAACTCAAAATTGCAGCAACTTTTTCCGAAGGTGTTCGGCGGTGGTCATGCTTATTTAGAAATGACCGGCGACGATCTATTGGATACAGGCGTAGGGCTCATGGCCAGACCTCCTGGAAAGCGCAATTCGAGTATTCACCTGCTATCTGGTGGTGAAAAAGCGCTCACGGCAATCGCCCTGGTATTTTCTATCTTCAGTTTGAACCCAGCGCCATTTTGTATGCTCGATGAGGTAGATGCGCCTCTCGACGATGCCAATGTGAGTCGGTACTCTAATCTCGTCAAGGAGATGTCCCGTACGGTTCAATTTATCTACATTACTCATAATAAGATCGCTATGGAAATGGCGGACCAGTTGATGGGCGTAACGATGCATGAACCAGGTGTATCCAGGTTGGTCTCAGTCGATGTGGATGAGGCCGTTGCAATGGTAGCGGTGTAGCGCGGACGCGGAGGCGGAATTCATGACGGAGTTCTTTGCAGAGTTCGGTTTGAGAGATTGGCTGCTAATTGTGGGGCCTGTTTTTATCGTTGGCATTTTAGTTCACGGCTATTGGCGCATGCGTACTAATCGTAATACGCTAAAAATGTCGCTCGATAAATCCTTTGTTTCTGACGTCAATGAACCTGAGAACGCAGTTGAACTGTCTATGTTGCGTGCAGAGTTACCGAATGGTGGCGCGCGAGTAAAAATGATGGAACAGCAGACCCTGAATCTAGACGACTCGGTGCCAGTATTGATGCACCCTGTTGATGAGCCTGCTGTAGTGGAAGTAGCGCAAGTAGCGCAAGTAGCGCAAGACGTCGAAGCTACACCAGAAGCCGTTGCCGAGCATAGGTCAGAACCCGCGCAAGAAATAGAAATTGAGTCTCAGTCCGATGACCTTGCTGCGATACCATTAGCGCCGTTGCCCAAGAATTTGCCAGAAAAATATGTGGTCATTAACGTGATGTCTGTCGGCGATCCCTTCAAAGGTCAAGAGTTGCTCGAGTGTTTGATAGAACAGGATATGACGCTCGGTGAAATGAGCATCTTTCACCGATTGCGAGAGGAACAATCGCTATTCAGTTTGATGAATGCTGTTGAACCCGGCAGTTTTGACCTCAATGCTATGGGACAGATTGAGACCCCGGCGGTCTCTATGTTTATGCGAGTCCACGAATTACACAAACCGACACAGGTGTTTCAGGAAATGTTAAACGTTGCGGATGCACTGGCAGAGGCGTTGGGCGGCGAAGTCCGAGATGAGACTCGCAGTGTTATGACGAGCCAAACCATTGAGCATTGCCACTCAGAACTTGAAGAATACGAGTATAAGAACCATAGCTAATGTCGGCGCCAAAAGAGACGATCACTGAACTGAACCAACTTCGTGATGATATTCATCATCACAACCATTGTTATCACACGCTCGACGAGCCGCAAATAACCGACGCGGAATATGACCGCCAATTTGGTCGTCTGAAAAAAATCGAGGCGGAATTTCCGGAGCTTATTACCGCTGATTCTCCAAGTCAGCGAATTGGTGCTAAACCATTACCATTCTTTAGTCAGGTGACCCATGAGCTACCGATGTTGTCACTGGATAACGCCTTCGATGCAGATGATTTGCGTGATTTCGACAAGCGGGTCCGTGGCCGACTAGAGACCGAGCAATCTGTCGAATACGTGTGCGAACCGAAAATAGATGGCGTGGCGATTAGTTTGCTTTATGTGAATGGTTTGTTGGTTCGTGCTGCGACTCGCGGTGATGGCACAACCGGTGAGGATATTAGTCAGAATGCACGGACGATTACGGCGGTGCCTCTGAAGCTAATCGGTGACGATTATCCCGAGCGGTTAGAAGTTCGTGGTGAGGTTTATATCTCCAAGGCGACTTTCGCCGAACTGAACGACAAGGCCGTGCAAGAAGGTGGCAAATCCTTTGCGAACCCACGAAATGCGGCGGCGGGTAGCTTGCGTCAATTGGATTCGAAGCTAACGGCCAAACGGAAGCTCACGATGTTTTGTTATTCCGTTGGTATGGTCGCGGGTGGATCACTACCGACAAAACATAGCGACATTCTTGCAGCGCTTAAAAGTTGGGGCTTACGAACGAATCCAATCACTCTGCCTGTGACGGGTGTCGACGCCTGCATCGATTACTACACAAAGATTCTAGATACCCGCGCGGCACTGGGTTATGAGATCGACGGTGTGGTCATGAAAGTGAATGACATTGAACAGCAACAGACCTTAGGCATGCTTACCCGAACGCCTCGTTGGGCCATCGCCCATAAGTTTCCCGCCGAGGAAGGGACGACTCTGCTGCTTGACGTTGAGTTTCAGGTTGGTCGTACCGGGGCAATCACGCCAGTGGCGCGTTTAGAGCCCGTTAAAGTCGGTGGTGTCACTATCAGCAACGCAACCCTGCATAACATGGATGAGGTCAAGCGGCTGGATGTCATGATTGGCGATACCGTATTGGTCCAGCGCGCAGGTGATGTGATTCCCAAAGTCGTCGCGACGTTAATCGAACACCGAACTTCGGCAGCCAAAGCGATTGTGATACCAGCGCAATGTCCGGCCTGCGGCTCTACCGTTTTGCAAGCTGACGGCGAGGTCATTGCCCGATGTACGGGTGGGCTCGTGTGTGCTGCTCAGCGCAAAGAGCGCATTCGCCATTTTTCGTCGCGGTTGGCCCTAGATATAGATGGGCTCGGTGATAAGTTAGTGGAGCAACTGGTAGACGCGAAGATGATCTCAACACCAGCGGATCTATTTCACTTGCAGGCCACAGATTTGATCACGTTGGAACGAATGGCGCCTAAGTCTGCGAACAAACTGCTAGCAGCGCTAGAAAAGAGTAAGAAAACGACATTGGCCAGGTTTGTTTACGGACTCGGTATTCAAGAAGTCGGGGAGTCGACGGCGCGCAATTTGGCGATTTACTTTTGCGATTTGGACCCACTGCTCTCCGCCAATCGTGATGAGTTGGTGATAGTGCCTGATGTTGGCCCAATTGTGGCGGACAAAATCGCCACCTTCTTTTCTCAGCCGGTCAATATCGAGGTGATCGAACGTTTGCGACAAGCGGGCGTTCATTGGGATGTATTGCCACAAAGCCATCAAACGGCTGCTCTCGAAGGTCAAACTTTTGTATTAACCGGGACTTTGACAACACTCAATCGCAATGATGCCAAGGCACGGCTTCAGTCACTGGGTGCCAAGGTATCGGGTTCCGTTTCAAAAAGTACCTCTTTTGTTGTGGCCGGCGACGCTGCGGGGTCAAAGTTGGCCAAGGCCCAATCGTTGGGTGTGCCAGTATTGGACGAGAGCGAACTTGTCGAACTTCTAAAAGAGCATGAGCTATGAAAAAGGTGTTAACAGTGATGGCTCTGGTCTCGCTCGCGAGTTGTACGACAGCGCCACCGAAGGATCAGGAAGATATTTGTGAGATCTTCGAAGAAAAGAGTGGTTGGTACGATCATGCGCGAGATTCGCAGCGCAAATGGGGGAGCCCGATCCCTGTCATGATGTCATTCATTTATCAAGAGTCCAGCTTTAAAGCGCGGGCTAAACCACCCCGCAAAAAGATATTGTGGGTATTGCCAGGACCCAGACCGGCGAGTGCCTACGGATACTCGCAAGCGACGGACGACACCTGGCGAGTCTATAAAAAGTCTACTGGCGCGTGGACCGCAGACAGAAATAGTTTTGAAGACGCGATTGATTTTGTTGGTTGGTACAACGACCAAAGTTTTCGCAAAAATAAAATACAGAAAACTGACCCTTATAATCTCTATCTTGCTTATCATGAAGGGCAAGGTGGTTTTGCTAAGCGCAGTTTCCGAAGCAAGGGTTGGCTGAAAGATGTGGCAAAAAAAGTGTCTGGTCGATCGGCCGTGTATCAACGACAGCTCAACAGCTGCGAAAAAGAATTGCAGAAGGGTTGGTTTTGGAAGATCTTCACTTGATCTAAGGTGACTTGATCAAAATCGATCTGATCTAAGGTGATCTAGTCTGAGATGAGTCTAGGCTTGAAGTGTCGCGCCTTGGACCTTCTCTTCTGGTTTTGCTGTGACGACGTTCGAAATCAACGACGTCTTTATAGCTTCGACGTTCATCGTGTCTTCTGTCATCGGCGCGACGATCTGCAGTCGATCGTTTGTCATTTTCATCACTCATTTCGGTTCCATCTTTTTTGTCATTAGGAAGTCTGTGATTGAGTAGTTAATGATCATAAAGTTCTGTACTAGAAAACGAATCCATACCAGCGTAAGCCGTTATGGCACGATCTCTCCTTTTCGTAAGTGAAGCATGTTAGACAAAGAAGTTAAACTAGAAATTCAGACTGCTTATAGCGCCTTGCTCAAGGCAAAAGGCTATTCCGCTCGTTATTGTCAAAAACGGATGATCGCTGATATTGCCAATACTCTAGGCGATATCGACGCTGACGACGAGGGTATACGGGTCAGCGAACAGCATATTTGTGTCATTGAAGCAGGTACGGGTACAGGAAAAACCGTTGCTTATGCGATGGCAGCGTTACCCATCGCTAAAGCCTTGAAGAAAAAACTGGTGATATCTACAGCGACCGTCGCGCTCCAAGAGCAGATTGTTTTTGTCGATCTTCCTGATATTGCCAAACATTCAGGGTTGGACTTCAGTTATGCCCTGGCGAAGGGTCGGCGCCGTTATTTGTGCCTGTCCAAACTTGATCAAGTCTTAGCCTCGAGCCAATCGGATAACCACACACTCGCCTTTTACGATGACGAATTCTTTCCGGCAGGTGAATTGCCATCAGAATTACATCGAGACCTGTACGAGGCGATGCTCACAAGCTTGGGTAAGGGAGAGTGGGATGGTGATCGAGACAACTGGAAATCGGAGATAGACTACGCCGCCTGGAGTCCAATTAGCACCGACCACGTTCAATGTACCGGCCGTCAGTGTTCACATTATGAGAACTGTTACTTTTATCGAGCGCGAGATCAAATTCATAATGTTGACTGTATCGTGACGAATCATGATCTGGTGTTGGCGGACGTGATGATGGGCGGTGGTGCTGTGTTACCAGCACTGGAAGAAACGATTTATGTGTTTGATGAAGGACATCACCTGCCAGATAAGGCCATCAACCATTTTTCGAATTTTTTACAAATTCGTTCTACCCAGATCTGGTTGGAGTCGTTGCCTGGCATGTTGCAAAAGCTTGGTGATGAGCTCGGTAATATCGGTAACCTGCCTCACAGCCTGGGTCAGTTTGAATCGTCTTGTGTGGATCTTGTTCAAACGTTGGAATCAGCAGCGATTGTCTTCCAGGCACTAGAGGCCGATGCCGAAGGTAACGAGACGGATCGTCGATATCGCTTTAAGCGCGGCGTGGTAGAAGCTCATCATCGTGATCTAAGCCACAATGTGTTGCTTGCTAGCCAGCGGTTGTTGGGTTTATTGCAGCATCTTGAGGTCGCACTTGAGGAGCGTGTCACCGATACTGAGCCAAGCGAAAGAGATGGTATAGAGCCCTGGCTGGCTCAGGTTGCTGCTGCCGCTGCAAGAATGCAAACAGGCACTGCTCTTTGGCAGGATTTTATGATCGCAGATGCACCTGACGCACCACCTAAAGCGCGCTGGATCAGCTTCCGTGAAGGTGCTGAACTTATGCTCAATGCCAGCCCAGTTGCCGTAAATGATACTTTGCAAGAACTGCTATGGTCTCGCTGCTATGCCGCTGTGATTACCTCAGCAACGCTGGCGGTGGGTGCAGATTTTTCTCGGTTTATTCGCCGCGTCGGTGTGGCAGACGATAACCGCTTTACTGCTCTGCTCAGTCCGTTTAATTATGCGGAGCAAGCGACGCTTCAGGTACCGGCCATGAAGGTTGATCCGCGTAAAGCCGATGAACACACCGATGAAGTTGCTTCGATGTTACCGGGTCTACTTGCTGGCGTCGTAGGTGGCCTTGTCTTGTTTGCATCGTGGCGGCAGATGTATCGAGTCACAGATCAATTGCCCGGTGAATTTCTGGAACGGGTCATGAGTCAGGGAACGCTTGGGAAAGCTGAAATCGTCTCTCGGCATAAACAGAAAATCGACCAAGGTGAGTCCAGTATTATTTTCGGTCTGGCGAGTTTTGCTGAAGGCATCGATTTGCCAGGAAGCTATTGCGATCACGTGGTTGTCGTCAAAATTCCTTTCGCTGTTCCTGACGATCCAGTGGGAGCGACGTTGAGCGAATGGATTGAATCAAACGGCGGTAACTCTTTTCAAGAGATTATGATTCCTGATGCCGCTCTGCGCATGGTTCAGGCCTGCGGTCGATTGCTTCGCACAGAAACTGACACCGGTACGATTTCGATTCTTGATCGTCGCTTGGTCACACAACGGTATGGACCTATGCTGCTTGACGCGCTACCGCCGTTTCGACGCTTGATCTTGTGATTGAAGCAAAAGATGACGCGCTTCGAAAAAAAGCCAGGGCGATATTTAACCTTGAATGCTCAACTCAGTCACTATCATTACCCGACGCCTATTTTGCTATCTTGTACCAAACCGCTCACTGGCTTGAAACGCAATGCCGGGATAGGCAGCGCAAAACGATGGGCATTTCTGGTGCTCAGGGTAGTGGTAAGAGTACCTTTGCAAAATTATTAGCGACGCTCCTAATTGAGTGTTTTGAAACAAGAACCTTAGTTCTGTCGTTGGACGACTTTTATTTGACTCGAGCCGAGCGTAGCGACCTGACCTCTATTAGTCCTCTGTTGCAGACGCGCGGGGTACCCGGCACCCATGACCTTGCACTCTGTCTCGAAGCTATTGAGAATTTTAGTCGGGGTGAGCCAATGCGGATCCCAGAATTCTCTAAGCCGCATGATGATCGAATTGACGAGAGAATTGAACCTGGGGCAGGGCTGCAATTGTTAATTTTAGAAGGCTGGTGTTGGGGGGCAGAGCCAGAGGAAGATGCCGCGCTCATAGAGCCCATCAATGAACTTGAGCACCTTCAGGATGCAAAGGGTGTTTGGCGCCGCTACGTGAACGATCAGCTAAAGGCCTATCAACCGTTGTTTGATACAGATATTAGTCTCTTTTTAAAAGTGCCTGACCTCGATGCCGTCAAACGTTGGCGCTGGCAGCAGGAGCAGGGGCTACCCGTCGGACCTGCACGCATGAGCCAAACCGACGTTACGCGATTCATTATGTACTACGAACGTATTACCAGACGTCTGCTAGCCTGCCGTCCGGCGCAAGTTGATATATGCCTGTCACTAGACTCTGATCACGCCGTTCGCGTCGATAAATTTCCCGCAATTTAAAGGGTTTGTGCCAGTTCAGCTTTCGTTCAGGCGATACGCTCTACTATTGCTTCCACATTCAAGATCAATCAAAGGAAGTAGAGCGATGAAACGAACAGCCTTATTTGCGGGCCTGGTACTAGCGTCAACAGCAACGCTGGCTAGCGGCAACGTCAGTTACGATTATGGCCGTGTGGTTGAATCAACGCCGATAGTGAAAAACATCAGGATTTCGACACCCAGAGAAGAATGCTGGGACGAAGCCGTTTCATATTCTCGAACGGAGCATAATGGTATCAGCACTGTGCTGGGTGCTGTTATTGGTGGCGCTGTAGGCAATGCAATTGGACACAACAAATCCAACAAGAAGGTAGGCACCGCCGTGGGTGCGGTCCTAGGCGGCACAATTGGTAATGCTGTCGGGAAGGAAAGAGCTGGTGCGCGTGGCTCAAGAACGGAAGAAGTGTGCCGCGTGATCAACGATTACCGTGAGGAAGAAAGAATTGTCGGTTATCATGTGAAGTATCGATATAACGATGTCATGTACACCACCCGTACAGATGAAGCGCCAGGCGAGCAAATCAAACTGCGTTTGTCTGTATCGCCGGTATCCTAAAGCGCGGGCGTGGTTGAGAAAGGAATGCTAATGCGTGGTCTGTCTTTTTGTAGGCTTTTGTCTGGAATAAGGTCTGGAATTGGCTTAGTGCTTTTGGCACTGGTCGCGGTAAACGCGTCTGCTAACCCGTTTGACCACTCCGATCGTGGCAGTTTCCGTACGGCCGAATTTCAACCGCCTCCGCAACATTCCATACTGCCTCGCCGGTCTGAGTCACGAGCTGGCAGTAAAAAAGCCGCGTCACGAGCAAAGCAAAGTTTTCCCCAGAGCAAAATACTCTCTGTGCAACCTATGCAAAGCAATGGCAATCAGTACCGAGTCAAATTGTTGTCTAGCGGTGGTGTGGTGAAGTACGTATTTGTCGACGCGAATAGCGGTGAGGTTTTCGATGAGTAAGCGCCTATTATTGGTGGAAGACGAAGGTAAACTGCGAGAGCAATTGCAGGATATTTTGGAGCGCCACGAGTACACCGTAGATCAGGCGTCTGATGGCATGGAAGGCCTGTATCTGGCACAAAAATTTTCCTTTGATGTCGCGGTTATTGATCTCGGTTTGCCGAAAGTGCCTGGCCTCGAAATCGTCAAGAAAATTCGTGAAGAGGGTCGTGAGTATCCTATTTTGATACTGACAGCGAGAGCCGACTGGCAGGACAAAGTTGACGGTCTGGCGGCCGGCGCCGACGACTACCTGGTAAAGCCTTTTCATGTTCAAGAATTATTGGCGCGATTGGACGCTTTGATTCGACGGGCATCAGGGAAATTGACTCCGTTGCTGGTCTGCGGCCCGATCCAAATGGATATGCGAGGTAAGCGGGTGACAGTCGACGAAGGCAATATTGATCTAACCGCCTTCGAATACAATCTTTTGCATTATTTGATGCAACGCCCCGGAGAAGTTGTGTCTAAGACGGAGCTGACAGAACACCTTTATGAGCAAGACTTTGATCGCGACAGTAATGTGATTGAGGTCTTCGTCGGTCGTTTAAGAAAGAAGCTTGACCCGACGAACAAGCTGAAACCAATCGAGACAGTCCGTGGTCAGGGTTATCGATTCATGCTGTCTGCACCCTGATCTGTGAGTAAATCTTTCTCTTTACGGGGTCGAATATTATGGTCGGCGGCTCTCGTGTTGTTTGTTTTCCTCGGTTTGATGGGGCTGGTATTAGATCAAGCGTTCCAGCGCACTGCTGAACAAAGTGTCGAAGAGAAACTGCGCATTCAAATATATGGGTTGCTATCGGTAACCGACGTGAACGGCGGCGAGCTGTTATTGCCGGAAGCATTGCAGGAGCCGCGCTTTAACAATCCCGGTTCTGGTTTGTTTGCTTTTGTACGCAACAACGATGGTCAGGAATTGTGGCGCAGTCCATCAGCTATCACCCTGGACTTTTCTCCGGAGCAAACTCAATCGCAGTACATGGCACTTGCGCCAGGTCAGGATCGATTTGCAAGAATGGTCGATCAGGATGTCTTTTATCTTGCCTACAAGATTCTTTGGTTAGGTGCCGGTGATGAATCACTTGAGTTTGTGTTTGTCGTGATGGAATCCATAGACGGCTACCAGAGCCAGCTAAACAGTTTTCGTAATAACCTATGGGGTTGGTTAGTCCTGGTGGGTTTTGTTTTGATCGCGGTTCAAGGTTTGGTGATGAATTGGGGGTTAAAGCCGCTGGGCTCGCTCGCTGAAGATCTTGCTGCGATTGAGAGCGGAGGCCAGGAAGGGCTTAGTGGCGCTTATCCTGACGAGCTGACAGGCGTGACACGAAATCTCAATATTCTAATATCCAGTGAGCGCACTCAGAGAGAAAAGTATCGTACGACGATGGCGGATCTGGCGCACAGCATCAAAACGCCGTTAGCTATTCTAAAGGGAAGTGCTTCACAGCTCGAAACGGGAGCTCCTCTGCCCGAGGTTCGTCAGACTATTGATGAGCAGGTCGACCGAATGGATGAAATTGTGGCCTATCAATTGGAGCGAGCAATGAGTGATGCTTCCAGCTTGATAAAGCGTGCCATTGATGTGGTGCCGGTCACAGAACGTCTTGTGGTAGCGATGGCTAAGGTCTATCCAGATACAACGGTCGAGCTGGTGCAACAAGACTGCACATTTTTTGGTGATGAGCGAGACCTAATGGAACTGTTGGGTAACCTCGTGGACAATGCGTGCAAGTATGGGCAAGCGCATGTTGTGATTCATGTGGGTGAATCCGACAGTCATGGTCTTTTAATGGTGGTTGAAGATGATGGCACTGGTATACCGCTTATCAGGCGTAGCGAGGTGTTGCAGCGGGGCGCTCGGCTTGATTCTAAGCCTGTTGGGCAAGGTATTGGCTTGGCGGTTGTGACAGAAATTACGGCGCGCTATCAGGGGCATATTCAGATATCAGATAGTGAATTGGGTGGCGCTCGCGTCAGTGTCCAGTTTGGTTAGCGGCACAGTTAGTAGCGGCAGATTTTTCCATCCGAATCAGTCGTCCTGCTTCAAAAGTGAGCGCGTCCTAGTAGCCGCTCTGGAGTTTGATATCGCCTTTTTCTACCAGATAAATGCCGCAGCGGAGGGCCAAGCCAGGTGACGCGATTGTCAGTAACCACAGCCCTAACTACAGCCCTAACTACAGCCCTAACAACGGGCGCTTCAAATAGGCAGTCCCAATTTGATAGCGATCTTTTCAAACCTTGGCGATAGGTCGGCTGCTTTGCTCTTGGTCGAAAACCACTCTGTGAGTAGCCCTTGGACTTGTTCTTGTTCGCTGCGAGTTTCTTTCTGACCCAGTGATAACTCTCGATTCAGACGTTCTACCTGGTAGCCCATCCGAGCTTGTTGGCTAGATTCCGGCGAGGGAAGCTCTGCCAATATTTCGAGTCGGATGATTAGCAGTCCCTGTTCTTCAGCGGCTCGTTCGCAACGGTCACTCAATGCCTTTGTTAGATTTGCATCAAGCTGAACATCACCTTGTAGTCCTGCATCTAGCTCCACCTCGCTGATGTCGCCGGCGTCGAATCGATCGAGTAGCTGGCAACGACGTTGATAGTCTTGAAACATTTGCTGCTGATTTGCCAGAGCTTGATGCTTGAGTAACTGTTCTGCCTTCTTGATGAGCTTTGAAGCTTCTGTCTGTAGAGAACGTTGGTCTTTATCCATAGGAATGGCGCCGCTTTCTTTACGAAATGCTGCGATATCACCTCGGTTGAGCATCTGATCACTATCGAGCTGTTGGCTAAAAGCGTTGCAGAGGTCGCGAAACTGCTGTGCTGTTTCTTTTGCTGCACTCTTTGCGGCAGTTTGCCCTTCGTCGCGGCGCGTGAACACTGCGTCGCATTGGGTACGAAAAGCCTTCCACAGTTTCTGATCTTGGCGTCGATCCGTGATACCAATCGACTTCCAATTTTGCTGTGCGGACTTGGCTCGATTCACCAAATCGTTGATACCTGCTTCCTGCTCCAAGAGATCAGTGATTTCCTGGATGAGTGCACTTTTCTTTTCGGCATTGCCAGTCTGTTCTGCTCTTATTCGAGCTTGAACTGGCTGAAGTGCCTCGTCGAAACGTTTATCGATCGTTTTGATATCTTTGCGTGGGACGTTCGCATACTGTCGCCACTCGGTTTTGGCCCGCTGAATAATATCGGCCATTGATTTCCAATCGGTTTGTGACCAGTCATGTTCGCTGTTGATTAATTCTAGAGAAACGCAGATTTTTTCGCGCTCTTGTAGATTAAGTTTGCGAGTTTGTTCTTGCTCATTGAAGAATTCAGCACAAGGTGCAAAGGCCTGATCACCGAGTTTCTTGAACTTGCTCCAAGACTTTTGCGCAGGCCTGCTGTCCGATGAACCTAATTTTTTCCATTCGTCCTGCAGCTCTTTTATCGCCCGAGCTTTTTCAGGTGGTGCGATGCTTGCGTCTTCTGCTAGCAGCTTCATCTTTTCGCACAATTCTTCTCGTTTTGGCTGAGTTGCGAAACCCTGCCAATCCTTGAGTTCCTGTAGTTTGGACTGTAGCTGCTGAATATTTGTGCTTTGAGCACTGTCAGGACGAATTGTTTCTACAAGTTTCGATACTTTAGCGCTGGCACGGTTTGCAGCTTTGATATGTCCGGCAGTCACTTCGGTGTCGAGCTTATCGACAGCAGCCTGAATTTCGTTATGTTGTGCGAGTTGCTCGGCAGCGACCTTGGCTTTATCTGTTATGACCTGTTCAATCTGTTGCGTGGCCGAGTCGAAATCTTCTGGTTTTGGAAATGCTTCTGGCCAGTTTAGGCTAGCCAATTGTGATTTAAACTGATCCAGAGCCAGGTTTTTTCCGCTGCTAAGCAGCGACTGCCAACGGCGTTCTGCGTTGACCAATTCAGTAAGGTCATTGGTGTGTTGGTGACGAAGTTGTGTCTCCGTTTCAGGCCAATCGTTGGCTATTTCTGAGAGTGTCTTTTGCAGGTGAGCAACCTTGGGAGTGCCAGTGCATTCTGAACGCAGAGCTTCACAGCGTGCAACGAGAGCATTCACCGCTTCTCTGATGAGTTCAGCCGGATCGGGTATTGCAGCCGCTTTTTCTTCGCACTGTTCGATTAAACCCATGATCACCGGTTTGAATGTTTCCGCTGGTGGCTGACCATCGATTTGGTGCCACTCATGTCTTAATGCGTCTATGCGCCTTGTGTAATCTGGATTGTGCGCAGCGTTCAGTAATGTTGTGAGCTTGTCCTGAACCGCTTGCATGGTAAATTCGCTTGCCTTGAGTTCCTCACGAGAATGATTCAAGACCTGCAATTTGCTTTTGGCAATGCGGGCAACATTTTTATCGCGATCAAAAAAGTGCTGTTGTACTTTTAGTAATATCGTTTCTTCTTCTAAGCGTGCGACGCAGTGTTGATGAACGCGGCTCAAATTGTCAGCAAACAATATTTCGCCAAGCTCCGCGTCCCCACTAATTAATTCGGTGGCACGAAGCCGAAAGTCTTCAGCGGGAGCATGCATCGCAATTGCTTTGAGAAGATGTGACGGTAAGTCCGCCGAGACCACATCGAGATGTTGTAAATCGGTTCCAACCACAATTGCCCAGCGAGTGGCCGCTTCGTTGCTGATGGAAGACGTTTCCGTCGTTAGGCTCAGTAATGTATCGGTGTCATCGATCAGCCCCAGAGCAGCTTGTCTGACGTCTTTGTCAGCGTCGTCTTTAGCAAGCTGCGTGAGAACTTCGAGGGCGAGTTTGCCCGATAGTACGCTTTGCAAGCGGACTTTCGGGTCATTATGTTGCCATTTGGGCGATAGTGGATTTATTTTCATGCCAATATTCAGGACAGGTGTTTGCCCGATAACCTTTCATGAGAGGGTGAGCGGATCAGAGTTTATTATGAGATCCGTCGCAGAGCGGTTGCCCTGCTGTCAGTTTACAGCCGCAGAAGTATACAGTTTTACTCTCTGTTGCCTCAAATTTAGTAGGCTCAAATTCAGTGCCATTATGCGAACCGTCACAAAGTGGTTGTTTGGCACTCTTGCCGCAAGCACACCAGAAGTAGTTTTTGCCTTCTATAACGTCAAGGGCATAGGGTGATTTTTGGGGCATATCAGGTGTAGCCATGGAATATCTCCAATTTTCGAATCAGCGGCATTTAAGCCCTATTGTTGGTGCAATAGCAATGTTGAAATACCCGGTACTACCCAATATCATCGGGAACTTAAATTTGAGGCTTAATCATGGACTTTTCTTTCTCTGACGAACAATCGATGCTCGTCGACAGTGTGCAGCGATTTATTCAGAACGACTACGGTTTTGATGCACGACAAAAGCTCATCAGTACCGATGAGGGGTTTTCTCCTGCCAACTGGAAAAGCTTCGCTGACTTGGGGTGGCTGGCATTGCCTTTTTCTGAAGAGCTAGGTGGGTTTGGTGGCGGTCCAGTCGATACCATGATTTTGATGGAAGAATTTGGCAAAGGTCTGGTGGTCGAGCCCTATCTCACGACGATACTGCTGGCGGGAAAATGCCTTGAGCATGTTGGTGGTCAGGCAGACCTGATCTCAGAGATTATTGCTGGTGAGAAGCTAGGGGCATTGGCGTTTGTTGAGTCCCAGGCCAGGTTTAATCTCTCTGATATCAAGACCACTGCTGCCGAGTCTGGCGGTAGTTACAATATCACTGGCGCTAAGGGCGTGGTGTTGGGTGGACCGACGGCTGATTTCTTTGTCGTTCCGGCGCGCACCAGCGGTGAACAAAGAGACACGACGGGTATCAGTTTGTTTTTGGTGAGCAAGGGCGCTGCAGGTTTGAGTCAGCGTGATTACGCGACTGTAGACGGCCATCGTGCTTCTGAATTGGTGTTAGATAACGTCGCAGGCGAACTGCTAGGCACGCTAGACGAGGGTTTTGCGGTGCTCGAAAGAGTGACAGACGAGGCAATCATTGCAATCGGTGCCGAGGCGGTTGGCGCTATGGAAGTGATGTACAAAACCACTGTGGAATACTGTAAAAACCGCGAACAATTCGGTCAGCCAATTGGTAAATTCCAGGTATTGCAGCATCGTATGGTGGATATGTTTGTTGAGCATGAGCAAACCAAGTCTCTGCTTTATATGGCTGCCATGCGGCTCAGCGAAGAATACGGAACCGCTGCAAAAAAGGCCGTTTCAGGCTTAAAAGTTCAAGTTTGTAAGGGCGGCAAGTTTGTTGGCCAGAGTGCTATCCAGTTGCACGGTGGTATGGGCATGACGGAAGAAATGAGCGTCGGTCATTACTTTAAACGCGTCACGGTGCTAGAAACCCTATTCGGCAATGGGGACTACCATCTGAAGAAATACGCGCAGGTCGCCTGATGAGTGATACGCCGGATTGGTTCTGGGCAGCCGTTGAGGACACACCTGATGCTTCGAACATTGAGGTTGAAGACTGCGATATCAATTATTTGACCTGGAGCCAAACCGGTAGTCCCGGTTTGCTGTTTGTTCACGGTCATAATGCGCACGCCCATTGGTGGGATTTTATAGCGCCAGCATTTAAAGCAAACCATCAAACGGTTGCGCTTGATCTATCCGGTATGGGTGACAGTGATCATCGCGACGCCTATTCAAATGATACCTACGTGAAAGAAATCGTGGCGGTTGCTGATGCGGCCAAGCTGCCGAAGGATAGTATTTTGATTGCCCATAGTTTTGGCGGTATGCAGGCGATTCGAGCCATGGCCCAGCATCCAGATCGGTTTAAAGGTTTAATCCTGGTTGATTCCGGTGTTCGTCACCCAGATGACATCAAAGAACGTGAACCGCAGCTTGAGCGGTCAAGCCGTCCCAAAGTTTATCCAGAGCGTGACATTGCAATTGCCAGGTTCCGACTGCAACCCCCCCAGACTTGCGAGAATCAGTATCTGGTGGACCATATCGCGCGCACATCTGTGGAACATGATGAGGGTTGGGTTTGGAAGTTTGATGAAGAGTTGGGTTCACGGATGACCATGAACGGTGATCTGGAAACTGACCTCAAAGCAATCAAAGGCAAACTATGTCTCATCTACGGCGAAAACAGTGAGAGCTTCAAGCCTCGCAGCGCCGAATATATGAAAGAGCTGATGCCTGATATGACGCTGATTGAACTCAAAGACGCCCAGCATCATCTGTTTCTTGATCAACCTCTCGCGTTCATCGAAGCCGTTAAAGAGACGCTTTCTGACTGGTCTTAAGTCCCTCTATTGTCGCTTAGAACCCCTGAACCCCTGAACCCTTGAACCCGCGCTGATCCGGGTACTCCGCTCCTCCGCTGCTGGCACCCCTCCGGGGTTCCCTTGCTGCCCCCGCGAGCCTAAGGTCTCGTTCCTCTGCCGCGGTGCTAACGCTTTGATGCTACGGATCGAAATACCCGAACCACCGCTACTAAATTTGAAACATCCAATATTCTTATAGTCTTTCACGTTATGGATACGGGTAGCTAAATTGAGGATGTCAGCTGTTTGTTTACGTAACATCAAGGCTTGTGCCGACCGGAGGAGCGAGGGGGACGCCTAGTCACCTAAGGCTCGCGGGGGATCGAGCGGGACGCGCAGTCAGTAGCCCAGAGGGCCGCAAGACAGTGGAGTAAACGAATGGCTGATATCCGGTGCCATCGCGTTAATGCTGCCGATTGGAGTCAACAAATCATCCGCAGATTAGGTGATAAGCTAGATCAATGTGGTCTCAGGTGTTCTCAGCTCAAAAGTATGAGCCTTCACGTTTACATTCCGACTAAGTTCGCCATAAAAAAAGGGGCCATGCGGCCCCTTTTTTATTTGCTGTGTTAGCAGAATTTAGCAGGCTTCGAACTAGTTGTGGTTTCGCGTAGCGAAACGCAACCGCCACAGACTATTTAGCAGGCTTCGAACTAGTTGTGGCTTCGCGTAGCGAAACGCAACCGCCACAGACTATTTAGCAGGCTTCGAACAAGCCGGCTGCACCCATACCACCGCCGATACACATACTAACAATGCCGAACTTCTTCTCGCGTCGCTTCAGTTCGCGAACAACGTGGCCCGTCAAACGTGAGCCAGTCATGCCGAAAGGGTGACCGATTGAGATAGAACCACCGTTAACGTTGTAGATTTCAGGATCGAAACCCATCTTGTCGCGGCTATATAGGCACTGAGAAGCAAATGCTTCGTTAAGCTCAACAAGATCAATGTCGTTTACTGTCAAGCCGTTGGCTTTGAGCAAACGAGGAATGGCGAATACTGGACCAATACCCATCTCATCAGGTTCACAACCTGCAACAGTCCAACCGCGGAAGTAAGCCAGTGGCTCAAGTCCAAGTGCTGCTGCGCGGTCTGCACTCATGACCAAAGTCATGGAGGCGCCGTCAGATAACTGAGATGCATTACCTGCTGTTACTGAACCGTCTTCTTCGAACACGGGCTTCAGTTTGGCAAGACCTTCTAGTGTGGTTTCTGCTCGGTTACATTCGTCGCGATCACAAACGCCATCGACAACTTCTGTTTCCTTGGTTTCTTTGTTGATGATTTTTTGATATCTCGTTGCCATTGGCACGATTTCATCATCAAACAGACCGGCAGCTTGAGCGGCTGCGGTGCGCTGCTGAGACATGAACGAAAATTCATCCTGAGCTTCACGCGTGATCTGATAACGACGTGCAACCACTTCAGCAGTGTTGCCCATAGCCATGAAGATAGCTGGAGATTTTTCTTCGATGAATGGGTGTTTGTCAGATTTTCCCGGTGTTTGACGCGTGTTGGATGAAATAGATTCAACACCACCCGCAATCATGACTTCTGAACAGCCGCTGGCAATCTGGTTCGCTGCAAAGGCAATAGAGTTCAGACCTGAAGAACATGCACGGCTAATAGTAGAGCCGGCCGTTGTTACGGGTAGGTTAGAAAGAATGACAGCCAGTCGCGCCAGGTTGCCGCCTTGCTCGCCAGTTTGGCTCGCACTACCAACGATTACATCTTCAACCTCAGCTGGATCAAGGTTCGGGTTACGTTCCAACAACGCATCAATACAATGCGCGACCATATCGTCTGGTCGGGTCAAGTTGAATGTGCCACGGAATGACTTCGCCAGTCCGGTTCGTACGCTATCCACCACAACTACGTCGCGCATAGATCTCTCCTCTCATGGAATAAAATCACTATTATGTGATCTGTTTTTATGAACGTTTCTACGTTCTGGATCGTGCAGGGCCGCCATTGTGCCTTTAGTTTGCAGGTAGATACAAGGTATCCAAAAGCCTGCCTATTTTCGTGATGGGGCAGGATAGATCTCATATATGACGCTAATTTGAGCTATTTCAGCGCGGCTGCGGCCTTATCCAGATGTTCGATGCTCTCCTGCAGGCCACCGGGACGATTGCGAGCGAGCCACAGGCGCCCATGCTCTGCCTTAATCGCCATCATTTCGGCCCTGAGGCGCTGCCGTGGGATAGCTTCGCCGCGAAAATAGCGAAGTCGATCGATGCCATGCATGGCCATTAGAATGGCATTGCGTATCTCAGCAGCGACTAGCGGAGATTCTGATGGAGGCGCAGCCAGCAGGGTACGGAGCTCGTCACCGCAGGCCTTTATCTGCTCCGAGGCCAGGTCTTTAGTCGCGCCTGGCTCTAGATTCATGTTCCAAAATAAGGTTCGATTGAAAATGGTGGCATTGCGCAATGGAGATTTCGCCAGTTCCAGAACCTTGCCCAGTTGAATAATGGTTTGCGCCGTCGTTTTACTGGATTCGCCAAGAAAGCTGCGATTGACCAGATCAGCGAGGTCTGCCCGCGCGCTGCTGCCCTGCCGCCAGCTTTCGCAGGCACCTATTGCATAGCCTGGATAGCTAATCGGTAGGTATTGATGGTGGCCGTGATCGCCCCAGTCAGTGACTAGTAGCCCTAAGGCGCCATATTTTTTGCCATTCTTGGCGGCGCTGGTGATGTTGCGCCGCGTATTGTCGGTTCGGCCAGTGATTGAATTCCAACTCGAAGTGCCGGGGCAGACGTAAAATGGGATTTTTTGCTCAGCGACATGTGCGCACTCCTTTTGGAAAGGGTGGTCTGCTTCGTAGCCCCAATTCAGCGCGATAAGCTCTCGAGATAGGCGCTTCAGTGAATCGGGCTCCTTTTGCACAATATCGCTCCAGAACATCATCTGGCGATCACGCTTTTCTACTAAGCGCTGGATTTCGCTCATAAAGTCGATATAAACGTTAGTGGTGCCTTTGGCTTTGCACTTGTTGCGGCTTCTACCGAGCCCTAATTCCCAGGGCTCATCGCCGCCGACATTAAACAAAGGGCTATCAAATAAGGGAAGGTACTCAGCGTGCAGCGAGTCGATTAGCCTGAGTGATGATTTGTCCGGGTTCAATGTGCTGCCGAACGGGATTTCCTCACTGGATAACGGATGCTTGAACCCATCGGGACATTCCGCGTACTTGTGATACTCGGGATGTTGCAGCCAGCGTTCAAAGTGGCCAAAGCAGTTCAAGTTGGGCACCAGTTCGATATAGTGGGCTGCCGCGTAGTGTTTGAGTTCTAGAATATCTGCGGCACTCAGTGGCGAAGCATTGGCCCAAACCAGAGGGTGGCCGGAGAACCGAAAGGTATGCTCCGTGTAGAGTTGGAGTTGGTTGTACTTGAGCGCCGCGAATTGCTCGATCAGTGTTTTTAAACTCTCGATTGTAGGTACTTTACAACGACTGACGTCGAGCATGACGCCTCGGTGGGCGAAATCAGGTTCGTCGTGAATCGTCACAAAGGGTGCCAGATTTGAACTTTGATCAAGCAACTGGGCGAGGCTGCTAAGGCCTCTAAATAACCCGCATTCAGTGGCAGCGCTGACGGTGTAGCCCGCCGTTGTAGTGGTTATATCGTAGGACTCGGCGGTCGATTTTGCGCCCTTTAACGCAATTCTGATCAATATTTGATCGTCGCTCACGTTGCCATAGGTCATTTCCAGCGGTCTTGCTCTGCTGTCGGCAAAGGCTCGCACTCGGTCGGTGAAATTCTCCGAATGGCTTGTTGTGAGCTGAATAAAATGACGGCCCACGAGGCCTAGGGACTGTCTGCCAGCTTTTATCGTGGCGGGTTCCGGATAAATCACAGGTTTCATAAGCGTCATTTTTACAAGGTCTATGTCCATGATGCCGCAGGGTCGGTAGGTTCAGCAACGAAACGTTAAATTTTGCCGGCTTAGATGTGATAAAATTGTTACATTGTCACTACATCGCCCTACATTGGCGGGGTGTGGAAAGTGCTATAAAGTCATCCAGTTTTTCATTCTCTGGCCAAACGTTCATGCAACTTTACGGATCAAAAGTGGATACCGTCAGTCAACAGCGCACACGACTTTACCGGCTTGCGACATTAGGTGCCGGTGTTTTTGTTCACTTGATCGTCTGTTGGACCGTGCTTTCTATCGGTTATATGTCGATTGAACCGATGGAATTTGTCGGTCTCGGCTCGCTTGCTGCGGCAGGCTTTGTGTTGTTTGCGATCGCTATCAGCATGGAATGGAATCTTGGTCTTGAAGACCCAGATATGAGTCTCGCTCAAATGATGTGGGCGGTGAGCGTCATTGTTATGACCGCCTACTTTGTTGCAGAGTTCAAGCCGGTTGTCGTGCTTGCAGGCCTAGCGTTGATCGTTATGGGTGCCAATCGGTTGACGCAAAAAGAATTAATCATTTTTTCTATCTATAGCTTTGCCACCTATGCGCTTTCCGTCACTTATAAGGCGCAATTTGATTCCTTATCCTGGATCACCGAGATTGTTGTGATGATTGCCTTCGGTTTGGTGCTTGTGTTTGGTCCGGTGCTGTATCGGTTTGAGATGAAAATGGTCGAAAATGTACTCATCGACAAAAATGAGGAGTTGTCTTCAGCATTGGCGCGGATTCGTGAACTCGCCGTTAGGGATGAGCTAACAGGCGCGCACAACCGACGTTATTTGCTGGATTTTACCGCCCAGCAGAAAGCCATGGCGGATCGCCGTGACTATCGATTTACCGTGTGTTTTGTCGATCTTGATTTCTTCAAACGGGTCAATGACAGATTTGGTCATAGCACCGGTGATAACGTCCTGCGCAGCTTTTCAGAAATTGCCAAAGTGATATTAAGAGAAGTAGACTGTGTGGCGAGAATCGGTGGGGAAGAATTTGTTCTGGTGCTCAGTGGGACGCCTCAAAATAATGCGGTGATTGCCATCGAGCGAATAGCACAAAAGCTTGGTGAATTGCAGGTCAGCAGCATTGAACCTGAGTATCGGATCACTGCCTCAATAGGCGTTACCGAATACAAAACGGGCGAGGAAATCGAACAAACCATGGATAGAGCTGATAAGGCGCTTTATGATGCTAAGCGTACCGGAAGAAATAAGATTGTAATGGCTGAAGTAGGCGCCACTACTTAAAGGCCACGATCTAGAACACACGATTTTGAACCTGCTATCTTTAACACGGTTATGATCTAAGAGAATGAATGGACAAGCGTCGCAGTCCCAGATACCCAATTAGCCTCAACGCGCTGGTGCACCCTAATGAAGGGCGCTCTTGGCTGTGCTTTATTCAAGATTTTTGTGAAACTGGGATGCTCTTGGTTGAGCAAGGCAGTAGTCGATCAAGGCGTTCCATGCCAGGCATCGAGGCCGGCGGTATGGTCGGCATTCATTTTTCTGTTCCCAACAAAAACAAAGAGCAGCATTTTCGTTTAGAAGGCAAAATCGTTCGTGCCATGGATTCCGGCGTCGGTATCAATTTTTCGACCGGGATGGACGACAATGCGATGACGGAGCTACTTAATTATTCGAATAGCATGCTGCTCTCATCTACGGGCACATCTGCAGTCACATCTAAAATCGCGGCGTCGCCAGTCGTTGATGAGCCGCAAGCAGCACCTGCCAAACCAGGTAGCATCAAGAGTGCCCAAGCGGGTTCGATTAAGTCTGCGCGCCAAGTATCTTCGATAACTCCCACGTCAAGAACACCCGCCAGTCACCCCGCTGCAAAGTCTGGTGCTAGCCAGCCCGGAAAAGCAGCTAGCCAGGGTTTGGATTTAGATCAGGAAATGGCTGCGAGTCCTGCTCGCAAGGGCCCAATCAAACCTGCAGAGTCCAAGCGAATTATTTCGGCTGTTCGGCGCGAAGTAGCCAAAGTGTTGCCAGAAATGAATTCCGCGTTTTTCTCCTACATGGACGAGGAACTGCTGAAGCTGGCGCGTGATGCAAAGACGAATGCCGTGCAGAGTGAATACTTTGCGGCGATGTCCAATCTTGAGAAGGCCAAAAAATCGGTCGGGCAGTCGTTCTCGAATGAAGTACTAGACCAAATTGATAATCCACGTGATCTCGATAAGCTGTTAGACAAACGCAAGGCGGCTGAGACGGAGCGAAAAGCCAAGCAAGCAGAGCGGCGCGTCAAGCTTTCGCTCGTCAACACCGAAGAGTTTGAAGACTGGTTGGCGATCGCCAACATGATTTCGCGGAGTGAGCGAAGTTACGAGAAATACCTGCAAGAGCTTAGAATCCGTTTAGGCATGCTGGTTGATTCTTGGAGTCATGTCGAAGCGAACCCGCTCGGTACTGCAGTATTTACCCATGCATTTGATGACGCGATTCGAAAAGTAGATCTGAGTAAAGAGATTCGACAAAAGGTGTATAGCGGATTTGAAGCAAAAGCCATTCCTCTGTTTCGAAAGCTATATGTTGCGGTCGCCAAGTTGTTAGAAGACAGTCAGTTGTTTCCCGATATTGATGAAGACTACATCACCCCAATGGCATCAAGGGATAGGTCTCCGGAACGCGGCAAGGCCCCAGAGCCTGAAAAGAAAGTCGAACAAACAGCCGCACAAAAGACAGAACAAAAAGACGGCACTGAGGATGATGCTGATGAATTGGCAGAGGACTTTGATCTTCGTGAGGAGCTTGAGGAACTTCGCAATGAAGTCCGTGGTCGCTCGCGCAGCCAGAGCTCTGGCCGAGCCAGTGATGGAGCCTCTCAGCGGCGTGGTGGTCGTGGTCGTAGAAATAGTGATCCTGGCAACGGAGGACGTAAAGATATCGGCCAAGCCATCAGTAGCCTCTACAGTACGGTTCGTGGGCTGGTCAGCCGTGATGCCCCCCAGAGCGATTATGATGGTGATTTTGCCGATTTTGATGATATTCGCGAACTGCTAACTAAAATGGAACCGGCGGCCTTGGGTCAGCGTCAGCGAGCTTCTGAGCGACTAAGTAATGCAGCAGGTCGACCGATCGCGCCGGAAGTGATGGAAAGCCTCGGCGTCGTCGAAAACCTTGTTGATTCGATCGAGACCGATAACATGCTGCCGGGTTCTGTGAAGGACTGGGTGCGCCAACTCGAGTTGACCTTGGATAAGGTCGCAACCGAAAGCGATAACTTTCTGAGTGCGGATGAACCCCATGAATCATTAGAAGTGATTAACCAGCTGGCCCGCTTAGGTGGGGCAGAATCCGGTAGTGTTCGACGTGATGTCGATAGCATTGTGGAAAATATCACCCGAAATTATGACAGTGACCCTCGCGTCTTTGAGGATGCGCTGCAGCGCTTGAATCCTATCGTTGAGAAGCAATCGCGGGCGTTTACCGGTAACGTCCAGCGCACAGTGAAGGCCAGTGAAGGTCAGCAAACCCTCGCTAATGCTCAGCGCGCTGTTGTTGACGAACTAAACAGCCGTTTGACGGGCCGTGAAATACCGGAAGTGTTACTCCGATTGCTCATGCCGGGTTGGCGCAACTTAATGGTCAATACGCATTTGCGTCAGGGCGAAAACAGTGCCGATTGGCAGCGTCATGTGCAAGCACTTGACCAGGTAGTTCATCACATAGACGGCACTGCATCGCCGGATGGTACACCAGGGTATATGGCGCCACAGGAGTTGGTGGAGTATATCGAACAGGGGCTCGATTCTATCTCGTTCGAGCCAGGTCAGCGGATTCCGCTGGTTAACTCTTTACGCAATCTACTTGTCGACGGCGGTGCCGGTGAGCCAGTGAATATGGTGGAGGTGCCAAAGGACTCGGTAGCCGAAGTTCTTGGCTTTACTGACGTCGACAAAAAGGAAATTCGTCGTAGTACGATCCTTGACGAATGGG
The DNA here is from genome assembly GCA_051278195.1 of Candidatus Azotimanducaceae bacterium. Classification (GTDB taxonomy): domain Bacteria; phylum Pseudomonadota; class Gammaproteobacteria; order Pseudomonadales; family Azotimanducaceae; genus JAHRVQ01. Next base: position 59,837 of record JBNMQM010000014.1, read on the forward strand.
CTGAAAAACCCGAATGGGATCGGTGGCTCGATCGCGCGTCAAATTTGCATGTGGGCGACTGGTTGGAGTTTAAAGGGGAAGAGCAGGTATCAATTGTTGCCTGGTGTAACGAAGAGGCAACTAATTTTGTTTTCGTGAACCGCCGCGGAGTCAAGACTCACGATCTGATGATTGAAGAGCTTGCTGCAAAACTGGCGAAAAATGAAGCCAAGGTAATGGAAGAGTCGGATCTACCGCTCACAGATCGAGCATCTCATCGCATGTTACAGAATATGCATAATCAATTGACCCATCAGGCAAGCCATGACGAGCTAACGGGGTTGGCTAACCGCAAAGAGTTCGAGCGTGCATTAGAAAGATCGATCCAGTCATTTAAGCGGGATCAGGCGACCCATGTTGTTGCCATACTCGATTTAGATCAGTTTAAGGTCATCAATAACGCTGCTGGGCATGATGCGGGTGACGAAATGCTCAAGCGAATTAGTCGACTACTAGAAGAAGGCCTTGCGGATAGCGAGCACGTCCTCAGTCGTCTCGGTGGTAATGAGTTCGGCATCGTCATTAATAATTGTGCCAAAGATTCCGGGATTTCAGTCATTCGCCAGCTAAGTGATCTCGTTAAGGCAAACCGATTTGAGTGGGGCAAGGATGTTTTCTCATTGACAGCGAGTTTTGGTGTTGTCTACATCGATGACTCGGCCGAAGATGCATTGTCAGTGATGCGCAGTGCAGATTCTGCTTGTGAGGCGGCCAAAGAAGCGGGCCGCGATCGCATCCAATTATTTGAGCCGGGTGACACTGAGCTTGAAAAGCGACGCGACATCATGTCTTTTGTATCGCAGATCGATAACGCTCTGAAAGAAGATCGGTTCGTACTCAATTGTCAGAAAATTCAGCCCATTGTTGAAGGCGGTGATGATCATTCTCACTATGAGATTCTCCTCACGGTACTCGACGAAAACGATGAGCCGTTACCACCGCAAGACTTTATTGTTGCCGCAGAAACCTACAATCGTATGGGCGCGATCGACCGTTGGGTTATTAAGAATTCTTTCAAGTGGATTGCCAGTAACATCTTAAAGCTTGATCACCTGGGCGCTTTTTCGATCAATATTTCTGGTAACTCGTTGACGGAAGATGACTTCATGGAATTCGTCTTGGAACAATTCAATGAAACGCGATTGCCGACGTCGAAGATCTGTTTTGAAATTACCGAGACTTCTGCCATCGGCAGTCTAGATGACGTCGTCGAGTTCATGGAGAAAATGAAGGTCATTGGTGTGCAGTTTTCATTGGATGACTTCGGTACAGGGCTGTCGTCTTATTCCTATTTGCGTAACCTACCGGTTGATTACCTCAAAATTGACGGCGTCTTTGTGAAAGACATCAAGACCAATCCCAGCGACTATGCAGTGGTGAAGTCGATCAATGAAATTGGTCACTTTATGGGTAAAAAAACGATTGCAGAATTCGTCGAAGACGACGAAGTCTTAGAAATACTGCGAGAGATTGGCGTTGACTTCGCGCAAGGCTACGGCATCGGTAAGAAGATACCGATCACCGAACTTCTGCTCTAAAGCGCTTCGACTAGACTGCTGACAATATCAACAATTTGATCTGCTTCACTGTCGCTGATGATGAGCGGTGGCAGCAGTCGAATCACGGAATCTGCAGTCACGTTAATCAAAAGACCTTTATGCAGCGCCGCTTTGACTAGATCGCCGCAGGGCGAATCTAGTTCAATGCCAATCATCAAACCGCGACCACGAATATCACGCACGTTGTTTCGACTGCCCAACCGATTGCGAAAGCCATCCATCATTCGTTCACCGAGGGCTGCTGCTCTTTTGGCCAGGTCTCCATCGACAATGTGTTTAACGACGGTGTTGCCGACGGCGCAAGCAAATGGGTTGCCACCGAACGTCGAACCGTGATTACCCGGTTGAAAAACTTCTGCTGCTTTACCGCGCGCAAGGCAAACACCAATCGGGATACCATTGCCTAGCCCTTTAGCCGTTGTCACCAGATCAGGCAGTATGTTGCTCTGCTGGTAGTTGAAATAGGTGCCTGTGCGGCCATTGCCAGATTGAATTTCGTCGAGAAATAGCAGCCAGTCATGCTCGTCGCAGATGGCACGCAGGGCATTCAAGTAGCCATCGTCGGGGACGTAAATGCCACCTTCGCCCTGAATTGGTTCGACCATCACAGCGACAATATTTTTGTTTTTAGTCATGGATTGAATCGCGTCGATGTCGTTGAAAGGTGCGCGTTGAAACCCATTCATGAGTGGCTCAAACCCAGCCTGAACCTTGCGGCTGCCTGATGCCGTTAGTGTTGCTAGTGTTCTGCCATGAAATGCCGCTTCGGCGACGATGATGGTGGGGTTTTCAATGCCTTTTTTGCGACCGTAGAGTCGGCTAATCTTAATGGCGCACTCGTTTGCCTCAGCACCTGAATTAGCGAAAAAAGCGTTGTCCATCCCGGATAGTGCCGTCAAGCGTTCCGCGAGCTCAATCTGCGCCGGTATTTGATAGAGATTAGAGGTGTGCAGCAGGCGTTGGCCTTGTTCTGCGATTGTCTCTGCCACAGCCGGGTGTGCATGGCCGAGTGCGACAACACCGATGCCTGAGAGTGCGTCGAGATATCGATTGCCGTCGGCGTCGATTAACCACGCGCCATCACCTCGTTCAAAGGCAACATCTAGCCTACCGTAGGTGTTCATTACTGAGTCGCTCATGTTCGAATCCGGCGAAAATCAAAGGTGGGCGATGATAAACCAGATTCGTTAAACTCTAAAGTGAAACACCGCTTTGGCTGAACACGTGACGACAGAGACCAGCACCACCAGCAAAACGACAACATCGATGTCACCCATCGAACTTGCGATATTTATCAGCCGCGCTGAAGCAATTTGCGCTGAAATGGGTGCTTTGCTCCAGCGAGCTGCATTTTCGCCGAATATTAAGGATCGATTGGATTTTTCCTGCGCGTTGTTCGATGTCGGCGGCGGGTTGTTCGCGCAGGCGGCGCATATCCCTGTCCACCTCGGCAGCATGGCTTTCGCGATGGCGAGTATCGTCAACAATATTGAGTGGCAAGAAGGTGACATGCTGGTGGTCAATGATCCTTTTTTGGGTGGCACGCACCTCCCCGATGTCACTATGATTGCGCCGCTCTTTGTCGGCGGTGAGCTAACGGCATTCGTTGCTAACAGGGCCCATCATGCGAATATTGGCGCTATTGCCCCTGGTTCTATGCCCCTGTCCAAAACCCTGGAAGAGGAAGGGTTGATTATCCCGCCGACCATTTTTATGCGGGATTCTAAAATTTTGCCAACAGAGTTCAGCAAGTTAACGGATATACCGGGAGCTGATTCCAGCGGTGACTTTGCGGCACAGATCAGCGCAAACCTAGCCGGTCTGCTGCGCCTCGGCGCTATTGTTGAGGTCATGGGGGTTCCAGATTTCAATAATGCCATTTCGGCCATGAATGCCTATGGCATGAGGTTGGCAGCGGCAGCTCTGTCAGAAATACCTGCCGGTGAATACCGCTTTACGGATTTGATGGATGACAATGGTTTTGGTCTACGCGATATTCCCATTTCGGTCACGATTACTGTGGCTGATCGCATCAAGGTCGACTTCAGTGGTACATCCGAGCAGGTTGAGGGCAATATTAATTGTCCCCTTTCGGTGGCAGCTGCGGCGGTATTTTATGTGTTTCGATGTTTGATGCCGGATACCACCCCAAATTGTGCGGGCACATTCAGCCATATCGAGCTGACAGCGCCACTCGGTTGTCTGGTCAATGCCGAACGACCCGCTGCCACTGCAGCCGGGAATGTCGAAACATCGATGCGGATAGTCGATGTTGTGTTGGGCGCCTTGGCACCTGCGTTGCCGGATAGAATCCCTGCCGCCAGTCAGGGCACAATGAACAACATCGCTATGGGAAATCATAGGGCGCCTGTGTCCTGGGATTATTATGAAACGGTGGGTGGTGGCATGGGTGCCTCGAAGACGTCGCATGGCTTATCTGCAGTTCAAAGTCATATGACGAATACACTAAATACCCCGATTGAAAGTCTAGAAAGCCACTATCCTTTGCGAATCACGGAATACTCGATTAGAAGCAAATCAGGGGGCAGGGGACAGCAGGTGGGCGGTGACGGCCTGGTCAAAGAGTTTCTGTTTCTTGAGCCAGCAGAGGTCACATTGCTCACCGAGCGCCGCCATCGTGGCCCCTGGGGTCTTGCTGGCGGTGAAGCAGGTCAAGCTGGTGTTCAGGCACTTGATGGCGAGCCACTCCCCGCCAAGACTAACTTTACTGTAGCTGTCGGTCAGACCCTGAGAATTGAAACCCCAGGCGGTGGTGGTTTTGGTCAGAAGTGATTAAGCTGTGAAAATACTAAGCGGCGCAGCCAAAAAACGGTAGAATGCAGCTGCTAAAGACTTAAGATTTAGAGAGATATTATGGAAATTTTGGACACGATCAAGCAGCAAATCGAAAGCAATGCCGTGTTGATTTACATGAAAGGTTCACCTGATCAGCCACAGTGTGGCTTTTCCGCGCAATCTACCCAGACACTGATGGCCTGTGGTGAGAAGTTTGCGTACATTGATATTTTGGCCAATCCTGAAATTCGAGCCAACCTTCCGCAGTATTCGGACTGGCCAACGTTTCCTCAGCTCTTTGTCGACGGTGAACTCGTGGGCGGTTGCGACATCATCACGGAAATGTACCAGAGCGGTGAGCTTCAGCCATTGGTCAAAGCTGCCGCAGCAAAATCTGAAGCCTGATCAAAGGCTCGTTTGCATAAGAAAATCCTTATGTAAATAATAGTGATCGGCATTTAAGAAAAGATCTCAGTATCTGCGTGACTGTTAATCGGCGGGTCTACTGAGATCCTATGACGCTTTTTACCCCTCTCCAAACCATAGCTGTGTCCGTCTGTTGCCTCATGCTGTCACCGGTTCGGGCCGCGACTCCTGACCTAAAGCAAATGTGGAAGATCGTTCGGGAGCAGCAACCTAGGATGCTGCGCGCTACTTTGTGGGTATATGGCACGAAGTCAGCATGGATTCTAGACGAGATTGGCAAGGAAGAACCGATAATCATTGGGGTCCTCATATCGGAGGACCGCATTGAGGACCCCATTGAGGACCTGGAGATATTAACCTATCGCGAATCGAGAGGCTGGGAGGTGCGCCACTTTCTGTTTGTGTTGGCGCAACATGGCAGGCGTTTGACTTGCTCTCTCTCAAGACAACCCCCGCAACATCATCGGCTTTGCCGGCAAATTGTTTAATGACCTAGCCAGAGTATTTGTGATCCTGATGGCTTTGACTGGTCTGCTGATGTGGCGCAATTAAGCTGTGAGCCTGCGGCTACTCGCTAATCTCAATTCGGTTTCGCCCGTTCGACTTACCGCGATAGAGTGCGCTGTCGGCTCGTCCTAGGCATTCATCCAGGGTCTCGGAGTCATGATAGATAGCACCACCAAATGTTATGGTCAGGCTCAACTTTTTCCCTTCGTGTTCCACCCTGTGATTTTCTATTTGTAGGCGCAGTTTCTCTGCAATATTGGCGAGCCCAACTTCACTTGTGCCAGGAAACAAGAATACAAACTCTTCGCCGCCCCAGCGAGCAACCCGGTCGACATCACGGATTGAGTGTTTTAATAAATCCGCGATGCTGGTGAGTACCCGGTCACCGCAAGCGTGTCCGTGCTGATCGTTAAAGGCTTTAAAATTGTCTATATCGCCGATCATTAGACCCAGTGGTTCTTTTTTCCGAATGAATCGTTGCCGTTCAATTTCGGCTTCAGCAGTCAGTCCTCTGCGGTTCAGTAAACCTGTTAGTGGATCTATGCGCGTCATCTCGACCAAGCTGTGGTTGGCGGCCGCAAGTTGTACGTTAACCTGGCTGAGTTCTACAGTTCGAACAGTAACCTCGTGTTCAAGGCCAACTAACGTGCCGTTGAACTTCGCTCCGAGAGAAACCCCCATCGAAATCAGGATAGCGAGAAAACCAAAAGGCATCAGGACGATGCTTGATATCAAATTCATGTTGATCATGAGATCGTTCACAGCACACACGATCAACACGACGAGTCCAAAGAACACTGCTTTTGCCTCAAGGTTCCCTTTGGTCATTTCACGGAAGACGACCCAGAAGGTGGGGGCAACGAGCGTTAATGCTACAAGCTGCCAATAGATGCGCAATTGATAATGGATGTCCAAACCCGGTATGACGGCGAATATAACGGCGAACCCCAAGTAAAACGTTTGGTAGCCGCGCATATACCAGGGCACAGATCGTGAAATGACCGACCATATCAGTTGTATGGCGAGTGCAATAAACACGAATAAACTGACCGCCTCGATTTTCTCATAGGCGACAAATGACAATCCTAGTGAGTACTTCCATTGGCATTGCGTTGCAATATATACCGCAAGCACGAGAGAGGAGAGCCCAAACCAAGGAAACGCACCGGTTTTTGCGAAGAGGTAAAGAAAGTAGAAGCCAATGAGGACAAACAGACTCGCAAAATTGAGTTTAGGTAACTCTTCTCTATCAAGACTGCGAATGAGTTTCGTGTAATGGCCCAGTAGAAATTCTCCAGCATAAGGCCCCGCACCTGAAGTGGCGACGGAAAGCTTACTGCCGCCCCATACTCGAATGGCAATCACGACCTCCAGATTGTCATTCACAAGGTTGGGCGGTATCCGGTAGACGCTCAACTGATCGTAATTGGTGTCTTCAGCCGGTGGCAACGCACCAACGCCCCCGAGGAGTTGTCCGCCGGCAAAGATCTGATAGGCATTGCGTACGGCACCCATCTGGATACCCAGGTCTTGAAGCGGAAGATCCGCGGCGCTAATGGTTTGGCGATACCAGGCAAGTTGATTTTCGTCAGGGAAGCCATCTTGTTGCCAGATTTCCGGCAACTGGGCGCTTGACCAGTCAGTATCGTCCCAATGGTTTGTCGCCCATTCAAGATTATCGCCGGCTTTGAACTTCCACTCGCCCTCTATTGAACGTTCATCAGCCAGACTGCAGCTACAAATCAACATCCATAAACCGATCACTGAAAGTAGGCGTTGAGTCATGGCGCGAGCAATTCCCAACGACTTATTCTCAACCACCTACTCCTCACCACCTACTCCTCACCACCTAGTCCCAACCACCGAGGTCGCGCCAGCGGTTCACGATATTGCAAAAGAGGTCGGCGGTTTTTTCGCAGTCGTAGATTGCGGAATGGGCTTCGTTGGCATCGAAGGGAATATCGGCTGCGGCGCAGGCTTTGGCGAGTACGGTTTGACCGAATGCCAGGCCACAAAGTGTCGCGGTATCAAACGACGAGAATGGATGGAAAGGGTTACGCTTGATTTCGCAGCGTGCGGCGGCTTGCATCAGAAACCCAAGATCAAAGGATGCGTTGTGTGCCACCATCACTGCACGGTGGCATCCCGTATCGCGTATTTCCTTTCTGATGGCTTGAAAGGCCTCAGGTAGAATTTCTTCTTCCGGTAATGCACCCCTCAATGGGTTGGTAGGATCAATGCCAGTAAAGTCTAGCGATGATTGCTCGATGTTAGCCCCCTCAAAGGGCTCGACATTATAAAAAATTCTTTCACCCGGCATTAAAAACCCATCGTCATCCATCTCTATCACGATGGCGGCGAATTCTAACAAGGCATCTGTGGCAGAATTGAATCCACCCGTTTCAAGGTCGACAACCACAGGCAGATAGCCGCGAAAGCGATGAGCGATAGGCGATTTAGTTTGACTCATGTGCACCTTCAACTTGCCAGTGAATAGACTCTCCGCCCCGGATAGGGATCAGATTGTCCGGACCAAATTCCATTGTTGCTGGAACTTGCCATGCTGATTCTGTCAGCGTGATCGTGTCTGTATTTCTGGGTAGTCCGTAAAAATCTGGACCGTAAAAACTTGCAAAGGCTTCTAGTTTATCGATTGCATTGGCCGCATCGAACACTTCTGCATATAGTTCGATCGCCGCGTGAGCAGTGTAACAACCGGCAGCGCAGCCGCAGGCATTTTCCTTTGCCGCCCTGGGGTGAGGCGCGGAGTCGGTGCCGAGGAAAAACCGCCGATCCCCTGAGGTCGCTGCTTCTATGAGCGCTTCCTGGTGAATGTTTCGTTTCAGAACCGGCAGGCAGTAGTAAATTGGGCGCATGCCGCCTGCCAGCATATGATTGCGATTATAGAGCAGATGATGGGCGGTGATCGTGGCGGCCACATTATTTTCACGACTTTGGGTAAACTGCACCGCTTCCTGGGTCGTGATATGTTCAAAAATGATCTTCAAGCCCGGGAAGCGATCGCAAATAGGTGCTAATGTTTCATCGATAAAGCGATGCTCGCGATCAAAAATATCGACCGAGTTATCGGTTACCTCGCCATGTATGCAGAGCGCGATGTCGTGTTGCTGCAATGCTTCAAATACAGGATATAAGCTCTTTATGGCGGTAACACCGGCATCCGAATTGGTCGTGGCGCCTGCAGGATACAATTTAAAAGCCTGTATAAAATCTGTTTTTGCTGCCTCTGCGACCGTGTCTGGTGTTGTTGCTGGCGTGATGTAGAGTGTCATCAGAGGTTCAAACAGGTTGCCGGCTGGCCGTGCTGCCAAAATTTCGTCTCGATAGGCTTTCGCCCGCGTCGCAGAGTCGACAGGAGGTTGCAGATTAGGCATGACAATGGCGCGGCCGAAATAGCGACTGGCGTCTCGCACCGTGTTCTTTAGGTAGTCTCCATCACGAAGATGAATGTGCCAGTCGTCTGGTCTAGTAAGAATAAGGCGGCGCATAACGGCTCAGTGCTGGTTTGACTTTGATTGTACTATAACTGACGACCAGACGGCGCTATTTCACGGATGACGTATTCGCGTCAGCTGCTAGTCTTAATGCTATGAAGAACCTGATTTTTTTCCTATTCGCTGCGTGCGCGCTAAATGCTTTTGGTCTGAAATATGAGACAGAGCTTGATGCGAGCCAGTGGGTGAATGATTCGTCGCGCTTTTCTTGCCGACTGGAGCATTACATCACCGGGTTTGGTACCGGCGCTTTTTTGCATAACGCTGGCGAAGACCGACGATTGGCACTGGATGGTCAGGGGATCGCATTTGGCGGTCAATCAGTAACGATTCGCACGATACCACCCAACTGGCGACCCGGCGTTAAGGGCATGGCACTGGGCCAACTGAAGCCTGATCAGGGCGAGGTGAGAGTGGGTGAAGTGCTCGCGACCAATGTTGCTTCCGAACTTCTCAGAGGCATGATGATTTCGTTTGAGGGTGCACTTAGAGAAAGTGAGACCCAGCCGATTGCAGTGCAACTATCGACCGTCGGCTTTCGCAAAGCTTTCGATGACTTTGCCGTCTGCGAAGATCAGCTTGCCGCAGCCAGTTTTTCACAGCTTGAGCGGAGTCGAGTCCAATACAAGGTTGGGCAAATCGAGCTCGGTGACACCGGCAAGGGGTTGTTGAGTAAGATTGTGGACTATATAAATGTCGATGGTACAGTGCTGCAGATTTTTATTGATGGACACACCGACGATACGGGTTTAACTCGAGATAATATTGTGATGTCGCAACAGCGTGCTGAGCGAGTGCGCGAGTACCTGTTAGCTGAGGGCGTGCTTAAGGACATGCTAGTGGTGCGCTACCATGCAGAAAAATATCCAGTGGCACGCAATACTTCGGCGGTGAATCGAGCGAAAAACCGGCGCACCACCGTTCGATTGAGTCGCGAGTATGAACCGCAGCCTGAGGTTGTTGATGAGGTCGATGAGGTTGATGAGCCGTCTGCTGTCGCCAGCAATGCTGATTCTAGCAAGAGTAAGAGCTAGCCCGTGTGATTGAGGACCGCCTCAATCACAGTCGTTATAATTGGCGTTTTGCCTTTTTCTTGCACAGTTTCTAACTGCGCGTGGAGTGTTTGAACTTGAATCCGGTTAGCCGCGATGCCGACCTGACCGCGACCATCAGTGTGTTTCCTGCTGCTAAGGCAATGCAGCGGCGCCAGCTAAATGGCGCTAGTTCGGCTCTTACGCCAATGTCGATAAGCCGCCAAATGCGTGTAATTCTAATAGCAAAGTTGGCTCTCCTCTTTTTCCGCTGAAGTTTGTTAACATAGCGCCTTTTTTACGGGGGCTCCCATGTCTGATATCGCCAAAATCGTACTCTCCTATTCGGGTGGTCTGGATACCACTGCCATCCTCAAATGGCTGCAGGAAACCTATCAATGTGACGTGGTCACGTTTACCGCCGATTTGGGCGATGGCGATGATTATTCGCCAGTCCGCCAGAAAGCGCTCAATTCTGGTGCCACAGAAGCCTTCGTCGATGATCTTCGCGAGGAGTTTGTGCGGGATTTTGTCTTTCCGATGTTTCGTTGCAACACCATCTACGAAGGTGAGTATCTGCTAGGTACGTCTATAGCGAGGCCGCTGATTGCGAAGCGGCTCGTTGAAATTGCCAATGAGACCGGCGCCGATGCCATTTCTCACGGCGCAACAGGTAAAGGTAATGATCAGGTTCGTTTTGAGCTTGGCGCCTACGCTCTAAAGCCGGACATTCAAGTGGTCGCGCCGTGGCGAGAATGGGATTTGAATTCTCGAGAGTCCTTGATGGAATTTTGCCGGAAGCACCAAATTCCCGTTGATCAGAAACACGAGGGCGATAAATCCCCTTACTCGATGGATGCGAACCTTCTACACATATCCTACGAAGGCGGCATTCTCGAAGACCCCAATGCAGAGCCGGAAGAAGCCATGTGGCTCTGGAGTGAGAGCCCCGAGTCTGCGCCAGACAGCGCGACTTATATGGATCTTACTTACAAAGGCGGCGATGTTGTCGGCATTGATGGCAAAGCCATGTCGCCCGCCGAGGTGTTAACTCACCTCAACAAGGTGGGTGGAGAAAATGGTATTGGCCGGGTCGACATTGTTGAAAATCGTTATGTTGGCATGAAGGCGCGCGGCTGCTATGAAACACCTGGCGGCACCATTTTGCTTAAAGGTCACCGTGCGATTGAGTCGATTACTCTGGATCGTGAGCTGGCCCATCTGAAAGATGATTTGATGCCTCGTTACGCGAGCATGATATACAACGGCTACTGGTGGTCTCCCGAGCGCAAAGCGCTGCAGGCATTAATTGATGAGTCGCAGTTCTATGTAAACGGCACGGTTCGCCTAAAACTTTACAAAGGCAATGTGACAGTTGTCGGTCGTGATTCTGAGAGCGATAGTTTGTATGACGGCAACATTGTGACGTTTGAAGATGATGCCGGCGCCTATGATCAGAAAGATGCCGCTGGTTTTATTCGCCTTAACGCGTTGCGTCTTAAAGTCGAAAGTAAGAAGGGCCGCAAGCTGGTCTAGTTTTTAGGGTCTAGTCTTCGAGGTCTAGCTTTTTGCCTTTGAACTCGCATAGATCCTGAATGACGCAGGCACCACAACGTGGGTTGCGGGCGGTACACACGTATCGTCCGTGGAGGATCAGCCAGTGATGCGCATCTCGGATAAACTCATCCGGGATGACCTTGATCAATTTGTCTTCCACCTGCCGAACCGTTTTCCCTGGCGCGAAACGAATTCGATTACCCAGCCGATAGATATGGGTATCGACAGCCATAGTGGGTTCGCCAAAAGCGGTATTCAAAACGACATTGGCAGTTTTGCGCCCCACACCCGGCAGAGCCTCTAACTCTTTTCTTGTGTTGGGTACTTCGCTGGCATGCTCCTCGATTAGAAGCCGGCATGTCTTGATCACATTGGCTGCCTTACTATTAAAAAGACCAATCGTTTTGATGTATGTCTTTAAGCCGTTTTCACCCAAAGCCAGAATTTTCTCTGGTGTATTTGCGATGGGATATAGTTTATCTGTGGCTTTATTCACTGAAACATCAGTGGCCTGAGCAGATAGTATGACGGCGACGAGTAGCTCGAAGGTGCTGTTGTAATTGAGTTCTGTCGTCGGTGTGGGGTTCTCAGCTCGCAGCCGTTTCAGAATTTCGTAGCGTTTGTCTTTGTTCAATTTTTTGATCGATCCAGTTCTTAAGTGCAATTAAAAGCCCAAACAGCAAAAATGCGCCGGGTGGTAAAATAGCCAATAGCAGTCCTTCGTTGGGTAACTGAATGACCCAGTCTACCGCCATTTCGCCAAAGATTAAGTCAGCTTGCGCGAATAGTGTGCCATGTCCCAGTGCTTCTCGAATAGCACTGAGCAAAACAATCACCAGCAGGAAACCCGACCCCATTGTCAGGCCGTCGAGCAACGCGTAACCGAAATGATTCTTGCGCGCAAATGCCTCGGCACGGCCTAGGATGACGCAGTTGGTAACGATTAGTGCGACAAAAAGCCCAATCCGTTGATGCAGCTCGAATGAAACAAACTGCAGGAGTAAATCTGCAAGGGTGACGAATGTCGCGATGATCAGAATTTGCGCCGGCAGTCGCGTTGTATCGTCAAGCCAGCGTTGTAATAAGCTGATGGCGCCATTGGAGCAGATGAGTACCAGGAGGGTCAAACTGCCCAGCACGAAACCATTGATCAGCGTATTGGAGACGGCGAGCAGTGGACACAGGCCCAACAGCTGAACGAGCGCGGGGTTGTTGTCCCACAGACCATCGCGGGTAATTTCAGTTGGGGTCATTGCTGTCTCCCGTCTCTGGATATGAGGCGGGTGCCGAAAGCTGCTCGACAATTGCCAGGACTATGGCTCTGGGTGTGATGGTTGCACCGCTAAATTGATCAAAATCGCCGCCATATTTTTTAACATCCCACTGATGACTCGTGACGGAGGCACCATCAAAATCTAAAACCCAGTTAGAGACAGCCAAATCGAGTTTATCACCGAGTCCGGGCGTTTCCTGATGTTGAAAAACGCGAACGCCCAGAATGGTGCCTTGCAGATTGGTCGCCAACCAAAATCGAATCTCACCATTGTATCCGTCGGGTGTCGTGACAGCGCGCAGGTCGCCATATAAATTGCCGTTCTTGAACAGTCGATAGTGATCGCCTGCCGGCTGCAAGGTAATGCTGCCATCGCCGACCACGGCTTGCAATTGACGAAATTCAAATGCTTGTTGGTTTTGTTTGATCTGCTTATGGGAGATTACATAAGTGGCGCTGAGCATTAGTCCGCATACCGCTGCGAGGACGGTCATCTTGATAATGGTTCTTCGCATAGGCGTCATGAGCTTCATGATAACTTGACCCTAACCTGCTCATAGAGTGGCACGACTGCATTCATGAGAAGCACCGCGAAGGCGATGCCATCGGGATAGGCCCCGATGCTGCGAATGATAAAAGTGATGCAACCAACACCAGCACCGAACAACAGTAAGCCTCTGCCGGTATCGGGAGAAGTGACCGGGTCCGTGACGATGAAGAATGCAGCGAACATTAATCCACCGCTAAACAAATGAAATAGCGGCGAACCTAGGCTGCTGGAACTGCCACTGTCGTAAAATAGTACGCTGAGTAACGCGACACTGGCGAGCGTTGCGGCGGGTGCTTGCCAGCGTGTTGCCTTCAGGGCGATCAATGCAATGCCACCTGCAAGGTAGGCAGCGCTAATCCATTCGAAGCCAAGACCACCCCAGTGGCCGAAGCCGTTTTCCGCGGACCATATTTCTTCGACTGTTGCGCCTTCGCGCCACTTGAATACATCGAGTGGCGTCGCGCCGCTTAAGCCATCCACGACCGGCGGCCACTGCGACATGTACAGCGGAAACGATACAATCAAAGCGCAATAGCCCACCATCGCAGGGTTAAAAAGGTTTTGGCCTAGGCCGCCGTAGAGATGTTTGCCGAAAATTATCGCAAAACCCGAACCAAATACCACGATCGACCAGGGCAACTCGGGCGGTAACGCAAGCGCGAGCAGAACCGCGGTCACGATGCCTGAACCATCCCAGGCAGATTGCAGTGGCCTGTTGCGAATGTGAAGTACGATACATTCCAGTGCGAACACAGTTGTGACGGCGAGGGCAACATTAGCCAGGATGCCGGTGCCCAGAAACCAGGCGCTGATCAAACATCCGGGCAGCAAGCACGCGAGCACCGTGAACATGATTTTCTGGCTACGATTAATCACTTGCCCAGCCTTGCGAGTAAGGCCTTACGATCACCCTCAGTAGGCTGGGCTTTCGGCGGCTCTGTTGCAATGAGTCGACTCTGCCGCTTTTCGAATCGTTGCTCCGCCAGCACTGCCTCTGCTTGTAGTTGCTCTGCCGCGCGCACGGACTGCTTAGCCGCTTGAAAATACTGGGTTAATGGAATTGCGCTGGGGCAAACGCGGTCGCAGAGCCTGCATTCAATGCAGGCGTCCAGGTTCAGTGCGGTCATTGAATCTATGGACGATCTTTGCCAGAACAACATTTGCGGTTGAAGCTCTTTAGGGCAAACTACTTCGCAGTCGCCGCAGCGAATACACGCGGTTTCGGTCTGTAGAGCAACTTTCGGTACCAGTGGCTTTAGCGGCTTTGTTTGTTCGATGTCGACGTTTTGAATTTCGATCATGTCAATGCAGTCCACCGGGCAAGGCGGCAGACAGAGGTCACAGCCAGTGCAACTGTCTTCTAAGATACTGTGCATTTGTTGCTGTGCGCCGATAATCGCGTCAACCGGACAGGCTTGAATACAGAGTGTGCAGCCAATACATTCTGCTTCACGAATTCGCGCGACTCGTTTTGGCAGTTCCTGACCGTAGTGGTTATCTAGCGCAATAATGTCGCGCCCCAGAAGATCTGCTAACGCTGCGATGGTTTGTTTACCCCCGGGAGGGCAACGATTAATCGCTTCTCCCTGGGCGATCGCTTGAGCGTACGGCAGGCAACCTGGATGGCCGCATTGGGCGCATTGAGTTTGCGGTAGACATTGATTAATCGCAGCGACGACCTTGTCTTCTGTTCCACCGTAGCGTTGTTTGGCGAATAGTAATAGTGCGGCGATAGTGGCCAGCATCGCCGCCAACAACAATGCAGGTAGAAGTAGGGACTCGGTGATGAGTGGCATCATCTCCCCATTCCCGTGAAGCCCATAAAAGCGAGAGATAATAAGCCCGCAGTGATCATATGAATGGCGGTGCCTTGAAAGGGCAGCGGCACATCCGCAAACTCTATCCGCTCGCGCATCGCTGTGAAAAGAATCAGTACCATCGAGAAGCCAACCGCTGCACCAAAGCCATAGATCAAAGACTCTGCCAGATTGTGTGACTGCCGGACGTTGAGCAATGCCACGCCGAGGACCGCGCAATTGGTGGTGATGAGTGGAATGAAAATACCCAACACCTGATGCATTAACGGCTGCGTGGTACGCATGACAAATTCAGAAAATTGCACGAGACCAGCAATCAATACAATAAACACGATGATACGCAAGTACTCTAAGTTAAGCGGGAGTAACAAATATTGATCAATCAGGTAACTGGCCGCAGACGCTAGTGTTAGGACAAACGTGGTTGCCGCCGACATACCAATCGCGGCATCCAGTTTTTTGGATGCGCCCATAAAAGGACACAAGCCCAGAAATTGCACCATCACGAAATTGTTTACAAAAATCGTGCCCAATAAAATCAGTATGGTGTCTGGCATAAATACGATAGCGGTTAGGTAACCCGCATGCCCGCTGTTGCGCCGTCGTGTGGCTCTAAGATGTAGATGTCTTTGCCGCCAGGTCCGGCTGCGAGCACCATGCCTTCAGACATGCCGAAACGCATTTTCCGAGGCGCCAAGTTTGCAACCATGACCGTTTGTTTGCCGATTAGAGTGGCTGGGTCATAGGCAGACTTAATGCCGGCGAATACGGTGCGCTGCTCGAAGCCGAGATCCAGCGTTAGCTTGAGGAGCTTGTCGGCACCCTCGACGCTTTCTGCATTTACGATGGTAGCGACTCTTAAATCGATCTTGGCAAAATCGTCGTACTGAATCTCTGGCGCAAGCGGTTCTGCAGCGCCGTCGCTGGTGTCTACAGCTGCTTCTGTTGCCGGTTCCTGCTCCGTTGAGTCTTCGATCATCGCGGTCACGGTTTTTTGCTCGATACGAGTCATCAGCGGTTTAAATTTAGCGATTTTATGGCTGGTGAGTGATGTTGTTAGATCTGCCCAGGTCAGCGGCTCTATATTCAAGAAGGCCTCGGCCCTTTCTGCCAGAGCCGGTAGCACAGGTTTTAAGTAGCCGACCAGCATGCGAAACATGTTGATCCCGTCAGAGCAGATCTGGTGAACCTGTTCAGCGTTTGCGGGATCTTTAATCTTGCTCCAGGGTTCTTGCTCGGCGATATATTGGTTTGCCTTGTCCGCGAGTGACATGATGAGCCGGGTCGCCTTACCAAATTCGTCCTGATCGTACAGTGAAGCGATTTCGTCACCGGCTTTGATGAGTTCTTCGACCAATGGGTTGCCGGAACTTGACGCCAGCGTGGCGTCAAACTGCTTGTTGATAAAACCGGCACAACGGCTCGCAATGTTCACAACCTTGCCGACTAGATCAGAGTTCACCTTCTGCACGAAGTCCTCTAGATTGATGTCCATGTCATCGATACCGTTACTCAGCTTGGTCGCAAAATAGTAGCGGATGTATTCTGGATCCAGATGTTTTGCGTAGGTAGCCGCATTGATAAACGTGCCGCGAGATTTGCTCATTTTCTGGCCATTAACGGTAATGAAGCCATGCACATGTAAGCGAGTCGGTGTGCGGTAGCCGGCCGTTTTGAGTATTGCTGGCCAAAACAAAGCGTGGAAATTAATGATGTCTTTGCCAATAAAGTGATGCACCTCATAACTCGAGTCATCTTTCCAATATTCGGCAAAATCATTGCGGCCTTGCTGACTTAACAGATTTTCGAAACTGGCCATATAGCCCACAGGTGCGTCTAACCAGACGTAAAAATATTTGCCAGGCTCGTCGGGAATCTCAAAACCAAAATAAGGTGCATCACGGCTAATATCCCAATCTTTCAGACCGGCTTCTAACCACTCTGACAATTTGTTGGCGACCTGATCGTTCAGAGTGCCGCTGCGAGTCCACTGCTTCAAAAACTCCGTGAAGTTGGAGAGCGCAAAAAAGATGTGGGTGGACGCTTTAAGAACCGGTTTGGCTCCAGAGACCTTTGATACAGGATTGATCAGCTCCGTTGCGTCATAGGTGGCGCCGCACGCTTCACAATTGTCGCCATATTGGTCTTCTGTTTTACAACGCGGGCAGGCCCCGACGATAAATCGATCCGCAAGGAACATGTTTTTTTCTGGATCGTAAAGTTGGTCAACTTCTTTTTTCCGAATTTGACCAGCATCCTTCAGTTTGTTGTAGATCTCGTTGCTAAATGCCTGATTCTCTGGCGAATGCGTCGAATGATAGTTATCGTGGCTGATCATAAATGCCCGAAAATCGTCTTCATGCTCTCGTTTTATGGTCTCGATGAGGGCTTCTGGCGACACGCCTTGTTCCTCGGCTTTCAGCATGATGGCCGTGCCATGGGTGTCATCGGCACAAACATAGGTGCATTCGTTGCCCTGCATGCGCTGGAATCTTACCCAGATGTCGGTCTGGACGTGTTCCAACATGTGGCCCAAGTGGATAGAGCCATTAGCATTGGGGAGCGCACTGGTAACAAGAATATGACGTTTGGACATAGAAACCCGAAGGGTGTTTTCGAAGGGTGCTCAATATACCGATGCATCCGCCTTTAATCATCTGGTTTACGTTGAATCGAGAAATAGGATTTAATAGAGTCCTACTTTTATCTGGAGAATCGTTATCGCCGCTGGACCTCAAAAAATGACCCTACCGGGTGTTAAGCGCATTATTGCCGTTGCTTCGGGCAAGGGCGGTGTAGGTAAATCAACCGTCTCCGCCAATCTGGCGCTGGCGCTCGCGGCCGAGGGACATACCGTTGGGTTGCTAGATGCCGATATTTACGGACCCAGCCAAGGATTAATGATGGGTGTGCCCTCTGGCACGAAACCCAATGTTTCTGGGGAGTACCTAGAACCGATTGAGGTTCATGGTCTGCAAGTCATGTCGATGAGCTTTGTCACCTCTGACCGCACGCCGGCCGTGTGGCGTGGCCCGATGGCAAGTGGTGCGCTGCAGCAGCTTTTGGCGCAGACATACTGGCAGAAGGTGGATTACCTGATCGTGGATATGCCACCGGGTACTGGCGATATCCAGCTGACCATGTCCCAGCAGGTACCGCTCAGTGGTGCTGTGATTGTTACAACGCCACAGGACATTGCACTGCTAGACGCCCGTAAAGGTATCGAGATGTTCCGCAAGGTCGAGGTTCCGTTACTTGGCATCGTCGAGAATATGAGCATGCACACCTGTTCTGAGTGCGGCCACAACGAAGCCATATTTGGTTCGGGCGGCGGTGATGCGATCGCTGCGGAGTACGGTATGAGCATTCTTGCCAAATTGCCCCTATCAATGGCGATTCGTGAGCAATCTGATGGTGGTAAGCCTCCCGTGCTCAGCGACCCTGATGGCGAGATTGCCGGGCAGTTTCGAGAAATTGCCAAGAAGATCCACGGCATGATCGATTCGGTGCAGCAGGCCGGGCCGCGCATTCATATTATGGATGATTAGCCCAGCGGTAATGGTCAATCTCTAGTCCACGCTGGATGGCTCCTGTATCATTCTCAGCTTAAATTTGCTGTGGAAATGCCATGACCATTAAGTCCGATCGCTGGATTCAAAAGATGTCTCAAGAAGCCGGCATGATCTCGCCGTTTGAGCCGGGTCAGGTGCGAGAAAGTGGCGGAGAAAAAATCATCTCCTACGGAACGTCGAGCTATGGCTACGACGTTCGCTGCTCTAATGAATTCAAGGTTTTTACCAATATTCACTCGGTCACCGTCGACCCAAAGCATTTTGATGAAAATAGTTTCGTGGATGTGCAAAGCGATGTTTGTGTCATTCCGCCGAACTCTTTTGCATTGGCGCGTACCGTGGAATATTTCAAGATTCCGCGCAATGTGTTGACGATCTGTTTAGGCAAGTCGACCTATGCCCGTTGCGGAATTATCGTCAATGTCACGCCTCTGGAGCCCGAGTGGGAAGGGCACGTTACTCTGGAATTCTCGAATACGACGACGTTGCCGGCGAAAATCTATGCCAATGAAGGCGTGGCGCAAATGCTGTTCTTCGAGTCTGATGAGGAGTGTGAAACGTCGTACAAGGATCGCGGCGGCAAATATCAGGGCCAGCGCGGTGTAACACTGCCTCGAGCTTGATGAGCTGCTCAGAGCTTAATTGAGTGCCTAGAGCTTAGCCAAAGTGGGGCTAGCAGCTTACTGGCTAGTGCCTATAAAGCTAGTTGAAGTGCTAGGTTGTGGTCGGCAGCGGGTATTGCTTGCTTCGCTGCCGTCGAAAATTGTACAGAGCTAGAGCTTCTTGCCCGCAAACTCCGCTTCTCTAAGGTGCAACTCGAATCCGCTGCCGTCAGCTTTCAGCTGCTGAAATCGCACCAACAGAAAGTCGTAATCAAGCGACAGCCAGAACATTGATTCTCGGTTCCGGCTATCTTTCACCCGGGCAGCCTTAATGGTGTTCATCTTGCCTAGTGGCGTATCAATGACCTCTTCGCCCACGACCTTAAAAGCATAATTCTTTAGTTTCCCACCATCGGCAATCACATATTCTAAATCTGGCCAAGGCTGTCCGCTCGCGTAGGCAGCTTTCAGATCTTCGCGTAATTTGAATTGATACAATAGCTTGTCGAGTGCGCCGGTGGGTACGTCCATGCGCCAGGGTTTGTCCTGCACATCGTTTAAGACCGTACCGGAGTCCCAATCAAAGCTCAGGATAGCATCTCGTTTCTTGCCGATGCCCGATCGGTGGTACTGATATTCGTAAGGAATTACCTCGGAGCCTTCGATGGTGAACTCCGTTGTTTCGGTAATCGAGGCAAAAATGGAAGTGGCTTTTGAGGACAGGCGATAACGGCCGGTCTCATCTTGGGTTAATTCGCGAACACCCTTTGCGCTAATGGGCAGACCTTTGTAATCAGCCTTATAAACCGCTCGAAACAAGCTTGGATTGATCCCGCTATTCACGTCGTCCGCCGCTGCCCAGGAAGGCTGACAGACGAATAGTAGGGCAAAAATGATCCAGCGCATGGTTTTTCCTTTAAATTCAACGGGCTCTTGTAAAAGAGCGGTTAGTCTATGACAATTTGGAACACGATTGCCGTAAACAATTCCATCATATTCAAGTTCGCTGAACGCGGCATGAATAGCTCTGAGGAACGAACATCACCATACACTATCGTCAAATCAACTTTGTCCGCATCTTAATGCTGGCAGTGTGCGCCTTTATGTCTGCGCCATCATTCGCCGTGCTCGTTAAAGA